>NZ_JALEGS010000047.1 GCF_022763345.1 Phaeodactylibacter sp.
ACGCACCAGCTTCAGGATCGGCCTTTGACACCGGCACCACTACCGTCACCGCCACCGCTACCGATGGGGCTGGCAATACGGCTACCTGCACGCTGAATGTCACTGTCAACGACACCGAAGACCCGGCTATCACCTGCCCAGCCGATATTACCGTAGATAATGACCCCGGGCTGTGCAGCGCGGTGGTCAATATCCCCGCCCCAACTGTCTTGGACAATTGCCCGGGGGCTACCTTCGAGTACACGCCAGCTTCAGGGTCGGCCTTTGAGGTAGGTACTACCAACGTCACTGCCACTACTGCCGACGGGGCCGGCAATACGGCTTCCTGCACGGTGAACGTCACCGTCAACGATGACGAAGCACCAAATATGGTTTGCAAGAAATCAACTGTAGATATTGAACTAGGCCAGACACTACTCCCTGAGCAAGTGGATAGCGTGTCAACCGACAATTGCGCGATTACACAATTAAGTGTTACACCCAACCTATTCGGTTGTGGAAGCCTTGGCCTCAACACCGTGACGCTGACTGCCCAAGACGCGGCCGGCCACAGCAACACCTGTACCACTACCGTCAACGTCATAGACAATAACCCGCCAACCGCTGTATGCAACAACCCGACAGTGAACTTGACGAGCGACGGCGTCACGACAGTTGCCGCTGCTTTCTTTGACGGCGGCTCCGCGGCTGTTTGCCCCGACGGGCCCGTACCGGGCGGCGGGCTCGATTTCTCTGCCTCCATGACGGCATTTGACTGCGACAACTTGGGCGAGACTTATACCGTCACCCTCACCGTGACTTCGCAATCCAGCGGCTTATCAGGCCAATGTACTTCTACCGTCTTTGTCGATGACCCCAATAGCTACTGCTGTCCACCGCCTATGGCTGTGTGCGAAAACATCACCGTGCAACTTGATGCCAGTGGCAATGCCAACATCACCCCTACCGATATCGGCAGTAACAGTACCGCCGAGTGCGGGCTGCAGTCTGAGATGCTGAGCAATAACAGCTTCGGGTGCACCGATGCAGGGCCCAATACGGTCACCTACACTATCACGGACGTTAATGGCGACAGCGATGGCTGTACTGTAGAAGTCACTGTGGAAGACAATATCTCCCCCAGTGCTGTCTGCCTCAACACCACCGTCGAGCTGCAGTCTGATGGCACCTATATTTTGCAGGAAAGCGATGTCTACGACCCGACCAATAGTAGCGACAACTGCCCATACGGGCCCGTACCGGGTGCAGTTGAATCCGTCTCCTTCCCAGCCGCTACCTACACCTGCGATGAGGCTGGCAAGTCGTTCAGCGTCACCGTGACAGTCGAAGACCCGAGTGGCAATACTGATGACTGCACTGCCATAGTAAGCGTAGAAGCCGGCACCGCCCTCCCCGGCAGCTGGACAGCCAATGATATCGGCGACCCCGGCGAAGGCAGCGATTATGCCTACGATCCCTGCACTGCAAACAACCCGGACCAGGGTGATTTCACGATCAGCACCGGGGGCTACAACCTCATCCCGCAAACTTCAGACAACCTGGCTTTTACCGCAGTGCCCCTGTGCGGCAACGGTGGCATACAGGCGCACATCAAAAGCGTAAGCGGTGGCTATGCCGGGCTGATGATCCGGGAGAGCAGTGCTCCGGGAGCGAAGATGGTGGCAGTCTATTCCAACCTGACAAACCTGCTGAGGCGCGAGACGCGGATCATAACCAATGGGGCCAGAAGTAACAGTACCCTTTTTGCTGCCTTCCCGAAATGGCTGAGGCTGATCCGGCAGGGGAATTACATCCGGGCGTTTTATCGCAACAGCAGCAGCGGCAGCTGGACACTATTCCATCAGGCGTATGTGCCTATGGACGAGTGTGTCGAAATGGGTCTGGCTGTATTTACCACAGACCCAAGTGGCGAGGCTTTCGCAGTCTTCGGAAATGTGAATTACCAGAGCCAGGGCGGCAATAATCTATCAGTACCATCCGGGGACTATAAAATACCTGCAGAGACCAAGCGCTCTGCAGTTGTGTTCCCCAACCCTGCCCTTGAGCAGTTTACGCTCTCGTTCAGCAAGCCGTTGACGGCGCCGGGAACAGCGACCCTGCTCAATGAGCTGGGGCAGCGGGTACGCCAATTTGATCTGTATTCTGGTGATCTGGAAATCGACGCCCATCTGAGCGGGCTCCCTCCGGGGCTTTACTTCCTCCGAGCTGCCACAAGTGATGGGTATCAGGAAACGCTGAAGTTGCTGAAACAATAGGCTGATATCGAACGTAAAATATAAAAGGTGGGCAGAGCATCAGGCTTTGTCCACCTTTTTTTTTGCCTAAGGCATACTGTACTTTTCGTGTTTTGATAAGTAGCCGAAAGAAGAGTAATACCGGTTACTTAAAATCCACAAGATCAATCTCAAAAATCAGTACCGATCCGGCCGGGATAGTCCTGAAAGCCCGGTTGCCGTAGCCCAGATTGGATGGGCAATACAGGATGACCTCCCCTCCCTTCCCCACTAGTGGGATACCGATCTGCCAGGCGGGAATTAAGTTTCTAAGCGGAAAAGTAATAGTACTGCTGCCCGGTGTCTGATCAAAAACGTGCCCGCTCAGCAGGGTGCCTTTGTAGCGCACGGTGACAGAATCGGTAACCTCAGGCCGTTCACTCGAACCCGGCGTCTTAATTTGATAGTACAAGCCAGACTCGTGCCGGTCAGCCGTCAGGTTGTTCTCTGCCAGAAAGTCCAGGATTTTCTCTTCATCAGACCGGTCATCGGTCTCCTTGTTGCAGGCGATCAGCGCTATGCCTAAAAGCATCACAAACACATATTTCAGCTTCATCTTCAAAATGGTAAGTTTGGATGTAAAGCTACAAAAATAGTAAAGGTGCCGGACAGGTACTTGCAAAAACCGTAATAGCTGCAAATCTGACAGAGAAGCGACTATACTCCTAGACATTTTTCAAAAGGAATTGATTTTTTTCAGCCTCCGCACGCCCCCTTTCCCCCTAAAGGCGGGAACCCCAGCGCGCAAAAAACAATCCCTTTTATTCATGAAATCCTGTTTGTCTGGTAATTTGAGAAGAGACTAAAAGCTACGGCCGGGATTATTCCATACCTGACATTTTTTTGTTTCGATGGCTTTATATATTTTTGACGCATATTATCCCCTGCCTCTTTATATAGTCACCAAAACTATGACGGACACGCATCTAAAGTTAGCGTACCGAGCCCTATTTAGCGCTCATAATCAACACTAAGTTCAGACACTTGCTGAAAAACAATAAACAGTAGCCTTGTAATGCAACCCATTACAATGCCGCTGCGTACTAACAGGAACTATACCCATTTATAACTAAACAAATATGCAGATGTACACCTTTAAAACCCTCACGCCTATGCGCGTGATACGCCCTTATGCGTTAATAGATCAACTATGGCGCGCTGGTCTCATTTTGGCTTCCTTTTCTTTAATTCCTTTTTACACGCTGGCTCAATGCACCCCTGCTACTGGTGTGGAAAGCTTTGAGAATAACCTGGGGCAAATAGCCTCCGCACCGGGTGCATTATATGGTATCGCAGAATGTTATGGATTCACTATAGCTGGAGGGTTTGGCACTAATACCATTTCGAGTAATGGGGAGACTATTGAACTGTCAAACCCCTTAGACATCGGATACTTCGATATTGGTTCCTCTGATATTTCAGCGTTCAATCTGGAAAGTTTCGTGTTTTCAAGACAAGATGCATCTTACGATGGAGACATGATCATTTATGGTTTGAAAGATGGAAATCTTGTTAACGGAGCTGAAGAAACAGTCACGATAAATGGAACTTCTTCCCAAACAGTTGACCTAAGTTCCAATTCAGGATTTCAAAACATTGAGGGCATAAGGCTAACTTTTCCCGACCGTACCGCCTCCGGCATTTTTGAAATCCATCAGATCGAAATTTCTGCCCCTGGAAATGGTTGCCCGGAAAACACCAAAGGCGCTATCGAAAATGCCAGTGGCTGCATTGAATGCGACAACTATGAGGTAGGTGAACAGTTCGAGCTCGATGGCGAATGTTACACCGTAGTAGACCGCGCTATGCTGGAAACTATGATTGCCAATGATGAAGACCTGACCAAAGTCTGCGTTTCCAAGGTGAATGATATGTCAGATTTATTTTTTGGGGCGGATTCCTTCAACCAGGACATAAGCAATTGGGATGTGTCAAATGTCACGAATATGGCGGGGATGTTTAAAGGTGCTTTCATTTTTAACCAGGACATTGGTAACTGGGATGTATCCGGAGTAACCGATATGAACAATATGTTCAATTTTGCTAATGACTTCAACCAAGATATCGGAGACTGGAATGTGTCAAATGTAGTCAATATGAATGCCATGTTCCATGAAAACTATATCTTTAGCCAGGACCTGTCAGGTTGGTGCGTAGAGCATATCCCCTCTGAACCGAATAATTTCGCAGATTTCACTAATCTTACCAGTGCTCAAAAACCAGTGTGGGGTGCTGCTTGTACAGGTAGCTGCCCGCCCAATAACTCAGGTGCAGCATTTAATGCCAACGGCTGCCTGGAGTGCGACAATTACAATGTGGGCGACCAATTTGAACTCGATGGCGAATGTTACACCGTAGTAGACCGCGCTATGCTGGAAACCATGATTGCCAACGATGAAGACCTGACCAAAGTCTGCGTCTCCAAGGTGACCAATATGCTGACGCTGTTTATCAACCAGGCCAGTTTTGACCAGGACATCAGCAGTTGGGATGTATCTAACGTTACCACTATGGCAGGCATGTTCCTGGGGGCTTCCTCCTTTGATCAACCCATTGGCAACTGGGAGGTATCGAATGTAACCGATATGTTTGGCATGTTCCAGGGGGCCTCGGCTTTCAATCAGGACATTGGCGATTGGGATGTTAAAAACATTGCCAATGCAGCGGGGATGTTTTTTGATGCGGCTGCCTTTAACCAGGACCTTGGACTTTGGGATGTGTCCGGTATGACGGATATGACCGGGATGTTCGGAGATACCCCCCTCTTCAATCAGGACTTATCCAACTGGTGCGTCACTCAATTCAACAGCGAACCTAACGGCTTTGCCATCAACAGCGCCCTTACCGATTCCAACAAGCCAGACTGGGGCACTTCCTGTAATCCAAAGGTGATTAGTGTAAGCGTTCCTGCCGATTCTACGTACGGTTTGGGTACGGTTCTGGAGTTTGTTGTGAATTTCAACAGGATCGTCATCGTATCGGGCACGCCTCAGCTATCCATTAGCCTGGATGGCTCAACAGTACAGGCGGATTATACTTCAGGGACAGGCACCAAGGCACTGAGCTTTACCTACATGGTCGCATCCGGTGATGAAGACACAGACGGCATCACCATAACCCCCACCCTGGGGCTGAACGAAGGCACGATGAAAGGCGTTTGGGACTCTGATGCAGACCTGGCTCTATCGGGCGTCGGAGCGACCGGTAATGTCTTGGTAGATGCCGTTCCGCCAGTTGCGGCCTGCCTCCACTCCACTGTAGAATTAGGGCCTAACGGCATCTACACGCTGCAGGAAAGCGATGTCTTTGATGCAATTGGGAGCAGCGATAACGGCTCAATTGAATCCGTCGAGTTCGAAGGCAATACTTACACCTGCGATGATGCGGAGATGCAATTCGATGTGCTGGTCACCGTAGGAGATGGAGGCGGAAACACCGATCAGTGTGTCGCTCAGGTTTCGGTGAAGGTCGGGGAAGCTTTACCAACTCCATGGGTCAGCAACGACATCGGCAGCCCGGGCGAAAGCAGCACCTTCAGCTATGACCCTTGCGCCACGGACAACCCCGGGCGTGGTGAGTTTGCCATCTCCACCGTTGGCTATAACCTGATCCCCAATACTTCTGATGAAGTAGGTTTGATTTGGCAAAGCCTTTGCGGCAATGGAGGGATTCAAGCTAAAATTGAAAGTGTCAACAATGGCTATGCAGGGCTGATGATCAGGGAGAGCAATGCACCGGGCGCTAAAATGGTAGCCGTGTATTCCAATTTGTCCAGCCTTCTTCGGCGGGAGCTGCGCACCGTGGATAATGGGCCGCGCACTTCCACTACCTCCTTTGCACCATTTGCTACCTGGCTCCGCTTGCGCCGGCAGGGCGACTACATCCGAGCCCTTTACCGCAGCACAGATACTGGCAACTGGCAGTTGTTCCATCAGGTGTACCTGCCCATGGACGAGTGTGTCGAAATGGGGCTGGCGGTATTTACAACGGACCCCAATGGGGATGCCGATGCCGCATTCAGCAATGTTGACACACGCAGCCTCGGCAGCAGCAATTTTTTCATCCCGGACTGGGGCAATGAGGTGACCGCAGTTTCTGTGCGCCATGCAATGATTTCCCCTAACCCAGCCTCCGGGCAGTTTACCCTCACTTTCAGCAAGCCGCTGATGGCAATAGGCACCGCTACCTTGCTCAATGAGCTGGGGCAGCAGGTACGGCAATTTGATCTGTATTCAGGTGATTTGGAGATCGATGGCAGTCTGATTGGGCTCCCTCCGGGTCTTTACTTCCTCCAGGCTGCCACAAGTGATGGGTATCAGGAAACGCTGAAGTTGTTGAAACAGTAGGCTTTTGAAAGCGAAAAGTAAAACAGGTGGGCAGGGCGATTAGGCGCTGTCTACCTGTTCCCTTTGTGCCTGATATCTTCTGCCCCCGTTTATTTTGGTTGGAGCAAGTCCGTTTAAAAAAACTCAACTTAGTTGACGCCCGGCAGTCGTATTATTGCCAGATTTTATCTACTTTTAGTCCTTAATCTCAATTCCCCCTCTCCCCCCCTTTCCAATTGCTGTCACCTGCAGTGATCTAGCTTTTCAAATTTACAGTGCAATACATTGATGGCATTAAATAGTCTACACGAAATTCAAACACCCGGAACAAACCTAAACAAATAGGTAACCTGTTCCAACGCCACTGCGTACTAACAGGAGCTATACTACCCTGGGTCACGAGAAGTGAAATGTTGACGACTATATTTTTGAGCCCTGTAAGGCAAAAAGCACAGGCATCCGTGCAGATGGAGAGCATTTTTAACACAGCAGGGTACAAAAAGAAAAAGTCAAAAATCACTTATTGTGCCCGGCGGGAGTCTATACCCATTTATAACTAAACAAATATGCACATGTACACGGTTAAAACCCTCACGCCTATCCGCGTGACACGCCTCACTGCATCGATAGAGCACTTATGGCGCTTCTGTCTTATGCTATTCTTTTTTACTTCAATGCCTTATGCACTATTGTCTCAGTGTACTCCCGCTAACGGCACGGAGAGCTTTGAGAATGATTTAGAGACTATAGCAACAGGGGCAGGAACACAATCCGGCATTGCAGAGTGTTACGAATTCAAGGTTTTTTCATTTTTGGGTACTTCTACCATATCAAGTGATGGGCAAGACATAAAACTGTCGAACGACCAATTTGTCGGTTACTTTGAAATTGGCTCTTCAGATGGATCTGCATTTAAACTGGAGAATTTCGTATTCCTTAAACAAAGCTCTACCTATGATGGTAATATGACGATTACAGGTTACAAAGATGGCGAACAGGCACAAGGTGCTGAGACGACCATACCGGTAGGTGGTTTTAACAACCAAACCGCTGATCTCAGTTCCAACACCTCCTTCGGGAATATTGATAAGATCCGGCTTACGTTTAGTTCAACTAATGCCAGTGGCGTTTTCTTATTCCGGGAAATCACTATTTCGGACCCCGTAGACTGTAACCTCACAGATGCAGAAGACCCGGTGATAACCTGCCCCCCTTCCCCGGCCACTGCGAAAGCTACGGTCAATTTAGTTCAATTTGGAGGTTCTGCAGGTGATATAACTTATACGATAACCAATTCAAGCGGAGATATTATTGGTAGTGGTGCTTCTGCTTCCGGAAACACAAGCTCAGAGTTTCAATTGCCTTGTGATGCAGATTATAATTTTAACATTACAAATTTTGTAGATTGTGGCTGCGCGGTTCAGGGATTAAACCTAAGCGTAGACGGCACAACAGTTCTTGCTTTGGGGACAGGTAACCCTGCCATAGAAGTAAAAAGCTACCCCTTTACTGTTGATCCCTGCAACATAACCATACCAAATGGGGAATGCACAATCGACCTTACCAATCTTAACCCCATTGGGACACCTTCTGATAATTGTGATACGGACCCAGCGGTCTCCTGGGAACTTACCGGAGCAACAACCGGGTCAGGCAATGGTTATTTCAACCAAAACGGGGCACAGCCTTTCAATGCAGGCACCACCACCCTCACCTATACGGTTGAGGACAATAATAGCAATACAGCCACCTGTAATACAGTGATTGTAGTGGAGGGCAGCGCTGGGCCTGATGCAAGCTTCAGCTACAGTGCAGCAGCCTATTGTGCCAATGATGCAGACCCTTTACCAACCATTACCGGCGAACAGGGAGGGACTTTCAGCAGTACAGCAGGCCTCAGCCTCGATGCCAACACCGGTGAGATTGATATTTCAAATTCTACACCAGCTACTTATACGGTCACTTATACCGTGGCCGGTACAAACTGTGACGGTACCTCTAATGTGGAAGTTACCATAAATGCAGCTGACGATCCAGGCTTCAGCTATAGCCCCGACCACTTCTGCGCCAATGATAATGACCCAACGCCAACGGTCATCGGTCTTTCCGGCGGTACGTTTTCTTCTTCGAGTGGCTTGAATATCAACCCATCTACCGGTGAAATTGACGTCAGTGCTTCCACACCCGGCGTATACACCGTGACTTACATGACCTCAGGCAGCTGCCCAAATTCAGCCACCGATCAGGTCGAAGTCTTCAGCGTCCCCACCCTTGAATTCACGAATCCCGGAGATTTCTGTATCGACGCTGGCGTACAATCCGGGCTAAGCGGCGCAAGCCCTACCGGCGGGACTTACTCTGGTACGGGTATTACCGATAACGGGGATGGCACCTTCGACCTCAACCCGGTCGTAGCAGGAACGGGCAACCTGAATATTACCTACACGCTAACGACCAACGACGGCTGCACGGTCGACATTAGCACAGCTATCAG
The DNA here is from genome assembly GCF_022763345.1 of Phaeodactylibacter sp. Classification (GTDB taxonomy): domain Bacteria; phylum Bacteroidota; class Bacteroidia; order Chitinophagales; family Saprospiraceae; genus Phaeodactylibacter. Next base: position 9,093 of record NZ_JALEGS010000047.1, read on the forward strand.
TATCGACCCGGCCTGCGGCTGCCTCGACGAAGAAACCAATTATTTCTATTGCTATGATGCCAACGAAACGAACCAGGTCGCCTTTGAGGTTTGTGGTTCTTCCGGGCTCTACCCGGTAGCCAAAATCAATCAGGGAATTTTTGCCAACGATGGGGATGAACTGACCATTTATGAAGGTGGATCAGGTAGCGGCACTAGCGGGTCCGAGGTATTCTCCGGAAGCGGGGACGTATCGAACCAGCAATTTGTAGGCACCGCCACTGGACAGTGTCTGATTTTTGTGATCAACTCCGGTGCCAGCGGCAGTTGTTTGCCGGAAGGCACTACCAACCTCCCTCTTGTAGTTTGCGGCAGCGAAACCGCAGTTAGTAATGCCTTTACCGCACTATCAGATTTGTGTATCGATGCGGGGGAACAAACCGGGCTTTCCGGCGGCAGTCCTTCCGGAGGGGTTTACAGTGGGCCGGGCGTTTCCGATGATGGCAATGGCCAGACTTACTCTTTTAACCCTACCGCAGCGGGCGTGGGTACGCATACCCTGTCTTACACTGTCAACAATCAGGTGCTGGAAGACGATGTAGAAGTATTTGACCTTCCGGCTGTCACCTTCGACGATCCAACAGCAGTTTGCCTGAATGACGGGGCACAGAGCAGCCTTAGCGGCGGCAGCCCCACGGGCGGCGAATACTCAGGCCCCGGGGTAACGGACAACAACGATGGTTCGAGCTTTACGTTTGACCCGCAGGAAGCAGGGGTAGGCCTGCATACACTCACTTACACCTATACCGATGGCAACGGATGTGCCAACAGCACTACTGCAACCATCGAAGTTCTGGCCCTTCCCAATGTTAACTTTACTGCTCCGGCAGACCTTTGTATTAGCGCGGACGTTCAATCCGGTTTAAGCGGCGGCAGTCCGGCTGGAGGCACCTACAGCGGGCCCGGCGTAGCCGACGATGGCAATGGGCAGACGTACACTTTTGACCCGGCTACCGCAGGTGCAGGTATACATACCATTACCTACACTTACACAGATAACAGTGGATGTACCAACACGGCAACCGATCAGGTTGAAGTATTCACGCTCCCCGGTTTATCTTTTACTGCTTTAGATGACCTGTGCATTGATGCGGGTCAACAAACCGGGCTGGGCAGCGGCACACCAACCGGAGGAACATACAGTGGCACGGGGGTATCTGATGATGGCAACGGAGAAACCTACAGCTTTGACCCCTCGGCAGCCGGAGTGGGCATGCACGACATTACCTATTCCTATACCGACGGCAACGGGTGCACCAATACCACGACTGATCAGGTTACCGTATTTGCACTGCCCTCTGTTTCATTCACTGCGCCTGCAGACCTTTGTGTGGATAGCGGGGTGCAAATGGGCTTAAGTGGTGGAACGCCTACCGGAGGCCTCTACAGCGGCACCGGTGTGAGCGACGGCGGTAATGGATCAACTTTTATCTTTGACCCTTCAGTGGCTGGGGTAGGCGTGCATACGATCACCTATTCCTACACCGATGGCAATAGCTGCACCAACAGTGCTGAAGATCAGATCACCATTTTCGAATTGCCAGATGTCGGATTTAACGACCCAGGCGACTTTTGCGCGGATGCCGGGGTACAAAATGGCTTGAACGGTGGCACCCCTTCCGGCGGCATCTACAGTGGTACCGGCGTGAGTGACGATGGCAACGGCCAAACCTTCTCCTTTGATCCCAGTCAGGCAGGTATAGGCCAGCACGAGCTGACCTACACCTACACAGATGGAAACGGGTGCTCCAACAGCCAATCAGTAACGGTGGAAGTCAACAGCACCCTAAATGTCACCCTGACCGACCCGGAAGACGTTTGTACCAATGAGGGCATTCAAACCGGCCTTGGAGGCGGACTACCGGCGGGTGGCGTATATTCCGGTCCAGGAGTAGCAGACGATGGAAACGGAACAACCTACAGCTTTGATCCGGTAGTAGCTGGCGTAGGGCAGCATACCATCACTTACGAAGTCACCAGCAATGATGGATGTGAAGGCTCCGATATGGTAACCATTGAAGTCTTTGATGCCCCAAAAGCTGCCCTTGAAAACCCAGGGGATTTCTGTCTGAATGATGGCATTCAAACTGGTTTGAGCGGGGGAACCGAAGCCGGTGGCGTGTATGCCGGCCCGGGGATAACAGATAATAATGACGGCACCTTCGACTTCGACCCGCAAACTGCCGGGGCCGGGCAACATACGCTCACCTATACCATTACAACCAACGATGGCTGTACAGATGATGCCAGCCAAATCTTTGAAGTCTTCGAGTTGCCAACGGTAACCCTGGAAGACTACGACAGCCGCTGTCCTAATGACGGGCTTGCAACCCTCGGTGGAGGGCTCCCTCAGGGCGGCACCTACTCCGGTGAGGGCGTTTCTGATAATGGAAATGGGATCAACTTTGAATTCGACCCTCAAAGTGCAGGCGTGGGAATGCATACCATCACCTATACTTACACCTCTGCGGATGGGTGTACCGTTGAAGCTACGGCCAGCCTTGAAGTTGATGATACTGGGAATCCCGAATTCACGCTCTGCCCGGGACAGCAGGAAGTAGATATGGAAGCCGGGCTCTGCTACGGATTGGTGCCCGATCTGACTGGGATTGTTGCAGCCACCGACGACTGCGGCACACCTGAACTCTCTCAGGACATACAAGCAGGCACCTCATTTGGCAGCGCCCATTTAGAAGAGCAGATCGTTACTGTCACGGCAACGGACGGAGCCGGAAAAAAAGCAACCTGCGAAATCACGCTGCAGTTAATGGACAATCAACCTCCTCAACCACATTGCAAAACCGGCGTTGTTAACCTCAATGCTGAAGGCACGTATGAATTGACCCTTGCCGACATTTACGATGCTAATCTTAGCAGCGACAACTGCGGGGCAGTGGAGGTAACGGATTTTGAAGTATACTCCCTGGATTGCGATGATGCCAATACCACACTTCAGCTTGATGTGACAGTGGAGGACGAGGCCGGAAACCCCGCAAATTGCCAGGCCAGCATTTTCGTATCTGATGAGGCGGAGCTCCCCAATCAGTGGCAATCGACCGACCTTGGAAGTTCCAATAATACAGGCACTTACTCTTTTGCTCCATGTTCCAGCGATGTGCCTGGCAATGGTGATATAACCATCAGTGGCAGTGCCAATGGCAATACCAATTTTAATGGGGACAATATTGCTTTTGCAAGTCAGACGCTATGCGGAAATGTCGTCGGGGTTCAAGCCAGGATTACCGTGAACAGCGGCAGTGGCTATGGTGGGGTCATGATACGGGAAACCCTCGATAGTGACTCAAAGCAAGTTGCTTTGTTTTCCAACAACAGCGCCTTAGTCCGAAAAGAAGTCAGGTATAGTACCGGCGCTGCCAAGGATATTTCGCTTGTTTCTGCACCCTTTTCTTTCTACTTAAGGCTCAGGAAGCAAGGCAACCTCGTTCGTCAGTTCGTTAGTACAACCGGTAGTAACTTTTCTGCTATAGGTGCAGTGGAAATAGACCTTGGACAATGCCCTGAAGTAGGCCTGGCTGTCTTCTCTAATGACAATACCCCGGTGGACGTAACTTTCTCCGAGCTACAGATCAGAGGACAAGCGTCACAAAGCAGCCCAGGGCTGACTCTTATGAGTCAAAATACGAACCTCCCAGGGGAAGCGGTGGTTTATCCTAATCCTGCGAGGGATCAATTCACGCTGGAATTAGACCACCCCCTTTCCGAAATGGCGGAGGTAGTCGTATTTAATCAATTTGGGCAATTTGTAGCTAAATGGCAGATGGCTGCTGGTGAGGTTTTCAGCGATTGCCCCACTATTCACTGGGCACCAGGAGTTTATTACCTTCAAGTTAATATGCCCCACCGTAATTTTGCTCCGGTGAAGATTGTCAAAACAAGGTAACTCGAATTCGAATCAGCTTTTCTGTCACAGAGGCTTAGGGTATCGCCCCTAAGCCTCTGTTTTACCTTCCGGAGCATTTTCATGCCGCTCAGAAATAAAATCGCCCCTGCCTATCAGCTATTGTATTTATTAATGCTTATATTTGAGGAGTCCAAAGCACTCTTCTGCTCCTCGTCCGGGAGCGTTTTTTCACTATGATCTAACACTATAACAGCCTTTACAACAAGGCAAAACACTTTTGACAAAGTGGGACCCCCGTTGTATGTCTCTGGCAAGCAGCAGGTTGAACCATCTGCGGCTTATCCAAAACTGGCAATCATACTCCCAATTCAAAAGTTAAGCTCACTTTCCGTGTATTCGGAAAGGCCGTAAATCATAATCGAAATAAGACACCATGCTGAGCCCGAAGAAACGCCTCACCCAATGGATACCCGCTGCCCTGCTAGTAGCTGTAGCGATTTTATCCCCAGAATTCATCCTCGCCCAGTGCGATGCAGGGGAAGAATTTTACAGCTATTGCTACACTCTACCGGAAGTCAACACTACGGCCTTTGAAGTCTGCCCCGATGACCCTACTGCAACAGTAGAAGCCGAAATTATACAGGCTGGTTTTCTGCATAACCCACCAACGTTTGTTGCGACGCTCACCGTATATGAAGGCTCCATCGCCCCTGGAAATATCGTTTTCGGCCCAGCTGGTACTGGAGTGGCTGGAGAAACCCTCACTTCGACCAATGCCGGTGACTGCCTGATTTTCGTCATCAATGCATCCAATAGTTTTGGGGTAAGCTGCCAAAGCGGTGGGGTTAATACCGAACTACAGGTTTGCGCCAGCGACGTTGGCGGTACTGCACCGGTTACCTTCTTCGCCCCCAATGACCTGTGTGAAACCGATGGGGTACAAAGTGGCCTCAGTGGCGGTATGCCTACCGGTGGTGTCTACTCCGGTGATGGCGTGAACGACAACGGAGACGGCACCTATGATTTCAATCCTGCAACAGCAGGCGTGGGCATTACAACAATCACCTATACCGTAGGCGGCAATTCCGCCATGGATGATGTGGAGGTTTTCGCTTCCCCAATGGCTTCCTTTATTGCACCCGCAGATGTTTGCATCGATGCAGGCCTACAAATGGGACTCAGTGGCGGTTCGCCCTCCGGCGGAACCTACAGTGGCCCGGGCGTAACCGATAATGGGGATGGCACCTATGACTTCAATCCGGGTATTGCCGGGCTTGGTGTCCATACCATCTCCTATACTATTCCGGGTATTTGCGAAGAAACTGCCATGGACGACATCGAAGTTTTAGCAGCCTGTGGCTGCCCGGCCGGGCAATCTTCGTTTTTCTATTGCTACGACAACAATGAATCGAATACCGTCGCCTTTGAAGTATGCCCCACTGCCGGGCAGTCACCGAAGGCCACCATCACGGCTGGGACGATTGGTTCCTTTTTCACTATGGACGGTGATGTGCTCCAGGTATACAGCGGCACTTCCGGTTCTGGTACTTCCGGCACACTGGTTTCCGGCCCTCTTACCGGAGACCTAAGCAATACTGTCATTAACGGCCCCGCAGCTGATGAGTGCCTGATTTTCGTAATCTCCTCAGGCCCCATTGGCAGCTGTGCCACTGGAAATGGCTTACCATTGGAAACCGGACTGGCTGTTTGCGGCGAAAACGTCGCTCCGGAGGTCAACGTCATGGCTTTAGCAGATTTGTGCATCACTGCCGGCATTCAAACCGGGTTGTCAGGTGGCAATCCGGAAGGAGGGGTCTACAGTGGCCCAGGCGTTACCGATGACAATAACGGCATGACCTACGCTTTCGACCCTGCCGTAGCAGGTGTTGGGGTACATACCATCACTTACACCTTTGGCGGTGAAATGGGAACGGATGAGGTGGAAGTGTTCGAGTCCGGGGTCGTCAGTTTAACCGCTTTGGCAGATTTATGCGTAGATGCCGGATTACAACAAGATCTTACCGGCGGCACCCCGGCAGGTGGTACCTACAGTGGCCCCGGTGTAACAGATAACGGCAACGGCACCTACGATTTCAATCCGGGTGTTGCTGGGGTCGGTATACATATCCTTTCCTACACGCAGCCAGGTGGCTGTGAGGAGACTGCAATGGATGATGTGGAGGTAACTGAAGCCTGTGGCTGCCCTTCAGGACAGCTATCCCGTTACGCCTGTTTTGGCAACAATCAGGCAGAAGGCACCATTTTTGAAATCTGCCCGGATGCCGGCAAGGTAGGCCAAACCAACATTATCGCAGGAACCCTCGGTTTGGACGATGTGCTCACGGTTTACCAGGGGTCCACCGGTAGTGGTTCAACCATACTCTTTGGCCCTGCAACCGGCACCAACCTTAGCGGTGAAACCATTACTGGTACGGCGATTGACGAATGCCTGATTTTTGTATTGTCTACCGGCCCTGTTACCAGTTGCCAAGATGGCTTTGAAGCAGCGATACAGGTATGCGGGCAAAGTACAGAGCCTAATCTTGCCTTTACAGCTCCCGCAGATGTTAATATTGATACTCCCACCCTGACCGGGCAAGGGGGCGGTACGCCTACCGGTGGTGTTTACAGCGGCCCCGGCGTTTCTGATGATGGCAATGGCATGACGTACTCTTTTAATCCTGCTGGAGCGGGCGTTGGGGTACATACAATTACCTACACCGTTAACGGATCAATGGTGAGTGACGATATTGAGGTCTTTGATATACTTCCTTCTTTTTCTTCCGCATTTTCACCCAACGATATTGGACCTTTAAGTTCCAGCCGTTTGACTTTTACAATAGACAATACGGGTTCTCCTAATCCACTGACCGGAATATCGTTTACGAATACGCTGCCAAGTGGCCTGGTCATCGCTGATGCGCCGGGATTAGAAACGACTTGCTCTGGGGGTGCACTGAGCGGGCCTTCCGGTGGTACAACTTTAACTTATACCGATGGCGAGTTGACTGCAGGAGCAAGTTGTACGGTATCCATTAATGTCGTTAGTACCTCTGCATCCGCTGCTACTATTACCAACACCTCTGGTGATCTCACCTCAGAACGGGGTAATAGTGGCAACACCATGGCCGATATCCAAATAAATGTTTCAAGGCCTGGATTCTATAAGAATTTTGCCCCAGGCAGTGTAACCGTAGGACAACCCAGCCGGCTGACCTTAACCGTTGACAACACGCTCAGTACTAGTAACGTTCAGAATATTTCATTTACGGATCCTTTGCCAGTCGGTATGGTTGCTGCATCGCCTTCCAACTTTGAGACTGATTGTGCAGGCTTTACCGTAGGTTCCTTTTCACAGCCTGCAACGATTACATTATCAGAAGATGGCACCAGCCTAAATGCCTTTAGCATTTTTCTTGATGCAGGCGCAACCTGCTCCGTTTCCTTTGATGTTGTTCCGGAACTGGGGGTGGAAACGCTTGAAAACGTAACGAGTGCGCTTGGCACACAAACTGGCTCCTCCGGTTTTGCTACTGCTACGCTTAATGTGAATCAACCCGGAGAAATTTTCCTTGAGAAATCCTTTAACAATGACCCGGTCGCCCCCGGGGAAATGGTAGACCTCACTTTTACCGTTTCTAACTTAAGCCGTGATGAAAACCTGACCGACATCAGTTTCACGGATGACCTGGATGCCACCTTATCTGGTCTGGTTGCGGTAGGGCTCCCCCAAAATAACGTTTGTGGCACGGGCTCAACGTTGAGCGGGACGAATACCCTTACCCTCACCGGTGGCAATCTTCCATCGGAAGGCAGCTGTACTTTTACGGTAACACTACAAGTTCCTGCGGGAGCCGCCACAGGCATTTATCCTAACACGACGAGCGCTATAACTGCGAATACATCTGGAGGGGCGATCTCTGGTGACCCTGCTCAGGATAATCTGGCGATCAAAATTGTACCTAATTTCACAAAAACCTTTCAAAGTACTGAAGCTGTGCCAGGAAGTACGGTTGATTTGGAATTCTCTCTAACCAACCCCAGCACGACTGAAACTATAACAGATATTAGCTTTACGGATGACCTTGCGGCTTTTCTTTCTGGCGCGCAAGTTATTTCAGGCACAGGTGCGAATCTGTGTGGCACTGGCTCCTTTGTAATCTTTTCAACCTCAGGGGGTAACTCAACCCTAACGTTAACAGCAGGTAATGTGGCCCCTGGAGGCAACTGTAATTTCACGGTTACGTTGAGCATTCCGGAGGGAACCTCAGGCGGAGCCTATACGAATACGACCTCTTTACTGTCCTCCACCACTAACGGAGAGACCACTTTTAGCGCAGGAGCCAGCGATGACCTTACCATACTTCCTGCCCCTAAAATCACCAAATCCCTTGTAGAAGGTGCCGTTCTTGCAGGAGAAACGGCTACGCTTGAATTTACGATTGACTACACGGACGAGGCGACCTACAATGCGACCAATATCAGCTTTACAGATGACCTGGATGCGTTCCTCAGCGGGACCGTCGTTTCGGGGCCACTGCCCACCAATCCATGCGGGACCGGCTCGGCATTCACGGGCACTTCTAATTTGGAACTAACCGGTGGAGAACTGAGCCCCGGCGGATCGTGTACCTTCCAGGTGACCATCCAAACCCCGGCAAGCGCGCTGCCCGGAGTGTATACCAATACCACATCCTCGCTCAGTTCCACTGTCAACGGACTGAGTGCATCCAGTCCGGCAGGAACAGATCAGTTGATTATTTCGGGTCTTGAAGCTAGCCTGACTGTCCTCAATAACCCTGTGGTGGCAGGTGACCTGGCGACGTTAGAATTCAGCTTTGAGAACATCAGTACGGTTGATTTAACTAATCTGTTCTTCACCCTTTCATTGCCATCCGGATTCTCAGCAGAAGGGTTGCCTGAAAGTGACGTCGTTGGCATCGGTAGCCAAATCAGCGGGACAACGACGTTAACCCTCAACGGAGGTAATTTGACACCTGGTACATCCGAAACCTTTACAGTGGATATCCGTGTGCCGGCAAGCGCAGATGACAATCAATACGGATTGGCCACCTCTCAGATTTCAGCTAATTTTGATGGTGATGCGACTACTTTACCGCCGCTGAATACAACGTTGGAGGTGCAATCTGAATTAATAGGCATTGAAAAAACCTTCCTGCCCAATTCCACCGTTCCCGGCGGCACCGTTGAGGCTATTTATACCCTGACTAACCTCAGTGATGCGTACGATCTGGAAAACATTGAATTCACAGATGATTTTGATGCCGTTTTATCCGGGCTCTCCATTGCAATGCTCCCGGTGGCGCCCTGTGGAGGCAATGCCACAGGAACCAGTGTACTCAATATTTCGGGAGCCTCTGTTACAGCGGGGAATTCCTGTATGTTTACCGTGACGCTTCAGGTCCCTGACCCTGCGGACGGTGGTATTTATACCAGTACCTCCTCTGCCCTGACCGGCAGCACCGTAGGCGATGGTTACACCGTCACCGGTAGCCCTGCAACCGATGAGCTGACCATAGAGTCCATAAATTTGGAAAAGTCCTTCCCTGGGGTTTCTGTCATTGCCGGAAACAGTACCACGCTTCAATTCACCCTGACCAATAATGGTGCTACCGAGGTCTCCGGCATTAGTTTTACTGATGACCTTTCCGCTATGGTTTCAGGGCTCACCTTTAATGGCTCCGCGCAGACCAATATCTGTGGTACCGGCTCGGTGCTTAGTGGTTCAGGATCTACCCTGCTCTCCTTTACAGGAGGTACACTCGCTCCCGGTAGCAATTGCACCTTTTCAGTGGAATTAGATGCCGCTTGTGATATCTCCTCTGATACCTATACGAATACCACCTCTTTAGTATCAAGCAATGGACTATCCGTAGGAGAGCCAGCTACGGCAGACCTGGAAATACAGGCTGAAAACACTCCTCCCGATATTACGTGCCCGGAAAACATCACCATCGAGTGCGACGAGAGTACAATGCCTTCCAACACCGGTATGGCAACCGCTACTGACAACTGCACCTCGGGCTTAACGCCGGATTACGAAGATGAGGATATGCTCACCAATGGGTTGGGCACCATCGAACGGACCTGGAGCGTCATGGATGACGCAGGGAACAGCGACGATTGCGTGCAGGTCATCACCATACAGGATACCACTGATCCCGAATTCACCAGCTTCCCGATGGATGCCGAAGTGGAATGTGGGGCAAGCACTGACCCGGCCAGTACCGGAACCCCTATGGCAGCGGACAACTGTTCCACCCCTACGCCAGAATACGAAGACGGAGCTATGACGGACGGGTGTGGGAGCACCGGCTCCTTCGAGCGTACCTGGACGGCTACGGATAATGCCGGTAATATGGTGATGCAAGTTCAGACCATTACTATTGTGGATAATACCCAACCTGTATTCACTGATTTCCCGGCAAATACTACATTGGAGTGCGGCGAAAGTACTGATCCTGCCGATACAGGAATGCCTGGTGGTACGGATGTTTGTGGTATGGTTACGATTGATTTCAGCGATGCTTTTGCGGAAGATTGCGGCGACACGGGTATCATCACCCGTACCTGGACGGCTACTGATGAGTGTGGCAACGTTCGGGAGCAGGATCAGTTGATCACCATCGAGGATACGACGCCGCCAAGCCTGAGCTGCCCGGATGATATCGTAGAAACGAATACCGCTGGCACCTGCGGCACTGTGGTTATCTTTATGGCTACTGCCAATGATGCCTGTAGCAGTGAAGTTATGATTACCTACAGTCAGGATCCGGGCACAGTATTCGCTGTAGGTGAAACCACTGTCACCGTCAATGCGACCGACGCCTGCAACCTGATGGCAGATGAGTGTACCTTTACGGTAACGGTTAATGATGCAGAAGACCCGGAAATCACTTGTCCGGACAACATTACGATTGAATGCGATGAGAGCACCCTGCCCGCCAACACCGGTATGGCAACTGCTACCGACAACTGCACCTCAGGCTTAATGCCGGATTACGAAGATGAGGATATGCTCACCAATGGTCTTGGCACGATCGAACGGACCTGGAGCGTAATGGATGACACGGGGAACAGCAATGAATGCATGCAAACGATTACCATTCAGGATACCACCGACCCCGAGTTCACCAGCTTCCCAATGGATGCTGAGGTGGAATGCGGCCAAAGCACCGACCCTGCCAGTACAGGTATGCCGGTGGCAGCGGATAACTGCTCCTCCCCTATGCCCACCTATGAAGACGGGCCAATGACAGATGGGTGCGGGGACACCGGCTCCTTTGAGCGCACCTGGACGGCTACGGATAATGTCGGCAACTCCGTCATACAGGTACAAACCATTACTATTGTCGACAACACCGCGCCGGAGTTTACCAGCTTCCCAATGGACACAGAAGTAGAATGTGGACAAAGTACCGATCCGGCCAGTACCGGTATGCCTTCCGGGGACGACCTATGCGGTACCATTGACATTAATTACGAGGATAGCTTCTCCGGAGCCTGTGGTAATTCCGGAGTCATTACACGGACCTGGACCATAACTGATGCATGCGGCAACAGCGACGAGCAAGACCAGATGATCACCATTGAAGACACGACACCGCCCGTGCTCACCTGCCCGGACAATATAACGGTAAGCAATGATGAAGGAGACTGCGGAGCCATTGTCACTTTTGCCGCTGAGGCGAATGACAACTGCGGTTCTGTCATGGTGAACTATAGCACAGCACCAGGCAGTTTCTTTGAAGTTGGTACAACAATAGTTGAAGTCAATGGTGCTGACGCCTGCAATAACCCTGCTATGAGCTGTACCTTCAACGTCACGGTAAATGATACAGAAGCGCCGGTCCCAGTTTGTTTGGATACAGAAATCATTATCGAACCCGATGGCACCTTCGAAGTACCGATTGAAGATGTCATTGACTTGAGTGCCAGCACAGACAATTGTGAGTTGGGTATGGCAGAAATAGAAACAACAGTGATCACCTGTGATGAATCAGGAAGCGTTGTGCCTGTGGAAGTCAATCTGTCAGACGCCGCAGGCAACGTTGCGAGCTGCACGGCTATGCTATTGGTCAATACCGGTGATGCCCTGCCCGAACCCTGGGAGAGTGCGGATATTGGCGAAAGTACGAGCGGCAACACTTATGCTTATAACCCCTGCGGAGAACAGTTTTCCATTACTTCTACGGCCCAAAACACCACATTCCAGACGGAAGATGACCAGGCCTACATCAGCATTGAGCTGTGTGGTGACTTTGGCATGCAGGTACGCGTGGACAGCCTTCTTGGAGACAGCGGGTACGGTGGGATTATGATCCGGGAAAATAATGACCCTGGCGCCAAGCAAGTTAGCGTACTTTCCAATCTTACTAACCTGGTGCGCTGGGAGCATCGTCAGAATACGGATGGCTTTAAACAGACCGCTCTTTATTATAAACCCTTCCCTGTTTTCTTACGATTAATACGTAGGGGGAATCTCGTCAGAGCGCTGTACAGTAACAGCGGTAGTAATTTCCAACTCATTAGTGTCGTGGAAATTAACATGAACGAATGCCTGAAAATTGGTTTGACTGCTTTCTCCAATGACCCGTTTGGCACAACCCGTGCCGTATTTGGAGATGTTAAATACCGGGTACTGAATAACAATACCCTCTCTCAGGAAGATAGGGAATGGCTGGAAGGCGAAGTAGCAGAACAAGCCCCCACCTTCGGCATTTCGGACGAAAACATACAACTTTATCCAAACCCTGCGACCGAACAGCTTACGCTGGAATGGCAAAAGCCGGTGGAACAGCCTGTGAACCTCATTTTACATAACGAACTGGGGCAAGCTATCGAGACCCGAATCCTTGAGCCAGGCAGCATTCAAACCACCTGGGATGTCAGTCAGCTGGCAACCGGGCTGTACCTGATTGAGGTTAGGGCAGCAGACGGTCAGGCGCAGTTGCTCCGGTTTATCAAGACGAAGTAAAACAAGAGCCATTTTCTTCAAGCCCCGGTAGTACCGTAGTATTACCGGGGCTGTTTTATTGGGTTTTCCTGAATGGATATTATTACTTTTGCGCAGCAAATTGTTGAAAGTCTTAATACGCACAATATGAAACCAATACTAATAGCCGTTTTGGCCCTTTTTATCATGGGCTGCAATTCTCCGGCTTCTCAGGGAGCCAGCAACACGAACGATAGTGCCCCAACTCCCGCTACGCCTATGGCTGTCCGCGACAATTCTCCTGCTGAGGCCCCGGACATCACACTTACGCTTTCCGGCATACAGGCCGGCAGCCCCGTATCCCTCATCGGTCACCTCAACGAACAGCGCTTCCGGGCCGACTCTACAGTTGTGGGACAGGGTGGCGTTATTCATTTTCAAAGATCAGAGCCCTATCTGCCTGGCTTCTACTACATTCTTATTCCTCAGCAGGCGGTGGTCCAACTCCTGATTGATAAAGACCAGACGATGCAGCTTCAGGCGGATGCCGGTGATGTGGTTGGCACCATGCAGGTGGAAGGGAATCTCGAAAATGAGATACTGTACCAAAACCTGCAGTTTGAGCAAAACCAGTCCCCAAAATTTGATGCCATCTCCAGCCAACTGCAGGGACTGCAGAAGGGATCTGCAGAATACGAACGCCTTACCGCCGAACGGAGCGCACTGATACAGGAGCGCAAAGCACACCTGCAAAGCCTGTTTGAGCAATATCCTAACACCTTCTTCACCAGCTACAAACGTGCCGGGCAAAATCCGGACCTCCGCGAGCCCAAACGCCCGGATGGCAGCATCGATACCGAAGCACAGGTATACTACTTCCGGCAGGACTTTTGGAATGGCGTGGACTTTACCGATGAGCGCCTGTTGCGCACGCCCGTCATTTTCAATAAGCTCAACCGGTACATCACCGAACTAACGGCTCAAAACCCGGATTCTCTGAGAGCTGCCACTAAATTCCTGATGGATAAAGTGGTTGACAACGAAGCCACTAAAGAGTACCTCAAATTCTTCGCCAACTGGATTACCCTGAAGTATGAGCCAACTAAGACTACGCTCATGGATGCAGAGGCGATGTATGTATTTATGGTGCAAAACTACTTTACAAAGGAGCGGGCATTTTGGTCAGACTCCATGAATATATACGGCTTGCAGCAGCGGGCCGAGGAAATGGCAGGCAGTCTGGTTGGCCATAAAGCGCCCAATGTGACTTCCTTTGCTCCTGATGGTTCCGAGAAAACACTGCTTGACCTTAAAGCGCCTTACCTGATCGTTTACATGTACAACCCTACCTGTGAGCACTGCATGGAGCAAACGCCCAAACTGGTCAACTTCTACCGGGAGTGGAAAAACAAAGGCGTCGATGTCTACGGTATCGCATTGGATACCGACCAAAAGGAATGGACAGATTACATTAAGAAAACTGGCATGAGCTGGACCAATGTCTTCGACCCTTCCAACCGTTCCATCTACGGCAAATACTACGTAGATGTCACACCCGAGATCTATGTAATCGGGCCTGACCGGAAGATTATCGCTAAAAATATTAAGGTCAACCAGATTGAGGAAGTCATCCGGCGAGACAAAGAGCAGAGATAGTGCACAGGCATTTCTGGTCTACTAAAACAACAGCATGACTACCTACGGGGTACCTCCTGAAAAAATCAGGAGGTACTTTTTTTTGCTATCAGGAAAAGATAGACACCCAAAGAACCAATCGATGCTCATTTTTTCCTATCTTGAGTACGTATTTCTTTGAACAAGCACCACTACCGATTGCTTCCCGGAAAATCCGGGATCTTCACAACAAACACTTCGTACAGCCAGCCTTAGTATTTCATTATCTTGCATGAACATGCGGGTTTTTGTCCTATAACAAATCATTGATCACTCAAATATTTATACCATGGCCCTAAGACGCTTTACAATAACCCCGCTTTTAGTAGCGACGCTATTGTGCAACCTTAGTCTATCAGCTCAGGAGTATGTCAACAGCATTGGCGTAAACGCTTCCCAAACGGAGTTTACTGTAAATATGGTTGCGCCGGATGCATTCCTTATGGAAATCAGCGGCCCCTCGGATTATTACTGGCGTGCTGAAGTTGCCGACCAAAGAGATATTACCATCGGCAACACCCTGCCCGATGGGGAGCTGATGCCTGACGGTCAGTACACCCTTCAGGTAACGCCAATCTTCAAACTCTCCGAAGCGCAGAGAGCAGAACTACAGGCCATTAGAGCGCAACAGGATGAAGAAGCCCTTAAAGCCTTCCGGACATTGCATCAATTGCCCTCATCGGTAGAGCGCTACACGGTCTACTATCAAATTCAGGACGGTAAATTTGCAGACCCCAACCTCAAGGAACCCAAGACAGCGCACTATGCCTATCAGTGGGACCACCAAGCTGCCCCGCAATTTATTGACCCACCTGCGACCTTTGCCAGCATCACTCATAAAAAGCTTCACTACGCAAAGCGAATCTTGGCCCAGGCAGAACCGATGGCCACCGACAACACCCCACTGGCAGAAGATGCCCAGGTTTTTGTTCAGGATGTCATCATTCAGGGCAGTAGCTGTGTTGGGTTTGATTGTGTCAACGGGGAATCTTTTGGTTTCGATACGCAGCGTTATAAGGAAAATAACCTCCGTATTCATTTTAATGACACTAGTAACAGTGCCTCATTCCCTTCATCCGATTGGCGGATTACTATCAATGACTCTTCAAATGGCGGTGCCAACTACTTCAGCATTGATGATGCAACATCCGGGCGGTCGCCTTTCCGGATTGAAGCTTCCGCTCCCTCCAATGCTCTGTATGTCGACAATGGCGGAGATGTAGGCTTCGGTACATCCACACCGGTTGTCGAAATGCACTCCAAGGATGGAGACACCCCCACGCTGCGCCTCGAACAGGATGGCTCCAGTGGCTGGACTCCTCAAACCTGGGATATTGCAGGAAACGAAACGAATTTCTTCATCCGTGATGTTACAGGCGGCTCCAGTCTACCCTTCAAAATCAAACCAGGCGCAGATGACAACAGCCTGGTAATTAATAACGACAACAATATTGGGATCGGCACACAAAACCCAACTTCCAAGTTACAACTGGAGTCTGGCAACTTGTACCTCAAATCAGGTAATGTTGGGATAAATACTGTCCCAAACGCTTCAACTGGCCTTACCGTTCAGGGAGGTGCCAACATTTCGGGCAATTCACTTTTTTCCGGAAACATTACCATTCTTACCTCTTCCGGTTTTTCTGTTTTTAATGGGATGTTCGAACCCATGATGGTCCTGGATGGGACTACAGGATTTCTTGGCCTGGGGGATCTGCCTTCGGTTGGCCACTTACTTACATTGGGTGCGGATGATGCCGTAAAGCCCGGTGGCGGTTCTTGGAGCACGCCCTCCGACCGCAGGCTGAAGGAGGATATCCGTAATTTCGAAGACGGCCTTGAATTGCTCATGAGTATTCGCCCGGTCCGATACCGCTACAATGGCAAACTGAATATGCCTACTGATAAAGATTATATTGGCATTATTGCACAGGAAATGCAGGAACTCGCGCCGTATGCTGTCCGCTCCCTGAATTTAGAATCTGATCAGGAGGAAAGCAAAGGCTATCTTGCCTTCGACGACACGCCTCTTATATATATTACCATCAATGCCATACAGGAGCAGCAGGCAGTCATCGAGGCACAACAGCAGGAAATCGATGAACTGAAGGCTCAACTTTCAGAAATGGAGGCCCTCAAAGCTCAAATGGAGGCCCTTTCTGTTATGGTTGGTCAATTACAGGATCAGCAGCAAGCCGGGGCTACACCGGCTGCTTCAGCAGCTCGTACAAAAAAATAAAATCACCGGAAACGCTAAAATCAAAAGCGAACAAGACCATGAAAAATACAATTACGTTCATCATCATGCTATGCCTGGTCATCGCCGGAACGCCTCTCCTGGCCCAGGAGCAGACAACCGTGCTTAATAATGGCAGATCGGCAGGTATGACTCCATCACCAGTCCAAAAGTCCGGTACTCCAACCAATGACCGGTCCCATGAGAATTCAGATCAGGACTGGGATGTCCACAGAAACCTCCCAAAACAGAAGGAGGAAACCCTGATATACCCGCAGGATGTCCTGGTACTACAGGACGAGCTTTTCAATACGTCCTCCCGGCAGGAAGTAGTAGAGCAACTGGAAGCCATGAAAGCACTGCTGCGGCAACTACAGGCAGATCAGGAAGCGCTGAAACGCGAAAACGAAATTTTCCGCCGCAGTCTTGCATCCTGTTGCGCTGCTGATGAAACCGGCCTTGGCGTCAAAGATGCCTACCTGTTACAGAATGCCCCAAATCCTTTCATCAACAACACCCGCATTGAGTACTTCGTACCCCGCAACCTGGGCAGTGCGGTCATTGAACTGCGCGATATCAAAGGCGCATTGATTGCTTCCTACCCGGTGCAGCCCGGCAAAAGCAGCCTGAATATTGACCGCAACAACCTCGACGCCGGTAGCTACCTCTACGCTTTGGTAGTGGACGGCCAGATGGTAGATACCAAAGTGATGATTTTCAAGCCCTAGAAAAGCAAGGCCTTGTTTCTAATGGCAGGTTCCAGTAGATGGGGCCTGCCATTCTTAGTTCCTTCAAAAAAGACCTGCAAAATGCTCAAGTATATTTACCTGCTTATCCTTTCTTTCCTGGCTTCCCCATTCCTAACCGTTGCACAGGTTGTCTTTTCGGAACAAGCGCAGTCTATCGGCTTTGACCATAACTTTAAAGCCCGGGCCCTGATGGGTGGCGGTGCCGCCTTTTTTGATTATGACAACGATGGGGATGAAGATATGTACGTCACCAGCGGCCTCAACAAAGATGAGCTTTACCGCAATAACGGTAATGGAACTTTCACAAAAATCCAGGCTGATATCGGCTTAAACATCACCCTGAATTACAATACGATGGGGGTAACCACCGGGGACATCGACAATGACGGAGACCGTGATATTTTCATAGCCACCTGGGAGCGCTTTGAGGGGTCTGAGCAGCCGGATGCCCGCAGCCTCCTGTTCTTAAATAATGGCGATGGTACCTTCACCGAAATCGGAGAGCAGGCCGGCATTACGCACGAAGCCTTCGCGATGGGCGCCGTTTTCCTGGATTACAATAAAGACGGTTTCCTGGATGTCTATGTACTGAATCATATTCAGGAGGTCATTTTTACCTATGACGAATTTGGAGCGGTAAACGGGCTTGCCCATGAATGTTACCCCAACTTCCTTTACCTGAATAATGGGGATCTCACCTTTACCGAAATAGGGGCTGAACTGGGTGTGGATGACCTCGGCTGTACCATCGCAGCCATCGCTTCTGACTATGACCTGGATAACGATCTGGACCTTTATCTGGCCAACGACTTCGGTCCGTTCATTGTCCCTAACGGGCTATTTGAAAACAACTACCCGGAAGACAGCTTCTCCGATGTCAGCGAACCAACCGGGACCGGCATAGAAGTTTTTGGCATGGGCATTGCTGCCGGCGATTATGACCACGATCAGGACCTGGATTACTACATCACCAATATCGGGCGCAACATCCTGCTCGAAAATCAAAACAACATCTTTGCAGACCGGACTACGGAAGCCGGCGTGGAAAATGCGACAGTCCCTGAAGAAGACAACCTGAATACTACAGGCTGGGGTACCGCTTTCTTTGATGTGGATAACGATACCTGGGAGGACCTCTACGTCGCCAATGGCAGGATACCAACACTTCCTGCTTTTGCAACTGCCATCAATGACCCGGATAAACTCTACCTGAATAACGGCGACAAAACCTTCACGGATATCAGCGATGAAGCCGGGGTGAGCGATCCGCGCTACGTTCATGGTATGGCCTACTCGGATTATGATGAAGATGGTGACCTGGACATTGTAACTGTAGTGCTGGACGAGCTGGGCGGCTACTCCAAATTCTACGTCAATGAAACCGAAAACGGCCACCACTACCTGCAGCTCCACCTAATTGGTGTGGAAACCAACCGCGATGCCTTCGGCAGCCGGGCCTGGGTCTATGCAGACAACCTGGTGCTCATCAAGGAAATTTACGGCGGTGGTGCAAGCCATGCCTCTCAGCACACGAGCGTACTGCACTTTGGGCTGGGCGACAACGCTACTGTGGACTCTGTCCGGATTGAATGGACCAACGGCCATGTGGATTTGATTGAGAACCCGGAAGTCGATAAGCGCCACACAATCGTGGAAGGCGTGGAAGTCACCACTACCGATGCCGGGAAAGCCGAACTGGGCATTGTAGCCGCTCCCAACCCCTTCACAGACCACCTGGAGTTGATTGCTGGCAGAAATTGGACTGGCACTACCCTTTCGGTCCGCCTGATGAGTTTGGAGGGGCGTACGGTATTCCATCAGGAGCTGCCGTTCACCGGACAGACTCAGCTAGACCTGCCTGATGGGTTGGCGAGGGGGATGTACTTGCTGGAGCTAATAGCGGCTGATGGCACCCGGGATATTTTTAAGGTGATTAAACAATAAATTCGGACTTTTAACGCCCCCCTTCAAATGCCGGTGATAGGATTGGTTGCGGATATCCTGTTGGTTGATTTGTAACAAGTCCTAACCGTGAACATTCATACTGCAGGCAAGATATTGTACATTTTACGTGTCCTGCCCGGTATAATGCGCCTATGGCCGTCTTTTATGACCTATACCTGGTTTTTTATAAGGATGAGGTCAACAACTTAATGTATATTAGAGCTTGCTACCTCTTTTCCTCTAAAAAATGGATTATGTTACGCGCCACTCTATTTCTACTCAATTTATGTGCATTTACCTTTGTGCTTAATGCACAGCTTGAACGAGACTCCCTTCAAATTCTTATGGATGTTTCCAGAGTAAGAGACATCCACCTAATTGATATAGATAGTGATACAGATTTAGATATTCTCGCTTCCCGGTGGGGGCATAATGGTCGTTTTGTTTGGCTAGAAAACCTGGACGGATTGGGTACTTTTGGTCCGGCTTTTTCATTTGGAGACACCATTTGGTTTAATTATCCAACCATACTCGACTATCATTATGAAGTCGCAGATATGAATAATGATGGCAAGGAAGATATAATTACTCCCGAGGGAGTAGCGAGCACGCTGCCTTATTGGGAAAACCTGGGCGATGTTAACTTTGAGAAGGCCCTCTATGATGACCCTTTAGGTATTGGAAGCCATGAATTCAGCTATACAACGGGAGATTTTAACGCAGACGGCTGGAAAGACATATTGATTTTGGAAATAATATCCAGCCAGGCAAGCCGCCTTTTAATAAATTGGAATCCAGCTGGCAACAATAATGAATTCATCTTAGAGGCATTGTCAGCACCTGAGATGCCAGCAATGAGCTATATACATCAGATAGATGCCTTCGATTATAACCAAGATAATATATTGGATTTTGGAGTCCTGGCAGGTAAATCAAGTGGAAACACCACTACCTTAGCCCTTTATATCTATGAGCAAAGCTGCGAGGGTTGCTTTGCTCTTGTGGATTCGCTACCCGTTGGGGTTCACCCCTATAATACAGTCTTCGCCAATTTTTCATGGACTGATTTTAATGCAGATGGATGGCCGGACCTTTGTACCTCATATGACGAAGGCCTTGATGCCAAGCTTAAAGTTTGGGAAAATATAACGGGAAGTGGTTCCTTTTCATTAAAAGCGACATTTGAGGATTTCGGATACCATACCATTACCGATCTCAACCAAGATGGGAAGGCTGATATTCTGGCCGGTCAGGAAGAAGAGCTGTACCTCCTCGAAAATGTTGGTGATTTTTTATTTGATTCAGTGAAAATAAATAAAAATGCCACCTTGAGGGGGTTGTCTCCCGTAGACCTCAACCTGGATGGCTACACAGATATTATTTCATGGCCCAGAAAAGTCAATGGAACTCATAATTCAGGGATCTACTTTCACGAAGCAAAAGGCAATGAGCTGGAGTTCTTTCCGCCACAGTTGCTCAGCAAGCAGGTTCCACTTGCACGGCAGGTTTCAGCAATGAATGACTGGAACGATGATGGCCAAACCGATTGGTTAATATCTACTCCCAGCTCTGGTTCAACTATAGGTGGAGATGGAGGTCTTTATTTCGTAGAGAATCTTGGTGAAGGTGAGGATTTCGCCCCTCCAAAATTAATCCTTCGCTATGACGGATTACTGAATGCCAAATCAACAGTTATTCCTGGAGACGATGGCTTTAGGCAAGATTTTACAGACTTGAATCTGGATGGCAGGCCAGATATTGTGGGCATTACCGATACCGGAAATCACTATCAGCTATTCTACTGGATTGCAGACCCTGGTGATACCAGCCCAAATATTACCGTCCACAACGACGATTTCCATCATGTCGGAATAAGTGATATTTATAGCAGCGATTTGGATAGTGACGGAGACCCTGACCTTCTGGTGAACGGTACAGGAGGAAAAATAGTAGCCTACTGGAATCAGTTGGCAGAAGGTAATGGCTTGGTTCAGGATGTCAACTTTTTAGAATTACCCGAAAGCTATACTTCGGGGAGTGCTAAAATAGTGGTGGCTGATTTTAATACAGATGGATTTGACGATCTCGTTTATCAAACCCAGGACAGCCTTTATTATGCCATACATCTCGACGGCGGCAGTACTTTTTCTGAGTGGCGTTCAATGAAAGGCAGTTCGCCTTTACTCCGCCGCGCGCTGGTTGCAGATTTTGATGGTGACGGAGATAAAGATATTAAGTACCTAATTGATGATGAAGGGGTATTCTCTTGGGTACTTTCAAAGTTTCAAACCGAATCTAATAGCTTTTCCTCCCCTTTTATCATTGACTATAATACGAATCAGCTCACGACCAGCTCTTCCACAATTCATCTCAATAATGACCTGGCAGCTGATATGATTTCTTATTTGGGGTACCGTTTTTCTTTCCCCGGAGCAGGATTTCATTCAACGCCCTATATACCCACCCCTTTCGGAAACAGGCTTAATAATACTTTCTGGTACAATGCTCAACGGGTAGATATTAATCAAGACGGAAAGGACGAATTGTATACAGGGCTGGAGGCTATGGTTAAGGCTGACTTGGATTGGATTCCTCAAAAGGCGATTAAGGGTTTTGTTAGCCTGGACACTTCCGAAAATTGTTTAGATAATCCACTCTCCCCTCCTCTGGTTGGCTGGCCAGTAAATGTACAAAGTGGAAATATTAGCCAACAGGGCATTTCAAACCAACTAGGCCTGTGGGGAGCTGTACTTCCGGAATCAGAAGAACATATCATTTCCCCCAGTCCCCCCAGCAACTATTGGCAGCTATGCGAAGAACAAATCGTGCTTTCGACAGAGGAGGCTTCTAACCTGGATACCTTGTATATTAAGGCTCAGTCCAGGGTGGATTGCCCACTGTTAAAAATACAGATGGAAACAACTCCGCTCAGGCAGTGCTTTGGGGCGTCCGTAAGTGTTAAATACGAAAACATAGGAACCGCCACCATAGAGGATGGAGAAGTAAGGCTCTTTCATGATCCACGCTTTACTCCGGTAACCAGTACATTGCCATGGTCAGTATCTACAGACTCCAGTCTTGTTTTTCAGCTTCCTGTTCTCGAAATTGGAACTGTACGCCAGTTTAGGGTCGAATTTGAACCTTCCTGTGAGGAGCTAATGTTGGGAGAATGGGTTTGCTTTCAGGCAGAAGCTTCTCCTGATACCCTCTGTAACCATGAATCTTTTGAATGGAGCGGAGCCCAGCTAGTGGCCAGAACGGAGTGCCAGAATAATTCAATGTTACATATCGTAAGGAATACAGGTCATGGAGCGATGACTGCTCCCCTACCCTATTTTATAGTTTCACTGGACAGTGGTTGGGAACTCATCCAATACGGTTTGCTTCAGTTGGACGCGGGTGCAGCGGATACGTTTATGGTAGATGCTACAAATGAGGCAACTTATTTGATGGTTGATCAACCCCAAGGGCACCCCTTCCCTGAGCCTATTCGGCTAACCTCTTCGTCTTGTTCCCCACCTGATTCGGAGCTTTGGCCAAGTATTGGAAATACCTTCCCATCAGCCGATGGTAACCCTTTCTCAGTTAATGCATGTGACTTTATTATTGGCCCATATGACCCCAACATCAAACAAGGGATACCAGAGGGGGTTGGTGAACAACACTTTATACAATCAGATAACCCTATAAACTATACGATCCATTTTCAAAACACAGGTTCCGATATGGCCCGCACTGTGGTGTTGAGAGATACGCTTCCAGCCCAACTGAACTTAGGCACCTTTACTCCGGGCCCTGCTTCTCACAGCAATGAATGGTCTATCTTACCAGGCGGAGAGTTGGTGGTTGTTTTTACTGATATTAATTTACCTGATAGCACCACCAATGAACCGGAAAGCCACGGTTTTTTTTCTTACACCATTCAGCCTGTGGCAAATACCCCGCCATTAACAATTATTGAAAACCGGGCTGCCATTTACTTCGATTTCAACCCACCTGTAATTACCAACAACACCCTCCACACCATACAGCAAAAAAAGTTAGCCTATTCTATTACTGAGCACATGATATGCAGAGGGGATAACTTCATGGATGTCCTAATAAACCAAGATACCATTTTATTAGAATCCTTATCAACTGCTGAACAGGATAGTTTCATTTGGCACTCAATATCTGCAGTCGATACGGTAATTACAGAAAACTATATTGAGCTGACCGATCAAGGCTATTGGGAAGGAATATGGGTAGAAAACGATACCAGTATCACTCAATTTTTCACTAATACTATGGGTTGTGATAGTCTAATCACTTTTCACATTGACATAATTACTAGCACTACAGCTCCCGGTAATACTCCTTATATTTTAGTTTATCCGAACCCTGCCAATAGGCTTTTAAATATCGACTTGAAAAACTGCCCAGACCTGCCCGAACATTTGAGGATATACGATATGACCGGAAAACTTATCTTCTCAAGAACCTTAAGTGGTATGAATAAAGACCTAACGCTAAACTTAAGCTCCTTTACAAGCGGGACCTACCTATTGGAACTACAGCTACAGGAGGGTTTTTTCAGACAGTTGTTCAGTAAATGGTAAGCGGCCGAAGTTGTATCCCAAAACCCTATGCATCCCCTCATTCATAAAACACCGCCTCCACCACAGCCTCTCGCCTGCTCCGGCTAACGGGGATCTTGTGCGCCCCGATTTCCAGCCGGTTGCCGTCGAGTGCCTGTACCTTGTTTTTGGCCACGATGAAGGATTTGTGGACCCGCAGAAAGTGCGTGGCGGGCAGTAATTCCTCCAGGTCTTTGAGGCTGGCCAGGGTGACGTGGCGGGCGTCCCGGCACACAATGCGCACGTACTCCTTCAGCCCTTCGATAAACAGAATATCCTCAAACGGAATACGGACTACTTTCCCATCTACCTTGACGGAAAAATAGTCTTTGCTTTCCTGCGGCACCATGGCTGGTACGGCCGGGCGCAAGAGCTCTTTCGCCTTATTCACCGCTTGCAAAAAACGCTCAAAGGAGAAGGGCTTGAGCAGGTAATCCACGGCATTGAGCTCGAAGGCTTCCACCGCATAATCAGCATAAGCCGTGGTGAAGATGGTCACCGGCGGGTGCTTCAGGGTGCGGAGCAGGTGATTGCCGCTTAGGGTAGGCATTTGAATATCCAGAAACAACAGCTCAATATCCCCTTCCTGCAACCGCTGGGCGGCTTCCAAAGGGGATTTGAACCGACCCGACAAGGTTAAACCCGGTACCTGTTCGATGTAGTGCTCAAGCAGGTTGAGGGCCAGGAACTCGTCGTCAACGATAAGGGTAGTAATGGATTTAGCCATGGTGGGATGGGTTTTGTGTGGACAAGGGCAGAGACAGCTGCACCCGGAATTGATCAACCCCTGGAAGTATGCTCAGCTTGTAGGCATCCTTATACTTGAGTTGCAGTCGCTTTCGGATATTTTGCAGCCCAACCCCGCCAGTTTTGTCTTTTTGCTGGGCATCGTCCTTGCTGTTGAGGGTCTCGAATTGAAGCTGTTCTTCGCGGATGCCAAGCCGGATTTGGGCAAAGGCGTCAGGATTGCTGTCGAAATCGCAGTGCTTGAAGCAGTTTTCCACCAGCGGGATCAAAATCATGGGCTCCAGCCAATAGGGCTCCGGATCACCTTCAATTTGAAGATCAATGACTAAACTCGTCTCACTACGCATTTGAAACAGAGCGATGTATTCTTCGATTTGGTGGATTTCCTGCTTGAGCTGTACCCGGTCGTTACGCCCATCGTACACCACATACCGCAGCAAATTGGACAAACGCAGCACCATAGGAGCAGTCTGATCGGATTTCACGACAGCCAGGGAGTAAATGTTGTTCAGGGTATTGAAGAGGAAATGCGGATTGATCTGTGCACGCAGGAATTGCAGCTGTGCTTCCTGCTGCTCTTGAATGATGGCCTGGGCTTCCCGCTCACGCTCGTAGCGGTTCACCAACACCTGATAGAAGGTACTGACCACCAACACGGCTATGCTCGTCGCAATCGCGCCCACAACCCAGCCCTGCTGCTCATTTTGCAAAAAAGCTTCCCGCCCGATTTCCGGAAAAAGGGAATTGAAGGCCACTCTGAGGCAAACTACCCCTCCCAGAAGAACCGTGTTCAGCAGCACATACCTCAGATAATGCCCCTTTTCAAAAAAACGATTGACCAAAAACAGATTCACGTAAAACAGTACCATCATGGGCACCGTATTCAGCAAGCCGCGGACCAAACTAAGCCCAAGGGAAAAGTAGCCAGTGAAAATAATACCGTACAACGCCACAATAGATACCCAGGCGCTAACCTGAATTGCTATCTTGAGCCGGTCGGTAATATGCCAGGGGCTAATATCCATAGGTCTTACAGCTTTCCTTCAAAGGTACACAATGCCCCGCCTTTCCCGCAGCACTTTCAATGAATAGCCGGATTTCTTCAACCAATGGTATTTCAGTCTTCTCCCTACCGTTCGTTGAAAAAGGCAGGCCATTGGTTGAAGGGATTTTCGATGCCGCTCAAAACCCTGCATGTTTGTACCGAATCATTCAACCACACCAAAATCAAACATCATGAAGATCAAGTTTCAGTCTGCTCTTTTCGTTTTTGCCTTCTTTGCACTCGGTACACTCACCACTTCCTGCGACAAGGAAGCAACCGACACCACCCCGGAAAACCTCAAACAGCCCACCGAAGAAGATGCCGTAGATGCCATGACCGGTGCCCTTCAGGCCTCCACCGAAGGCATGGCGCAGGAAATCGACGCCACCGCCGACCTGGCCGAATCCTACACGGAAAAGTCCGGCGGCTCCCCCTGCGGCGAAACGTTCGATTCCACCTTCGTCCGCAGCGTCAACGAAACCAATATCACCGCTGAATATGCCTTCACCTGGGAATGGAGCCTGGACTGCAACGCTGCGGACATCCCACTGGGGCTCAACTTAGCCACCACATCTTCCGGCACCTACGAAACCGCCCGCATGCTATCGGAAGATGCATCAGGCAGTACCTGGACCGTTGATAACCTCTTCACCGGAGCGAATTATGTCTTTAATGGCACTTTCGAGCGCACCGGAGCACAGGAGTCTAAAGTCCGCAATCAGAATGTCTTTACCTCTGTCATCACCATTGAGGTGGATGACCTGAATATCGACAAGGGCACCAAGCAAATCAAGTCCGGTATCGCCGAAGCCACCATCGTCATCACAGGCTCGGGTGGGAACACGCAAACCTTTTCCGGCGACCTGGTCTTTAACGGCGATGGTTCCGTCACCCTGATCATCAACGGCAATTCCTATACCATTGACCTCTTTTAATCCCTGATAATCCCATGAGCCAACCACTATGAACACCCTTTTTTGAACCTTACCCCATATTTGCCTTCTGCCCCGGGCTGTCTGAAAACGGCAGCCCGGTTTTTCCAAAAAACAAACATCATGCATTACCTCATCGAACACTTCGGGCTGCTCCCCGGATGGCTGCTGGCCGCCTTTGCTATTTTCTTCCGTTATCTTGTCTTTGCAGGCTTGGCGTTTCTACTCTTTTACCGCTTCGGCCATACGTTCTTCCGCCACCTGAAAATTCAAAACCGCACTGCCGAACAGCGTCACATGCTGGCAGAAATTTTGCACTCCGGCTACAGCGCGCTGATCTTTGGGTTAATTGGCGTAGGGCTCTATTTCATGCGAACAACGGGGTACACTGAGATTTATACCGACTGGAATGCCTATGGGGCTTGGTACATCCCCATTTCCTTCCTGTTGCTCCTGGTCCTGCACGACACTTATTTCTACTGGGTGCACCGGCTTATGCACCATCCCCGTTTATTTAAACGGCTACATCGGGTCCACCATCAGTCTTTCAATCCAACGCCCTGGGCCTCCTTGTCTTTCCACCCGCTTGAAGCAATTGTGGAAATAGCCATCCTTCCCATCGCAGCATTGATCATCCCTTTCCACCCACTAGTGCTGTTTCTCTTTGCCACCTGGTCCCTGCTTTGGAATGTGTTGGGGCACCTGGGGTACGAAATTTTCCCGGCAGGGTTTGTTCACCACCCCGTTTTTCGGTGGTTCAACACCTCCACGCACCACAATATGCACCACGAACGGTCGGGCTGCAACTACGGGCTCTATTTCAATTTCTGGGATACGGTGATGAACACCAACCATAAGAATTACCACGCTACTTTCGACCGCATCACCAATCCAGAGATACAAAAAGAACCTAAAACAGTAAGCCGCGGACAGTTCCGGTAGAGCCCCAAAGCAACACCCACAGACCATCCACCGTCTTTATATGCAGGCAATACCGACTTATACTGACGATTAAGTGGTTTGCCACAGCAAACCTACTCAATGCCTGCCTGTGTATTGGTACTTCGGCAGACAGGTCAGCATTTACGCTGGGAAGTGGCTTGCTCCGATGTCGCAAATCTAAGATCCCGACATTTATCGTCGGTGACCACTTCGTATTGCGTATAAACCGCTAAATCAATGACTATAAAATACTTATCCCTTGCTGTTTCCCTCCTCTTTTCTCTATGGGTAGAGGCACAGGAAAACTATGGCACCCCGGAGGAACGTGCCAACTACCAGACGGATCAAATGAAGGAAGCCCTGCCTTTACTTCCGCATCAGATTGAACAGGTGCATCAACTGAATCTAAAGTACGCGCGCATTGTACAGCGGGAAGTCATTGATACAGGCATGAATCATTTCTCCGCCTACTTTTATATGCAGAACCTTGTGGACAATAAGGAAAAAGAATTATTCCCCCTCCTTTCCGAATCACAGATCAAAGCTTACCGAAAACTCAAATCAGCGGTAGTTAAATCTTTGATCACCAGGTTTTTTGGATGAGTAGGGCTTTCCCTTAACTGGGAGGCAATAGTTGAATCCACTACCAGTTTATTACAAGCCAATTTGCTGATAAACAGCACTCAAAAGAGGAGCAATTGTCATTTCCGAAATGCAAAGGAAGTCTTAAACTGTGGTAAGGATCAAACACTATTCATCATGAACAAGACCATCGCTTTGCCTTTGATTGTTGCTTTAGTGCTGGCAGGATTGAGCTCCGGCTGCACCGTGGTTGGGGCTATTGCCGGTGGCTTTGCAACGCCACCTCTTGATGACGCTGCTTTTTCTCTGACCTACGAACAGTTGCAAGAGCTAAATCATCGTACACAATTGCTTGTGCTCACTAAAGAAGAGATTGTTCTTACTGGCAAATACGTCAAAGCTACCCCCGTGGAGCTTGAAAATCCGCTTTCCGGAGTCACCATCAGGGCAAAAGGAGATGAATTCCTGATCCCTTGGGGAAATATTGAAAAGATTGAGGCAAAGGGAAGAAACATAGCCAAAGGCGTTCTCATTGGTCTAGCCGCTGGGGCCGTGATTGATATTGCTGTTGTCATCCTTATTATCAGTGACACAGAGTTGGACATCAGCCCGGACTGGGATAGTTTTTAACCTGTTGTTGTATTTTTCACTTTCGTGTTCATTGATAAGCCTTACTTTCCAGTAGAACTATGATTGGCCAACTTCAAAAAAGAGCTTTAGTCCTCCGAAGGCGCCAGCAACAACGCATCCACCCGGCGCTCATACCGGCGCTGCCGACGCTTTTCATTCAAAGCCTGCAGGTACTCATCGAAGCGGATGTCGAAGCCGAGATTCAGGAAAAGTGGCGTGGACTGCGCAGCGGTGGCATTGACAGGCACCCCTACTGAAGCATTCAGGTCCAGCTGATTAAAAAAGGTAAGCCCCAGGCCGCCTGCAATCATGGGGCGGTTGAAATCCGGGGTGGTGCCGGTATTGGCCAGATTGT
This sequence comes from Phaeodactylibacter sp., assembly GCF_022763345.1. Lineage (GTDB taxonomy): Bacteria > Bacteroidota > Bacteroidia > Chitinophagales > Saprospiraceae > Phaeodactylibacter. The sequence continues at coordinate 38,402 of NZ_JALEGS010000047.1, forward strand.
ACAGCAGACCGGTACCGTAAAGCAGCAGGTGAAGGTTGCTCACCGTTGGTGCTTTGGCGGGCTCCAGCCGTACATACGACTTGCCCCAGTACCGGAAGGTTTCCTGCCGCCCAAAGCTGTTGATGTAAGCCCAGTCCAGCAAATTGACCTTGAGGCCGATCTTCTCGCCAGCGAAGGTGTAATTGCGCAGGCTTTCTCCATTCTCAAGAGACAGCCCGTCCGGGAAGTGGGCATTGTTGACCCCCACATTGAAGATAAAGGACAGCGGCCGCCATCGGTCATAATTGATGTTTTGCAAAGAAACCAGAAAGCTTTCCACGTCAAAGTCCAGAGCTTCATTCTCCTGAAATCCTTCAATAATTTCCGTATAGCTGCGCAGCAGGCTGATAATTTTGTTGAGCGCCGCTTTCGTATCCTGATTGGGAAAGATATCGCTCAGCCCAGCCAGGGCATTCAGGTAGTCATCATAGGTAGCCGCCTGATCAAATTCGTACAACTTGGCCATGAGCCGGAACAGCAAATGGTCGCGCAGTGCTTCGTAATCAAAAGGGAAGCCCTGCTCAAAGGCGGTTTTAACCAACGACTGCAGCAGGGTGTTCAGCTCGAAGTAGGTGTCAATGAAATACTGTGAGTTTTTGGCCAGGCGCTCCAGGACCGGCAGCACGTCGTTGTAAAGCTCAAAGATGAGGTCAGACAGCGCACCGGGGCTAATATTATCCAAATCGAGCTGTTGCAACTGCCCCAGAAAGGACAGTAGGACCTGCAGTTCCTCTGCCGAAAGCTCTGCCCTGCCTTGTTCCCCTATCGCCCGCCGGATGTACTGCCGCACACTATCGAGCTGAGCGCTAATAGCATCATTATTGCGGAGCCCGGCAGCGCCTTCCAAATCCAGCCCCATGGAAGCCCCATCCACCTTAAAGTTGGTGGTCCGAAAGAGGTAATTGATCAAACCGATGTAGTCAATCAGGTTGGATAAACGGTCCTGCACACGATTATACACGGCATCTGCCAAAGGCTTCCTGACCGTATCCGTCAGGGTAAGATAAGTATTCAGCGCTTCACTGCCGGAATTGCGGTACATGGTACGGAGCAGCCCCAACTCCTGCAAAGTTGGCTCATTGCGGACCGCCTCACTGACGATATCAAGCAACAGCGCTTTGAAGGCTGTGGTCAGGCTATCCTGGGAAAATGTAATAGCGGAGGACCTGGCTATCAGCCCTTGCCCGGGCCGCTCCCCGGATGCCGCCAACTGAAAACGCGCAAAAGTCTGACCTGCCATCGCCGCGCCGGTCTTCTGCCCTCCATAGGCTTCAGCCAAAGCCACCAACTCCGGATCGCAGAGAGCGAAGTAGTAGTCGGAAAGCGCATAGACGAAGACCAGGTTGACCGTATTCTCATAAATATTGCGGGTACGGGTCTCTGCATTGCGCTCTTCTAAAACGGTATTGATGATATTGTCGAGATAAATATAATTCAGTCCGCCTGCCTCTTCTATCTGACCCAAGAACATGTTTTTGATCAGCCGGACGCGCAATTCCTCCTGCTTGTCCGCAATGACCGAGGCGATTACCTCAGCGTCCAGGGTGCCCTTTCCTAAACTCAGCCCACCCAGCCCAATCTGAAGGCTCGGCGCCTGATGCTGAAAGGTAGATTGTGCGGAAAGGCCAAAGGGCAGGATAAACAACAGCAGTAACAGGTGTCGCATAGTGCTCGTATTTGAGCACCTAAATTACATAAAATAAAGCACTATATATCCACCCAAAAACAGCCCGATCACCGTGATGCTTTCCCATCCCGCATTGGCAAGCCCTTCCCGCTGACGGTGCAGCATACCCAAAAGCAGGGTGCCGGCGAGCAAAATCCCAAGGGACAACACAAAGGCTTCCGCATTGCCCACCTCATGGTAAATAGAGCCTTCCTGATAAGCCGTATCGGCAAAAGCCAGAAACAGCACATCGAAGCTGTTCCCGCCGATGATATTGGCTACAGCCAAAGTCAGCGCCCCCTGACGTACGGCCGCAATGGAAATAACCAGCTCGGGCAGGGAAGTCGCTACCGAGGTAAACAAAGCCCCCACAAAAGACTGCGACAGTCCTGATTGATTGGCAATGACCACAGCGACCTTCGCCACGAAATACCCCGCTACCCCCACTACTGCCGCCGAGAGCAAAAACCGGGTTAAAAGCAGGGGCTTATTGACCTGCTCCAGGTCATCATCCGGCTCATCCTCGACCGTTTCCCGGGTGTGGATGGGTTTCCACATGGGTGATTTCCTGGCTTTGGCGACCAGGCGGGTACCCAAGACGTAAATCAACAGGAGCAAAACCGAAGCAGGGTGTATGTTCCAAAGGGTGAGGTCCGGGCCCGACATCACCAGGAGCACGAACGTAAGCATTAACATGAGCAAAATGCCCTGCATCAGATTGGACAGTGAGGCCGAGGCATGTTCCAGATTGGCCCGCCGATAGGTCAGGTCAGCCACCGCCAAAAATACTGTTTGAGCGGCTATCCCGCCCACGGCATTGCTAAATGAAAGGTGCGCGTGCCCGTTCCATGCCGCCGTCACAGAGGTCATCACGCCAGATAAAGAGGAAATGCCCCCCAGCAGCACCCCACCAATGAGGGCCTCCCCCAGTCCGGTGAGGTCAGCAATCCGGTCCCCGGCACGGGTAAGGACAGTACCGGCAGTAGCAATAAGGGCAGCGAGCCCCAGGAAGGCAAAAATGGCAGTGCTAAGCGTCAAAGTGGTCTTTTACTAAGGAAAGCAGGAACGGAGAAGATGTTCGAGCGGTTGAAATAGTTGTATGTGAACCATCATACTGCAAAGGAAATTATCTATATTACTACCTGATATAGAACATTCAATCTTCGAAACCAACCGCACAGCCTTGCAATCGATATGCGAAAAGTACCGTGTATCGAAACTATTTACTTTTGGTTCAGTGACGACGGCACGCTTCGATTATGACAAAAGCGATTTGGACCTCATGGTAGAACTTGAGCATATGCCCCCCATTCAGAAAGGGGAATACCTAATGGCAATCTGGAATGAATTAGAACAGCTATTCGGAAGAAAGGTCGACCTGCTAACAGACCAACCTATTCAGAATCCTTATTTTAGATCTGAAGTTTTTTCAACACGCCAACTGATAACTATTTGATCCACAATTACGATGGTATAGACATAACGATCGTCTGGGCAATCGTCAAAAAACACCTTCCAATATTAAAAGAAGCTGCCCAACAGGGTTTAAAGTAGAAAATACCCTTACCTTTGCGGCTTTATTTAATGGCACATATCCGTGCCCCCAAGCGTAACATTCATGCTGACCGTACATAACCTTGGCTTGCAATACGGCAAGCGCGTCCTTTTTGATGAGGTCAACCTCAAATTCACCCGTGGCAACTGCTACGGCGTCATCGGTGCCAATGGCGCCGGCAAATCCACTTTCCTGAAAATCCTCTCCGGGGAAATCGCTGCCAACCGGGGTGGTGTGGATATTGAGCCGGGCAACCGTATGGCTGTTCTGAAACAGAACCACTTTGAATATGAGGAAGAGCAGGTACTCGATACCGTTATCATGGGCCACCGGGAGATGTACGACATCATGGTACGCAAGAATGCCATCTACATGGACCCCGAGGCCACAGAAGCCGATGGACTGCTGGCCGCTGAGCTGGAAAATAAGTTTGGGGAAATGGGCGGCTGGAATGCCGAGAGCGATGCGGCCGAACTGCTCAGCAACCTGGGCATACACGAGTCCCTCCACTACCGCCAAATGAAAGACCTCAGCGGTGGAGAAAAGGTGAAGGTGCTCCTGGCACAGTCCCTGTTCAGCAATCCGGACATCCTCCTGCTCGATGAGCCTACCAACGACCTCGATGCGGAAACCGTTACCTGGCTGGCCGACTTTCTGGCTGACTTTAAGAACATGGTGATTGTGGTCTCACACGACCGCTACTTCCTGGACATGGTCTGTACGCATGTGGTGGATATCGACTTCAAGCGCATCAAAATCTTCACCGGCAACTATACCTTCTGGTACGAGTCCAGCTTGCTTATGGCTCAGCAGATGGCCAATAAGAACAAGAAGATTGAGCAGAAGCGCAAGGAGATGCAGGAATTCATTCAGCGCTTTAGCGCCAATGCCTCCAAATCCAAGCAAGCCACGTCTCGTAAAAAGGCTTTGGAAAAACTCAACCTGGAAGATATTCAGCCTTCAAGCCGAAAATACCCTTACATCAACTTCAAAATGGAACGCGAGCCGGGCGACCAAATCCTGAAGGTCGAGAACCTGAGCCTGCAGGGCACGGATGGCACACCCCTCTTCTCCAACGTCAGCTTCACCATGAACAAAGGGGAAAAGATTGCCCTCATGGGCCGCAATGCCACAGCGCTGACGGCTTTCTTCGATGTCATGGCAGGCAAGGCGCAGGCGGATGGGGGCACCATTGAATTTGGCAAAACCATCAACGTAGGCTATCTGCCTAACGAAAACGACGAGTACTTCACCGGCAAGGGCGACCTCGACCTTATCAACTGGCTGCGGCAATACTCTGAAGATCCGGACGAGCAGTTTATCCGGGGCTTCCTGGGCCGCATGTTGTTCTCAGGTGAAGAAGTGCTTAAGAAAGCCTCGGTCCTATCGGGCGGGGAAAAGGTACGCTGCATGCTGTCCAAGATCATGCTCACCCACCCTAACTTTATCCTCATGGATGAGCCGACTAACCACCTTGACCTGGAGTCCATCACGGCACTTAACAACGCCATGACAGACTTCAAGGGCAATATGATTTTTACCTCCCATGACCACAAACTGACGGAGACCGTAGCCAACCGCATCATCGAGATCACCCCCAACGGCATTATCGACAGCCTGATGAACTTCGATGACTACCTGCGGTCAGATGCGATACATGCGCAGCGGGACGAACTCTATGCTAGCGTGACGGCTTAAAATCAGAACTACCAGTCCGTAAAGGCAGCGTTGAAGATATCCTCCATCATCTGCTGACTGATGGTACTGATGGCTTCTTCCTCTACATCTGCCAGGGCCTGGGAAGTACCGAAGTCGAAGAAAAAGGAGAAGGGGCGCTTGCGTTCCCAGCTTTTTTCCTCATTGACATTATTAATGTACTGCACGGCTACTTCTATGGTTAAGCGGTTGATGCTCGTCACTTCTCCGGGCTGCGGGGCTTCAGACGTCACCGTATAGCGCGTCACAGTACCTTCAAAAGAGATATCCGGGTCGATTTCCTCCAGCGTCAGGCGGGATTCGGTCCGGATTTTTTCTTTCAGGTCTTCCGTCAGGCGTATGGCAATCGTAGGCTCTGCGTTGAGTGCGGTAATATCAAATTGGTCCACGAAGTAGGTCTTCACCTGCGAATAGTCAATACTGATTCCCTTAAAGGAGTAGCACCCGGAGGCGGAAAATAGGGTCAGGGCAGCTAAGCCCAGCAATAATTGGCGCATGCTTTTTGCGGTAAAGGTATTGAATCCCATTTAAAAGGCTGCTCCTGTTTGCTTTCTCTTAACAGTGGAGGTTATGGTGAAATGGGTGGCGGGGGCTTTCTGTTACTACGATGGTACTCATCTCACTGATCTGCCTCACGAGACCCGACCCCGCTGGAAGGCCCTCCCCGAAATCAGTGAAAATCTGTGTAATCAATCTAATCCGTGTCCCAACTCTCCACGCACAACAATAGGACTAAACCCACACACAAAAAGCAGCGGATGCCATTCACCCGCTGCCAACCAATTTTCACAAAGTAGTGTATAAAAATTCTTTAGAAGTCTCCACCGCCGCCATCATATCCACCACCGTAATTGCCACGGCGCTTTTTCTGCTGATTGATGCGGTAAGAGAAAGTCAGACGGGCCTGACGGGCACGCCACTGAAAGTCGCCTTCGCTGTAGAAGCCGGTGCCTTCGTTGACGTATCGCCAGCGGCGGGAATTGAAAACGTCACTTACGGAAAACGTCAGTGTGCCTTTCTTATCCAGGATATCTTTGCTAAGTGTCAGGTCCATATGGTACATCGCTTTGTCACGGCCCTGCGGGTCATTCCGGGGCGCACGGTAGTTGAAGCGGACCTGCGTATTGAGCTCGTCCCAAAGCGTGATCTGTGAGGTCAGCCGCCCAAAGGAAGTAATAGCGTCTGCCCCGAGGTCTTCGCCCGACTCCGTGGTACCGGAAATGATGGACCGGAAGAAATTGACGTTACCATCCAAATCCCACCACTTGGTAGGCGATACGGAGAAGGTGACATCCAGACCATAGGCATCCTCAGTAGCCAGGTTTTCCGGCTGTGTGAAGGTGATGCCCTCTGAATTGACCCGCTGAATGCGCTCCGTCTTGCCTGTGGTAAATCGGTAGAAAACGCCTGCTGTCATCGAAGCATTATCCCAGTATTTCAGGTAGTTGATCTCGTAGGAGTCGGTAAATTCAGGGTCCAGGTTAGGGTTGCCGGTGAAGATGTTCCGGGCGTCGCTGAAGCTAAAGAACGGGTTGAGGCTCCAGAAGTTAGGCCGGTTGATGCGGCGACTGTAGCTCACCTGCATGGAATTCCCGGTTTCCCCCAGGTCGTAACCCAGGAATACACTGGGGAACAGGTTGAAGTATTCTCGTGGATTGATCTGCTCGGTTGCAACCAGTTCGGTGATCATTTCGGTGTACTCCGCTCTCAGCCCGGCCTGGAAGGAGAAGTCACCGTATTTGTTGCCAATGCTGGTATAAGCCGCATAGACATCTTCGTCAAACAGGAAGTTGTTGGTGAACTCGGGCAGGTTTTCCCACCCACTCACACCAAATTCATCTACCTGAAAGTTGGTCTCGATATCGCGCAGCCCAGCCCTTAGGCCCACCTCAAATTTGCCTTCTTCCGCAAAGGGCCGCACGTAATCCGCTTGCCAGATCAGCTGTTTTTGCAGCTCGAGATTGCTGGAACGCTGCTCCAGCTCACTCGCCCCCGTCTCTTCAAATTCCGGGGTAAAGTAGGCCTCCCGAATAGTAGAGGTTTCCAATTCCTCGCTGTCCTGAAAGCGGATGTCAGTAGTAAACTGGTGCCCCTTGCCTTTGAATTCCTTGCGGTAAGTCATGACATACTCCAGGTCGGCTTCTTCTTCCCGTTCGTTATCGGTACGTGTGCTGATGCCGGTAGGGTTGTCAAGGCTATTGATGAAGTCCCTGTAAGTGATTTCCGAGATATTATCCCCATCTTCCACACTGTAGGTAAAATTGGCGGTCAGGGTGCTGGTTTCGCTAAAGCTGTAGTCCGCACCTACGCGGATATTATTGTCCCATCCACCACGGGTACGCTCCCGGGTCAGGTCCTGAATAAAGGTTGTGTCCGGACCGAATTCGTTGCGGTCATAGACTTCCTGATAGCGGCTGCCACTACCAGGGCTCTCCCGGTAGGTCAGGCCGTAGTTAGCAAAGAAATTCCAATTCTTGACGCGGTAGTTGGTATTGATAGCTAGGCCGGCCTGCTCCGGATAGCCTCCGGTGATGTCCACCGAGCCATTCCAACCTTTCCGCTTTTCTTTCTTGAGAATGATGTTGATGATGCCCGCCATGCCTTCAGCTTCATACCGGGCACTCGGGTTAGTAATAACTTCCACCCGCTCGATCAGATTGGCAGGGATATTGCGCAGACCATCGGTATCCCCTACCCCAACCAGGCTCGAAGGCCGGCCGTTGATCAGGATGCGCACACCGCCGCTACCACGCAGGCTAACGTTGCCTTCCACATCCACCGTAACCGAAGGAACGTTGTCCAGTACATCCGTAGCCGAACCGCCCAGGTTAGCCAGGTCTTTGCCGACATTGAACACGCGCTTGTCCAGCGACATCTGCATGCGGCTTTTCTCCGCCCGTACTTCTACCTGCTCCAGGGTCGTTGCATCGGGCTGCATTGCAATTTTGCCCAAATCAGCGCTCATCCGGCCGCGGGCTATTTCGAAAGGCTGCGTTTCCAGTTTTTGGTAAGAAATATAAGCCACTTCCAGGTAGTAGCGGCCCGTTTTCAGCTCTATGGAGAAGATGCCCTCCCCGTCCGTAATGCCACCAGTCACCAGATTACTATCCGGCAAGGCATAAACAGATACCGTGGTGTATTCTAAAGGAGCCCCTGTGGAGCCATCAATAATTTGTCCCTTCACGAGTCCCTTCATGTCATCGCCGGGGTCCGAAGCGGGTTCATTCGCGGCAAGCAAAAAAGGAAGGCTGAGTAGAAATGTAAGTAAGGTCAGGTGAAACTTCATGCTTGAATTTTATTTACTACAAAGGTAAGGGGCGATTCTATCGCTCACTTGTAGTAATGTTGAAGCAATTCTGAAGTTTAAACATTTGTCGGAAAAATCACACTTATTTCGTGCCAACCATCCTGAAAATCGTAATTAACGACCAGCCGGTTGGTGTCGCAAATCTTCTTCACGATAGCCAATCCCAGCCCCATCGACTTCTCAGATTGCTGGTTTTTGCGAAAGCGCTTGAAGAGGTCCCGGGTAGGAATGGTGGGGGGCGCACCGGTATTGCGGATGACGAGTCGCTCGTGATCCAGGAAAACCTCAATGGCACCGTCTTCCTGATTGTGGCGGATGGCATTGCGCACCAAATTGGAGACCAGTACGTCCGCCAAGGTGGGATCAAGGGCAACCTTCACGCCAGGTTTCACTTCCCGCCTCACAGGCAGGCCCCGCAGCATAGCCAACTCTTCAAAATTATCGATACATGTGTTTACGATGGTCGAAAAATCAATTTTATGCTGGGCACGGAACTCGTGGTTCTCAATTTTGGTGAGCAATAGCAACGCACTTCCCAGTTTAGACAGCCGCCTCAGGGCCGTCTGTGCATCGTCGATTAGCCGGAGCTGTTCCTGATCCAGAGACTGGGTTTCCTGGAGGAGTTCCAGCTTGCCCCGGGCAATGGACAGGGGCGTTTGCATCTCGTGAGAAGCATTCTCAGAAAACTCCCGGACCGTTCGGAAATCCCGCCTTGCCCGCTCTGTCATAGCTGATACAAAGGCATTGAGCTGCCGGAACTCCCGTGTGGTAGTCTTGGGCAAATCCAAAGGCTCAGACTGCTTAATGTTGAAACCCCGAATGCTGCTCAGGATGCGCTGAAAGGGGGTCAGCAGCCATCGGGTTACCAGAAAACTGGCAATCAGCATGCCGACGCCGAGAATTAGAAAAAGCCGCCAGATGATTTCCACCACCACATCGTAGATATCATCGGACTCAATGAAAACATCAGTGATGGTGATGTGGAAAAAGCTGCCATCCACTTCCTTCACGGCTTCCAGCTTCCGGTAAGGCTCCGTTTCTCCTTCGCGGTAGGGATGTGGGGCGATGGTATCTGTGAACCGGTAGAAAGTATCAATTTGCAGGTGGTCGCCCAGGTGTTCAATATTGGCTTTGCGGCGGCGTAGGATTTCTAACGGAATGCCATCCCGGATGTCATTGGCCATATCCTGCACCTCGTCGTAGAGCGCGTAGTCCGTCTCTTTGATCACCTCCGTTTCCACGACATGGTAGGTCACGTAGCCGCCAATGCCAAAGACCAACACGGACACCAGGAGGTAAAAAACCGTCGTTTTGGCAATCAGGTTCATCGGTTGGTAAATTTATAGCCCAGCCCGTAGATGGTTTTAATATGCTCTTCGCAGCCTTCGATGGCGATCTTTTTGCGGAGGTTCTTGATGTGCTGGTACACGAAGTCGAAAGAGTCCAGCAGGTCCACATCATCGCCCCAAAGGTGCTCGGCGATCACCTGCTTGGTCAGCACCCGGTTCTTATTAGTGATAAAAAACAGCAGCAGCTCATACTCCTTAACCGTCAGGGTAATGGGCTGATCGGAGACCGTCACTTCCCGGGTATCGGTATCAATACGGATGCAGCCATGCTCAAGCACCTTATGCCCCTGCTGACGGCGACGGCGAAAGATAGCATTGAGGCGGGCATTAAGTTCGGAAAGGTGGAAAGGCTTGGTCAGGTAATCATCGGCACCCAGTTCAAGCCCCTTGATTTTATCGTCCAGCGCATTTTTGGCAGAAATGATGAGCACGCCCGTCTCCGGGTTCATCCGTTTAAGCAGGCGCAGCAGATTGAGCCCGCTCCCGTCGGGCAGCATCAGGTCGAGCAGCACAATATCGTAGGAGAATGAAATCAGGCGGTCCTGGGCTTCCGCAAAGTTGCGCGCCGCCTCACAGACTACGTCGCCCCGGCTTAGGTACGCCTGAATATTATCCACTAATTCTTGCTGATCTTCTACAATAAGCAGTTTCATAATTACAAAGATAGGAAGCGATTTTGTAGCAATTTTGAAGTGCCCCGACGCTTAAGTTTACAAAAGCTTAATTGCTGGTTAAAAGCCAATAGGCAACATTACCGTAGCTTGCACCATCAACTGAACACTTGTTGCATTATGAACCGTCACCTATTCCTTTCCCTGTTTGCGCTGCTGCTTTCTGCTACAGGCTGCTCCGACCCCACCCCACCGGCTTCCGCAGCCCCCTCGCCCATCACCCGTTATCCCTACTTGCAAATGGCGCTGCACGACAGCCTTACCATCCTTTGGCGGTCTGCCAATGCCAACCCGGCTGAGGTCCGGTTCCGAAAACAGGGTACCGAAGCCTGGGTTACCGCCGCTGCAAACACCCGCCCGACCTCAGGCGGGCAAACTGAGTGTGAGGCAGTCCTCTACCATTTATCTCCAGCTCAGTACTACGAGTACCAGCTTTGGCAAAACAACGCCCCGCTCCTTCCAGACACCTTTACCTTTCGGGCGCCCATTGCCCCTACCGATACTTCTTTCCACTTCTTTGCCGTAGGCGACATCGGAGAGCCTCTGGAAACAGAAGGTACGCCCAATCTTCTTGGCAAAGCCCTGAAGCAGAGTGCTCACCGGTATGACCTCGGCATTCTGATGGGTGATATCGTCTATCCTGATGGGCAAAGCAAAGATTACGATGCTAATTTCTTCCGCCACTTTGAGGGCTACCTGTCTACTACCCCGGTATATCCAGTCTTGGGCAATCACGACTGGCATGAGCCGGAGCAGCATTTCATGCGGGAATGGAAGCTGCCTCATAACGAGCATTACTATAGTTTTCAGCATGGCAATGTGCATTTCATCGGGCTCGACAGCGGCAAGGGCGGGGATATGTACGACTACGAAAATCAGATACAATGGCTTAAGGATGATTTAAGCCACCGCCCGGCGGGCACTGATTGGACTATTGTCTTCCTCCATCACAACGGTAAGTCCTGTACCTATAAATCCGATGAGGCAGGGGTGATCTCTCTCTACCCTATCTTTGAAGCACATGGCGTTGACCTCGTGCTGAACGGGCATGCTCACACCTACGAGCGCCTCAATCCGATGAACGGGGCTGGTGAAGTGCTGCAGCCTTATCTTCAGGACAGCACCTCCACTTATCACGATCTGCCTGGCTTCATCAGCATCACGGCTGGCAGCGGGGGCAAACTTCGGGGTGTGGGCAGCGACCCGAAGGCTTACCACCCTAACCCAGACTCCTGTGCGCACCCCAACCTCGTCGCTGCCGCTCATCATACCTGGGCTTACCTCGGTCTGGAGGTAGACGGGAAACGCCTGACCGGCCGGGCTTACCAAACGGAAACGCTGGAAGTGCTGGACGAATTTACGTTGGTGAAGACGGGGGGCGAGAGGGCAATTGACCTGGTGCAGTAGCCTGATGTGCCTTGAGGTATCTAATACCCGAAGAAGGGCACATGCGACCTCGGCGAGAGGTTGGACCTGGCTGAGTCCTGTGATTTGTAAGAATTAACTTCTACGGCATCAGTCGCAGCCCTGAGGACTTCTGTTTCAGCGCTAACCTTTTGAGAGCGGGCTTTGCGATCACTACAAGGTCAGGTCTGCCTGGGTCCGGTAGTGAGTGAGATTTGACAATACCTGGCTGCGACAAGTAGACAGGCTCTACTAAGTTAAGCTTGATAAACCTGACCGGAATGGGCAGGCTTTAGTTCCCATCTGACCCCGACAGAGGTCACACCTCACTCAACTCACCAGACCATGTCAAAACGACCTCATAGAGGTCGCACACTCACCACTTTTAGCTAGTTCTCCCAAAAATCAAAAGGCCTTTTTCTACCCGTTTCCACCTCATAAGCTTTCAGAAAAGACGAAAACTCCTCCCGGAACGTCCGCTTTCGGTGGTGCGCCTTTTGATTATGAATATACCAGTATACCCGTTCCACGTGAGATTTGCTGTAAGAAAACGCAGCATATCCGGCCTGCCATTGGAATTTTTGAGGGCAAAACTGATTGTCATTAATAAAATTAGTACTCGCTTTCTTCGTCTCCTGAACTAAATGAGACAGAGATTCAGCAGGCTTGAAGCCGATTAAGAGGTGCGTATGGTCTGGCATACCGTTAATCGCCATCATTTTGTGCCCTCTTTTTTGTACGATCCCTGTGATGTATTTATATAGCTCTTGTTCCCATTGAGGTCTAATGTTGGCTTGTCGGTACTTTACCACGAATATAAGCTGAATATAAATTTGAGTGTAGGAGTCTGCCATAACTATTGCTTTTACTTATATGTCGCGGGAGGGTCGTAAATTCCATAAATCCCAGGAAAAAAACTTTTGCTTTTTTGGGGTTTGGGTTCCGGAATCAATTTCAGTGAGGGCAAGATTTCGAACTTAAAGCAGGTATAGCGCTCGTACATATGCGACCTCTACGAGGTCGAATCTCCCTCGTTCCCCGGGTTTGTGAGATGTGACTTCTACGAAGTCGGCCTGGGCAGACCCCTCCACGAGTATCAGGCCGGTAGCACGGAACTGACCGCGGCTGAGGTCAAATATTACTCTCTCTCCTACCCATAACAGCAAAACGACCTCTTACAATGGGTTTAGGGCAAACGTACCAAACGCGGTTTCCACGAAAACGTAGTGCAAAAGCCCCTGAGGAAGGGGGGTAGTTCAATTCTCGCCTAAAGGTATGGGCTGGGCTCTTCCTTTTTTCCCGGTTTACCGGGACCAAAAAAGGAAGCAAAAACGCTAGAAATTCGTAAACTCCTCTGTCGAACATGCAATTCCGGCAGCCGCCACCCAATCTAACGTGTTCCGTGACGTGTTCCGTGACGTGTTCTCATTTTGATGCGTTTGCCCTTCCATGGGTTAGAAAGCGGTGGCTTCCACGAAGTTATTTTAGGCTGCGCAGAACCTGGGTATCTAGGTGGCAGCACAGAACTGACCTCGGCAGAGGTCAAATATTACTCACCCCCTCAGCCACACCAGCAAAACGACCTCGTAGAGGTCGCACCCATAGCCAACACTACCAGCTAATCCTCCCATCAGAAAGCGCCCTTTTACATCCAATCCTCCCGCCGGCTTTCCACCCGGTACAGTACATAGTCCTGCAGCGCCCGCGCCAGATCAAGCGGAAGGAAAGGGACCCGCACCGAGCCCCCGGCCGTATACAACTCAACAGAAGCCAACGACCGGCGCCGTTGAAAAAACGACTGCCGGATACGGACAGACTGCACCTTATAGACCGGAAGCAACGTCATCGTCCGCCCCAGCACCCCTTCAGAGGTTTTTAGATACTCCGGCGACAACCAAAGCTGAAAACGCTCCTGATACAACCAAAGGTACAAGCCCCCCAGCACCGGAAAACCAATCGCCGGCAAGGCAAAACGCGGCTCCTGCAAAAAGTACCCCAACGCCCCAAAAACGACCGCAGGCAGAAACGTAAACCGGATATACCAGATGAAATACGCTTTGGAAATAGAATGACCCCGGAACACCGCCTCCCCACTGCCCTCAAAACTCGAATGCACCACATCATCCACCTGTACTGATTTACAACCTGGAATCGAAATTTGCTCCGCCGCCCGCTCCGAGCCCGAAATCGCCTGATGAATCGACACCCGGAAAAGCCCCAGCAACCGCCGCAGCGGATTGTCCGTCCAGCGGATGAGCTGAATCTTGCGCTTCTGCATAGAGGCTTCCCGCCGATTAAAAAGGCCTGCTTTCAGCTGAAAACCCTCCCGGCTCTCAAAAAACTGTAAATCGTAGTGCTGTGTGACCGTCCGGATCAGAGTCAGAAAGAAAGCCACCACAAACAATATAGCCGCCAGTATCAAAAAGCCCCAAAAGCCCGGCTGCAGCATCGGCCAGCGCTCAATCAGCGTCTTGACCAGGTCTTGCTCAAAGGCACCAGCCACTGTAAACAGAAACCCAAATACCGTGCCTACGATCACCCCGGCCGTAGCAAGGTGGTTTTGAGTCACCCCAATCCGTAGCAAATCCTCAAAAGTCAGGCGGAGGACTAGCGACTGCGCAACAGGGGCACTTTGTCCAGAGGTTTCCGGAGCCAGTCCAGTCTGCTCTTGCGCCTCTTCGCGCTTTTGCTCCAGCACGTAGGCCCGCATGGCTTCGGCATCCTTGCGCTCCAGCGCATCGATCGTAACTTCATGCCCACTGCTACCGGCCGAGTCGACCCGCAGGCTCACAACGCCCAGCAGACGGTGCAGCACGTTCTGCTCAATGTACAGGTTTTGAATGCGTTCAAAGGGGAGCTTCGTAAGACTGCGGTTGAACACGCCTTTCTGAATCACCAATTGGTCCTCCTCCAGATGAAAAAAATAACGGAAATAAGCCACTACCGAAACGCCCAGAGAAAACAAACCACCGATCACCACCACGGCATTCATCAGCAACTCCGTATTGCTTTGCTCCTTATTGCTGCGAAAAAGGAACACCAGCAAAATCGGCCAGGCTGCCCGTAGAATACGCACCACAAATTTGTAGATAAAGATCGCAATCGCCGCTTGCGCCTGCCGGCGGGGCTCCAGAAAATTCAGCTCACTCCTCTTCATCCGCAGCTACTTTTTGGGATAAGAAATTGCGGATGCGCTCAGCATCTTCTCTTTTTAGGCCAGGAATGACCAGGTCGCTCTGACTCCCGCCGGCGGTAAAAACCGACAGGCTCGACAGCCCAAACTGCCGCTCAATTACGCCCTGCTCTACCTCGCTGTGCTGAATCCGCGTGAAGGGTACTACCGTGACCGACCGGAACAGCAAGCCGCGGCGGTACATCAAATCGTGTTGCCTTACCGCATACCCTTTGATCCGGAAACCCAGATAACGCAGCACCGTGGTCAGCAATAGCAAAAACACCCACAGCCCGGCAATACTCCACCGTACCACCGGCGGAAAGCCTTCCACAAAAAAAGTGTAAGCCAGAAAAACCCCGAGTACCATAAGCCGAAACAACCAAAGCCCAATCAAGTCTACCCGTAGATAAGCCTTATTGAGCCCCTGCCATTCCACATCTGCTACACTGGGCAGCTCCTCGATTGACAATTGTGCGTTTTGGAATAATGTATTCATGCTTCCAAAATAGGCACTCTGCGGTGATTTTCAAATATTCGGATTCATATCACCCCCTGTGCTACTGCTTAAACTGCCCCTTGCCCCTTTGCTTCTCCTGCGCTTCCTATACCACAAGCCTATACTGATGCCCCTGCTCGCAATCCGTGAAAATCCGCGAAATCAGTCTAATCTGTGTTCCCCAAACTCCAAGTAACGCAATAGTACACTGAGGACGCTGATCTGACTGATTACACTGATCTTGCAACCCGGTACCGCCACACATCCATGCCCCCGCTCAAAATCTGTGCAATCCGTCCAATCCGTGTTCCAGTCTACCTCCGCAATCTCTGCGTGCCCCCCGCGAACGCCGCGTAAAGACAACTCTCAAATCATCCGCCGTGCCCCCGCAATCTCCCGCTTCACAAAAGGCTTCAACCGCTCCACCGCCTGCAGCAGCAACACCTCCTCGCTAGGGAACGGTACCGGCTGATTACCAATCCGCTGCCGGGACTGCTTGCTTAACGCCCGCTTATCGCCCCGGAACGTCGCTGCGAAATGCTCAAACACGGCCTCCGCAAACATGGGCTCCGTATGAATCAGATTGTCCGTAGACCGGTCCACAAACTCCAGCCGGCCACTAACCCGCGCCGCCTTATTCTGGTAGTTTTCCAGAATCAGCGCCCGCACCGTCACCTCCCGGGGCTGCGTAATATCATTGCCCAGGGAATCCTTCGCCACATTGCCATTGGCATCAAGTACATATTCCCAGCCATCTTCCACTACAGCCGTCTCTTCGTACTGCCGCTCGCGGACCAGCCCGGGGCTGACTTCAATGCGGTTGATGCGCATCACCACCTCGTAGTCGTAACGCAGCCCTTCTACCGGGCGCGTATGATAGACCTTCCACTGACTATTCATATCCTGAACGGCCATTGCAGTAAGTTCCCGCTCAAAAGCATTGGGGATCGCCATCGGTGCCTCTTGCCGCATGCGAACCAGAATATGGGTGGTGCCCAGGTAAAGGGCGTCCTCCTGCAACTGCTCCACATCCCGGTAACGACTGAAGTACTGCCGAATTCTATCCAGCTCAGCGTACGCTCGGCGGGCCGCCAACCGGTCTTCTCCCTGCTGCGCATCCCGGAGCAGGCGCTTGGCCTCCGCATAGTGAAATTCAGCCGCCTTTTCCCGGCTTTCCATTTCCAACTCGTCTACTTTCACAAAACGGAAATTGGCCTTAATGCCTTCTTTGGATACTAATGGCAATAGCGGGGCTACTGCCTCCTGACGTTTACGGATACTCAGGTAATGCTCGTGGATGCGCGCCCAGTTCTCCGGACGGTTCTGCCGCTTGAGGCGGTCCGCAGCTGACAGATCGCGCTGATTAGCTTTCTGAAAAGCTTCCTCCAGCGCCAGGACAAACTTGGTCTTCTTGTTCTTCTTGCCGGCCAGACGGCGGGCTGCCACCTCAATAGCCGCTTCGTAATTGCCCCGCTCCACCAGTTTCTCCGGTGACACACAGGAGCTCAGGCTTACGATAAGGATAACCATCAGGGAAAAGGAATATCGGGTACGCATAGTGTGTGGGTTTTTCTTATCCCCAAGGTATCACCCCTGCCTACCCGATGTTCCTAAATTGGCGTTAAGCCGCATTCAGATTCTGTTAAAAAACCTTAAACAGACAATATTGGCTCTTAAATTCTATTAAGAACGCGCTTCCCACAGGCGCACAATCTCCACAATCGTGCGCACGGCAGCCTCCATGTCTTGTACTGATGACCATTCCTCCTTAGAGTGGAAAGCATACTCACCAGCAAAAATATTTGGGCAGGGCAATCCCATAAAGGACAAACGGGAACCATCCGTCCCGCCCCGGATGCTGCGCTTTTGAGGCTCCACGCCAGCCCGACGCATCGCTTCTTCGGCATAGTCCACAATCTCAGGGCGCTGTTGGATCATTTGCTTCATATTGCGGTACTGCTCCTTCACCACAAACTCCGCTTTGGAATGCGGGTACTGCTGCATCACCTGATCCAGATAGCCTTTCAGCTCTGCTTCGTGGGCAGCCAGCTTTTCATCCTCAAAATCGCGGATGATAAACTGTACTTTGGCTGATTCCGCGCCCCCGCTGAGGCTTACGGGGTGTACAAAACCTTCTTTGCCCTCTGTCGTCTCCGGAGATAACCGGTCCTTTGGCAGGGCAGCCACCAGGTCAGCTGCAATTTTCAGAGCACTCTCTAGCTTGCCTTTGGCGAAGCCCGGGTGGATGCTCACGCCTGTAATATTGATGGTAACGGCATCTGCGGAGAAGGTCTCATCCTCTAAGCTACCCAGGCGCTCCCCATCAACGGTATAGCCAAATTCGGCATTCAGCTTTTCCATATCCACGTGGTCTACCCCCCGTCCAATTTCCTCATCAGGGGTAAACAGGATGCGGACAGCGCCATGCTTTATCTCCGGGTTCTGGGTAAAGAAGTGCACGGCATCCATAATCTCCGCCACCCCGGCTTTGTTGTCTGCCCCCAGCAGGGTCGTCCCGCTTGCCGTGATGATATCGTGCCCAATTTTATGCTTCAGTTCCGGGTGGTCTTCCGGGTTGAGCTGCACCGTAGGGTCATCGGGCAGGGTCAGTATGCCCCCGTCGTAATTCTTATGCACAAGCGGCTTCACCCCTTCGCCGCTGCAATCGGGCGAAGTATCCACATGTGAGCAAAAACAGATCGTAGGCACCTGCTTGTCCGTATTGGAAGGCAGGGTCGCGTAGACATACCCGTGCTCATCGAGGTGGGCGTCCGCTATCCCCATAGCTTTCAGTTCCTCTACCAGCAATCGGCTGAGATTTTTCTGCTTTTCAGTAGACGGGAAAGTGGTGGATGCCGGATCAGACTGTGTATCGATCTGTACGTACCGCAGGAAGCGGTCGAGCACCGTGTGGTTAATGGTCAGGCTCATCATTTTTGCCGGCAATTTAGGGAATTTGGGGAGCAAGTCCACGCTAAGGGCAAAGAAAAAGGGGTGGCGGGGGTGGTTCACGCTAAGGGCGCAAAAACAGTGTTGACGAAAGCCCTTTGTGTAAAACCTTCGCAACCTCTGCGCGAAACCTTTGTGCCCTTTGCGTGAAACCTTTACGTAAAAACTTCCGCGTGAACGCCCTAGGGCAAACTATTCTGGAAAGCCATCCAAGCCTGCGCATCAGAGTCAAAAGCCGTATCGCACATGCGCTCTTCCGCCTCCATATTGATGGCCTCTACGCGGTTGTCCGGATTAGGGTGGGTACTCAGGAACTGCGGAGGATTCGCACTGCCCTGATCGATCAGCTTCTGGAAAAAGCTCGCCGCACCATTCGCAGCATACTCCGTTTCGCACAGATAAATGACGGAAAATTGGTCCGCCTGCGACTCATCATCTCGGCTAAATTTCAATCCCAGGAGACTACCCAAAACATTAGTCAGTAGTTCCTGATCCTGCCCAAGCAGAAGGCTCAGCAAGGTTGCCACACCATACTGCTGGGTAAGCTGTTGGGTAGAATGGCGCAAATCAGCGTGAGCCATTTCGTGCCCCATTACACCCACGAAATCATCTTTTTCCTCCAGAAATTTAATAAGCCCCGTATACACAAAAATGTACCCCCCAGGTGCAGCAAAAGCATTCAGCGTTTCCGGGTCATCAATGATATAAACTTCCCAGGCAAATTCCTGTGCATACTTCACCTCCCCGCTAGCCAGAATGTCATCCACAATATCTTGTAAAAAAGCATAAGCCTGAGGGTACTGCCCCTGATCCAGAATAGGATATTCCTGGGGATTCGCCAGGATTTCATCCCGCAACTGCATACCCAGCATTTTGTCGTCCTCAATTGAGAACAAATTGATACCACCTCCACGGTCATCATCGCCGCCACAGCCGGTGAAACCCACCGCACTAAGGAGCAATACAAAAGCAAGCAGGGTCATCTGAATGCGCTTCATCATTTTATTTTTTAGTTTAGTTGTTCTGACGCCAAAAACCGCGGCAGTCACATTTTAGGAACGGCAGGGACAGCGGTGAAAGTTCATAAGCGGCCCCAAAGTTTTCTTAATTTGGTGCAAAACAGGGAGGCCGGGTACTGCTCTGCCGGGGTTCAGGTTGGTCTCAGTCAAGGCCCAGCCAAGGTTAAGGTTTCCAACTTCCCTAACTTGTCCGTATGGACGGGCCAGTCCAGACGGACAGGTCCATACGGATGTATATTGGCGCTTAAGTTACATCGGACGGAGAAGCACCAGGCTCCATCACCCTATGAAACGGCCGCTTTGCGACCGCCTCCCGGCGAACCAGCGACCGGCACTGCTTGATCCTTCAACCTTTATCCTTAACTTCCCAAAGCGACCTCGCAGAGTATCGCACTTTTCCTTAGTTGTAAAATACCCACCCGCAAGTTAGGGCATACGACCAAGCTAAGCCTATGCTTATAGTATACCCTAACTGCTCATCCTGCATCCGACCAGGACCACCATAAAACCCAGGACTGCTACCGACAGCAACCCTCGCCTGTTTTACCCACCCTCAACTACGGTTGAAGGTATACCTGATAAGCCGCCTTTCCATGCCTTGTTTCGACCGTAAGCATGTAATTTCCTTCTACCAGGCCAGCTAAGGGCATTTCCGTAGCTTGAAGTGGACCATTTACCAACTTACCATCCAGGCTATGCAGCATCAGCGTAGGGGTCTCTTCCCAGGGCCCTTGTACGTACAATACAGCCGAAGCAGGATTAGGGAAAACCCGGATCGCTGCCTTGAACGCCTCATCCACAGATACCACCAGATCACTACCGTCGCAGTCTTCATCTATACCATTATTAGGGATTTCTTCCGCCCCAGGGTAGATATCCGGATTACTGTCATCGCAATCCTCCCCATCAAAGAAGCCGTCATTGTCTGCATCTATAAAAACGACAGACAGACTGGCAATTTTTGCACCGATATTGCCGATAACCTTTACCGTGTCGTTGTGCAATACCATGTCAAAAACCTGAGAAGGGATATCGCTGTTCCCTTCTGCCTCGAAATAGTATTCTTCCTGATCACTGTCAAAATAGCGGATACCATCGTTAACGTCACCAAGCCAAAGCTCACCATCCGGGGTGTAGAGAATGCCCTGATAACTACGCTCCCCGTACACATTACCCATATCCTGCAGGTTGCCGGAGCTGTCATCATACCTTAACACACCTGCGTTGGTAGCAAACCAGATGTCCTGATTGTGGTCAACGAAAATATCCGCAACCCGAAGGTTCCAGCCACCAACTAGATCGTACAAATCCAGGACCTGCCAGTTCGTCCCATTGTTAAAAAAGTAAACGAAACCAGAGGTAGACAGGATAACGCGCCCGTCAGACTGCACAGCCAGTGGGTTACGGAGCACATCAGACTGAAATGGGGCATTATCCGGATTGTAAACCGTATAATCCTCACCGGATTTCCGGATCAGGCCATAATCAGGCGCAATGATCCAAAGCTCATTGCCATGGGCTTCAATGGTCCGCAGCTCGTTATAAGGCAAGCCGCTGTTCTCAGCCGTGTGGTGTATCACCACCCCGTTATTGACCTCAAACAGCCCTCTGTCGGTAGCTACCCAGGTCACACTGTCGCTATCAACGGCCACGCCAAAGGCCTCCGTATCCGCCTCTGGGTCAAGCTCAAAGGACTGCCATTCGTTTCCGGTTTTCACAAATAATTCACCCAGCGCTGAACACACGTACAAACTTCCGCCTTCATCCACTTCCAGATCCCACAAAAACGGCCAGGTAGGGCTATCGGGTGGAAATTCAGATTCCGTCTCCAAAGTTTGGGCACTTAAGCCGGTTACAAAGAGCATCGCGAAGAGCGCAAATAGTAGAGATTTCATATCAATACATTTTTTAGTTAGAGAAAAGCTTCACAAAAATAGTAAATCTGATAGATATAGTACCATTGAAAAAACTGTTCCCTCTTTCAAAAACCGGGCAGATTTTATCTTTCTCGACACTTTGAAAACCCAGCCACACCGACCGGTAACGCTCGTGTCCCAGGAATGTACCCGGAAAGGTTAAGGTTAAGCACCCAGCCAGTGCAACGACCGCTTTGCAACCGCTTCCCGGCAGACCACCCGAGCGGCACCGCTCATCCCTTTTGCAAATCTAAAGGTATGGGTACATTTCTCTCCATCCGCAAGCTAGAGCACACACCCTGTGGAAGCCTACGCTCAAAGTATACCCCAGCAGCCCAGGGCACATCGACCTCGTAGAGCGTCGAATATAAGTCAACCCAATCTATTACAGCTTTCCGACCTCGTAGAGCGTCGCACATTACCTACACGCAAATTAGGGCATACTTCCGAGGCGAGCCTACGCTTAAAGTATACCCTGACGGCACTACGCTCAACCCCAAATCAAAGCAGCCCAAGCCACGCCATACGCGCAGCCCGGGCTACTCTCTTTACAACAGTCTAAAACGTATCGTTTACCGGACAAACATCAGCTCCCGGTACTTGATCAGCGGCCACTCGCGGTCATCCACCAGGTACTCCAGGCGGTCAGCATAAGTGCGGATCTCTTCCATAAGAGGCTTGATCTTGTAGCAGTACGCCTTAGCCATCTCGTTGGCATCCTCCAGCTCGTTGGCATCGCGTCGGGCATTGGTCATTTCATTGACCTTCTGCTTAATGAGGCTTATGTTCTCCGCAATCAGCTTGATGATATCCAGCTGTGCCTTATACTCGTTTTCGCTCAGCCCAAGCTCCTTCATCTTCAACGCGCCGTCGGCCAGCTGCCCCTGGTAGGCAATCGCGGCAGGCAGGATATGGTTGATCACCATCTCGCCCATGGTGCGGGCCTCAATCTGCAGCTTGATGATGTAGTTCTCATTCATCACCTCGTAGTGGGCGTGTAGCTCCTTCTCTGTGAAGACCTTACTGGACGTGAACAACTCAATCGCCTCCTTAGACCGGTAGGCATTCAGCGCATCCGGTGTATTAGGCGTATTCGCCAGCCCACGCTTTTCGGCTTCCTTCTCCCAGGCTTCGCTGTAACCGTCGCCTTCGAAGCGGACCGCTTTGGACTCCTTAATGTATCGGCGCAAAATGGTCAGAATGGCTGCATTACGATCCTGCCCTTTTTCCATAAGCTCCTTCAGCTCGGTATTGAACAACTCCAGCTGATGGCCCACGATGGTATTCATCACGGTCATCGGTGCCGCGCAGTTCATCGTAGAGCCCACCATACGAATCTCAAACTTATTGCCGGTGAAGGCAAACGGAGAGGTCCGGTTTCGGTCGGTATTGTCCAGCTCAAGGTTAGGAATTTTATTCAGCAGGTCGATTACTTCCTTCACGCCAGCCTCATCCAGAGTCGCCCCATTCTCAATGCTGTCGAGGACCTTGGTAAGGGTCTCGCCGATAAAGACGGAAATAATGGCAGGCGGCGCTTCATTCGCACCCAAACGGTGATCATTGGAAGCCGAAGCGACACTGGCCCGCAGGATATCCGCATGCTTGTAAACAGCCTGAATGGTATTCACAAAAAACGTCAGGAAGCGAAGGTTGCTGCCCGGCTTCTTACCTGGCGACAGTAGGTTGCTGCCCGTATTCGTTGACATCGACCAGTTGTTGTGCTTGCCTGAGCCATTCACACCTGCGAATGGCTTCTCATGCAGTAGCACCCGAAGCTTGTGGCGGCGTGCAACGCGGTCCATCAGGTCCATCAGCAGCTGATTGTGGTCGACAGCGAGGTTGACTTCCTCGAACATCGGGGCCAGCTCGTATTGGCCCGGACCTACCTCATTGTGGCGCGTACGTACCGGAATACCCAACTTATGGCACTCCGTTTCCAAGTCGCGCATATAGGCGTATACCCGCTCCGGAATCGAACCAAAGTAGTGATCATCCAACTGCTGCCCCTTAGGCGAATGCTTGCCCAGGAGCGTGCGGCCTGTAAGCAGCAGGTCAGGACGGGCATTGAACAAGGCTTCGTCTACCAGGAAGTACTCCTGCTCCCAGCCGAGGGTCACCCATACTTTGGAGACCTGCTCGTCAAACAGCTGGCAAACAGGGATGGCCGCCTGCTCCAGATAAGACTGCGACTTCAGCAACGGCAGCTTGTAGTCGAGGGAGTCTCCCCCATAGGTAACAAAGATAGTGGGAATGCAAAGCGTCTTGCCCTCCCCTACTTCCAGGATAAAGGCTGGTGAAGAAGGGTCCCAGGCGGTATAGCCTCGGGCTTCGAAGGTGGAACGCAGTCCGCCTCCAGGGAAAGACGACCCATCGGGCTCCTGCTGAACGAGGGTATCGCCGGTGAATTCTTCCACTACCTCTCCATCCGGGCGCAAGGTGAAGAAAGAATCGTGCTTCTCAGCCGTACGTCCAGTCAGCGGCTGAAACCAGTGCGTGTAATGGGTAGCGCCGTGGTCCATCGCCCAGCGCTTCATAGCATCGGCAACGACATCGGCATCTTCACGCGACAGCTTAGCGCCTGATTCAATGGCCAGCTTCACATTGCTGAAGGCCTCTTCGGTCATGTATTCCTTCATTGCTTTGTCGTTGAAGACATTACAGCCAAAGAAGTTTGAAATCTTGGGGTCGGGTACGTCTACGTACTCCAACTCAAACCCGGAGCGATTAAGGATAGTATCCAGGGCTTGGAATCTGGAAAGGCTCATAGAAATATGCTTAGTTTTAAGTTTTAAAAAATGCGATCCCAGGTTTGATGAATGCTGACGCATTTTACTTCGAAATCCTGAAATGCATGACTATAGTTCCTAAATTTTCAATTGCTCTAAAGGTAACAAACTTTGGTAGCCTGTGGTAGCTCTGCTTTGCCGGATTTTGGTAAAACCTGGCAAGGGGTCCAGGCTAGTCCTGGGGGAGGTTGAGGTTGACCTTGGGCTGCACCCGGATCGAGGTTGAGGTTGAGGGTCCCGGCCAGACCTCCCAGTCGGCGACCGCTAACGGTCGCTCCAAGTGGAAGACCCCGGATGGTCTCAACCTCAACCTCATCCTCATCCTTATCCTTGCTACGGACCTCAACCCCGCACAAACCTTAAAGCTCCAACAAGACTGCCCCCGGACAAAACCGGAGGCAGAAAATTGCATACTTCTATGCAGGAACTATAAGGTTAATGTATAGCTATTACCATTTTCAGGCGGGCTGCATCACATCCGCCGAGCGGACCGTTTTAATAATGCGCGCCGCTACCTTGTAGGGGTCCGCAGCAGAGTTGGGGCGGCGGTCTTCCAACCAACCTTTCCAGCCATTCTCTACTGTAGCGATCGGGATGCGGATAGACGCGCCCCGGTCAGATACACCGTAGCTGAATTTATCAATCGATTGCGTCTCGTGCAGGCCGGTAAGGCGGAGGTGGTTGTCCTCCCCATACACGTCGATGTGTGCCTTAATGACATCCGGCGAAGCGCCAAAGGCCTGACAAACCGTATCGTATACGTCACGGCTGCCCGCCTCCCGCAGCAGAGAGTTCGAGAAGTTGGCGTGCATGCCCGATCCGTTCCAGTCGCCCTGTAAAGGCTTGCAATGCCAGTTGATACCCAGCCCGTACTTCTCTGCCGTACGCTCTAGTAAGTAACGGGCTACCCACACCTGATCGCCGGCCTCATGCGCACCTTTGGCAAACACCTGAAACTCCCACTGCCCGGCAGCAACCTCGGCATTGATGCCTTCAATGTTGAGGCCCGCATCGATGCACAGGTCGAGGTGCTCCTCGATGACCTCCCGGCCGTAAGCATTGCCTGCGCCCACAGAGCAGTAGTAAGGCCCCTGTGGCCGCGGATAGCCATTGGCTGGGAAGCCCAGCGGCTTATTGGTCTCTAAGTCCCAAAGGAAGTATTCTTGTTCAAAGCCGAACCAGAAGTCGGCATCGTCGTCATTAATCGTTGCCCGTCCATTGGTCGGGTGAGGTGTGCCATCGGCATTCAACACCTCGCACATTACCAGAAAGCCCGCCCGGCGGTCGGGGTCCGGATAAACCGCGACCGGCTTAAGCAGACAATCGGAAGCGCCACCTTCGGCTTGATTGGTGGAACTGCCGTCAAAGGACCACATTGGGCAGTCCTCCAGGGCACCACTAAAGTCTTTTACAATCTTGGTTTTGGACCGAAGACCCTGCGTGGGCGCTGATCCGTCCAGCCAGATGTATTCCAGTTTTGATTTCGCCATGATTTATTTGAGTTTTGTGGTCAATTTTTGATAGTTCCTGCTGGGCTTGGAGATTCCAGCGGAGGTTGAGGTCGAGGCTAAAACCAACCGGGATCCTCCGGAGGGAGCGACCGTTTAGCGGTCGCCTCCTGGGAGACCTCGCCAAGCCCCTCAACCTTATCCTCAACCTCAACCTTTCCTAAGACTGACTCGGGACAACCTTCCCAGGTCTCCCAGGAAATATCCGTCCCGTTATCGTTTTTTCATACTAATCCAAACACCTGTTTTCCTAAAATTCTAATCCATCAGCTGATAAGCCGGCTCTGTCACCGTACCCGCCTCATAAGCTTCCATATCATGCTCTGCAACGTCCAGGCCTCGCTCTTCTTCCTCCTCGCTTACGCGGATACCGATCGTCTTTTTCAGCAAGAACATCAGTCCGAAGGCAAAGGCGAAGGTAAATGCACCGACTGCCAGTGTGCCATACAGCTGAATCCATAGCTGGCCCAGCCCGGCTTTCGCACCAAAAATACCGACCGCCAGCGTACCCCAAAGCCCGCACATCAAGTGAACGGAAGTGGCACCAACTGGATCGTCAATTTTAATGCGGTCGAAGAAGACCACAGATACCGGGATGATCAGGCCAGCAATGCCACCAATCATGATGGCCTCCATAGGGCTCATCAGGTCGGCCCCGGCCGTAATGCCCACCAGACCGCCCAGGATGCCGTTGAGGACCATAGAGAGGTCATGCGACTTGAAGAGGAAGTAGGATAAAAAGAAGGCGCCTACCGCCCCGGCCGAAGCAGCAAGAGAAGTCGTCACAAAGACCAAAGATACCGCCACCGGATCGGCGGACAGCACTGAGCCACCGTTGAAACCGAACCAGCCGAACCAAAGCAGGAATACCCCGATAGCTGCCAAAGGCATGCTGTGCCCAGGAATCGGCTTGATGCCGCCATTCTTCTGATACTTGCCCCGGCGCGCGCCCAGCAGTAATACGGCTGCCAATGCGCCCCAGCCACCTACGGCATGGACCAGTGTAGAACCTGCAAAGTCGTAAAAACCTGCCGCATCCAGCCAGCCGGCACCCCACTTCCACATACCGGTAATGGGATAGCTGATGGCCACGAACAAGGTCGCAAAAATCAAGAAAGCATTGAGCTTAATGCGCTCCGCTACCGCACCGGAAACGATGGTAGCCGCTGTCGCCGCAAACATACCCTGGAATATAAAATCCGTGTAGTAGGTGTAGCCGCCATCTGCATAAGCAATCGCGCCCGCGTCCCCTTCCGGCATCGACAGCCCAAAGCCACCAAAGCCAAAGAAGCCGCCTTCATTCACACCTGGGTACATCAGGTTGAAGCCCACGATAAAGTAGGTCAGCAGCCCGATCGAAATGATCATCGCATTCTTAAAGAGAATATTGACCGTATTTTTCTTTTGTACAAAGCCAGCTTCCAAAGCCGAAAAGCCCAGGTGCATCACAAAGACTAGCACCGTTGAAACCAACATCCATACATTATTTGCCGTGAATAATGCCTGATCCATAAACGTAGTCGTTAAAAGTAGTTCTTCAAATAGTTCCTTACACAGAATATACCGTCGGCCTTCGCCCAACAGTGGTCACTGCACTGCCGGTCGGCAGACAGTGATTTCTTGCAACTTAATTTGGTTATTGGTAAGACAGGGCTAAAACACCAGACCCGCCTCAACGAGAGGCTGACCTGACCTCAGCAATAGGAAGTTAAAATAAGATTGTGTGCAGCAGCAGCGTAGCAAATAGGTTAAGAACACGAGATCTACAACGCCTCCGCATTGGTTTCCCCGGTGCGGATGCGGACGACGTGCTTTACATCGTAGACAATGATCTTGCCATCTCCTACCTCACCCGTACGACCGGACTCGCTAATGGTTTTGACAATATCATCGACCTTTTCTTCCTCGCACAGAATATCGAGTTGTAAGCGGGCAATGTAGTCGGCATCGTAAGTACTGCCCCGGTAGGTCATCTTAGGACCGACCTGCAGGCCAAACCCCTTGACTTCCGTAAGGGTGAAAAACCGCACCCCGATACCCGCCAGCGCATCCCGGATTTGCTCAAAACGGGACAACCTGATGATCGCTTCTATTTTTTTCATTTTGTCAATCCTTTAAAAAGTGTTGTCAACTTTTGGCTGGGCTTGCGGAACTGTATTCTGTGTTAATTACAAATGTAGCGCCTAATACTCCCCCAATATAGCTACTTTTGTTTTTTGATGTGATGCCCAAAACTACCTTAAAAACCATAACCTATTGTTTTTCAAAATTATAAAAACAAATTAATGTGCCACTAAACAACAAACGTGACCATCTCCTCCACCTCATTCAGTCCATGACCCGGGCCGAAAAGCGCAACTTCAAGCTGTATGCCAGCCGCTATCAGGGCGATGCCACCTTCGTGCAGCTCTTCGACCTCCTCAATCAAATGGACAACTACGACGACAAGGCCATTCTCGATGCCCTGCCCATTTCCCCCCGCAACCTGCCCAATCACAAACGCCACCTCTACCAACAGCTCCTCAAGAGCCTCCGCCTGCTCTATATCAAGCGCGATATTGAGATTTTCATACACGAGCAGATCGACTTCGCCCGCATCCTCTACAGCAAAGGCATGTACATGCAGGCTCTGCGCACCCTCGAAAGCGTCAAAAATAAAGCTGAAGCCCACCATCAGGATGTCCTCCACCTAGAGATCATCGAATTCCAGAAGCTCATCGAAGCCCGCCACATTACCCGAAGCCGACGCGTCGCCAATAAAATGGAAGGCCTGCTCGAAGAAGCCAGCCACCGCAGCCGCATTGCTCACTCCAGCAACCTTTTCTCCAATTTCAACATACAAATACAAGGCTGGTACATCGAGTACGGCCATGTAAAGTCAGAAAGTGAAGTCGCCAAAGTCCAGGCCTTTTTCGAAGCCCACCTCCCCAAGGAGCACCTCAACGGGCACCTCACCTTTTTTGAGAAAGCCTACCTCTACCAGGGCTACATGTGGCATCAGTACATCCTGCTCAACTTCGACGTAGCCCTGCAGTATGCCCAGCGGTGGGCCCTCCTGTTCCGCGAAGACCCCCAGATGCAGGAAAAAGATCCTACCCTCTACATTCGTGCACTCTACTACAATATGGTGCTCCATTATATGCTCGACGACAGCACCGCCCTCCGCAGCTGCCTGAACGATTTCGAAGCCTTTTACCACGCCAACGCCACCAACCTCGATGCCACGGCCCGCTCCACTGCGCGCGTCTACCTTCACCTTAGCCGTCTCAACCACGCCTTCGTCAGCCGGCAGTATCAGGCCGGCATACAGCTCATCCCCAACCTCAAAAAAGAGCTCCGCCTCCTTGAAGCCCAGACCGATGTCCACCGTATCCTCCTATTTTACTATAAATTCGCCTACCTCCACTTCTGCGATGGGCAGTACGAAGCCGCCCTCGACTACCTCAATGAAATTATCCACCTCAAGGCCGGTTCCCTGCGCGAAGATCTCCTTCATAATACCCGCATGCTCCACCTCCTGTGCCACTACGAGCTGGGCAACTACCGCCTGCTCGACTACCTCCTGCGTGCCGTGCAGCGCCTTTTTGCCAAGGCCACCGACCTCAGCCCCATGCTTGCCCGCACCCTTCGCTTCCTGGCTGAGCTTTCTAATAAGCCGCTTTCTGAGCATACCGTAGCCTTCCGGCAGTTTCACACCGCCCTGCAGCCCTTTCGCGAGAGCCCCTACGAACGCAAAGCCATTCACTACCTTGATGTCCCGGCCTGGGTAGACGGGAAGGTAGGGCGCCGGGGGGGGAAATGCTTAGCCTGAGGAACGGAGGAAAACAAAGACGCGTGGGAGGATAAGCAAGATTGAAGTTGGTCCGCTGTTTAGTACAGCTTAGGTTTCCGACTTTCCGTATATAACCATACCGATGGATGTCAGCGCTAAAGCTACGTCGAACGAAGAAGCACCAGGCAGCGTGCTCCAATGGCAAGGCTGCTTTGCGGCCACCAGTAACGCTCGCCCATTTTACGTTCAATATTTTACATCTTGCAGTTCCGAAGCGAAGCAAGGCGAGCATGGGTGTACCCCAGCAAGGCCTGTATGGATTATACTGACGATTAAGTGTTTGCTACAGCAAACCCACTCAATGCTTGCGTTTACGCTGAGAAGTGGCTTGCGCTTGTCCTGACAAGCTACGCTTCGTCAGTGGCCTGTCCTGACAAGCTACGCTTCGTCAGTGGCCGATGCCGCAAATCCGAGATTCCAGACGATGAATGTTGGATCCAAGACCCAGACGAGGAATGTCTGGACTGTAAGCCCCAGACGATGATGTCTGGATCAACGACCCAGACGATGAATGTCTGGACTGTAAGCCCGACATTTATCGTTCCCCGTGCTGTCCGTCAGCACCAGTAGGTGACCACTTTGTATTGCGTATACATTTATACAACTGGTAACACTACTCCTCTTTAGCCTCCTGCATCAATCAACACAAAGAAACTGCAGCCCGGACCAAGCCCGAACTGCAGTTTCAACCTAAAAAAACAAAATTTAACTTACTTACTGCCGTACCACCTTCAGCACCTCCCGGTAGCCATCATCAGTGACCACTTCCAGGAAGTACAAGCCCGCAGGCAGGGCACCAGCATCCCAGCCCAGTTCCCTCTCACCTGCTCTAAGCGGCTGCTGCAACAGGCGCTGCCCAAACTCATTGAGCAGCGTAGCCTGCCCCGCGGTAGGCAATGGCTTGCTGAACTGCAGGGTGAATTGACCGCGTACTGGGTTGGGCAGCACACTTGCCTTTACCACCTCA
This sequence comes from Phaeodactylibacter sp., assembly GCF_022763345.1. Taxonomy (GTDB): domain Bacteria; phylum Bacteroidota; class Bacteroidia; order Chitinophagales; family Saprospiraceae; genus Phaeodactylibacter. The sequence continues at coordinate 68,757 of NZ_JALEGS010000047.1, forward strand.
GGCGTTTCCGCTGTCCAGCCCGGAATATTCGGCGCAGACAAGCTTTGTCCGTCCTGGCTCTGGTAGTTCACGCTGCTAAAGACCGCAGTAGCATCGCCGTTGGGGTCGGTGGTAAAGACCGCCAGGCCCATTTCCACACAGTTGCCCATCGGCACATACGCCTGATGGAACAGAATCCAGCTGCCG
>NZ_JALEGS010000048.1 GCF_022763345.1 Phaeodactylibacter sp.
CGAAGTGGTTTGCGACATCGGAGCAAGCCACTTCCCAGCGTAAATGCTGACATTGAGTAGGTTTGCTGTGGCAAACCACTTAATCGTCAGTATATCTATTTGCCATGGAGCAATTGATAAGCTTTAATTTTTGCCATACGCATCAAATGCTCCAAGAGCAAATACTGCTCAAGTTCTTTTTGTTCTTCCTGAGGAAGCTCGCCATTTTTGGACGCTTCTATCAAGGAGAAGACCCTTTGCTTTGTCAGGTGCGATACTTTGAATTCCATCACTTTTTGGGGGTTCTCGTGAGCAATGAAATCAATAATTTCGGTAGTCGCAGATGTTTCTATCATTTAAGCATCGTTTTATCTTTCCGTTTTTCGAAAGTGGCTGTAATACAATCGTATAAGTAAACATCAATCTCAATATGCGGGTTTTTCTCCCTTTATGCAACAATCATTATCCTGCATCCTCTATTTACGCTACTGGCATGCCTACTGCCATTCGCATATTTTGAGCTACTTTTACCACCGCTATCCTCACTAAAATGATCCGAAATGCGAAACTCGCTGCTACTGCCTTTGTTGCTGGCCCTAATCCCATTAGCGAAGTTGTCTGCCCAACAGCCGCAGGCCCTTACCGCCCCCTTCGAACTGGACAGCAATACCACTGCGACTTACCAACAAACGATTGCATTTTACGAGACGCTAAGCCTGGCTTATCCACAGCTGCACCTGCAGGCACATGGGCACACTGACGCAGGCTTCCCCCTGCATGCGGCCGTGCTCGCCACCGGCGGAGCCTGGCAACCGGAAGCGGCAAAAGCGCAGGGCAAAACGATCATCTTCATCAATAATGCCATTCATCCCGGAGAGCCCTGCGGGGTGGATGCCACGATGCTGCTCCTGCGCAACTGGCTGCAAAGCCCGGAGAAAATGGCGCTGCTCGACCGCCTTGTGGTGGTGGCTATCCCGTTTTACAATATCGGTGGCGGGCTCAACCGCGGGCCGCATAGCCGCGCCAATCAGGACGGGCCTGAGGCACATGGCTTCCGGGGCAATGCCCGCAACCTCGACCTCAACCGGGACTTCATCAAAGCCGATTCCCGCAATGCGCAGACGTTTAATCAAATTTTTGCCGACTGGCAGCCGGACCTGTTTGTCGACAATCATACGTCAAATGGGGCCGACTATCCATACACCATCACCCTCATTCCCACTCAAAGCGACAAGCTCGATCCCCACCTGTCTGATTACCTGGACAACCGCCTGCTCCCCCGCCTTTACGCCGACATGGAAGCCGATGGGTGGGAAATGACGCCCTACGTTTACGCCCGCAGCACACCGGATGAAGGCATTGCGGCTTTTCTCGACCTGCCCCGCTACTCTACCGGCTATGCGGCATTGCACAATACCATCGGATTCATGCCCGAGACGCATATGCTGAAGCCCTTCAAAGACCGGGTAAAAAGCACTTACACGTTTATGGACAACCTGCTACAGGCCGCCTGGGACGACCATGAATCCATTCAGGATGCCCGAAAGCAAGCCCGTACCCATACTATCCAAAAGGACACCTTTGCCCTGAACTGGGCACTCGATATGGAGCGTCAGGTACCCCAAACTTTCAAAGGCTACACAGCCAAATACAAGCCAAGCGAAGTCTCCGGGCTGCAACGGCTCTACTACGACCGGGAGGCGCCCTACACCATGGAAATTCCCTACTTTAAGTTTTACAATACCACGGTAGCCGTCCAAAAGCCCATCGCCTATATCATTCCGCAGGCTTATCAGGAGGTTATCGAACGGTTGCGGTGGAATAATGTCACGCTGCACCGCCTTACGGAAGACCAAACGCTGAAGGTGGAACAATACCGCATCGAAGATTACAAAGACCGCGCTGCCTACGAGGGGCACTACCTCCATTACGGCACAACCGTAACCACCGAAGACCGCCAACAGCGCTACCACCGGGGCGACTACGTGGTCCTGGTCAATCAGTCCCTCAACCGGTACATTGTGGAAACCCTGGAACCTCAGGCGCCGGATGCCTTCTTCTCCTGGAACTTCTTCGATGGCATCCTTATGCAGAAAGAGTACTTCTCAGCCTATGTATTTGAAGACAAAGCAGCCGCTATGCTGGCGGAAGACCCGGAACTAAAGGCAGCGCTTGCAGCCAAAAGGGCGGAAGACCCGGAGTTTGCCAAGTCCGCCCGGGCTCAGCTCAACTTCATCTACGAGCGCTCTACCCACTATGAGCCTACCTACCGGCTTTATCCCGTGGGCCGGCTGATGGATCTACAGGATATCCGCTTCCAACCCGAAACAGAGTAGGTCATGCTGCTGCTTTTCATTAGTGGCTATCTGCTGCTGACCCTCGGTATAGGCTGGTGGGCTTCCCGCCGGGTGCACTCCACGAAAGACTTTGTTATTGCCGGGCGTAACCTGCCTATGGTGGTGGCGGCTTCTGCTCTTTTCGCGACCTGGTTTGGTTCTGAAACCATTATGGGCGCCAGCTCAGAATTCGTAGAGCACGGGCTGATCGGGGTGATCGAAGACCCCTTTGGTGCTGCGCTTTGCCTGGTGCTTGTAGGGGCATTTTTTGCCCGCCCGCTGTACAAGCTGAACATCATCACTTTCAATGATTTCTTCCGTATCCGCTTCAGCCGGCAGGCAGAGGTCATCTCCGCCCTGTTCATGATCCCTTCCTACTTCGGATGGATTGCGGCACAGCTCGTGGCTATGGCGATCATTCTTAATACCATCGCCGGGCTCACCCTGCTGCAGGGCATCCTGCTCTGTGCGCTGATCGTGGTCTTTTACACCTACATCGGCGGGATGTGGGCGGTTTCCATCACAGATTTTTTACAGACCATCATGATCATCATCGGGCTGCTGATCATTGCGTGGCAATTGTCGGAGCAGGTGGGAGGCGTACAAAAGGTGGCCGCTTCGGTACCGGAGGGCTTTTTCCGGTTTTGGCCGGAGGGCGACTTCCACAGCATCGTGCACTATATCGCGGCCTGGATCACGATCGGGCTGGGGTCTATCCCGCAGCAGGATGTCTTTCAGCGGGTGATGTCGGCACGGTCGGCAAAAACAGCGGTAACGGCCTCCTACCTTTCAGGGTTCATGTACCTGACCATTGGGTCTATCCCCCTCTTTATCGGCCTATGCGGCAAAATGCTCTACCCGGAACTGCAAATGGTGGACGACACGCAGATGGTCCTGCCCTTTATGGTGCTGGAACACAGTAGCATGTGGGTGCAAATCCTCTTTTTCGGAGCGTTGCTGTCGGCCATCCTCAGTACGACCTCCGGCGCTATGCTTGCCCCGGCTACCGTCATTGGGGAAAACCTGGTGCGCCCCTACTTTCGCGACATGTCCGATCAGCGATTGCTGTTGGTGATGCGGCTGTCTGTGGTAGGGGTTGCCATTTGTTCTGCCCTGCTTGCCGCTAGCACTCAGAATATCTACGAGCTCGTCGGGCAGTCCTCCGCCCTAAGCCTGGTGAGCCTGTTTGTGCCACTAACGGCAGGGCTGTACTGGAAGCGCGCTTCGAACATTGGTGCCCTTGCGGCCATTATCATCGGTATGGCGGTTTGGCTAATTTGCGAATGGCAGGCCACTGCAATCCCAAGCCTGATCTACGGCGGGCTGAGCAGTTTGCTGGGCATGCTGTTAGGCAGTTGGCTATGGCCTGACGATCCGAAAAAAGTACTATTCAATGAAGACACGATTTAACATCCTGATTTTAAGCCTGCTCTTGTGGGGTTGTGCCACCAAGCCTTCGGGCACCTTTTCTACCACCACTAAGCCGATGGCACCGGACTACAGTCAGGCAGACGCCTGGGCGGCCCTTCCTACCAAAACCGACCCTGCCGACCGGGCCCCTGACGGGCTGGAAGATCAGCAGGATAGTGCTGCCGCCGATGTGTTTTTCCTCCATCCCACCACCTACACCGGCAAGCGGGGCGACCGGCTCTGGAACGGACCGGTTGGGAAAGCCGATTTGCAGGAGCGTACACTGGAAGGGCCGATCTTATTCCAGGCAAGCGCCTTCAATGCCGCGGGCAAGGTGTATGCGCCATTTTACCGGCAGGCGCACCTCGAAGCTTACTTCACCAAAGATACCACAAGCGCCAAACAGGCGTTTGACCTGGCGTACAGCGATATCCGGAGGGCATTTGAATACTACCTGGAGCACTACAATGACGGGCGGCCGATCGTCATCGCTGCTCATAGTCAGGGGACTACCCATGCCAAACAATTGCTGCGGGAGTTTTTCGATGGAAAGCCGCTGCAATCACAACTCGTAGCCGCTTACATCATTGGTATTCCGGTACGCCAAACAGATTTTGAAAACATACCGCCCTGCACCGACAGCCTTGATACCGGCTGCTATGTTTCGTGGCGAACCTTCCGGCGGGGTACCAAAAAGGAGCCGGAACCGGCTGTCGTTGTGACCAACCCCCTGCTTTGGGATACCACCAAGGCGTTTGCGCCCCGTACGCTCAATGATGGCGCTGTCCTGACTCCCTTCGAGAAGGTACGCCCCAATAACGTTAGTGCAGAGGTGCGCGGGCCCGTACTATGGAGTAGCAAACCTCAGTTTCCGGGCAGCTTCCTGATGCTGCGTCGCAACTATCATGTAGGCGACCTTAATTTATTTTATGTGGATATCCGGAAAAATGCGGTGCAGCGGGTGGAGCGGTTTAGGGAGTGAGTTACAGTATTGGTATCTAAAAGGAATTCCTTTCCCATTCGTCACGTAGCTTGTCTAACTGGAAATCAATTTCTTCCATCGAATAAGCGTTTTGAAAAACAGCTCTGTATTCGCTGAATGCAGCCTTTTTTTCAGATACTCTATTCTTATTATCGATATTACGGGACTCATACTTGAATAACAGAAAGGAAATGAAGTCTTCAACTTCTTTTTTCAGCCCTGCTGGTAGTTGATTAAGCTGTGCTAGAATTTGTTGATCGCTCATTGAGTAACTTAACTTTGATTAGTTGGCGATCCTATTGCTTTACTAATATAATACAATAAATAGGTGGTTAATAGTTCCAAGGATCACTTTTTACCGCCAGCGCTCAAACAGCGTCACCACGCCAAACATCAGCAGGAAGCCGTAGACGGAATCATCCAACGGTACAGAAGTGATACGTATGCCCAGGTATTCTTCCGGATTGTAAATGACTACCGGCTGCTCGGTATAGCCGCCGGTAAGCACGCCATTCACAATCAAAAACGGGACAAGGGCAACCAGGTAGGACAGGTAGAAACGGCTGCGGTAGGTGCCGTCCAGAAAGAGCCAGTGGTAGAGGACAAAACCTCCGGTGAGCAGGAAGGTCGTCGTGGTGTACAAATGCCCCCAGTACAGCAGCCCTATGAGCAGGAAACCGAAGCCCATAAGCGGCGTCAACCAGGATTCTGCGCGCGCGAGCAGGTCTTTTTTGAGGTAAAAATTCAGGCATTCGTAAATGAATACACAGGCAAAAGGGACTGTGAAGAAAAACAGCCACTCTTCCACGGGCAGGTGGAGGAGGCGGATATTGGCAAAGTAGCGCTCATTAAAATTCCAGACGCCCTGAGCGGTGAAGAATACATCCCAGGCGATGAAGAGCCCACCGACAATCGCGATAGCCGGAAGCAGTGGCTTCCATTTGCGGTAGTAATGTACGTTTTTGTCGAAACTGAGCAGGAAGACCGGTACGAATGTGAAGATGTGCAGACCAAAATAAGCCCATTTCGTTTCCAACCAGGGCAAACGGGTAACTTCCGGCACCTGCATCAGGTAATTGTCGGGGAGGACCGGGTCTGTAGCCCACTGCCAGCCTACAAGCAACAGAGGAACCAACACCACAATAGCCGGCAAGACAGCCCGCACCCGGGCCTGAACCCGGGAAGGCAGAGAAACGACTGAATCCATAATCTACAATAAGTTCAGGCTGTTGCGCAGGGCCGAACTGAACAAGAGCACAGCCTTACGCCGGTTAGGTACGCGAATACGCTCCTGCGTAACCCGGTCGGCCGGTGCCGAACGGATTTTCTTAAACAGATTGGTGTAGTAAATATAAGCCAGGTAAACCCCAAACCGTGCGCCTTCGGGAAGCTGCACGATGCCCTTATAGGCATCATCGAAGTCTTTCTTGATATCGGCTTCGATTTCGAGCTTGTCCTGCTGACAGAACCGCGTGTAGTCCACACCCGGGAAGTACACCCGTCCGCGCTCATCAAAATCGCTCTTCATGTCGCGCAGAAAGTTGATCTTCTGAAAAGCAGAGCCCAGGCTACAAGCCGGTGCCTTGAGGCGTTCGTACTGTTCATTATCGCCTTCCACAAACACCCGCAAGCACATCAGGCCCACCACCTCAGCGGAGCCGTAGATGTACTTTTTGTACAGGCTGTCGTGGTAACGGTCAAAGTGCAAGTCCATTTCCATGCTATCCAGGAAGGCATCAATCAATTCCCGCTCAATCTGATACTGATGCACGGTTTCCTGGAAGGCATGCAGTACCGGATTGAGACTAATGCGCTCTTCGATAGCCCGGTAGGTATCCTCCCGGAAACGGTCGAGGAGAGCCTTCTTGGGAAACTCGTGGAAGGTATCCACAATTTCATCCGCAAAGCGCACAAAGCCATACACCGCGTAGATAGGTGAACGGAACCGCTTATCGAAAACGCGGATCCCCATGGAAAAGGAGGTGCTGTAGCGGTTTGTGATGTGCTTACTGCACTCCCGGCAAACCTTGTTGTACAATTCCATCATAATGTTATCGGTTTTGCAATCCGGTGCGTATCTGATAAGCTCTTTCCAGTTGCCAGCGGGCGGAACTTACGGTTCAGACTTTGCGCACAGAAATGCTAAGGTTTCACAGCTTTAAATATTTCATTGGCTACCACGCTGCCTGAGATCAGGGAAGGCGGTACGCCGGGGCCCGGTGTGGTCAACTGACCAGTATAGTAAAGGTTGCGGACCTTCTTGCTTCTGAGCTTTGGCTTCAGGAAGGCGGTTTGGAACAGCGTATTTGCCAGCCCGTACGCATTCCCCTTGTAAGCATGGTAGTCCTTTTCAAAATCCCGGTGGGCAAAAGCCCGCTTGTAGATAATATGCTTACGAATTTCCTGCCCGGTCAGATCTTCCAGACGGTCCATTACGATGTTAAAATAGGTCTCGCGCTTCTCATCCGTGTCTTCCAGATTAGGTGCAAGGGGGATGAGCACAAACAAATTCTCTTTGCCCTCTGGCGCTACGCTGGGGTCGGTGACCGATGGTGCACAGACGTAAAACAGCGGGTCGCTTGGCCACTGCGGCTGATCGTAAATTTCCACAGCGTGCTTCTTGAAGTCGGCATCGAAGAAGAGGTTGTGATGGTGTAAGCCTTCAATCTTTTTATCAATCCCCAGGTAGAACAACAAAGAAGAAGGCGCCATCGTGCGTTTGTCCCAGTATTTTTCATTGTACATGCGGTGCTCGGGCTGCAGCAGTTTTTGCTCCACATGATGGTAATCTGCACCTCCCACCACGATATCAGCTTCATACTCACCGTTTTGGGTAATGACCTTCGTGGCATGCCCGTTCGGAACGTAAATCTGCTGGACTTCCTCATTAAGCTTGATCTCCACGCCTAGCTCTTCCGCTACGCTCACCATGCCTTCCACTATCTTGTGCATACCGCCCATAGGGTACCAGGTGCCCAGTGCCATATCGGCGTAGTTCATCATGCTGTAAAGCGCAGGCGTATTCTCAGGCGTTGCACCCAGGAACAAGACTGGGAATTCCAGCAGCTGAATCAACTGCTCGTGCTTAAACAGCTTGCGGATATGTTTGGAAATAGAAGTGAACATCTGCAGGCGGAAGAGGCTCATTAGGATGCGCGTGTCCGCAAACTCCATGATGGAATGAGAAGGTTTGTGTACAAACTCGTTCATGCCCACCTCGTACTTATACTGCGCCTCTTTAAGGAACTGCCGGAGTTTTTGGCTGCTGCCCGGCTCATATTGCTCGAACATGGCTTCCAATTCTTCCATTTTAGCAGGGACTTCCATGCTATCGCCCTTACCAAAGATCACTTCGTAAGAAGGGTCTAGCCGAACCAACTCGTAGTAGTCAGAAGGTTTCTTGCCAAACTGCGCGAAGTATTGCTCAAACACATCCGGCATCCAATACCAGCTAGGCCCCATATCAAACACGAAGCCGTCCTGCTCAAACTTGCGGGCGCGCCCCCCGGCGATGCTGTTTTTCTCTAAAATGGTAACTTTATACCCTTTCTGGGCAAGATGAGAGGCTGCAGAAAGCCCTGCAAACCCTGATCCAATAACAATGACTTTCTTTGCCAAGACTGCTTTTTGTTTAGTGACAAGGGAGAAACAGCAACCCCGTTTTTTTGTTTAAGTATTTTTGACAGAAAGCTTACTTTCCTTTGACAAAAGCGTGCTTCTGCGGCTCCTTTTACTCCCGCTGACCAGTAAGCACTTCCAAATCCCGCCTGCCCAGTAAAGCCTGATGCAGGTCGGCTTCCATCATTAGTTTGTCCCCTTCAAAGGTAAAGGTATAAGTGACCCGGGCGGGAGAATGGTAGAGGTATACTCTGGCTTCATAAACGGCGGGGCTGACCCAATCCCCATGAGCGGCTACCTCCGGTTCCAGGTTTTCGGTATAGGGCAGAGGGTGTGCAACCATGCCTTTGCGGTAAGCCGCTTTCCCCATCCAAAGGGTATCCGTGCCCGTTCCGGTTTCGAATACCAGATAGGGTTCCGCCTGCTGCAAACGGAAACGGACTGCCTTCAGGGCTGCATTATTGTCTTTTAGCCGGTAGGTACCATCCTCAACCCCGGCTTTAACACCTCCGGAAGTCACTAGGGGTAATCGTAAGCCTTTGAGGCGCTCCCGGAGCTCCGCGTCCTTTTCCGGCTGGGAGAACAGCGGCTTATCTTTCATGCCAGGCAACAAAGTTTCCCAAACCACCTGCAACAGGCGGTGCATATCCGGTGTGCCGGAAGTAATGGCGATCACCGCATCCTGCTCCGGCATCACAATACAGTACTGCCCGCAGGCTCCATCCCCCCGGTAGGCTTTGTGGCGGCATTGCCAAAATTGAAAACCATAGCCCTGTGCCCAGTCGTTAGCAGGGTCACTGCCGTTGGACACTTGCTTTGAAGTCGCCATTTCCACCCAGTCTCCGGACAAAAGCTGCTTGCCTTCCCACTTTCCTTTTTGCAAATAGAACTGCCCGAACTTGGCAATGTCTTCCGTACGCACCTGCAGGCCCCAGCCACCGGTATTGACGCCATCGGGGCAGGTCTTCCAGTCTGGCTTTGGAATACCGAGTGGTTGGAAAAGACGTGGTTCCAGATAGTCCACCAGCATTTCGCCTGTGGCCCGTTGTAAGATGGCAGAGAGCATGTAGGTCGCCATGCTGTTGTACCGGAAATGAGTGCCGGGCAAAAAGTCCAGCTCAGTACCCAGAAAGAACTGTGCCCAATCCTCTGTGGTGGCATCCGGCCAGCGTTCTTCTGCATGGCCGGTATTCATCGTCAGCAAATCGCGGATGCGCAGTTGGTTCCAGTAGCGTTCTGGCTTGCCGATGGTTTTGTCTGGAAAGAAGGAGACCACTAAATCGTCTAGCGTCAGTACCCCCTCCTGAACGGCAAAGCCAATAGCCGTAGAGGTGAAGCTTTTGCTGAGTGAATGCATGATATGGGGTGCCTCCCGTTCGTAAGGTTCCCACCAGCCTTCGGCTACCGAATAGCCATGACGGATAATCGTAAAGCTGTGCACTACGTCAAACTCCGCTTCCACCCGGTCTATAAAGGACAGTATGGAATCCGAAACTACGCTTTGTGCTTCGGGGGCACTCTTTGGGAAATAAGCGGTTGGCTGAGCCAGGAGGGACATGCACCAGGTCAGCAGCAAAAGGGAAAAGACGTAGCGTTTTGCCATGAATCAAATCTTTTTAGTGAAGTTACAGATTAGCGGACAATAAGCAACGGTTGCCCCTCAATACTTTGCGCAAGCCGCTCCGTCACGGACCCGAAGAGGAACGTCTCGAAGGGGGTGTGCCCTTTGGCACCCATTACCAGTAGCGAATCTCTGTGGTCATTAGCATAGCGGAGGATGTGCGCAGCCAGGTTGTTGCTGCTGTTTTCCTGAAATGCATCCACGATATCGTCATCGGCAATGCCCTGAGCATCCCGGAATTTTCTGGCTGCCAGACGAGCCGACTCCATCAGCAAGCCCAGGTAGCCACGGTCGGGCGCAGCACGGTTGTAGTATTGTCCTGGTGGCAAGTCAACGATATGAAGGCTGTGTACGGGCTGCCCCTTCATCGCCCGGCTGAAAGACAGGGCGGCATGCAGGGCACGGGCGGCATTTTCAGAGAAATCATTAGGGACGACTAGATTGGTAATTTCAGCCCCAGCACCATCGGGCACCAGCAATACCGCCGCATGCACATTTCGGGCCACACGCTTAGCCGTAATACCGCTGCCTTCACTCAAGCGCTTTTTACCCATAATCAGCAAATCTGCTTCTTTGATTTTAGTCCAGTGCAGTAATTTCTCATAGGGTTTGCCCTCCCGGACTTCAATATCGATGTCCAGTCCGGGCGCTTCGCCAAAGACCTCTTCCACACGGGCCTTAATCGCCGACTCCACCCGCTCATCTACCGGAGCCTCCGGGGCAAATCGCTTCTGAAAATCCAGGTCGGGGTGGGACGGCTCCGTAAAATCAGGCATAATGTGCAGCGCATATAGTTTTTGGATACCCAGCGCCTGGTAATGCCGTGCCAGGAATTGTAGCAGCTGCAGGTCCATTTCTGACAGGTCTAATGCCACAAGGGCGCGCTTGAATGCTAGCATGTCGTTGGTTTTGGTTAGGTACTTGGCTCCTAAAGGTACAGCAGGATGCCACAATTTCATAATAGGCTTTACCGGGCTTCATGCGCAATGAAAATTAGCAATCGAGCCATTGATAATGATCACTTACGAAAGCCTTCTAACGGAAAGCGCCCGGCGTGGGCAAAGCCAGCCAGGCACTTTCGGGTTTAGAGTCTTAGATATTCCCGGTAGTGCGGGTAAAAGATGGTGTTTGTCCTAGCCTAAGGTAGCATCTGCCACCTCGTATAAGGAGAATTGTGCCATAAAGGTATTGACTTCCTGTCGGATTTCCGCAATCAGGCTATCGTTTTCCGGGTTGGTAATGACCGTATCAATCCATCCCACCACTTTTTCGCAATCGGCTTCCTTGAGGCCACGGGTGGTCACCGCTGCGGTGCCTACCCGGATGCCGGAAGTAACAAATGGCGACTGTGTATCGAAAGGCACCATATTCTTATTGACGGTGATGTCTGCTTCTCCCAGTTTCTGCTCTGCCACCTTGCCGGTCACGCCTTTGGAGCGCAGGTCAATCAGCATAAGGTGGTTATCGGTCCCGCCGGAAATCAGTTTGTAGCCTTTCTCCACAAAGACCCGGGCCATCGCCTGCGCATTCTTAACGACCTGCTCCGTGTACGTTTTGAAGCCGGGCTGCAGCGCTTCACCGAAAGCCACCGCTTTTGCGGCAATGATGTGCTCCAGCGGACCGCCCTGCATGCCAGGGAAGACTCCGCTGTTCAGGATAGCCGACATTTTGATCGGATTGCCCTTTTTCGTTGTACGGCCCCAGGGATTGTCGAAGTTTTCGCCCATCATGATGATGCCACCGCGTGGCCCACGCAGGGTTTTGTGGGTGGTGGAAGTTACGATGTGGCAATACGGCATGGGGTTGTTGAGCAAACCAGTCGCAATCAGCCCCGCAGGGTGGGCAATATCCGCCAGCAACAAAGCGCCTACCTTATCCGCAATGGCCCGGAAGCGCGCATAATCCCAGTCGCGGCTGTAGGCCGATGCACCACAGATGATCAGCTTAGGCTTTACTTCCAACGCTTTCGCCTCTACCTTATCCATGTCAATCAGGCCAGTGTCTTCTTCCACACCATAGAAATGCGGGCGGTACACCTTACCGGAAAAGTTGACGGGAGAGCCATGAGACAAGTGGCCACCGTGCGCCAGGTCAAAGCCCAGAATCGCATCACCGGGTTGCAGAATAGCGAGGAAGACTGCAGCATTGGCCTGCGCACCGGAGTGGGGCTGCACATTGGCATAGGCTGCTCCGAAGAGTTCTTTCAGTCGGTCGATGGCCAGCTGCTCGATCTCATCCACCACTTCGCAGCCACCGTAGTAGCGCTTACCGGGATAGCCTTCCGCATATTTGTTGGTCAGCACGCTCCCGGCGGCTTCCATCACCTGCGGGCTCGTAAAGTTTTCGGAAGCAATCAGCTCAATACCGTGCTGCTGACGGCGCAGCTCTTTTTCTATGAGGTTAAAAACGGTTGTATCTTTCATATTGTCGCTATACGGTTTTGAAAATCAGTGGATGCTGGTGTGGCATTCTGCCGCAAAGGTAAGCCCTTTGCAAATAAGAATAAAATAGAAGCCTGTTTTTGACCGGATCGTGTTTTTTCCGGCTTACGATCCCTAATCGCGGCAGAATACCTGACCTTGGGGTGCCTTTGCATCGCCTTTTTGAAAGATCAGATGGTTTTGAAAGTGCGCCCCGTTTAGTACCCGGTCGATAAAATCCACGATCCGCTCCTGCTTCTGATAGAAGTAAGCCCCTGCAAAACCATGCCCACCCCCGCAAAAAGAGTGCAGCTCAACATCCGCGCCAATATCGCTGTAGCGTTCATAGATGGAATGAGAGCCGAAGAGCATAAGCCATCCGGTGGCGTCTGTATCGCAGTAATGATGGGCAGCGGTACCGTAAGGCACGAGTGGGTCGACAGTGCCATGAAAAAGCAGAGCCGGAATGGCTGTTTCTGGTGTTATTCCATTCATATCCATGATCGCACCAGCGCCGCCAATCAAACCAGCATATTGAAAACGCCCGGGCAAAGGGTCACCATAGAGCTGCATGACCGAACGGTCCCAAAAGGCGGCGTGGAGGACCGTCTCTGCCCCGGCACTGCTCCCGGCTATGAATATTTTTGAAGGGTCAATACCATACTTGTCTGCCTGTCCGGTCAAAAAGGCAGTGGCCTGCCAAAGCTGATTAGCTGCAAGGCGTATGGCCTGAATCTTCTCTGAAAGGATGCCATCGCAGCTAAAGCTTTTGTCTTTCATGTAGAGGGTGTAGGTGATCGTGGCCGCTGCGATGCCCTTTTCCGAAAGGTAGGCACACAGCTTATGCCCGCCGGCCCGGTCTCCGCCCGAAAAGCCACCGCCATGTACATAAATCAGCAAGGGTTTCAGGGTGGGCGAAGGTGTTTCTGGCAGGAACAGATCCAGTTCCAGTGCAAAAGAATCCGTTTCAAAATAGGTGAGCGTGGAGTAACGCTGCTGCCCTTGTACGACTAGTACCAGGCAAGTCAGCAGAAAGGTGAGTGGCTGTTTCATGGCTGAATTTTAAATAATTATCCCGAAATGTAAGCCTTTAGTACCAGCCTGACGAATGAATACCTGTCTGATTTAATTGCTGTGCGGAAGAAAGCTAGCACAGACGAGGGCGCAAAAGCCACTTTTAATGCCCATGCTGGCTTTTTTCCATCGTCTCTCATCATTTTTTGCAACTGAAAACCGTTACAGCAGTATAAACAATAACGGTGCTGGCCGGATTTATTTCCGGAATCAGCCCAATGCCTATACCTTTGGCGTATAGGATACCGTTATAGAGCGACTGAAAAAATCAACCATAGATGCGTGTAACCCATCATCTGCCTTATTTATTGCTATTGACTTTCGTATCGTCCACCGCTACTGAGCTGATGGGGCTGACTGCCCGCTATCGGTGTATGTGGCGCGACGACCCGGCCACTACGATGGTTATTGGCTGGGATCAGGTCTCTGGTTCCAATCCAGTCCTGCATTTTGACGAAATCGACTACGGCGGGCAAGCCAATGCCTATCGTTACCGCAAAGCCCCGGACCGCTTTATCAGAGCAAAGGGCATGCAGAACCAATTTGTACGCCTGACCGGGCTAAAGCCTAATACGGTGTACTATTTTGTCATTCAGGATAGCGAGGGGATGAGCAAGCGCATGTCTTTTAAGACCACGCCCAACAACCCAAATCAGCCCTTGTCCATCATTGCCGGGGGCGACTCCCGGAATAACCGTCAGGCTAGGGTGACGGCCAACCGCCTGGTCAGCAAACTGCGCCCCCACTTCGTTATTTTCAATGGGGATATGACCGGCGGGGATACCAACGAAAACTGGCGCGACTGGTTTGATGACTGGCAGGAAACCATCGGTAGTGATGGACGGTTATTCCCAATCGTCACCTCCCGGGGTAATCATGAGCGGGAAAATGCATCGATCACAGAGCTTTTCGATGTTCCCAGCATTGATGTTTACTATGCGCTTACCTTCGGAGGAGACCTTTTCCGTTTGTATACCCTCAATTCGATGATTGCGCCTGCCGGCAGTCAGGCCATATGGCTGGAAGGGGATTTGGAAGCCAATCAACATGTGACCTGGAAAATGGCGCAGTACCACCACGGTATGCGGCCCCACACTAGGGGAAAGCCCGAAAAAGATGAACTCTACAACAACTGGGCTCGTCTTTTTTACACCTACGAAGTAGACTTGGTCCTGGAGTCTGATGCCCACGTGGTTAAAACCACCTACCCTCTCCGGCCGTTCCGTGGCGCGGGCAGTGATCAGGGCTTCATTAGAGACGATGAGCGTGGAACCGTATACGTTGGAGAAGGTTGCTGGGGCGCGCCACTCCGGAATGCCGACGATGCCAAGGAATGGACCCGGGCACATGACAGCTTCAATCAATTCAAGTGGATATTCGTCATGCCTGACCGGATAGAGGTCCGAACTGTGAAAACAGATGAGTCCCTAAATGTAGCGGAGGTGAGCCATAACAACCTCTTCGAAATTCCTCTCGGGCTGAACGTCTGGACACCTTCCACCGGAGATGTTGTCTACATCCAAAATGACAGGATAGCTCAAACTTCCCGTCAACCGATACGCGATGCTGTACGCGAACGCATTCAGGAACGCAGGGAGGAACGGCTGGCAGACAATAACCCTGCTCCGCCCGAAACCGTTGCTCCGCCGTCACCCGCCCAAGCAGAACCTTCTGACCCAAATGACTGGTCCCCCTACACCAAGGTGATGCCCGATGCCCAAAACTTTATTACTGTAAAGTTTACCATGCCCAGGCCCGGCCCGGTTGCTGCACAGCTTATCGATAGAGAGTACGCTATCCGTGACCGCTTCAATATACCTGCGGAGAAACCCGGTGAGCGCGTCAAGAAGTTTCCGGTCAATGCCACACTGCCGAAAGGGGAATATTTGCTCATCATTCGAAGTGGTAAGGAGGTACTCCGGAAATATCAGGTGGTCAAACGATGAAGTTTTGTAGTTTTGGGCAGTAAAACCAAGTCCATGGCCACATCCTTAGACGCGATAAAAAAACCGATCGAAGAAGAGCTGAACCACTTTGAAGTGCGCTTTCGGGAAGCCATGCGCAGCCCGGTTTCTCTGCTCGACAAAATCACCTACTACATCGTTCGCCGAAAGGGTAAGCAGGTCAGGCCTATGTTTGTCTTCCTTGCTGCCAAAGTTTGCGGCACAGTGGGCGACTCCACCTATCACGCCGCTTCCCTTGTGGAGCTGCTGCATACCGCAACGCTCGTCCACGATGATGTGGTGGACGACTCCTTTGAGCGCCGGGGGTTCTTTTCCGTCAATGCACTTTGGAAAAACAAAATCGCCGTCCTCGTCGGCGACTATTTTCTTTCGCAGGGGCTGCTGCTTGCCCTGAAAAACAAAGAATACCGCCTGCTGGAAATCGTCTCCAACGCTGTCAAAGCCATGAGTGAGGGGGAGCTGCTACAGATTGAGAAAGCCCGCCGGCTGGATATCAAGGAGGAAATCTACTACGATATTATCCGCCAAAAAACGGCTTCCCTAATTGCGGCAGCCTGTAGCGCCGGGGCTTCCTCCACCGTACAGGATGACGAACAAATTGAAAAAATGCGCCTCTTCGGAGAGAAGATCGGCATTGCGTTTCAAATCCGCGATGATCTCTTTGACTACGGCACGGATGATGTGGGCAAACCACTGGGCATAGACATCAAGGAAAAGAAAATGACCCTGCCCCTGATCTATGCCCTGGATCAGGCACCCAAAAAGGACCGTAAGCACATCATCAGCACCATAAAGCGATACAGCGACCAACCGGAAAAGGTGAAGGAGGTCGTCGACTTCGTACGGCAAAGTGGTGGCCTCGATTATGCGAAGGAAGCCATGCTGCGCTATCGCTCAGAAGCGTTTGAGCTACTACGGACCTTCCCGGAAACACCTTCCCGGCAATCGCTGGAAGATTTAGTGACTTTCGTAACGGAGCGGAAGCGATAAAAAAAGCCCACGCCAAAGCGCAGGCTCGAAACCACTCTCTTGCCGGGCTTTCCGAAGAAAGCCTGACACTATGAAAACTGTTACATCTTTAATTACTCTTTGACAAAAGACCGGGGCTCAATGGCTCCGGCGTTGGTATGATACCGGGCCCAGTAGGTTCCACTCGCCCAGCGGCTTACATCCAATTGGCCTGTCTGTCCTATCTGACCTGCCCACTTCAGTTGGCCAGCTGCATCGAAAACCTGCACCTGCCCCGGTGATCCAGCTGCAAAGTGCAGCACCTCTTGTGCCGGATTAGGAAATACCTGGAAATCAGCCTCAGCATTACCACCTGTAGTACCAATAGCTGAGGCTAATTCCGAAAAAAAGAGGTAGTCCTGTTGATTGTAATTAGCCAGATAGAGATCTGCAATGCCATCCCCATTAAAATCATTGGCGTGCACTCCGGTACCCTGTGTGAAATTGGCCTGGGGCAAGACCGACTCCGGGGCAACCGTGAACTTAGCATTTCCATCATTTAAAAGCACATGATAGGCTCGCGAGCCCGGGACCGACCACTGCGTAAGAATAAGGTCCGCATCCCCATCCTGATCAAAGTCAAGGGGCTGGGCTTCCAGCGTAGTTTCATTCGTAATGTTCCCGGGAAGATTGCTGGTAGTCACATCTTCAAAGAATCCGTTGCCGTCATTTAGGAGCAACCTGTCAATTCCTGCTGCCAGGGGTGACCAACCGACGTTGGAAAGGTAGACATCTGTGTCACCATCGCCGTCTGCATCCAGCAGGCTGACCTTCCGGGTTTCCATGGCGAAGGGCCAAATCGGCAGGCGTTCATTCGCCTCCGTAAAAACACCTTCTTCGTTGAGATAGATATTGCTGCCACCGGATTCTGCGCCCTCAAAAATATCCAGGTCACCATCGTTATCAATGTCAAATGCTTTCAGATCTTGTGTGCCATCAGCATTATTCGGCCAGCGGTCTACGGTCTCATTGGAGAAGTTCGCCCCACCGTCATTAATCAGCACGGTATTGTTCCCTTTATTGCCGATGATGATATCGGGGCTGCCATCGGCATTGATATCCATGACCAAAACGGCATTCCCGATACTTTGAGGGAAGGTGTAGTTGGCAAAGGTGAACTTTCCGTTTCCGTCATTGAGGAGCAGCTCGTGATTGGGCGTATCCTCAGAGACGAAAAGTAAATCCAGATCACCATCTCCATCGAAATCAGCAATACCAATATCTTCACTGTCTTCCCCGGGGAAATTATCTGAAGTATCGTACTCCGGCAACATCCGCTCCGGATCAAGGGTAAAATGCCCGCTCCCGTTATTAAAGAAAATCAGGTTTTCCAAGGCTTCGCCAGCCAGGACAATATCCAGGTCACCATCTCCATCCAGGTCGGCGCTTTCCACATCCATCGTTGCGCCGCTGGTAAATGCGGCAGGCATCTGATTCGTGGCATCCACATAGTTTTGGGCAAACAAGCCCAGAGGCATCAGCAAAGTGATACTTAGTAGTTGGGTAAAACCAGTTGTGTATTTTATTTTTCGAGAAGCCCTTAGATAAATACGCATCATGTTGTTGCTTTTTAGTTAGCGGGTTTTTCCTAATACACCGTTCATCCAGTTAAACAGGCCATCGGCAAACTGATCATTAAAGTTGTTTTGGTAGTAGGCTGCCCGTACCTCGCTCTGCCCGGTGGCAAAATCCAGTTGTTCTTCAAAATTGTCCATTTTGAGCAGGGAGTGATTGGTCTTTTCGATGAGCTGAAACGTACCATTGCCAGGGCGCTCCCGGTTGATTAGGCCAGCCAGTTGCTTTGCGCCCCGGTCATCAATCGCAGCCAGGTCGTATTCGCCGTACATGGCCAGCACGGGGCAGTCCACCCTTTGCCATTCGGCAGGCAGATTTTTCCGGTCCAGGGTTTGCCAGAAAGAGTAATGCCTTCCAAAACAATGCTCCTGGCCATTGTAGGACATCAAACCGGCAAAAGCAGCCCGGTCTGCATCGGTCTTCAGGAATTCGGCAGGAGCCAACTCCTCATCAAAGTAGGCATTCAGCAGGTGCCGGCCAGCCTGCCAATCCGCCATCGCCTGCCCGGGGTCTTCGCCCATGCGTATCCGCTGATCCCAATGAATGTCGAACATGTAGTCCTTCCAGGGCTTAAGCACGAAACCAAAGGCCATGACACCGGCGGGCTGGAACTCAGCTGCCAGGAAGGGCGCCACTACTCCGCCCAGAGAGTGCCCGTACAGGAATAATTGTTCCTTATCAATGCCCTCCTGTTTCAGCAATGCTTCATATCCGGCTTTAAATGCTAAAAGCTCGGCATCAAAATCTATGCTTTCACAGTCCGGCGTGCCGGCGCTCTCCCCCACTCCAGGCTTTTCCACCCGGAATACGGCATAACCATTGGACACCCATTGGTTAAACAACTTACGCATCGGGCTGTGGGGGCTGCCATGCTCTACGGTTTGACAGGTGTAGCCCTGCAGGAAATATATGACTGGAAATGGGCCATCTCCTTCCGGCTTTTCGAGAAAAGACCGCAGGTGCCCACCACCATAAGGCACCTCACCGAAGTCGACAGTAGCCCCCGGAGCCAGCGGGAGCGGACGGGCACCCATAGGGCCTGTTTGTGTCAGCTTACGGCCGTCTCTGATGGTAGTCAGGACAACTTCCTCCCCTGCGCTGAGTTCACCTAGCTGAGCTACAATGCCAGCCGGGCTTTCCACCGCTTCACCATTGACCTCAAGGACCAGATCGCCTTCGGCTATTCCAATAGCTTCGGCAGCGGATCCTGGCATTACCTTCGCCACTTTAATCCCCTTTGGAGCATCCATACCCGCCTTAAGCGCTTCCGTTGCGCTAAGGGCTGCAGGATAAATGCCCAACGTACCAGAACGTTTGAGGTGCTGTGCCTGCAATACCGTAACACTAAGGACAAGCGCACACCATAGTAACCCTATTCTCATGACTTCCTTTTTCAACAAAGGTAGCCGCTCTTCCAACGCCGGGGTTGCACTAAATTGCTAATTAGAACGCACATAGTCTTTTATGGCAAGTACGAGGCGGTCCAGGTCTTCTGCGAGCGTGTAGACATTGGGCGTGATGCGCACCCCATTGATGCCTTCCCATTTGATGGGGACGGTATGGATTTTGTATTTCTTGAAAAGATGGTCATAGAGCTTCCCGGCGTCACGGTCTCCAAACCCGACATTAGCAATCGCACCTGCAAGGTCGGGGTTTTCGGGCGTGTAGCTCCGGAAGCCCGGCAGGTCCCGCACCTGATCCACCCAGTAGGTGCGCAGGTATTTCAGCCGGGCCTCTTTTCGGGCGCTGCCAATGAGTTTATGAAACTGCACGGCCTGCCCGATCGCCTGCTCAATGGCGAAGGAACGCGTGCCCAAGTGTTCGAATTTACGGATATCACTGCTGTCCGGCTCAGGGGCTGCGAATAAGGGATAGATGGCCTCAATTTTAGGTTGGCGCACATAGAGCAGCCCGCTACCGAATGGGGCACAGAGCCATTTGTGCAAACTGGTGCCCAGGTAATCGCACTGCAGTTCCTCCACCTTAAAATCCAGGTGCACGAAGGAGTGAGCAGCATCTACCATAACGTCGATCTCCCTTGCCCGGGCCTCCTCCGCGATGGCACGCACCGGCAATACCTGCCCGTTCCAGTTGATCATATGTGTCAGGTGGACAACACGGGTTTTATCCGTAAACTGACTGATGTAACGCTCGGCGATGGCGCTTTCCTCTTCCATTGGCAGGTCCAGATCGACCCATTTGAGTACGACCCCGTCCCGGTGAGCCCGCTGTTTCCAGGCATTCATCATATTAGGATAGTCGTACTTGCTCAGCACCACTTCATCCCCTGCCTTCAGCTGTAGTCCAAAAATGACGGTCTCAAGGGCTTCTGAGGCGTTCCGGTTGATGGCCACTTCCTCCGGGCTACTGCCCAGCAAGCCAGCCAGCTGAGCCCTCAGGGGTTCCCTGCCTTTATCGAGAATGCGCCACATATAATAGGAGGGCGCTTCGTTGCTTAGCCGGTTGTAGCGTTCCACGGCTTCTTGTACTACTTTTGGTGAAGGGCTGACGCCGCCGTTGTTGAGGTTGAGGATGGTTGGAGATACGGTATAGGCTTGCTGGATCAGCCGCCAAAAGTCCTCATCGGTGGCATCTGGTTGCCGGGCGAGCGCTTCCAGCAGTGCTTGACCGGAATCAGACTGAAAGAAAGGCAGCGTAGCCAAAGTACCAGCGACGGTGCCCATATGAGAGAAGAACTTCCTTCGGGAGTGCATAGTAAACTGGGATTTTCAGACAATATACACAAGAGGACGGAAAATCATGGGCATTGTGCACGAAAACGAGAGGGGGATTCGCCCGCAAGGCGTTTAAATGTCCGGCTAAAATACTGAAGGTCGCTAAAACCACACTGTGCAGCAACTTCGGTTACACTCAGGTGAGGCTGGCGAAGCAAGGCCTTGGCCTGACGAATACGTTCCCGCTGCATAAATTGATTGGGCGAAAGCCCGAATGCCTGCCGAAACGTCCGGATAAAATGGAACTCCGATAAAGCCGCCTCCCGGGCCACTTCACTGACCAGCATCGGCTGGCTGAGGTTGTCCAGCATGTAAGCCTTGGCGATGGTCAACCGCTGATGCAGCTCCTCCCTGGTGGAACGGCGCTTGGCATGGATCGCAAAAACTTCTTTTCCTACCTGAAACTCTTTCTGTACCACAGCGAGGGCCAGCTGCTCAAAAAGGGTGTCACTATCCTGATACAGGGTATGAGGATTGTGCAGCAAACTCCGGACAATGGATTCAATGGGGGAATGCCGGACAGGATAAGTCCGTTGACGAACCTCAAAGGGTTTTGCGGAGACCTGCTCATCCAGCAATTGTTCAGCAGACTGCCCGAGCAGAGATTGCGCATTACGGACCTGCTCCGGATCGATGTACAGACAAAGCCCTTTGACAATTTTTCGGGACCGCACAAAAGCCGTAACCTCCTGCTGATGGTTAACCATCAGGAATTGACCGGCTTTCACATGGTACAGCTGCCCATCCACTTCGTACTGTTCTTCCCCTTCCTGCACATACTTGATCCCGATGCCCTGACTTGGCCGTTGGGAAACCCAATCCTGCAGATCTGAATAAACCACCCGGTTCAGGGGGTTATACCCCGTTTTGAATGCTTTAAAGCCCTCTGCTTGTACAAACTGTGGATCTAACCTCATCTTATTGCGTTGATCATTTTGCTTAAAGACACCGATTCATCGAGCTGCCCTGCCTTAAAAAAGTATTTAAAAAGCCCGCTGTTAGACAAAACCCGGGAAAGTAGGAGGTGGGATTCGTATGCTTGCCCCACTTCAGGCGGCCTAAATATTCCTATCTTGCGGCAACAACGCTAAATTTATGAACCCATCACCAATGGATACGATTATTTTCGACCTTGGGGGCGTTCTTATCGACTGGAACCCCCGCCATTTATTCCGCAAGCTCTTTGAGGAGGAGCAGGAAATGGAGCACTTTCTGGAGCATGTTTGCACAGGCGACTGGAATGAGCAACAGGACGGCGGGCGCCCATTCGCGGAAGCTATAGCCTTGAAAACGGCTGAATTTCCGGAATACAAGCCTCAGATAAAAGCCTTCTTCGAACGGTGGCCAGAGATGCTCGGCGGGCCGATTGAGGGTACGGTCTCCATCCTTGAGCGAATCCATCAGGAGCAACGTTACCGCCTGCTAGCTTTAACCAACTGGAGCCACGAGACCTGGCCTATCGCCTGGGAGCGCTATGAATTTTTGAAATATTTTGAAGACATTCTGGTATCCGGAAAAGAAAAGCTCAAAAAACCCGACCCCAAAATCTATCAACTGCTGCTGGAGCGCAACGGTGTCCACCCCGAAGAAGCCTTGTTTATTGACGACAGCCACCGCAATGTACTGGCAGCCCGGAAGGAAGGCATCCGCACCATTCACTTTACCAACCCAACGGCCCTGCGCACCACTTTACAACATTTCGGCGTGATCGGCTAGCTTAGTGCAACATTTCCAGGTCGTTGTACGTAAAAATCAGGCATAGCGGCAAGCTTTACAGTGGAAAACACATCATTGATGACTTCTATGCTTATATTTAGCCGCAAACACTAGGGAAAGCCGGGCATAGCTCAGCTTTAGAACGACATTCAGCATACTTTGAGAAGGTAGTGCCAAAACATAGGAACAACCTAAGCACTGCCGAAAAAACACATACGGTGAGAAAACGATCTACGGGAAAGCGTGCCCTTACCCCCCATAGTCCTTTCATAACTAAACGCATAGGTATGAAACAGTTCCTGGTATGGGCCGCGCTAATTTTCCTATCCGCACAAGCCTTAGCACAGCCTCAACAACTCGTCCGGCAAAAGCTGCTGGAGGGTCTGTCCTGGCGCAACATTGGCCCCTACAGAGGTGGCCGCTGCGTTGCTGTTGCTGGTGTGCCCAGTTACCCTCTGCGCTTTTACATGGGCACTACAGGCGGGGGCATCTGGAAGACCGAGGATGCCGGCCAAAGCTGGGACAACTGCTCCGATGGCTTCTTTAATACCGGCTCGATCGGCGCCATAGCCGTAGCGCCTTCTGACCACAATACCATTTACGCAGGCACAGGCGAGCATCCGGTCCGGGGTGTGATGACCAGTGCCGGAGATGGCGTTTATAAATCACAGGACGGAGGCCGCTCCTGGCAATACCTGGGCTTAAAATATGCCCGCCACATTTCTGCTATTGTGGTCCACCCGAGGTATCCAGACATTGTCTACGTGGCCGTGCAGGGTGCGGTACACGGCCCTTCTGAGACCCGAGGCGTGTACCGGAGTATGGATGGGGGCATGTCCTGGCAGAAAACTCTTTTCATCAACGAAACGACCGGGGCGGCCAGCCTGAGCATAGACCCTTCCAACCCCAGAATACTTTACGCCGGCATGTGGGACCACCTCCGCTCCCCCTGGAGCATCCGGAGTGGCGGCGAAGGCTCCGGGCTTTATCGCTCCACTGATGGCGGGCTGAACTGGGAAAAACTGGGCGAAGGCCTGCCTGAAGAAATGGGCAAGGTAGGAGTGTGCGTCGCACCTTCCAACCCGGCAAAAGTTTACGCCGTAATTGAGGCTGAAAACGGAGGCGTGTACCGCTCTGAGGACAGGGGGGAGCACTGGGAGCTGGTCAACAATCAGCGGGTCACCGTTGCCCGGGCCTGGTACTACACCAAGATCGCAGTGGACCCAACTGATGAGGAAACGGTGTATGTACTCAACGCCCCGTTACTGAAATCCAATAACGGTGGGAAAGATTTCACCAGCGTTTCCAATCCGCATACCGATCAACACGCACTGTGGATCAACCCGCGTAATCCAGAGATTATGGTACTGGGCAACGATGGAGGGGCGACCGTGACCCTTAACGGCGGCAAAACCTGGTCATCCCAACACAATCAACCCACCGCTCAGCTCTACCGCATCGCGACCGACAACCGCTTCCCTTACTACATCTATGCAGGACAGCAGGACAATTCCACCCTTGCCATTCCCAGCCGGACGGCCGATGCGGGTATTGCTGACCGCCACTGGTACCCGGTCGCAGGGGGTGAAAGCGCCTTCATCGCCCTTGACCCCGACAATCCCAAACGAGTCTATGGCGGCAGCTATCAAGGGAATCTTTCGGTTTATGACCAGGAAACAAAACTGACGAACGACATTATGGCTTACCCGGCCCTGCGCCTCGGTAAAGCGCCCAAAGACATGAAGTACCGCTTCAACTGGAATGCCCCGCTGCTGGTACAGCCCCAAAACCCAAATGTGCTGCTGCATGGTGCCAATGTGGTGTTGCGCAGTGAGGATGGCGGGCTTTCCTGGACAGAAATCAGCCCAGACCTTACCCGTAATGAACCTGAAAAACAGGGACAAGGCGGCGGCCCCTTTACCAATGAAGGTGCAGGTGGTGAAAATTACAACACTATCAGCTACCTGGCTTACTCCCCACATGGAGCGGGAGTCATCTGGGCAGGTAGTGATGACGGACTGCTGCACCTGACTACCAATGACGGCGAAAACTGGGTGGACGTCACCCCGCCCAATCTCGGTGAAGCATACATCAACTGCATCGAAGTTTCTCCTCATGACCCCGATCGGGTCTATGTAGTGGCCATGAAGTATAAATTCAACAACTTTGAGCCTCTGGTCTACTTGTCTGAGGATCAGGGAGCAACCTGGCGAAAAATCACAAGAGGTATAGACGCTGAGCATTTCATAAGAGTCGTGCGGGAAGACCCGGTCCGTCCGGGCTTGCTCTACGGCGGAAGCGAAAGGGGGTTCTACATTTCCTTTGATGATGGGCAGCGCTGGCAGCCCTTTCAGCTTAACCTGCCCGTATGCCCCATCACCGATTTGAAAGTGCAGGGCAACGACCTGATTGCTGCGACATCGGGCCGCTCTTTTTGGATCCTTGACGGGCTGTCCCCGTTGCGGCAAATTGAAGACAACATTATACAGCGCGCCTACCTTTTCGAACCGGAGCCTGCCATCCGCTATCTTGCCGACCTCCCGGATGAGCCGGTGTATGGCCTTGGAGAGAACCCACCCAATGGCTTGCAAATTGCGTACTATCTGCCCGAGGCGCTGGATAGTTTCCGGCTGCAGCTGGAGGTACTCGATGCTTTTGGCAATACGCTTCGGACCTTCACCAATGAAGCACCTGAATCAGCAGATGCCTACGAAGGCGGGCCCAAACCGGAACCCACCCTGCCCGCCTGCCGGGGACTCAATGTTTTCCACTGGGACCTAAGGCGGGAGCCTATGCCTGGTGTGCCCAGTGTTTTCATCCTTGGGGACTATAAAGGTAGCCTGGTCCCGCCCGGACAATACCGTATCCGGCTGACCACCCCCTATGGTGTGCTGAAAAGCGATGCTGTCCTACAGGCAGACCCCCGGCTTAATGCCCCTCAGGAGGCTTACCTTGCCCAGCAGGAGCTGCTGCTGAGCATTGAGTCGGCGGTCCGTGAGGTCCATCAGTCGATACAGCACATGCGCAACGTCAAGCAACAGGTTAAACAACTGCATGCCAACCTTAAGCAAATTGACTGCACTCAGGAGATTTTGGATGCCGGTGAGCACCTTATCAACCGGATTACGGACTGGGAGGACAATCTTATTCAGCCGAAGCAGGAAACGCATCAGGATGTCATCAACTATCCCAACCGGCTGAGCGCAGAACTAATGGACCTGAAAGCCCGGATCGACCATCCTAAACCTGTGGTAACCAAGGGAGCGTTAATACGCCTGGAGCACCTTTTGCAACAGTGGGCTGGCATGAAAAAAGACATGCGGAAAATCACCAAAGACGACATTTCCGCTTTCAACGAGCTGTACAAGACTTATCAGATACCTGCCATTATGCTGCCGCTGGGGGCAGAATAAAGAAGCCGGTGCCTGTCATTTGGCAAGCACCAGCTTATCCCTTTTGATTACGGCTAACAACAGGGCGTCGTCAGCATACCTCTTGAAGCGGTTAAGGCCTTTCCAGGATAAACCGCTGATTGTTGCCTGCACCTGCGTTATCTAATTCCAGCTTTTCATTACTCAGCGTGTACAGGTAATTGATCTCAATGCCATTCAGGTCTACCATGATCATCGTATCGTTTTTGACGTAAGTCCCTTCATTGAAAAGCAGCCCTTTTTCAATAGTAAGGGTCCCTTCCTCCGTAAACTCATAGGTGGTCCCTTCATTGGCGTCCGCAAAATCGCCGAAGGCTTCGGTGATGATCCACTTTCCGAAGAAAGGATCAGCAGGGGTGATGGTTTCCTCTTCGTCCTTATTGCAGGAAGCGAGTAGAACAAAGCTGAACAGGAAAAAGCAGATTGTACGTTTCATTTTTAAAGCTTGTATTTTCATTTGGTAAAAAAGAACAATGCAAAATTAGGCCCACACGGCTACCTAAACCAAAAAAGTTAATTTCGATTTCAGGTTTCAAATAAAGCCAAAATGCTTTTTTCTGATTATTTTTAAAGAGCTTTAAACCAAAAACTTCATTTTTCAAATGGTCAATCCCCGGCTAATTCGCCTGATAAAAAGCCTGAGCCAAACGGAGAAAGCCTACTTCCAAAAACAGTCCATGGCCTTCCGGGGCGAGCAACAGCCCGCCTATCTGATGTTGTACAGAGCCCTGGTCAAACTGGAAGCATCGCCGGAGGCTATTCGGGAGCAGTTTAGTAAGGGGCGCAGCGCGGCCTACTTTCCCACACTTTGCCAATACCTTTACGAACAGCTACTCGACAGCCTTCATTGTTACCATCAGCAGAATAGTAAGCGCCGGAAGGCAGAACAGCAGTTTCAGCATGCACAACTGCTCATCGAACGAAGCCTCTATGAAGATGGCCTGGCCAAGCTACAACAGGTGCAAAAAGCGTGTGCCAAGCTGCAATACCTTACGCTTTGGCTGGAAGCGCTGCAACTTGAAAACCACACCATTGGCCTGCACTTCATGAGTGACGGCGCGCAGCGGAAAGCAGCTATTAACACACAGTCAGAACGCCTTATCCGACTATTGGAGCAGGAGCGCTTCTATTTTGCCCTTTACGACCGGCTCTATACCCACAGTAAGACCGAGCAAAGCCTGCGGCAGCCCAATGAAATGAAGGACCTGGAAATACAAATGTCCCACCCCTGGGTAGCGGATCAAAGCATTCCTCAAACGCTGCGCGCAAAACAACTTTTCAATGGTATCCATTACACTTTTCATACCCTGAAGGGCGATTACGAGCTGGCCTATTCCTACAGCGACCATAACCTCCGGCTCTGGGAGGAGCATCCGTTTATACGGCAGGAACGCTTCAAGGATTTTATGGCTTCCTACCTCAACCACATCAACTGGTGCTATCAGCTTAGAAAAACCACTCAACTCCGGGAACTGTTGGACGGCATCGGGCAATTGCGGCCCCCGACTTCCGAATATGCAGATTTGCTGAAAATCCGAAAGTGCCTGTATGAGATCAGTTTCATTGAGCTCACTCAGGACTACCAGCACTTCCCCGAAGTGGAAGCAGCTGCTCAAGCGCTTTTACGGTCCTCTTCCCTGAGTCTTTCCGAACGGCGGTTGCTGCTGTACAATATGACGTATCAGTGCTTTGTGCAGGAAACCTTTGAGCGTGCACTGGAGTACAGTGTTGCATTTCAGCAGTTGCCCTCATCTGAGGGGCAGGCGTATTTGCAGCGCAGCAGCCAACTCCTCAATCTGCTGATCCATTTTGAACTCGGAAACGGACAATTGCTGGAAAATACCTGTAGCGCGCACTACACCCGTTTTAAACGAGCCGGCCAGCTGCACAAATTTGAAGCCTTGTTCCTGCGGATGATCCGCAAGCTGGCTGCACTTATCGGTCAATTCAGGCCAAACTACGACTACGAATACTACCTGAGGGCTTTTCGTGAACTGAATACCGACCCCTACGAACGGCGGGCTTTTGAATACCTGGACATCATCCGATGGCTACAGGCCAAACAGCAGGGGTGCCCGATGCTTGAGGTCAAAAATCCGTAAAATGTACCGCTTAGGTTTTGGAAAGCATTATTTTAGCCCTGTTTGACAGGATTGAGACCATCTGATATGTCAGAACCCAAGAGCTTTAATATTGACGAACTGCGCTGTAATGCCTTCACCCGGGCAGGCAAACATTTTGACCTGGCCCGGCACGAGGTTTTCATGTCTGAGACGGATGGCTTTGCCTATCCCCACCGGCACAACTACTATATGCTACTGCTCGCCACTTCCGGCAACGGCAGTCAGCTGATCGACTTCAAGGCCTATGATGTCAAGCCGGGGCGCCTCTTCCTGATGTCGCCGGGAATGATACATGCCTGGGAACGGGATGAGGGACTGAAAGGATATGTACTGTTCTTTACGGCCGACTTTTTCACACAGCGCTACAACATGAATAAGCTGTATGAATTTCCATTTTACTCTTCCAGCTATGAGCATCCGTTTGTGGATTTGGATGAGCCGAATGCCGAGGCTTGCTGCACCCTGCTGGAGCAAATGCTAGAGGTGTACCGGGAAAATAAAACCGGGATGATGAGCATGCTGCGCTCCTACGTGAATGTCATCCTGTGCCGGGCACAACAGGTTTACGAAGACCGGTTTCAGGCCAACCCAAGCGAAACGCCGCAGCTGAGGGATATCATACAGCGGTTTGAGCAGCTGATTGATCTGCACTATAGCGAGACGAGGCTGGTAAAAGACTATGCGAAGTTGCTGCACCTAACGCCTAACTATTTAAATGCTGTTGCGAAGGAGAAGACAGGGCAATCGGCTGGACACCTCATCCGGCACCGGGTGATGCTGGAAGCTAAGCGCATGCTGGCTCACGAAAACCGGACGGTCGGTGAAATCAGCGATGCGCTTAACTTTAAGGATGCAGCCTATTTTTGCCGTTTTTTCAAGAAGTACGAAGCCACCACTCCGGAGCGCTTCCGTAAGCAGCTCTTCTCCAGAGCCGGGCATCGGTAAGTGAAAGCTTAAGCCTTGATACCACAACCTACCGCTTTGGTCACAGGCGGATGGGGCGTTTCATTATTCATCAGGGCATTGATGGCATTCTCCAGGTATTTTTCCTCCACACCTTCAGGGTCGCGTACGCTGTCATCAATAGCACCGTGGTACTTCACGTAGCGGTCGGCATCCAACAGAAACACCTCAGGCGTTTTCGTTGCTCCATAAACGGGATATACTTCCTGCCCTTCGTCAAAGAGGTAAACGAAAGGGTAATCCATTTCCTCTGCCCGCGCCTGCATCGCCTCGAAGCTGTCGCCCGGCTGAATGGCGGGGTCGTTGGGCTGAATGGCCACCACCGGATAGCCCTGTGGGGCATACTTGTTGTGCAGGTCAATAATGCGCTGCTCGCTCGCTACTGCAAAGGGACAGGTATTGCAGGTGAAGATGACGACATAACCCTTAGGAGCATTTCCATTCGCATCTTTGATACCGGCAAGGCTGTAGGTCTTTCCATCTACATTTTTGAGCTCGAAGTCAGGTGCCTGCTCTCCAACGGCAATGCCTTCAGCACGCTGAGATACTGTTTTAGCTTCAGGTTTTGTCTCGGTGGCCTCCGTCGTTTCGGTGTTGGTGGCTTGCTCTTTTCCGGCTTCAGTGGCATTGCCACAAGCAGTCAGTAAGAGCCCAAGCAACAGGGTAGTCATCAGGTGTTTCATGGTCAAAGTGTTATGGTTGATAAATGGTATTGAGTTCCTGTTCCAGCTCTTCCAGGCTGTGCACGGCTTCTCCAACGAAGTGGCGGTCCTTGCCCCGGTAAAAAAGGGTAGCCGGTATGGCGCCGCTCCATTCCGGGGAAACCCGGTCAATCCAGTCATTGTACTTGCCATCCAGCAGTACGGCTACCATTGGCTTAATCTCCCGCTCTTCAACGAAGGGGACAAGGCGGGATTGCAACTGAGCCGGAAAATCAAGGCTGATGAGCCATATTCGAACCGGTTGGTCGGCATATTTTTTGCTCAGTTCTATGAAGTAAGGCAACTCCTTAACGCAGGGCTTGCACCAGGTGGCCCAGAAGTTGACTACGTAAGTGGTATCGTTATTCAGCGCCAGTAAGGGCGCCATATCGTCAAACTTTGGATAAACGGGGATGCCCGACAAAAGGCTGTCCGCCTCCGGATAGTCTTCGTAAACGGCGGCTTCTTCTTGCTGATCAGAGGTATTGCTGCTTGTTTCTTGCTGCTCTGAGGCACCACACCCGCCAGTCAGCAGCAATATCGCGAGCATCAGTCCTGTTTTCATGATTGTTGTTTTTCCATACTTACACTTTGAGAAAACGGTGGCGGGCGTAAAGGGTTTAAAAAAAGAGTGCCGCATACACGGCACCCTTCCAAAATAGTAATTAGTATGAAATCGCTTGGTTCTTACAACCTTAATTCTTGAGCGTGCTTTGCACCGCCCCCGGCTGCTGCGGGTCCATCAACATGGGCATATCCCCGTCGGTGATAATAACCTTGGTGTTCGGCGACTTGGCCAGCTCAAGGAACGCTTCGATGGACTTGAACTGCAGCACGTTGGGGTCGAGCCCCTGCGAGATGATGTTTTGTGCATCCCGGATACCTTCGGCTTCGATACGGCGGCGCTGCGCTTCCTGCTGTGCTTCCTGCAGGACGAACTCCATTCGAAGGGCACGTTGCTCGGCTTCCAGTTTTTCCTCGATCGCCCGGGCCAGGTTGGCAGGCAGCTGTATGCTCTTGATCAGCACCGCTTCGATAATGATGCCGCGTTCTTCGAGCAGGCCCGCCATCTGATCACGGATCGCCACTTCGATGGTTGCACGCTCGCCGGTGTGCATGTCCTTGGCGAAGTAACGGGCCGTAACGTCGGAAACCGTGGACCGGAAGACGGGAAGGATAACGTTGTTTTCATAATTCCGCCCAATTTCCCGGAGCAGATCAGGTGCTTTGTTTGCCTTTAGGTTATACAGGATAGAAATGTCGGCCCGGATATTGAGCCCTTCTTTGGAAGGCAGGTTGAGGCTGACCTCCATATTTTCGGTTTGGACCGGCACTTTGACTACCGTGGTGGTGAAGGGGTTGAATACCCGAAGCCCTTCGGTATATGGCCGGTCAGCATACTTCCCAAAAGTGCGCTTGACGCCGACCTCTCCTTGCTTTACTACAGTACAGCTAGTCGTAAGCGCGGACAGCGCCAAGCACATCATTAAAAACAGGAAATTTTTCATAGCCATTAATTTTAAGGTGATCAATAAACCATGAGATGGATGATTTGATACCACAGGACGCGTTTCGTGAGCCCAAACGAAAGCTATTTTTCAGCAAAACTAGCCTCTTTGATAGCTTTACTATAAATACAAAGCAAAACAAGCTTGGTTCGCGAAAAAGCTATTTTTTTTAATAGCAAGAAAATGTTTAGCAACTCTCCGGGAAGCTACTTTGAAGAAAAGACTATAGCATTACTATCAGGCAAAGAGAAGGCAAAAAAAGCGGGCAGCAGGAATCCGGGGGGAAGCGCTACTGCCCTTGTGTTTCAACGTGCACAGCTAAAGTAAGGATAAATGTGATACAGCGCAAGTGGCAGGCTTTATTTGTTCACTCCTGCCAAAGCCAACGAAAATGTAGAAAAGCATTGTTTCATCCATTTTAGCGATCAATTATTTGAGTTTCTGTCGTAATTTTCACGGGTTAAACCAACCACACCAAACAATGCTAAAAGAATTCAAGGCCTTTATTATGAAAGGCAACGTACTGGAATTGGCTGTAGCCGTGATCATTGCGGGTGCATTCGGGGCCATTGTCAAGTCGCTCACGGCTGATGTCATTATGCCACCGATTGGCCTCGCGCTGGGCGGGGCAGACTTCTCCAGCCTCGCTATCGTGCTTCAGGAGGGCGTGTCCAATGACGCGGGCGAGCTCGTGCAGGAGGAGGTTGCCATCCGCTATGGTATTTTCATACAGCGGATTTTGGACTTTGTAATTATTGCCTTCATTGTTTTCATGATCATCCGGTCTTACAACCGCCTGACGGAAAAGAAAGAGGCAGAGGAAGCCCCACCCGCGCCTAAGGGGCCTTCGCAGGAAGAACTGTTGGCTGAAATCCGGGACTTGCTTAAGAAGTAAAGAGGGCAGAGGAGGAGGAAGGCACTTCGAAAGAGCCTTCCTCCTAGCCGCGTCTGCAATCAATTCAACACATACTCCACCCCAATCTTCTCCAGCTCCGCAATAAAGCCATTCGCGGCATTCACTTTCCGCTGCTTGGCTTTCATCTTCAGCTTTAGGCGCTTGGAGCGGTCGATGATCTCCATGCGTAGGCTGTGCGGGCCTGCGTGCTCAGCGCAGGCTTTGTCCACGGCTTCGATGAGCTCCATGGTCAGCCCTTCCACTGGGATTTTCAGGGTGATGGCGTCGGTCATGTTTTCCGCAATGCCGTCCAGGAGTTTGATTTCTTTCACCTTGATTTCCAGGCTTTCATCGCGCCAGCTCTTCTGCCAGCCCAGGTTGAGGTAGAGGGCTTTCCCGATTTCCAGCAGGTGCTTGAACTTCTGGTAGTCCTCGCCAAATAGCTTGAATTCCAGGGAGCCATTGTAATCCTGAAGCTCAAAAATGCCCCAGCCATTGCCGTTTTTGCTGATGAGGTGGCGGGCATTGATCACCATGCCGGCTACGTTGAGGGAGGGCCGGTTTTTGCTGTCCTCCACCTGGTCCAGCGGGCAGTTGGTGAAGTTTTCCACTTCTACTTTGTAGTCATCCAGCGGATGCCCGCTGATGAAGATGCCGGTGACGTTTTTCTCATTGTTGAGCTGCTCGATGAGCGGCCAGGGCTCGCACTCGGGCACCTCAGGCTCAGGGATCAGAACTTCATCTGAATCTCCAAAAAGAGAATTCACCGCCTGTGCCTTTTGCGCCTGATAGGCATTGCCGTAGCGCAGGGCGTGCTCCAGGAGGCTGTCGAATTTATCGGAGGGGGTAAAGTACTGCGCCCGGTGGGTGTCCTCAAAGCAGTCGAAGCCACCGCCCATTGCCAGGCTCTCCATCACCTTTTTATTGACAGAGCGGAGGTTGAGCCGGCGCATCATGTCGAAGATGCTCTCAAACTTCCCATTTTCATCCCGCTCCTCTACAATGGCTTCCACGGGCCCCTCTCCCACCCCACGCAGGGCGGTCAGGCCAAAGCGGATGTTCCCGCTTTTGTCTACCGAGAAATCTGCAACCGATTCATTCACACTTGGGCCAAGTACATTCAGCCCCATGCGCTTGCATTCCTGCAGGAAGAAGGTCACCTTGCTAATATCGCTCTTGTTGTTGGTCAGCACGCTGGCCATGAATTCCGCCGGGTAATGCGCCTTGAGGTAGGCGGTTTGGAAGGCGACGAAGGCATAGCAGGTCGAGTGCGACTTGTTAAAGGCGTAAGAGGCGAAAGCTTCCCAGTCCTTCCAGACTTTCTCCAGCTTGTCCTTATCATGGCCGCGCTCCACCCCTCCTTCGATAAACTTAGGGTGCAGTTCGTCAATGATCTTCTTTTTCTTCTTACCCATGCCCTTCCGCAGCATATCTGCCTGACCTTTGGTAAAGCCGGCCAGCTTTTGCGAAAGCAACATTACCTGCTCCTGATAGACCGTAATGCCATAGGTTTCCTCCAGGTACTCCTGCATATCGGACAAGTCGTAAGTCACTGGTTTGCGCCCGTGCTTACGGTCGATAAATTCCGGGATGTACTCAAGCGGGCCGGGGCGGTAGAGGGCGTTCATGGCGATGAGGTCCTCAAAGGCGGTAGGCTTGAGCTCCTTCATGTACTTCTGCATGCCTGCGGACTCGTACTGGAAAATGCCAACCGTCTCCCCGCGCTGAAAAAGCTCGTAGGTCTTGGGGTCGTCCAGCGGGATCATGTCCATATCGAGCTTGACATCGTGGTTCCGTTCTGCCATAGCCACCGCTTTTTTGATGATGGTCAGGGTTTTCAGACCCAGGAAGTCCATCTTAAGCAGGCCGGCGTCTTCCGCCACACTGTTGTCAAACTGAGAGACGAGCATGCCGGTGTCCTTGTCCGCAGTCACCGGTACGTAGCGGGTGATGTCATCCGGTGTGATGACCACTCCACAGGCGTGTATGCCAGTGTTCCGGACGGAGCCTTCAAGTTTGCGGGCCGTTTGGATCATCTGCCCGATTTTGTCGTCGGCCTCGGCCAGTTGCCGGAACTGATAGGCTTTTTCGCGCTCTTCGCTGTTGAGGGCGCCTTTGAGCTTGTCGTCGATATCGCCATCCTTCAGCACTTTGGCGAGGCTGGCTTTGAGGTGGTTGGGGAAGGTCTTGGCTACCCGGTCCACTTCGGAAAGCGGCACATCCATTACCCGGCCTACATCGCGCAGGCTGGATTTGGCAGCCATGGTGCCGTAAGTGACAATTTGGGCGACTTGGTTTTGCCCGTATTTGTCGATCACATAGTCGATGACCTTCTGCCGGCCTTCGTCATCAAAGTCAATATCAATATCCGGCATGGAAATCCGCTCCGGGTTGAGAAATCGCTCAAACAGGAGGTCGTACTTGATCGGATCGACATTCGTAATCCCCACACAGTAGGCCACTGCCGAACCCGCCGCCGAGCCCCGCCCTGGGCCAACAGAAACGCCCATCTCCCGGGCTGTGGTGGTGAAGTCCTGCACGATAAGGAAGTAGCCGGGATAGCCGGAGTTTTCAATGACAGAAAGCTCGAAGTCGAGGCGTTCTTTGATCTCAGGCGTAATCGTACCGTACCGTTTTTTAGCGCCTTCGTAGGTCAGGTGGCGCAGGTAATCGTCCTGTGTGGCAAATTGCTCCGGCATGGGGAAAGCCGGCAGGAGAATATCCCGGGCCAGCGTGAGCTTATCGATCTTGTCGTAAATCTCAATGGTATTCGCCAGTGCCTCTTCGTGGTCGTGGAAGAGCTCTGACATCTGCTGCTGTGTCTTGAAGTAGAAGTCAGAACTCGGGAACTTGAAACGGGTGCTCTCTTCCAGCAGGCTGCCGGTATTGATGCAGAGTAGGATATCGTGGGGCATCCAATCGTCCTCCTCTACGTAGTGAGAATCATTGGTGGCAATGACCTTGACGTTGTGCTTTTGGGCCAGCTTCAGCAGCTTTTGGTTGACAGCTTCCTGACTGAGGTTGGAGTAGATCGGATTGCCTTTGCTGTCTTTACCTACGTCGATATTGTCCAGCCCGCGGTGGCGCTGTAGCTCAATGTAGTAATCATCACCGAAAATATTCAGCCACCATTTCAACTCTTGTTCTGCTTCCTCATCTTTACCCGCCAGAAAAAGCTGCGGGATGATGGCACCAATGCAACAGGAGGTAACAACCAGGCCTTCGTGGTACTTCTCAATTAATTCCTTGTCGATACGGGGGTACTTGCTGTAGGTGCCCTCGATAAAGCCCAGGGAGCAAAGCTTGCTCAGGTTTTCATAGCCTTTCTGGTTTTTGGCCAGCATAAGTTGGTGGTAGCGGCGGTCTCTTTCCCCTTTGGCTCTGGAAAAGGCTTTCTTGTGCCGGTCCTCCACGACATAAAATTCACAACCAATGATAGGCTTGAGGTCGCGCCTTTCTGCCTCCGCTACAAACTTGAAAGCGCCAAACATATTCCCGTGGTCCGTCAGGGCAACGCCTTTCTGGCCATCTTTGGCGGCTTTGTCCATCATGGCTCCGATCTCGGAGGCGCCATCGAGCAGTGAATATTGAGTATGACAGTGCAGGTGTACGAATTCCGGCATGATGTTATCGGTTTCGGCTGAAAAAGAGAAGGCTTTTCGAGCTGTTATTGACAGTTTCTACGATAACACCGAAAATAGGGCTTTCGGTTGAAGCAAAAAATTAAATTGGGAAAGAGTTTTCCACATCGGCTGCGGACCTTAGGGACAGAAAGGGAATGCCAGGAAACAGGACAAGTGCTCTCTGTGGACAGGGAACACTTGCTGTTGTCTTTTTCCGGTACAAGGCGCAACCTGTACCGGTGTCGAAAGGAGTTCAGGCAACCTAACTAACAAAGCTGCCTTTTACCAAACAGGTTGACAGACCTGCCTGCTTGGGCTACAGCCTTACGGGCAGGCAGGAATAAATGATGAAATTTTTTCTCTGCCACTAAGCAGCATACTTCATCAGGTAATTCGTCGCGTCCTCCACGGTTTCAATGGCATCATATTCTTCAGCAGAAAGGTAAGCGTTGAAACGGCTTTCCAGCTCAGCGATCAGCAGCATCAGGTCAATAGCATCCAGATAAAGGTCTTCCTGAAGGCGGCTGTAAGGGTGAATATTGTCAACCGGCATATTCAAACGCCAGCTGATCAGGTCAATGACGCGGTTTTGAATCGTGTGGGTAGCAGCGGGGGATTCTACAGTTATTTGATTTGTCATAGCGGGTATTGCGTTACTTTTCGAGGTAGATAACGAACACCATCGTCAATTGGTTGCCTGACGTTTTTCAATTTTGTCGAAAAAAAAGACCGATTGGTCTTTTCCAGTCATTTCTTCGTCTTTGGGGCACCTATT
Organism: Phaeodactylibacter sp.; assembly: GCF_022763345.1. Classification (GTDB taxonomy): domain Bacteria; phylum Bacteroidota; class Bacteroidia; order Chitinophagales; family Saprospiraceae; genus Phaeodactylibacter. Next base: position 36,458 of record NZ_JALEGS010000048.1, read on the forward strand.
CTGAGCTGCTCAGCCTGGAAGCACCAATATGCTTTTGGTAAAATCTCCATACCTCCTGTGCCACATCACGGCCCAACTCCAGGCCGGCAACATTCTCACTTTGAATGTGATAGCCTCCCAGCACCCTTGAAATCCCAGCCATCTCTGCCGTTTCTGTAAAGGTTAGGAACTCAAGCACCACTGTATCACCAAGGTTATCCGGCTCCGTCAGTGCCCCGGCAACCAGTTGCTGGCTTTCGCCAAATTGGTCGCTTCCGGTAAAAAGACGCAGGGCTTCCGCACAGGCACCGCTGATTGTACTATGGCCAGATACGTAACTGGGGAAAGGTGGACAGAGGAATTCTGCCGGAGAATAAGGGCGCCATTCCTCCCCCTTCATCTTCACGAAGCCTTTGCCCGGGCCTGCCCAGCCAGTGATCTCTTTACCGCGGTAATGATCATGGACCAGCGCGTAGGGGCGTGCAAAATCATAGTGCATCTTGGAATCCCAGGAAGCGATAAAAGCGTCCATAGCGGTGACTTGATTCAGGAAGTACATTTTCACGTCTTCATCCAGGGTATGCTTATCGCGCCGGGAGACATCCTGAGCAAACTTTAGCCAGTGCCCGGCCTGCTGCACCGATTGAGGCCCATCGCGCATAAACTCGACGAGGGCTTTTTCCGCATCGGTCAGGTTGGCTTGCATTTCCACCACTTCTTCCACTTCTTTGGCCAGTTGTTCTGAGCCTTTCATCGGAGGCGGCCCGGGGCGGAACTGATCAGCAGACTGGATGCCGATCGTTTTGACCAACTGCCAGTAGGGTGTCAGGCAGCCAGGTGCGTAGCGTTGCCCTTCCTTCGTGACGAAATACTTAGGCTGCCAGCGGTTGATATCTACATTTTCTTCCGGTGTATTCACCGGCAGGTAACCTGTGTAATCTGCATAAGGCATGCCCTTAGCCCCTTCGGCCTCGCCGTACTGATTGGCCCCATCTCCTTTTCGGGCTTCGATGACCGCTGCCGCTGCCAGATTACCGATACCAGCAGGAGTAGCAGGATCAACCGACTGATTGTCCGGGTCATAGCCCAGCTCCTCCATAAACGACCTGAACAACAAGCTATCGGTGTAGTAGTACTCGCACAGGGTGCGGTAGGCCGCATAGCTAATGGCTTCTTCCTTGTTACCCAGCGTTTGTGCGGAGATGGGCTGACGCTCTACATCGCTGAGATAAACCGGCGAAGCCTGCTCATCGTAACGCGACCAGGCATCAAATACGGCCACAAAGATAAGCCCGAGGTAACGGGAAGTCACCGTGGGGCGGGGGTTGAAACGCTCCGTGTCATTGGCAGTAGCCTGCAGCGCCATTTCTCCCCACTTGTAGGCAATATTGTCGGCGCCCATGGGTTCTTCAGCTGCCTGAGTAGCTGCCTTATCCATTTGTTCAGATGGCGCACAACCAAGCAGCAACAGCGCCCATGCAAGCGGTAAAATGTAAAGAAATCTCTTCATAACGGTGTTCGTTTATTTATAGCTTGTTTTCAGCTCCGGTATTAACATCGTATACCAAAGCGTATGCTTCTTTAGGAATAAAATATGCAGACCATAAGGGAGGGGGAAATTGGCGGATAAAGAACAGGCAGCATGCTTTACACAGGATGACCCTGTGAAAGCGCGCCCAACTGGAATCCAGCCGACAATTAAAGGTAAAAATATATTTGATAAATAGAAAATAAACCCAGCACAAAGGGCTGACTGAAGAGAGAAGAAAGAGCATTGGCAGGCGCTTCAAAGTGAAGTATGGTGGCAGCGCGGAATAGGTTTTGCCTAAACTGAACCGGGCGGTCTAAAGAAGAGGAGCCGCCCGGTACTGTATTCTTTTTCAGCTTAAAGCTCGTAGTTCGGGCTTAACTCTTCGCCCTTGTCTGCGTAAAACTGATCAATGATGGCAACGACTTCTTCAGGGTCGTCGACGATCGGCATCAGGTCCAGGTCATCAGGATTAATATTATGGTGTTCTTCGAGCATCACCTGCTTGATCCATTCCTTCATCCCGCCCCAGAATTCAGTCCCGACCAGAATGATTGGAACCTGGGTAATTTTTTTGGTTTGAACCAGCGTCAACACTTCAAACAGCTCATCCATAGTGCCAAACCCGCCGGGCAGGGCGATAAATGCCTGGGCATACTTCACAAACATGACCTTGCGGACGAAGAAGTATCGGAAATTAAGGTTGGCATCGTGGTCTACATATTGATTAGAGCCCTGCTCAAAGGGCAGGTCGATATTGAGCCCTAGAGAGCGGCCGCCGTACAAGTGTGCGCCTTTGTTACCGGCTTCCATAATACCCGGGCCGCCACCCGTGATCACACCGTAGCCCGCTTCCGTAAGGATACGCGCGATGTCAACGGCTTTCTTGTAATTAGGGTGGTCTGGCTTGGTACGGGCAGAGCCAAAAATGGACACGCAGGGCCCCATTTTATTCAGGGTTTCAAACCCATCTACAAACTCGGAGATGACCTTGAACATGGTCCAGGAATTCTCTCCTTTCATGGCGCGGCCCCACTGCCGCATTTCGTGCTTTTTCACTTGATTACTGGTCATAGGCTATTCTTTTATTCAGGATAGTTGGTTCCTCCCTTATGCCCGAACAATCGAACGGCTGCCTTTTCCAAGCAGAAAGGGCAGCCGTGGCAAAGGGGCATATAAAGACAACTGAAGCGGGCGTTTAGTTCAATTCAGGCCTTTTGATAGACGGCAAATTGCTCGTCAATGAAGTCCAGCAATGCCTCTTTACTCTCGAAGCGGGCAAAGATATCCTTCAGTTTCTGGCTGGGCGCAGCGCTGGTGGGCAGTACATAATGTTCCACATCTCCTTCGCTAATCCGGTCTTTGCTAAGGATGACCAGCCGTTCTATGGCATTGCGCAGCTCTCGGATGTTGCCGGTCCAGTTGACGTCTTTCAGGCGTTCCAGCGCGCTGGGGGCTATGGGTTTTGCGGGGACGCCGTATTCCTGGCAGACCTGCTTCACAAAGTGCCTGGCCAGGGTGGGAATATCATCTTTGCGGTCATTTAGGGAGGGTACCCGGATGATGATCACAGCCAAACGGTGGTAGAGGTCTTCCCTGAAGCGGCCCTCTTCAATTTCTTTGCGCAGGTCTTTGTTGGTAGCTGCTACTACTCGGACATCGACGCTGATCTCCTTGTCCCCGCCTACGCGGGTGATCCGGCTTTCCTGTAGTGCCCGAAGTACTTTAGCCTGAGCGGAAAGGCTCATATCGCCGATTTCATCCAGGAAGAGGGTGCCGCCGTTAGCTTGCTCAAATTTACCGATGCGCTGCTTGTGAGCGGAAGTAAACGCGCCTTTCTCATGGCCAAACAACTCGCTTTCAATCAGCTCAGCTGGTATGGCCGCACAGTTGACTTCTATAATGGGCTGATCCGAGCGGGCACTCTTTTCGTGCAGCCAGCGGGCCACAAGTTCCTTACCGGTCCCGTTGGGCCCCAGGATGAGTACCCGGGCATCGGTTGGCCCTACCTGATCAATGGTATTTTTGACTTCCTGTACACCTTCTGATTCTCCGATGATCTCCTGTACTTTAGACTTGGACACCTTTCGCTTGAGCAGCTTGGTTTCGGTAACGAGGCTGGATTTATCCATCGCATTCCGGATAGTAATCAGCAATCGGTTGAGGTCCGGTGGTTTGGAAATAAAGTCGAAAGCGCCTTTTTTTACGGCTTCCACTGCTGTGTCGATGTTAGCATGCCCCGAAATCATGACGACGGGGGTATCCGGTGCCAGTATTTGAACGCGCTCCAATGCTTCCATGCCGTCCATTTTGGGCATCTTGATGTCCATAATCACCACATCGTACCGGGATTGCTTTAGCTTTACCAGGCACTCCATGCCGTCCGAAGCTTCTTCCACCTCGTACTTTTCGAATTCAAGGATGTCCCGCAGGGTTCGGCGAATGCTTTTTTCGTCGTCAACGATGAGAACTTTGGCCATACTTCAAATCGGTTTTGCTGCCACCGGGCTGCGCCCCGGGAGAGGCGGAACCAGTATCAGGTTGTTTGTATTGGATTGATCTAACCGGCTAATTAGTAAGTGGGTATACGCCACCAGGCCACTGAAGGTTTCAGCAGCGCATCAGCTTTTTCCAAATATAAAAATTTGGCGCATATCAAATCAGGGCAAGCCAACTATTTGCAGCGCATTCCATTATATAAGGAGGTGCAGGGCATCTAAACGGGTATGCCGACGTAAAATAGATGTAATAATCAGCCCTGTCGCAGAAATAGTGCATACCAACATCTAAAATAGCGTATATTTGCAAGCTATGAAGCAGACCAGAAACTTTTGTGTAATCGCCCATATTGACCATGGGAAGAGTACCCTCTCCGACCGGCTTTTGGAGTATACCAAGACGATTGCCGACCGGGAGATGAAAGACCAGGCCCTGGACAACATGGACCTGGAGCGGGAGCGTGGCATTACCATTAAGAGTCACGCCATACAGATGTATTACGACCGTCCAAGCGATGGGAAACAATATACGTTCAACCTTATCGATACACCGGGCCACGTGGACTTCAGCTACGAGGTATCCCGTTCTATTGCCGCCTGCGAGGGCGCACTCCTGCTGGTAGATGCCTCTCAGGGTATTCAGGCACAGACTATTTCCAATCTCTACTTAGCGATTGAGCATGACCTTGAGATCATCCCCATCCTCAATAAGGTAGACATGGAAAGTGCTATGATCGATGAAGTCTCTGATCAGATTATTGACCTCATTGGTTGTGAAAAGGAGGACATTCTCCTGGCCAGTGGCAAGACCGGGCGTGGTGTTCCTGACATTATGGAAGCCATTGTGGAGCGCATCCCCGCGCCACAAGGTGACCCCGAAGCGCCACTGCAAGCACTGATCTTTGATTCCGTTTTCAATGCTTACCGCGGTGTCATCGCTTACTTCCGGATACTTAATGGCACAATGCGCAAAGGCGACCTTGTCCGGTTTGTGAACACGGGCAAGGAGTACGAAGCCGACGAGATCGGTGTGCTCAAAATGACACAGCACCCTAAAAACAAACTGGAGGCTGGCAACGTAGGCTACATCATTACCGGCATTAAGGAATCCAAGGAAATCAAAGTCGGTGATACCATCACTACGGTGGAACGCCCCTGTGAAAAGGCGATTCAGGGTTTTGAAGATGTCAAGCCCATGGTTTTTGCCGGGATTTTCCCCCTTGACAACGATGACTTCGAGGACTTGCGGGACAGCCTGGAAAAATTGCAGCTGAATGATGCCTCCCTGGTATTTGAGCCAGAGACTTCCGCTGCACTGGGCTTCGGATTCCGCTGCGGATTCCTGGGCATGCTGCACCTGGAAATTGTGCAGGAGCGCCTCTACCGGGAGTTTGATATGGATGTCATTACGACCGTTCCCAACGTTTCCTATAACCTGATGGACAAGTCCGGAGAGGAATACACGGTACGAACGCCTTCGGAGTTGCCTGAACAGCATACTATTGAAATGGTAGAAGAGCCCTACATCACGGCTCAGATCATCACCAAGCCAGAGTTTATCGGAACGATCATGACCCTCTGCATGGAGAAACGGGGCACGCTGACCAAGCAGCATTACCTCACGCCTGAGCGGGTGGAGCTATCCTTTGACCTGCCGTTGGCGGAGATTGTGTTTGACTTCTATGATCGTCTCAAATCTGTCTCCCGGGGCTACGCCAGCTTCGACTACCAGCCTATAGAGTACCGGGAAACGGACCTGGTTAAGCTGGATATCCGCCTAAACGGTGAGCCTGTGGATGCACTCTCCGCGCTGGTTCACCGGTCTAAAGCAGAAGCTTTTGGCCGGCAGATATGCAAAAAACTCAAGGAACTACTGCCACGCCAACAGTTTGTTATTGCCATACAGGCGGCAGTGGGCGCCAAGGTTATTGCACGGGAAACCATCTCCGCCCTGCGTAAAGATGTAACTGCCAAGTGTTACGGTGGTGATATTACGCGGAAGCGGAAACTCCTGGAAAAGCAGAAGGCTGGTAAGCGCCGTATGCGTCAGTTCGGAAAAGTCGAGGTACCCCAAAAGGCATTCCTTGATGTGCTGAAGCTTTAATGCCTAAATAGGACAGGTGCCCTCTATGCGGGGTTTCCTCCAAAAGCAGAAGGCACTGTCTTACCCGAGGGTTAGGCAGTGCCTTCGCTGTTTTTAGCATCAGCTGTAGTTGGTTAGTTTTTCGTTTTGTTTTGACAGCTTAGCTTATGCAACAAAAGCTATTGCCCCTCTCACCTGTAAACAGGCAGGAGGGACAATAACTATGATATAGGTGTTAACCGCTACAGTGTAACCTTCCAAACAAACCTGTTTAGCATGATTAACACCGGTAATGCGATATTGCACCATATCGGTTAGACAGGAACCGGGGCTCCGTCAGCAATAAGTTCATGGGAAAGTACCAGAAGCCGAAGGGCTTCACCGCTGCTTCCAATCACTAAAGCAGTGAATGATGTATGCAGCAAGTATAGTAATGTGTTTGGTTTTGATTGGGGTGTGTGCCATAGCTTACTAATGCAAGGAGGAGCTTTGGCAATCCTCCGTTTTTAACAGGTAAGGGGGGGTGATCAGATCAATTAATAGTAACGGCTGCGTGTTTTTTGAGCCATAAGATTTGAAAAGAACACTAACCCTCCACCTACAACAAATGCACCTGAGGCAATGTATAGGATTAACATAGGCCGATTGGATTTAAAAATTAAACAATAAATTTTGGACTATTAGGGTGGATATGTTCTGAGGGCGCTACTAAAATGGAGAATTTTTGATAATCTACCTAATTTTCAGCCACATTTTTTGACTTCAACCGACACTGTCCAATGGCAAGGTGATTAATTACCCTTCAAAGCTATACTTCGCCGTTTGCGACGAGCTGTTCAACGGTAGGTTTCGCGCTACCGCCTTCTGGTTCTATGGTAATATTCAAACTCTCAGCATGGTCTATGTAGGATACAGCTTGCAATCCTTTGTTTCTTTGCTGGAGGACTCCCATGTTGATCATTTCACCTTCAACATCCGCCCACAACTGATAGGTTTTTCCAGCAGGCAATTCAGGTAGTAGACCGGCGTTGATATAAGCTACTTTTTCGAGCTCATTGAGATAGGCAACCGCTTCGGCACTTGGTGCCTGCAGGCCCGTAGCATGGAGGCGCACAGGAACAGTAGCTTCGTGCGTAAGGGTGGCAAACACTTGCTGCTCCTGCTGGAGCGCGGCTTTCTGACGCTCGCATTCTGCCTGAAAGGTCAAATACTGGCTTTTCAGTGAAGCCAAATCACGTTCTGCAGCAGCTTTGCCTCTATACAAAAATAGTGAAGCACCTATCAGAAGCGCAAGCAATACGACCCCCATCCAGTTAGAGCCCGACCGGGCAGGACCTGGTGCGCCAGCATCTCCATCAGACTGCTGATCTGCCTGTTCGACCCCATGCATGACTCTGGACTTCAGTTCCTCCGGAGGCATAACGGCGTACTGCTTTGCGTACTGATCCAGTGCTTCCCGCATCTGATCAATTTCGGACTGAACTTCCGGAAAGGTATCTGCATACTGTTTAACCACAGCAGTTTCCTCTTCATCCGTTAGGCCCAGTACATATTGCTCTAGTAATCCAGTCTGTAAAAATTTATCTTTATTCATGGCATATTCTTAAACGACAAACCACCATACCGACAGGCAAAAAGCTGCGATTAACAGGTGGGTTAAGCCTGGCTCTGAAAAGATTTTCCTTAACTCACGGAGCCCTATCCGGACTCGCGATTTCACTGTACCAATTGGCAGCTGAAGATGCTCAGCAATTTCCTGCTGAGTGTAACCCTGGAAGTAAGCCAGTTCGATAATTTCCCGGTATTTATCTTCCAACTGATCGACAAAGGTTCTCAAACCAATTTGATCTGTGTTTTGGGCTGTGCTCAGTTGATGGTTATTCTTCAAATGCTCATCTACGGATACGGCCTGCCGCCTTCGCCGGAATGCTGCTGAACGTGTCTTGTCAATCGCTCCGTTTCGGGTGATGTTGAGCAGCCAGGTAAAAAGTGTTCCCTTCTTCGTGTCATAAGCTGCAGCGTTTTTCCAGACTTTAATGAACGTTTCCTGCACCACATCCTGAGCAATGGCTTCTGATTTTACGATATGCATCGCAATGCCATACAGGGATGGCGCATAGGAATCGTAGATTTCTTCAACGGCTGATTTATCCTTCGCCTGAAGGCGGCGCACCAGTTTGTCCTCATTTAATTTTACGGCCATAATCAGCGTTTGAATTCCGGGTGTAGGATTAACTTAATATTCAGGGCAAGGTTCCAAAGGCGGAACAGAGCCCTATGACTTTTGTTCACTGTTTAGGTAGGGATATTTGGCAGGGCAGCTTGCGTGCTAAATTCCTAAATTGTCTGCCTGAGGCTGTCAGGCAGTATACGGCTATTCCAGCACTCTGATTTTCACTTCCACACGTCGATTGAGGGCTTTTGTGGTCTCGTCTTTGACCTCCCCTTTGCCCTCCATGTAGATATGGTCTACCTCCAGCCCGTTGTCCATGATGACCAATGCAATCTGCTTGGCGCGTTCTTCGGAGAGCCGGAGGTTGTAGTCGTCTGTACCGATGTCATCGGAGAACCCGACGATTCGAATATCCTGAGCCTCTTTTTTCTGCAGCGGTTTCAGAAAAGCTAATAGTTTTTCACGTTCTTCTATTTCCATCTTGTCTTCATCAAAGGGGAAGAAAACGGTATGGGTGTACTCAACAAATTTCTTACGCGGCAGCGGCGGAGCTATGGCCTGAAGAGTGTCCTGCTCAATGGCCGGAGCAGCATCAGGTATATCAAATGTGGAATGGAGCAACAGCTCAATGGTGTAGAACTGACGGTTGTTCCATCGCGGTATGATAAAGGCATTTTCATAGGGGTGAAAAAACTTTTTGCTGACCGCCGTGAATAGCGTGTCGCCAGCGGGTACACAAAGGAAAAACCGCCCGTCCCGTCCAACCTGAATATCCTGACGCCCTTCAATGGAAACCGTAGCGCTCACCGTCATTTCCAAAGAACTATCGATCACCAGCCCTTCCACAAAGGTTATTGGATGGCTATAAAGCTGCGTATCCAGTCGAAAGCGGAAGATATCAAGCCCACCGGCGCTTTCCTCCGGCCGGTCCGAGGCGAAATAGCCCGTCTGCCCATCTGCAGTCAGGAAAAAACCCAGCTCCCGGAAGGCAGAATTCACCGGTGGGCCAAGATTAATAGGCACAGACCACTCACCATCGTTGTCCTTCCAGCTCATGAAGATATCTTGGTCGCCCATGCCCGGGTGGCCGTTGGAGGAAAAGTAAAGGGTCTGCCCGTCGTTCGTGATGAAGGGGGCTTCTTCGTCCAGTTTTGAATTGATGCCTGCTCCCAGGTTGACGGCCTCTCCCCAGGATCCGTCTGCCTGCCGCTCACAAACATAGAGGTCTGTCCCTCCCACCCCACCGGGGCGGTTACTGGCAAAATAGAGGGTCTGTCCATCGCAGCTGATCGCTGCCTGGGATTCCCATCCTCCGGAATTGGCAAAGCCTTCCAGAGGCGCCATGGCGGTGACCTCCCGGTTTTGGTCCATTTCCACTTGCCAGATATCACAGCCACCGAGCACGCCTTCCCTGCCGCATACGGTGTAAAACAAGACTCGCCCGTCCCGGACAAAGGTGCTCATGCCCTCGTCTTTTCTGGTGTTCAGGTCACGGACAGGACGCCCTCTTGACCATTGCCCATCCGCGAAATCGCTTTCATAGAGGTCTTCGTCCCCCTTATCCGTCTTGCGGGTGAAATACAGCAGCTTCTGGTCATTGGTCAGAAAAGGGAAATAATCGTCCGCTTTGGTATTGACTTGCCCTCCAAGCGGCTCTACGGTAGTGATGTTGATAAATTTGATGGAATCCAGTGAGACCTCGCAGGCACGAATATTACCGGGCAGCCGCCTAAGGTACTCCTCCTCCATTTCAAGCTCCCGCTCCGTATTCAGGCTAAAGGTATCAACACCCCATGCCTGGAGGGCTTCATACTTAGAAAAGTATCCCAGCGCTTCCTCTGGTTTCCCAGCCTTGTAAAACGCTTCTCCGGCTTGGAAGTACATCGCCCGCGAAAAAAGGGAATCCTGGTCAAGAATCTGTTTGTACTCCTGTGCAGCACCTTCATAATCCCGCTGCACTTCCAGACAGAGCGCCAGGCCGCGTCTGGCAGCATTAAAATCGGGCTTTGCTTTTACTGCTTTCCTAAACAACCGAAGGGCCTGTTCCTCCTTCCCGGCCAGCAATGCTTCTTCCCCTGCTTTATAATAATCCACCGCATCACCTGGGCTCACCACCTGAGCAGCAGTCGTAAAGAAACAGCAAATAAGGAACAGCCCGAAAAAGATACGTGCCATTGGGAGTCAGTTTTTGGAATAGTACAGCAGGCCTCACTGCTTAAATCAGCCCAAAACTAATAGATTTTTTTATAATATTTTCAATCTATAGCTGGTAAAACAAACCCTTTCCCGACTTCGTTTTCCATTACAGACATTGCATTATCAACGGTCTGTGCCACACAAAACCAACCAACATGCGAATTACTTTTTTCTTCCTGCTCCTTCTGCTACAGCAAACGCTGGCCTTTGCCCAGACGGTAGACCTGCCCCTTAAAAGCCCGGCTGCCAGTGCTGCGCTCACCATTGGGTATACCCAAATTTCTGTAGACTACAGTGCCCCTTCTGTGCTCGACCGTGAAATATGGGGCCAACTTGTGCCTTATGACACTCTCTGGCGAGCCGGCGCCAATGCGGCAACCACGGTGGCGTTCAGTACAGATGTAAAGATTAATGGACAACCACTAAAAGCTGGCAAGTATGCTTTGCTGGTCCTTCCCAGAAAAGACACCACCTGGACTGTCATTTTCAACGGGAATACGTCATTGCGTGGCACCAATGACTACCAACGTGAACAAGATGCGCTTAGGGTGGACATCCGGCCTAAGTTTGCACGTACCCGCCATCAGGAAATGCTGCAGTACGAGATCGTCCGGCAGAATATTGAAAACGGCTACATGCTACTTAGCTGGGAAAAGCTCCGGCTCTACCTGCCGATCAAGGTGGAAACTATGGACCGTGCCATCGCAGAAATAGAAGAAGCCCTGGCTGCCACGCCGGATGAAGGGGAATGGGAAGTTTATCTTCAGGCTGCGGATTTTCTTTTTTGGTCAGGGGCTGTAAATCCAGCTCAGACTTACGCCCAAAAATCAATTGATCATAAGCCTACAGCACAAGGCTACTGGCTACTGGCTCTCATCAATGGTAAACAGGAAGCTTATCAGTCTGCCTTGGAAGCAACATCCGAAGCCCTGAAGCTGGCGGAAGACGACTTCAAAACCCGATACGGGAAAACGGTCCAGGCAAAACAGACGGCCTGGAAGGAAGAGCGCCAGTGAAGCTGTCAGAAAAGGACGTACCCAATATTTAAGTACAGCATGCCTGTGGCTCTGATATCAGCTACGGTGAGTGCATAATCCGGGTCATAAGCACCACTAAAGATGCTCGTTCGCCTTAGAGAAGCATATTCAGGTATATTGCTGAAGGAATTGTCTTGCCCGGATAGGCCCAGCCCCATGCCCAACTCAAATAACAGGCGCTCGTTAAAGCTATAGTCAAACAGCCCCACGTTAAGGAAGGCTGATAATTTTCGGCTATCCACAGAGTAATTGACCAATCGATTATAGGAGAGCTCGTTTGGTGGAGCAATAAAAAACTCGCCATCTATGTCCATTGATACCTGACGATATACCAGCAAAAATTCCAAAAAATACCGGTTACGCTTTTCCTGGTAATAGAAGCGGACGGCTGGCCGTAGCCGAAAGCCACTTTTGTCGCCAGTCCTCAGTCCATTCACCTGATCGTCAAGATTAAGGATCAGGCCCGCCTCCATCTGCCCGTACCAGGGACCACTGATCTGAAACTCTCCGGCCAAATTAAAGGAAGGCAAAACGGGATCGGCCAGGCTAAGTGCGCCGAGTTTGACGGTCAACTTAGGAGACGAAGCTACGGGCTGGGCCCTTAGAATACCAGTAATACCAAGGAGCAACAGTACAATCGCTGCAAAATGCTTCATCTAAGCGCCTATTGTTATTTCAGAAATCACCTGAATGTTATTGATGTCGGTGTAGTCTAATTGAAGGAGGGCATCTGGCCCGACGACCAGCAAAGTCCCTCCAAGAGGGATGACATCGATGGCATTAATATCATTCAGGTAGCGGATTTCCTGGGGTGATTCCGGGTCATCAAGGTTGAAAACACGGAGTCCGTTCGCCCCTTCACATACAAAAAGGACATTCCCGTCCAGCCCTAGTCCGTAGGGGCCATCCAGGGAAAGGGAGTTGACCAGATTGGGGCTTTCGATATTGCTGATGTCAATCACATCCAGCGTATTGGCTGCGCCAGCAGCTGCCTCCCGGCATTCGGATACACGCAGGGTTACGTAAGCGTAATTTTGGTTGGCTACTACCGGGTCGCAACTGACTACGTGCTGGTATTCAGACACATAAGCCGGCAGTCCATTGTCGCTTACCCGATAGATATACATCCCATTTTGGGTTCCCAGCAGCAAGTGGTCCTTGAGCGGGAAGATGGTCTCAACGCCCTGGGTAACGACCGTCTCGTCTATCTTTTCGGGCGCTTCCGGGGCACTGATATCAAAAGTAGCCAAAGTCGTATTGTCTACTGTGTACAGGTAATCGCCAATAATGGTAAAACGGGCCAGTGAACCGCCCACGCCTGTACCGCTGGAAGCAGCCGCACTAATATCGGCGCTATCCTCTGCGCAGCTCAGGACAAAGAAGGCAAGTAAGGGAAGGATAAAAGTGGATATCTTAGTCATGATAGCATTCAGTTTAGAGGTTAGCGCCAGCATTCCGGCGATTGGAGGGTCTTTTCGGTCCAGCCCACGATGGTACCGAGGGCAGGGTCCGGGCATTCAAAGAAACCAAAATAGCCTTGGGGCAGGGTTGCGCCGCTCTGCGGGAAAGCCCCTTCCACCCGGCTCACCAGCTCCACGTTGTTGATGTCACTGATATTGAGGACCACCAAATCGGCAAGGTTGTTGGCATACAACAGATTACCCTTGATGGAAATATCAGAGTTGCCCTGAATGCTGATGAAAGCAATGCGCTCCGGTTCTGCCGGGTTGTGGTTATCGATGATATGGATGCCTTTCTGAGCTTCCCCTACGAAGATGAGGCTGTCTTTGTAGTAAATTTTGTTGAGCTCAATGATGGGCTGAGGGGGTTGGCTCTCAATGATCTTCCAGTCGCCATCAGAATAGACAGGCGCCAGCCCGACCGTTTCTTCCGGAATCTCTACCGGCTCCGTGTAACAGCCAGCTAAAAACGTTACGGCCAGCAGCAAGCCGGCCCAATGAGTGATTTTCATGGCAAAGCGTTTGATTGCCCAACTAAAACGAAAGGCTTTCGAAAAACGCGGCTTTGGCTATGGATTTATGTATTTTTACTGAACACTTAAAGCTACGCCATGGAAGCAGAGCCCCTTAAAGACTTTTCGTTAGAAGCTTATTTGTCTTTAGAGCAGGAATCCGGGATAAAGTATGAGTACCACGATGGGACTGTAGTCGCTATGGCAGGCGGCACCATTGAACACGGATTGATTAGCGGCAATATTTTTGGCGAACTCAAATTGGGACTCCGCGGTCATCAAAAGTCCTGCAGAGCCATCAATGGCGAGGTCAAACTTCACATTGCCAGTTTCAATAAATATTTATATCCGGATGCCATGGTCATTTGCGGACCACTGCAGCGTGCACCGCAACATCAAGATGCCATTATTAACCCAACCATTATTGTGGAAGTCCTGTCTGCATCCACAGAGCGCTATGACCGGGGGGATAAATTCTTCTTCTACCGCCAAATCCCCACCTTGAAGGCTTACATTCTCATCGACCAGTATTCACCAAGCATCGAAACCTATAACCGCATCGGCGACCTTTGGAAAATTACCCGGACTACCGGATTGGACAAAACCCTCGCTATTGAGGCCCTAAACATTGAAATCCCATTGTCAGCTGTTTATGAGGGGGTGGTGTGGGGATAGCCGTGGGCATTCGGCTTAGGTACTGACTTTGACATAAAGCACACCGGGTGAATGCCCCGGCGATGGCTTGTCTTAGTTCACCCGGTGAGCTTTGTTCCTTGTCGATTATACTTTAACCTTGAACACTTTAACCTTTACCCTTCTCCGACCGACGAAGCAAGCTTGACGCAAAGTCGGTTACTTAACCACCACCCGTTCCACCCAAGCCTGCCCCTCCACTTCCACGCGCAGGGCATACACGCCTGGCAGCAACTCCGGCAACAGTAGTGGTACTTCTGGTGCAGATGGTTTTGTTACTGCCCATACCGCCTGCCCCTGCATATTGTAGAGCGTGAATTGCCCGGTGCCCGTGGGCGCTCCGCCCGGCCAGGTGACGGTGAGGTGGCGGGAGGCAGGGTTGGGGAAGATGGAGAGCTCAGACTGCGCCGGAGGCGGCAAAAGCTGCCCGGCATGCACCAGGTACTCACAGGAATCCTGCCCGATGCAGCCTTCTGAGTTGGTGCGGACGAGCCAGCAACTGCGATCACCATCGCCTGTTGCATAACCGCCTGTGACTAAATCACCATTGGGTAATTCCGCAAAGCGCCCGAAGCTACCCGAGGTATAAAAGTTGAAATCTTCAAACAGGGGCAAGTACGAACGGGACCATAAAGTATCTCCCTCGGGGGTAAACTTGAATAGCCAGCCGGCAGTGACGTCCTCTCCCTGTATCTTAGTGTAATGGTCCCCTGAGCCAACAATATTGCCATCAGAAACCACTTTGAGTTCCCGGAATTCATTGCCGATGATCTGCCGGAAGGGCTTAAAAATAGTCCTCACCCAGGTGGTTTGATAATTACTGTCTAACCGGGCAATAGTTGGTTGTAAAATACGGTTGCCATTTTCATCTTCTCCTTGGTACTGGTCACCATAGGTAATGATGTCTCCGTTCTCAAGGACAGTCAGCTCGCGTAACCAGCCCATTTCCGGATTGATGGGAGATTCCCAGCTTTCTAATACTTCTCCATCTGATACCCGTACTTTGGTAATGACATTTACGCCCCCAGTAACACCTTCAATATCTCGCCCAATACCCAAGACAAGAACGGAGTCCCCCTGCATAGCACCGTCTTCCAGGAATTCCGCTACATTTTCCTGCCCATAGTATTTCAGCCACACTGTTTCTCCAGTAGAATTAATACGCCTTATGTAGGGCTCTCCATATTCATCAAGGGTAACAGCCGTACCGTACAGCAGATATCCATCCTCTACCTCCACCGGAGCCAGGCAATAAAAATTACTCTGATTGGTACTGTCTTCGTACTCATAGCGGAATTCTTCCTGCAACTCGCTATCCAGCTTGACCGCTACTTTATTACTCCGGGAGGATACTACTGTAAACAGATAGCCCTCGTCTGAAGTAGGCAGTATTTGTCCATACCACCAAGTGATCCCGAAATTGCTGAACTCCGGATCAAGCGTATCTACATTTACAGTATCCGTAAACAACATACCGTTGAGTAAGATCCCACTCAAGCTATACTTTGCTACTAAAGCTCCTTGCTTTTTAAACGCAGAATTGCCGATTCGATCTTTGGCAAGCCCAAGGCAAATTATATTTTCCTCTACTAAAGAAATATCATAAAATCTATTGTCAATAAATTCTAAATCCTGAGCTATATTAAATGGCTGCGAGAGCAAAGGAGCAATTGAAAACACACTAGATATGATTACCAGAAATAATTTAAATTGATTTTTCATAACCTTTTTTATACTTGATTTAAACTCCTTTTGAAGTATTCCAAAAGACGGTACAAGCCCGCTTTGTTTTCAAAGTCAGGCTTCTATTCAATAACAAAGGTTTACTGAATGACTAACAATTGGCGGACCAAAACTTTGTTGTCGGGGGAATAGACCATAACGATATACACCCCTTGTACCCCTGGCAGGCGGACTTCAGAACGCTGCCCCACCAGCGTGCTTTGAAGGATTTGCCGCCCCTGCATATCGTAGAGCTCCAGCTGCCCGGTTGTCAAGTGATCCGGCAGCACCACCGTGAGTATTTCTTTAGCCGAATTGGGGAAAATGCGTAGCTCTGCCGCCGGTTTCCCCTTTTTAGTCTTCTCAATAGAGAGGTTTAAAGTTTGCATATAGGTTCGCAGATTCTGCACTGATAATTCAGATAAATAGGTAAGCGCTTAACCCCAGCTGTGAATGAATAATACATGAGGCCCGTTTTTTAGCGGTTAGTGAATAATTGGTAAGATACGGAATTGGGTGGAGAAAACAATGTTGGGCTCCTGCCCAGTGATCGCTCTTCGCCGGGCGCTCTCCTTTCGCCCGGCGTACTACTTCGAAAAGCGCACCGGGTGAATGCCCCGGCGATGGCTTGTCTTAGTACACCCGGTGAGGATTTTAACCATGGCATTAATTATCCGCTATGGTTTACAAACGATGATGGGCACTTCGCCGGGCGCTCTCTCCGTCCGACGTAGTTTGAAAACGAAGTCGGTCCTTTCGCCCGGCGTACTACCCCTTCGAAAAGCACACCGGGTGAGGCTTGATCAGGTATTGCTTTGGCACTCTGTCCGCGTTTTCTTTCTGCAGCCTGCCTGATCCTGGTAAAAACCGGGAGAAAGCTCCCCGGCAGGAGCAAAGCTTCGATCGGCGAAGCAAGCTTAGACGCCGGGTCGGGAAAACCCAAACACGCTCTGCCCACCGAAGCTTCAGGCGAAGGAGGGGAAAAGCCATAACACCAAACCGCCTGCAACCGCAGAGAAAACCTTAGCGCCTAACCCCCAGCCACACCCTACTGCTTCACCACCAACCTCCGGACAACACCATAGTTCGTCTGCAACTCCACCGTGTAAGCACCATTGGGCCACTGCCCTATTTCCAGCTGCCGGACGGTACCTGCCCACTCCGCCAGTAACTGCCCGTTGGCATGGTAAAGGCGGGCTTGCTCAAGGGTTGTGCCGGCGGGGAGGCTTAGATTAAGCTCGTCTTGTACCGGGTTGGGGAATACCTGTACTGCTTCCAGCAGTGCGGCTTCGGTATTGGTAAACTGCCCCTGCGTCACGCTGTTGTTGCGGCTCACGATACGCTGCTCGGGATCAAAGTAGACAATCCCTACATTCCCGGGCATTTCGATGGCAAACTGCTGCCCATCAAAAGTATGGTCGAAGACGATGGAGGTGTCGATACCGCCGCTGATCAGGAAGCGTACCGGGACCGGCATTTCGAAAAAGCCGACCGAAGCGTGGGAGGTTTGCTGATTCAGGCGGACGTATAGCGTGCTCCCTTCCTGAAACCATCGCATCTGATAGGACGGGTACCCCTGCCCGTACAGCCAGTCGTCGAAGAATTCGGTAAGGTCCTGCCCGCTTTCTGCCTCCAGGTAGCCCTTGAGGTCATCAGACTTGGCGTAGCCAAAGGCTAATTCAGGTGCATCCACGTAGTTGCGAACGCCCTGAAAGAAGGCCTCGTCGCCCAGCTTCCAGCGCAGCATGTGGAGGAGCATCGCACCCTTGGAGTACGATAGGCGGCTGCTGAAAATACGGCTTACGCTGCTCGTGTCGTACACAAAAACGGAGCCATCGGGCGCGCTCGTCACGTGATTGATCTTGCCGGATAGCCAGTTTTCCCAGGTGTTGGGCCCCAGATCGTACTGATACGTCAGTCCTTCCAGGTAGGTGGCAAAGCCTTCATTAAGCCAGATGTCCTGCCAGCTGCCACAGGTCACTTTATCGCCAAACCATTGGTGGGCCAACTCATGCGCCTGCAATAGGTGGGAAAAGCCGCCCATAAAGCTCATCGTTTGGTGCTCCATGCCACCGCCCCAGCCAAATTGGGCATGGCCGTACTTTTCTTCGGCAAAGGGGTACAGCCCGAAGAGCTCGTTGAAGAGTTGCATGATTTCCACCGTAGCTGTGGTGGCCTGTTGAGCATCTGCCAGGTTTTCCGGAAAAACGTAGTTGAGCACCTCGATCGGTTCCCCATTTTCCACCGGTACGAAGTCGGAGTACTCCGCGTAGTTGGTCACCGCAATGGCAATCAGGTAGGCAGGGATGGGATAGCGGTGCTTCCAGTGGTAGATGTGCTCATTGCCATCTTCAATAATCTCTTTCAACAAGCCATTGCTGGCCACCTTGTAGGCAACCGGGGTACGCACCAGTACATCAATACTGTCAATTTTGTCGCTCAAATCCTGCTTGCAGGGCCACCAATCCCGGGCACCGTAGGGCTCAGAAAGGGTCCAGAGCACCGGATTGCCGCTGTGGGTGGCCTGCGCAAAGGAGCCAAAGCCATTGGACGGCGGTGCGCCTTCGTAGGTAACGCTTACCGAGTCCAGCTCCGCCATCGCCAGGGAATTGGGCAGGTTGATGGTCAGCATATTGTTGCTTTGGCTGTAGGTTTCCACTTCCTGCCCGTGAAAAACGACACTATTGACCTGCAGGGTATTGGCAAGATCGAAGTGCAGCGCTATGAAGTTGGCCTCCTTAGGCATGAAGTAGGTCGTGACAGTCCCGGAAATGTAGTAGTTGTTGGGGTTGATGTTCCACTCCAGCCGATGGTACTTGATATCGTAGTCATCGGTCAATGCGGAGGAACGGAAATTCAGCTGCCGTTCGGCTGCGCCACGTTCCATGGCGGTGATGGCTTCCTGATCTTTGCACACCCATTCCTCGGTTTGGGCAGTGCCTAATGCATTCAAAGTGGCCAGCAGCAGACCGGCGAGTATCCATTTTTTCATCGCTAATTTTTTTATTCTCCGAAAAGTAAGCGACAAAAGCCTGAACTAAGGTGAGGATGGTCACCGGAGGGGGTGAGATTAGGCAGGTGGGGACTACTCTGCAACAATCAACAGCTCGGGACAAGCATTCTTACTCATTGTTTTACCACTCTAATGCTGCCTGTTACCTTTTGCCCCCGAAAAGAGAGTATATAGACACCCGGTGGCAAACCCACAGCACTGATTTCCTGCTGCCCTTGCCGGATTGTGGTTTCCAATAAGACCCTGCCCTGCAGGTCTAAAAGTTGCAAATGAGCTGGATCAGTATGCCCCCATTCTACTACCCAATGGTCTGTTGCCGGATTGGGGTACGCTTTGGCCAACAAAGCCGCCGCATCAGGCACTTGTGTTGGTACAGGCGTGCAGAACATCGTATCCAGGCAGCCTTCGTTGGTCATTTTGACAAACCAGCCATATCTTTTATTATCTTCATCGGTCGCTATGCCTCCGGCCACCAGATTGCCACTTGAGAGTTGCCCTAATCCAAATAATAAGCCGCCAGCCGGGAAATAATCCGTAAAAGGCACGGGGAAATTTCTATCCCAAATTTCCTCCCCATCATAAGAGAATTTGTACATCCATCCATGCGCAACAAAAGAGCTTATCAGCTTCCTGCCACAGCCTACAATATGGCCGTCGGCCGTTTTCTCAAATTCCATTAAAGTGCTGAATGCATCAACCCGCTGAGGGGTGCCAAAGCTGTAGGACCAAGCTCGTTGGAATGCCGTGTCAAATCTGCTGAGGGTGGGTTGCAATAAGGTATAATTGGAGATAGGGCCAGGTACTTGCCGTTGCCCGTAAATGATGAAACTGCTACTATCTACTGGGATGACCTGCCGGAAATACCCTTCCTCCGGCTCTAAATCAGAAACCCATTCTTTTAAGACTTCACCTGTAGGGCTAAGTAGTGTAATTCTTGAACGGCCACTTTGAGTTGGTGCTCCAGGCGGGGACTCCTGCTCTACTGACAGGGCTACTGCCATGCCACTATTCAGTTGCTGAACATCCATCACAGTCGTGCTGTAGAGGCTGTGCTCAAACCGGCGCTCCCAAATTTCTTCCCCGTACATATCGATACGCCTGACAAATCCAAAAGACACGGTATCAGGGCCTTGAATTCGCCCATA
Source organism: Phaeodactylibacter sp. (assembly GCF_022763345.1). GTDB lineage: Bacteria > Bacteroidota > Bacteroidia > Chitinophagales > Saprospiraceae > Phaeodactylibacter. The sequence continues at coordinate 56,497 of NZ_JALEGS010000048.1, forward strand.
TAGATAATACCCATCTGGATGAGCCGGGGCTACAGTATAGTTGAAATTGCTAAGGTTGACGGTATCGGCATACTCACGTACATGCTCAAGCCCAAGTGTATCGTTGAGTTTAAAAAGAAAGGAGCTCGGACGAAAAACGGTGGCCCCTGTTGCTACATAACAATTTGAAATAGAGTCGAAAATTACTTTTCCCCATGTTTCTGAATTCCTAAGTACATCTCCCATACTATCTGTTAGAAACCTGTGCCTTAATAGCTGCCCGGAGCTATCAACTTGAGCAAAGAAGACTCCGTCTACAGGTTCTTCACCCATTTTCCTTCCTCGCCCATACATCAAAAGAGTGTCATTGAAGACTGTAATACTGGTAGCTCTAGAGCCCAGATAAGGTATATCTATTGCTTCATTCCAGTTATCCTGCCCGTGAGCTGAAAAAGGAGAGAATCCCAGGTTTAGACAAAAAAGTAAAGAATAAAAAAAAGGTAAATAAATTTTTTCTTTGCTTTGTATCCTATTGATAAACCCATAATTATTGGATTAAAACTTTAGTCCGAGTTATTTGTCCTGATTCGGTACGAACCTCTGCGAGGTAAAGGCCTTTAGGCAATCCGTTTACTCCCCAGGTTAGATCATTGACATTTTCATCAAATACCTCTTGCCTTAGTATCTGCCCCTGAGCATTGTATAAGCAGACATTGCCAGATAAATATATTTCCGGCAGAAACCCTTTACTGCTTACTCACCAGCCGTTGTAAAGCGCCCTGCTCATTGGTCAGTTCGATGACATAAACACCCGCACTCCACTGCTCCATTGGAATGGTGGACTGCCCCTGCAGCCCCTGCCGGCGGAGCAGCAGTTGTCCGTCGGCGCGGAAAACAGACACGTCATAAGCTCCGGTCATTGCCGGGCGGATGGTCAGGCGGTCTTTAACCGGGTTAGGAAATAGCACAAAAGCCGTAACAGGCAAATCCCGGGTGCTGACGACCATTACACTCACCTCTGACACCGCAATGGCCTCCCCACAGTCATTCATGGCTGTAAGGGTTACGGTGTAGCTGCCTTCGGATGCGTAAGTATGCATGGGCGACTGCTCCGTGCTTTGCTGGCCATCCCCAAAATCCCATAGGTAGGACGTGGCATGCGCTGCATTATTCTGGAAAGCCACCTGCAGCTCATTGGCCGTAACTTCAAAGGCAGCGGTAGGTAGGGCCTGAATTTCAACGGCGGCCTCCATTTCAATCGTCGCTGTCTGCCCGAAGGTATCGGTGACGGTGAGCGTTACGGGGTACACGCCAGGCTCATTATAGGTTACGGTCGGATTAGGGGCATCAGCAGTCGCCGGCTGCCCACCGGGGAAAGCCCAGGACCAGGTGTCAACGGCGCCTTCCGAGAGGTCCTCAAAGGAAAAAGCATCGCCGGGGCAATTCCCTGCCTCGGGGGTGACGCCAAAATTGGTGAGCAACGGCGGGACTACCGTCACGGTTTCCACGAAAGTGGCCGAGCAGCACCAGGTATGTACTTTAAGTTCCACTATATATGTCCCATACGCTGCGTACGTGTGGGGCTCCGGATGCCGTTCCGTGGAAGTGGTGCCATCACCAAAGTCCCATTCGAAGGCCTTGGCAAAAGAAGATATGTTTTCTGCAATGAGTTGATTGCCGATGACGCTAAGGTTCGCGTTAGCTGTAGGGGTAAGCAGGGAGTCGCCGCCCAAACTGGTAATCCCAATAAAAACACCGGAGTCATAGACCCCATCCCCAGCATCTGCAATACCAATTTTGATGTGGTAGGTTTCGCCCGGTGTGACGTATGCTTTGGCAGGCAGTAAAGTGGTGTAGGCATCGTAGGCCAGGTCTGTGGCTGTAGTATCATATATTGGTGGCGACCACGACAGGGTATCAAGAGTGAACTGTGGAATATAGAAACTGCTGTTGGAGTCCGCATTCAGGTTATTGATGGTTACCGGGACTATTGGGTCACTGTCCGGTATGGTAGCAATATTGGTCAATGAGTCATATTCCGGACCCCCACTTATGAAGAAAGCGAATACATCATTGAAGTTCGTACCTACAAATTCCGGGTATTCCTCAGAGCCAAAGATGTAGTTGAAGCAGATGGTATCTGTATTGGGCACGATATCAAACTCCAGTACAGCAGCATCATGGGTCATCATACCAGGCTCCAGCAGCCCTTGTAAATCAGCGTCTCCGGGCTGTAATAAGTTATTAAAAGTTGCACTGAAGCTTGCCGGGTTGGCCGCTACGGTTGTCGGGCCGGTGGACAGGAATATCCCGGCATTGATGCCCATGTAGGTATCGCCGGCATCAAAAAAAGCCATCCCTTCCGGAGCGCCGGTATAGGTCACATTGGAAGGCGCAACATCAGCATCGCTGAAGAAAGCGGTAACCATTTCAGATGCGGTGTAAGAGGTGTCGACAAACAGGTTGGACTGAGCCAGGAGTGCGTTGCTGCTCAAAAGGGCGAACAGGAAAAGGGGGATTGCAGTAATCGTCTTTTTCATCATATCGGGTTTAGTGTTAACCAAAAATAAGGAAAACAGGCGGTAAAAGGCAACTGCTATACAGCGCTGACCAAAATTTAACGTCTACCTGTGCTTTTTTCCCTACCTTTACGCCAGCGTTGGTACGAATGCTATGTCTGTGAGGATAGCCTTCGTTTAAAAGGGAATCAGGTGCAAATCCTGAGCAGTCCCCGCTGCTGTAAGCTTCACAAAAAATGCCCTTTGCGCACTAAGCCACTGTCGGGAGATGATGGGAAGGCCGCAAAAGCAGAAGCAAGCCAGAAGACCTGCCAAGCTGTATTTTTTCATTCGGGCTTTCGGAGGAAAAGCAGGGGTGGAGTGCTTATTGGGCCTAATGGGTACCGCGCTGGCCTGTTCTCTACGTAAAGGCAAGCGTACGGCTTAACAAACACAGGTGTGTAGGAATTTCCTTCGCCTTCTTTTGTCCGTTCACCCGCACAATGCCCCATTATCCGCTCTTGTCCTGCCCTTCAGGCTCCAAAACCGGCAGGATGCGGCAGCTCCTTATCTTTTTTCTGAGCATTTCCTATGCGTTGCCCCTTTTGGCACAGCCCGACACCGCCGTCCTCCTGCCTGCTGCTGAAATCACCACTTCGCCCCTTCGCGCCAGCTTTACCGGCAGTCAGGAACAACGCTGGGACTCCACTGATGTCAACCGCTACACCGGCTATTACCTGACCGACCTGCTGGAACGGGAAGGCGGTATTTTCATCAAGAACTACGGCGGCGGCAGCATTGCCACCACCTCCATCCGAGGAGGCAGTGCCGGGCATACAGCGGTCACCTGGAATGGGCTGCCGCTCCAAAGCCCGATGCTGGGCCAACTTGACTTTTCCCTCCTGCCCCTGGCTTTTGTGGATGATGTGCGCCTGCAAAGGGGGGGCGGCAGCGCAGCATGGGGCAGCGGGGCCATTGGCGGCACGGTGGGTTTGCGGAACACCCCCCTCTCCTACCGGGGCATCGAAGCGGGCGCACAAACCATGCTGGGCAGCTTTGGCTTTCAGGACCATCAGGCGCGGGCCCGCTACCGGGGGGAGCATTGGGCATTCAATACCCGCCTGTTCCGCCGGTCTGCCGACAACGATTTCAACTACCGACTGGATAGTGGAGAAGAACGGCAGCAAACGCATGCCGATTTCCGGCAACAGGGCATCATGCAGGAAGTCTACTGGCAGCCCCGCCCCGATCGTCAACTGGCTGCTTTTGCCTGGTGGCAAACCTCCGACCGCAATATCCCGCCCCTGACCACCCAAACCCGGAGCGAAGCCCTGCAGCTCGATACCTTCCTGCGCACCGCCCTGCATTACCAGCAACTCAGCAAACATGGCATTTTCAATGCCCGCCTGGGCTGGTTCCGGGAAGCGATCGACTACCGGGATGATGCCATCCTGCTGCGGGCGCTGAGCCATTTCCATACGCTCATGGGCGAGGTGGAACATCAATGGGCGCTAAGTGCAGACATGGAATTACAGGCTGGGCTCTTCTATAACCGGGCTACGGCTACAGCCGATGGGTACCGGGGTGAACAACCGAAGCAGCAACGCGTCGCGGCTTTTGCCAGCCTCCGGAAAGAATGGAATGCCCTGCGGGTTCAGCTCAGCCTACGGCAGGAACGGGTCGATGAAAACTGGGTGCCCATCGTACCTGCACTGGGCGCAAACGGCCCCATTACTTCTAATCTAAGCTGGCAGGCCAAAATCAGCCGCAATTACCGCATTCCAACCCTGAATGACCTGTACTGGCTGCCGGGAGGGAACCCGGATTTATTGCCCGAAATCGGCTGGAGCGCAGAGGGTGGGCTAAACTGGCAAAAGGGGGCATGGAGCTATGCCGTTACCGGCTTCCACCGGCGCATCGACGATTGGATTATGTGGGGGCTTACCGAGGGGCAAAACTTTTGGTCCGCCAATAACCTCACAGAGGTCTGGAGCCGGGGGCTGGAACAGCGCCTATCCTGCCGCTTCACCACCGGAGCATGGCGGTGGGAAGGGCAAGTGGGCTACGACTACATCCGCTCCACCAATGAAATCGCCCTTCAGCAGCCGCGGATTGCCGAAGGGGAGCAACTCGCTTACACACCGGAGCATCTGGCTTTTGCCCGCATCACGGTAAGCATAGACGCCCTGCAATTCACCTATCAGCATCGGCTGACGAGTGCGGTTCAAACCCTGAATGATACCGAGCTTCCTGGCTATCACCTTGGTTTTGCGCAGCTACAGTATCAGCTAAACTGGCAAAAATTCACGCTACAGGCTTTCGGCCGGGCAGACAATCTCTGGGACGCTTCCTACCGCATCGTCGATCGGCGCCCCATGCCGGGCCGCAGCTTTCAACTAGGCATTAACCTGTTTTTCAAACATAAACATTAGCCTTATATGAAATGGACTTCAACTACTATTCTACTGTTGTTCTGTACCGCATTGAGCTATGCGCAAACTACTGCTGATTTCGAAAACTTTGACCTCGAGCCCGGTGAAGCCCTGAACGGGAGTGACGGCAGCGGTGGTTTCCAAAGCGGCAACCTTTTTCTGCCCAACAGCTACAATCCGGATTTTAACTCTTGGTCTGGCTGGGCCATTTCAGCCAGCACCGATGTAACTACCCCTGGATTTATGAATGACCTGAGCGCCATTACCGGCAGCGGCTACAATTCCACAACCTACGCAGTAAGCTTTGCTTCGCCACAATCCGTCATCGTACTGCAGGGCGCAGCTGCCGGGGGCGCAGTGGAAGGCTTCTACGTCACCAATGGCACCTATCCTTACCTCAGCATGCTGGAAGGTGATGGCTTTGCTAAAAAGTTTGGCGGAGAATCCGGCGATGACCCCGACTTTTTTCTTTTGACCATAAAAAAGTATCTTGGTGGGGAACTGAGTATCGATAGTGTCAACTTTTACCTGGCTGATTACCGGTTTGAGGACAACAGTCAGGACTACATCGTGGAAGAGTGGACCTACGTGGACCTGAGCCCACTCGGCAATGCCGACAGCCTGCAATTCACGATGAGCTCTACGGATAATGGGATGTTTGGCATGAATACGCCCGCGTATTTTTGCATGGACGACCTGACAACTACCGACATGCCGGTCAGCACGAAGCGCACGGAACTGCCTGCCGCTGACCTGAATGTATTCCCTAACCCGGCAAGCGCCACCTGGCATGCACAATGGGGATCCAATCAGGAAGCCGAAGCGAGGCTGATGAATATCAGTGGGCAGGTGTTGCAAACTTTTCGGCTTATGCCGGGAACAAACGCCATAGATGCCTTAACTTTGCCTGAAGGCATTTACGTACTGCAGGTGCATAATGCTAATGGCTACCTGACCAAAAAACTATTTAAAACCAATTTTTAACGCCTCATCGTCAGGCGTCTCAGAAAACTATAAACTACTTAAGATATGCAAGATCAAAAGCTTAACATCCGGTTTGCTGTAGTAACGGGCATGATTCTCGTGGCTGCGCTTTTCCGGATTTTCCCACACCCCCTGAATTTTTCGCCAGTTGCAGCAATGGGCCTTTTCGGAGCGGCTTACTTCAGCAAGCGCTGGCTGGCTTTCCTGGTACCCGTATTGGCGGTTTTTGCCAGTGATATTATCATCAATAATGTCATTTATGCCCACTACTTTGAGGGCTTCACCGTATTCTACGAAGGCTTTTTCTGGCAGTACGGCAGCTACCTGCTCATCGTACTCTTTGGGCTGGGTGTCCTTTCCAAAGTGACCCTGCCCCGTATCCTGGGTGGCGCGATCGGAGCTGGTGCGATCTTTTTCCTGGTGTCCAACTTCGGCGTATGGCTCGGCAGCCCCATGTACCCGCAAAATATTGGCGGGCTGATGGCTTGCTATGGTGCAGGCTGGCCTTTCTATCAGGCAACCTTTGCCGGTGATCTCATCTTTACCGGTGTCATGTTTGGTGCTTACGAGTTCATCAAACTCCGCTACCCGGCGTTGGATTTCCAAACGCAGCGTATCGCTTAGTTGCCACCTGTTAGATTGGAGTGGCAGTAACAGCCCGGTAATTCCAAAGGCAGGAAATGCCGGGTCGTTTTTTCTTCTGGCTACAACTCACTGTACTGCAAAGCCTTAAAACCTGAACTCAAAGGTATAGGCAAAAAATTTTAGCCAAGGGGTTGCGCAGTATGGATATCGCGCTTATATTTGCAACCGCAAAACACCGAAAGCGGTGGCTGATCAAAAGAATTTGAAAAGTATTTTGCACTATTCAATTTTCGCGTCAAAGCCCGGGGCGAAAATAAAATGCGAACAAAGCGATAGCGAAGGTGAGTATTTTATTTTCTTCAAAAGAGCGGGGTAGCGAAAATTGTATATACTAAGGTGCGGTAGCTCAGGTGGTAGAGCAATGGACTGAAAATCCATGTGTCGGCGGTTCGAATCCGCCCCACACCACTTCGGAAAGCAGCTCAAAAGGCTGCTTTTCTTATTTAACAACTTATGATTATCAACAACTGGCATCATCACGTACATCATTTTCCACTGCCCGGCAGTGAATGGTGGAATCGTGCGTGAGATGAACCGTTGATTGATCAACTTTAGTCCACAAAAGAGGTTAACCATTCGCTGGTTAACCTCTTTTTTTGTTTCACCATAACCCTCACGTTTATTATGTCAGACACACGTTTAAAAATTGCCGTTCAAAAATCCGGCCGCCTGTTGGATGGTTCTCTGGAGCTGCTCAAAGAGTGCGGCATCCGGGTCAACAACGGCAAAGACCAGCTGAAAGCCTCAGCCAGCAATTACCCCGTAGATATTCTGTACCTGCGCAATTCTGATATCCCGCAGTATGTGCAGGACGGGGTAGCCGATATTGGCATTCTGGGGCAGAACACCCTCGTCGAAAAGCAAAAGCAAATCGAAGAAGTGCTGCCCCTCGGCTTCTCTAAATGCCGGCTGTCTATTGCCCTGCCCAAGAATACGCCTTACCCCGGACCGGAATGGCTCAACGGCAAGCGCATTGCCACCTCCTACCCCAACTCCCTGCGGCAGTTTATGGCTAAGCACCAAATCGAGGCGGAGATTCACGAGATTTCCGGCTCCGTAGAGATCGCGCCCAACATCGGCCTGGCAGATGCCATTTGCGACCTCGTCAGTTCCGGCAGCACGCTCTTCAAGAATGGGCTGGAGGAAAAAGAGGTCATCCTGAAATCGGAAGCCTGTATCGTCAGGAATCCAAAGCTCTCTTCGGGCAAACAAGCCATCCTGAATCAGATTGTGTTCCGCATACAGTCGGTGCTCAAAGCCCGCAACAACAAATACATTCTGATGAATGCCCCTGCCAGCCAAACGGAAGCCATCATCAACATCCTGCCAGGCATGAAGAGCCCCACAGTGATGCCCCTCGCAGCCTCGGGCTGGAACTCCATCCACACCGTAATTGATGAATCCCAATTCTGGGAAATCATCGATCAGCTCAAAGCTGCCGGTGCAGAAGGTATCTTAGTTATTCCCATCGAAAAAATGATTTTGTAATGCAGATGAAAACCTACCTCAACCCGGCTCCGGACACCTGGGGCGACCTCCTCCGCCGACCTACGATGGCAGCGGCCGACCTAGACAAAATAGTGGGCAGGGTCCTCGCTGATATCGAACAGCGCGGAGACGAAGCCGTGCGCGAATACACCGAACGTTTCGATGGTGTGCGCCTTGACGATTTCCGCGTCAGCGAAGCGGAGATTGCGGAAGCCCGGGCCACACTCGCGCCTGAGCTCAAAGCCGCCATCCAACTCGCCCGCACGAATATTGAAACCTTCCATGCCCGGCAGTGGGAACCGGTGGAAGCCGTGGAAACCATGCCCGGCGTACGCTGCTGGCGCAAAAGCATCCCCATTGAAAAAGTGGGACTGTACATCCCCGGCGGCACGGCGCCCTTGTTTTCTGCGGTGCTTATGCTCGGCGTCCCCGCAACGATTGCCGGTTGCCGGGAGCGGATTTTATGCACGCCTCCTGATAAAAACGGTAAAGTCAACCCTGCCATTCTCTACACCGCAGACCTTGTAGGCATTACGCAGATTTTCAAGATTGGCGGTGCACAGGCCATTGGGGCTATGACTTACGGCACTGCGACCGTACCCTCCGTCTACAAAATCTTTGGCCCCGGCAATCAGTACGTGACCGCCGCCAAACAGCTGGCCAGCCGGCGTGGTGTAGCCATTGATATGCCTGCCGGCCCTTCAGAGGTGCTCGTGTGTGCAGACGATACAGCCAACCCGGCATTCGTCGCGGCCGACCTGCTTTCACAAGCGGAACACGGCATTGACAGTCAGGTCGTCCTCGTCACTCTTTCGGAAACGATGGCCCAGGCGGTAGCCGCAGCGGTGGAGGCCCAGCTCGCCACATTGCCCAGGCGGGACATAGCCAAAGAAGCACTGAGCCACAGTGTAACCGTAGTACTCGAGGACCGGGCAGCAGCGGTGGAACTCATCAATGCCTATGCCCCCGAGCACCTTATCCTTTCCGTGGCGGATGCCGGAGAGATGGGCGAACAAATCCTAAATGCCGGTTCGGTATTTCTGGGGCACTACACCCCGGAATCCGTAGGCGATTACGCTTCCGGTACCAACCACACCCTGCCTACAGATGGGTACGCCCGCAGCTACAGTGGGGTCTCGCTCGACAGTTTTATCAAAAAGATCACTTTTCAGGAGCTAAGCCAGGAAGGGCTGCAGGGGCTCGGGCCTGCGGTACAACGCATGGCCGAAGCGGAGGAACTGATGGCGCACGCCCGGGCGGTGGCGGTTCGGTTGGAGGGGAAAGCGTAATTTCATTTTGAGGCAAAATGAGCATAAACCATGAATCACCTTGACACGATCTTTGAAGCGTTAGCAGATATCTTACAAAAAATGCCCAAGAGAGAACTTGAAGCACTAAGGGCATCCAAAGCCTTTCATGCTCGTTACGAAGAGCTGAAAAGGAAGTCTTTTGACCAAACACTTAACCCGGAAGAACAAGAAGAGCTTACTCACTTTAAGGTACTCGACCGGCTACTTCAAGCGACGGCTGAAAAGTATTAAAGATAATCTTGTGGTGCGTAATATTGATGTTTTATGAAAACTCCTTCCAGGTGCTTAAAGTCCTTATCTGTTGTCAGTAGTGTAGCTCCAGTGGCTGCAGCTGATGCAGCAATCCAAAGATCATTTTTCCCCATATTACGGGATGATAAACCGGCAGGAAGAGGATGACCTTTTAATTTCCCCTGACTAAAAGCATCGATTTCACCATACAATCGAAGGACATCTTTACTATTAATGGGAATGACTAAAAACTTATTTAATTCGTGGGATATGCTTTCTACCCGTTTGGACCCCCAATTACGTTTTAATGCCAAAGCATTCAATTCTCCTATTGACACCACTGAAATGGCAAGAACACTAGAAGCAGCACTCAAATTGAACTGTTCATCAATAGCTGCAGTAATTGCACCATCCCGTAGAAAATCAAGAATGAGATTCGTGTCAAACAATAATATCATTCTTCCAGAAGCCTTAATAATTCAGAATACTCTTCTCCATCTATATCTAAAGCCCCTCTGGCGGAAAGCACCTCTCGCAGGTTGTAATTTTGTTCCTGAGCAAGTTCTTCCACGGAAATGTAGGTGCGAGTAGGTTCACTGAAATATTGTAAGACTTTTCGGCGCTCAGCAGTTTCTTTCAATTCAGCAATAAGTTGCTCGTCCTCCGTTGAGGCGATCAAAGCAATAAGTTGAAGCCGATCAGTTTTTACTGTCATTCGTTTTTCTTTAAGAACAAAACAAAATACAACAAAAGTTCCTATGATACAAAACCTAGTCCGCCCCAACATCCGCCGCCTCACCCCCTACTCCTCTGCCCGTTCGGAGTTCAAAGGGAAGGCCGAGGTTTTTTTGGATGCCAACGAAAGCCCGTATGATACCGGCTACAACCGCTACCCGGACCCCTTGCAGTGGAAGCTCAAACAGGCCATCAGTACCCTCAAAGGCATTGCCCCGGAGCATATCTTCCTGGGCAATGGCAGCGACGAAGCGATTGACCTGCTGCTCCGGATTTTTTGTGAGCCCGGGGCCGACTACATCATCACCCTGCCACCTACTTACGGCATGTACCGGGTATCTGCTGATATTTCCAATGTGGCGGTGAAGGAAATCCCTCTGCGCCCGGGCAGTTTTCAGCCGGATGTTGAGTCGGTGCTGGCTGAAGCCGATGCCCATTCCAAACTGCTGTTCATCTGCAGCCCTAACAACCCTACCGGAAACAGCATTCGCCCCGGGGTGATCCGGGAACTCACAAAAGGCTTCCCGGGCATTGTGGTGGTGGATGAAGCCTATATTGACTTCTCTGCTCAGGAAAGTGCCATCCGCCTGCTGCCGGAATACCCCAACCTTGTTGTCCTTCAAACCTTTTCCAAGGCCTGGGGCATGGCAGGCATACGGCTGGGCATGGCTTTTGCCTCTGAAGAAATCATTGGGTATTTCAATAAGGTGAAGCCCCCTTACAACATCAACCAACTGACCCAGGAAGCAGCATTAAAGGCTTTAGACAGACAGGAAGCACAGGAAGCACAAGTAAAGCAACTGCTTGGCCAGCGCACCCTGCTGCAGCAATACCTTGGCGGGCTGCCTTTCGTGGAACGCATCTACCCTTCTGATGCCAACTTCCTGCTTGTAAAAGTGGAGGACCCGACCGGCATTTACAACTACCTCGTAGACCGGGGCATCATCGTGCGGGACCGCTCCCGGGTGATGCTCTGTGAGGGCTGCCTGCGCATCACTGTGGGAACGCCGGAAGAAAACGAGCGGATATTCCGGGCACTGGTGGAGTTTGAGTAAGGCACAAGCTTTGCTTTTAGCCCCCGGTGCCTTATCTTTGCGCGAAATTCCTCAAGTTAATGAGCGACATCCAACAAGTTCCCGCCGTTTTATTGCTAGAAGATGGGACCGTTTTTCACGGTCTTTCCGCCGGAAAAATTGGCACCACCACCGGAGAAATTTGTTTCAATACTGGTATGACTGGTTATCAGGAGATCTTCACCGATCCATCCTATTTCGGCCAGCTGATGGTGATGACAAATGCTCATATTGGCAATTACGGCACCAAGCGTACAGAATCAGAGTCTTACAGTATCAAGATCAATGGCTTGATCTGCAAGAATTACACCAACGAATACCACCGCCCAATCGCTGATCAGTCCATTCAGGACTACTTCGAGGAAGAAGGCCTGGTGGGCATTTGCAGCGTAGACACCCGTGCCATCGTGCGGCATATCCGAAGCAAAGGAGCCATGAACGCCATTATCTCCTCGGAAACCACCGATCTGAAAGTACTGGAGCAAAAACTGGCGGAAGTGCCTTCCATGGATGGGCTAGAGCTGGCTTCCAAGGTCAGCACTAAGGAAATTTACACCTTTGGCGACCCGCACGCGAAATACAAAGTCGCTGTGATGGACTTCGGCATTAAGCAGAACATCCTCAACAGCCTTGCCGAGCGCAACTGCTACATGAGAATCTTCCCGGCTAAAACCCCCCTTGAGGAAATCCGTGAATGGGGGCCAGACGGTTACTTCATGTCTAACGGCCCCGGCGACCCGGCACCGATGGATTATGCGGTTCAGAATGCCAAAGCCATACTTGAAGAAGACAAGCCGCTGTTTGGCATCTGCCTGGGCCATCAGATACTGGCACTGGCGGTAGACATTCCTACCTACAAGATGCACCACGGGCACCGCGGCATCAACCACCCGGTCAAAAACCTGGCTACCGGCAAATGTGAAATCACCAGCCAAAACCATGGCTTCGGTGTATCTCCGGAAGCCTTGCAGGCAAACGCCGATAAGGTGGAAATCACCCATATCAACCTTAACGACGATACCATTGAGGGCATGCGCATCCGTGGCAAGAAGGCTTTCTCGGTGCAGTACCACCCCGAAGCTTCTCCCGGCCCGCACGATGCCCGCTACCTCTTCGACGATTTCGTGAATTTAATGGAAAATTAATCCCGTAAACACTACAGGATAGCGAACCTACACCTATTTTTAGGTGCTTAACAGAATATAGAGAATTAAAACCAACCAACATGAGTATTATCCTTGATATTGCAGCCCGACAGATACTGGACTCCCGCGGTAATCCGACTGTAGAGGCAGAAGTCATTACAGAAGATGGTTTCCTGGGCCGTGCAGCGGTGCCTTCAGGTGCTTCTACCGGTAAACATGAGGCGGTAGAGCTTCGCGATGGCGACAAAAGCCGTTACCTGGGCAAAGGCGTGACTAAAGCGGTGGAAAACATCCGCGAAGTCATCCTGGAAGAGCTCGTTGGTGTTGACGTGACCGATCAGCGTTACATCGATATGCTGATGCTGGAAATTGACGGCACTAAAAACAAGGGTAAGCTCGGCGCCAATGCTATTCTGGCGGTTTCCCTGGCTTGCGCCAAAGCAGCTGCTGAGGCAACTGTACAACCCCTGTACCGCTATTTGGGCGGTGTGAATGCGCACGTCCTTCCGGTACCGATGATGAACATCCTGAATGGCGGCTCGCATGCAGACAACAGCATCGACTTCCAGGAATTCATGATCATGCCTGTTGGGGCTAGCACCTTCTCTGAAGGCTTGCGCATGGGCGTGGAAATCTTCCACCACCTCAAGAATGTACTCAAGGACAAAGGCTACTCCACCAACGTTGGTGACGAGGGGGGCTTTGCACCAAATATCAAGTCGAATCAGGAAGCGATTGAAACAGTCCTGACTGCGATTGAGAAGGCAGGCTACAAGCCGGGCGAAGAAATCTACATCGCAATGGATGCCGCCGCTTCTGAATTCTATAATGCAGATGAAAAAGTCTACCACTTCCATCAGTCTACCGGCGATAAGCTGACCAGCACTGAAATGGTGGACTACTGGAAGCAATGGGTCGACAAGTACCCGATTTTCTCCATTGAGGACGGGCTGGATGAAGACGACTGGACGGGCTGGAAAGCGCTAAACGCAGCTATAGGCGACCGTACACAGCTTGTGGGTGATGACCTCTTCGTGACCAACGTGGAGCGCCTGCAGCGTGGCATTGACGAAAGTGCTGCCAACTCTATTCTGATCAAAGTCAATCAGATTGGCTCCCTGACGGAGACCGTTGAAGCAGTAAACCTGGCGACCCGCCACTCTATGACAAGTGTGATGAGCCACCGTTCCGGCGAAACAGAAGATACGACAATTGCGGACCTGGCCGTAGCGCTGAACACCGGACAGATCAAGACCGGCTCTGCTTCCCGCTCGGACCGGATCGCAAAGTACAATCAGCTCATCCGCATTGAGGAAGAGCTGGGCGATCAGGCTTACTATCCAGGTACTTCTATTTTGAAGAAGTAACCGGCGTGCCGGGTCAAGCCCTCTTTTTTCTGAGATAATTAGTGGGTCTGCCTTCATCTTCGTATGTTCGTCAGACCCACTAACTTTATAAACCGATTGTCATGGCAAAAATAAGCAATCCGCTACAGCCCCTGTTGGAGCAACTGCCTGCACCTCTGAGGAACAAATACTTTGTTACGCTGGCGCTGTTCCTGGCCTGGATGGTATTCTTTGACAATCATGGTGTGCTGACTCAAATCAAGCTGCAGCGTACCGTTAATAAAATGCACCGCGACAAGGCGATGTACGAAGAGAAAATAGAGGAAGCCAAACAGGAACGCCTGGATTTGGAAGTCAATAAGGAAAAATTTGCCCGCGAGCAGTATTACATGAAAAAGCGGGACGAAGATGTATTCATCATTGAGGAAATTGAAGATTAAGATCAACAACAATCGATAAAACCATAGTTATGTCAGTTCTTGTCAATAAGGATTCTAAGATCATTGTGCAGGGCTTTACCGGGAAGGAAGGCTCGTTCCATGCCGAGCAAATGATCGAGTATGGCACCAACGTCGTAGGGGGCGTAACGCCAGGAAAGGGCGGTCAGGAGCACCTTGGAAAGCCTGTTTTCAATACTGTTGCAGATGCCGTTAAGGATGCAGGCGCAGACACTTCCATCATTTTTGTGCCCCCGGCCTTTGCGGGTGATGCGATCATGGAAGCGGCTGATGCCGGCATTAAGGTGATCATCTGTATTACGGAAGGCATTCCTGTGCAGGATATGGTTAAGGTCAAAGCTTATATCGAAGACCGCGACTGCCGTCTTATCGGGCCCAATTGCCCGGGCGTCATCACCCCAGGTGAAGCGAAGTGTGGCATCATGCCGGGCTTCATCCACAACCCGGGCCGTATTGGCATCGTTTCCCGTTCCGGCACCCTGACTTACGAAGCCGTTGATCAGGTGACCAAAGCTGGCATGGGCCAATCTACCTGCATCGGCATCGGTGGCGACCCTATCGTAGGCACTACTACCAAGGAAGCAGTAGAATTGCTGATGAACGACCCCGATACCGATGGTATTATCATGATTGGTGAAATTGGCGGAGGCATGGAAGCTGAAGCTGCACGCTACATCAAAGAGCATGGTACGAAGCCCGTTGTTGGCTTTATTGCCGGCCAAACGGCTCCGAAAGGCCGTACGATGGGCCACGCCGGCGCAATCATTGGCGGTGCAGAGGATACTGCAGAAGCCAAAATGAAAATCATGGAAGAATGTGGCTTGCACGTCGTAAAGTCTCCTGCAACCATCGGCGAGACGATGAAAAAGGCACTGCAGGGATAAACCCTAAGCAGTAGTCCTGCATTCCACCAAAGCAAAGCGCCCACTTCGCGTGTTATCGTGAAGTGGGCGCTTTTTCTTTTCGCCTAAACGATATGGCAGGGGGTAGTGTACGTCCGGACAACAACCTTCAGCGCTAATAGGACAATAGTACCACAAGCGCAATTAAAGCAAGAACGATGAGGGTGACAGTTATCAGGAAGCTATTGTTATTGCGGTACTTGTTGAATAGTTTTTCCATAGCTTCCCGCCAAACGAGGTTTTTGCCCACGCGCTCATGCAGCATGACCAGGTACTCAGGGCGGCCCAGCTTTTTATTATCACCGTGCTTGGATAGGATGAAGAACTCCGGGTCAAGAAAGGCAAGGTCATACAACTCCGAAATTTCTTCCTCCTCCAGGTTGATCATAAGCTTATTGGAGCTGCTCAGGTACCGCCACTCCCCTGCTTCCACGTTGCCGTTGGTGGACCTCAGGTACTCATTTTCCTCATTGAAAAAGTGAAGGATGGCATCATGGAAGTTTTCATCATCCCTGAATTCCAGCCATGGCTTATTCAGATAAAACTTCTCTTCTCGCAAGTCTTCGCCAAGCGCACGAACTTGCTTTAGTATAGCCCGCAGGCTATCATCCATATTGGTGTGCTCCGGGACAGGCTCACTGAGCGATTGATTAACCTTGGCTAAGTATTTATTTTCCACAGTTTTGAGGTCTTATCTTCCAAAAATACCAATACTGCGGCAGAGATGCTAATCCTGATGATAGGTTTAACCAGCTTTGGCCTCTTCTTTTGCCCACTCACTGCGCTTTCGGAAGTATTTGGGATTAACAATCAATAATCCGAAAGACTCCCCATCTTCTTTTTCGCGCTTAGCGTGGTGTGCACCATGCGCCCGCAGGATGGCACGGGAGTACTTGCTGTCGAGCTGCCGGAACCACTTGAAACGCTGATGAATATATACATCGTGAATCAGGAAGTAAATCATACCATAAATAGATATTCCGATGCCAACAAACAGCAGCCAGAAATACCCTGGCACGGCCAGGCCTACGATATAGGAAATCGCACTTGGAATGGCAAAAACCAGGAAGAAGAGATCGTTCTTTTCAAAAAAGCCGTCCTTTTCGTGGTGGGGCTTATGGTGGTCTTCGTGCCAGTTCCACAAAAAGCCGTGCATAATGTACTTATGCGCAAACCAGGCCATAAACTCCATACCAATTACGGCTGCCAGGGTGATCAGTGAATAAAGGAGTACATTCATTTGTGTCCTAACGATTGAAGTTTAAAAAATCAGCAGGGCTGCAAAAAAGATGATTTGTAGGCAAAACAACGCCACTGCCACTTTGTTGCGCCGCCCGGGGTGCCAGTAAGCAAAGAGGACCTCCAGGGGCCAGGCAACCGCCAGCCAGCCGAGGTAATTTTGCAGCGGTACCACATCGCCCTCCCACGACCAAAACCCGTAGGCCATCGCTACCGGCTCTATCATTACATCCAGCCCCACCATCATCAATGCGGCCAGGGTACCCCGAAGCCAGAAGCTGCGCTGCCCGAGCAGTGTATTGCTGAGGATGCCTGCACAGTAGCCGAGCATGAGCCAGTTCACGCCAATCATAAGGGGCGTACCCCAAATCTTGGGGCCTAGCACATGGCCGTAGGCGTAATCCCCGAACAACAGCCCGGTCTGCACACCAAACAACTCCGCCCCAAAGCCTGCCAAATAGGCAATCAGCAGGTATAAAACCGTCTTCCGCTGCCACTCACCGTGATACCAAAGCACCAGCCCCACCGAAACCAACAGATTGAGGGGCGTAAGCAGGATAAAGTCCGGATGAATGGGCAGCAAAATACCCACAATGCCGACCAGGTATAAAACCGATAGCACCACAATCGATACATCTGCCGATTGCAGGCCTAAAAACTTCCAGCTAGGGGCTTTCAGAGATTTACTTGTCATTGATTGAGTCTTCAATTTTCCATTGCTGTTCAGGCAGCTTCCATTACATCTTCCACTATTTTGGCAGAAAGCAGGCAAAGTGGAATGCCGCCGCCAGGATGCACACTGCCCCCGCAAAAGTACAGATTCTTAATCCGGTTAGAAAAGTTGGCGTGCCGCATAAAGGCAGCCATACGGTTATTGGAACTCGTACCATAGAGGGCGCCGAGATGGGAACGGGTTTTTGACTCAATGCTCCTCGGGTCCAAGATGTCCTCACAAACGATCAGAGACTTCAGGTCCACGCCCAGTATACGGCCAACTTTTTGGACAACCTCCTCCCGGGCCCGGTCAATAATAGCATCCCAGTCCTGCCCGCTATCATAGGGCACGTTGATCATCGTGAACCAGTTTTCGTGGCCTTCGGGGGCGTCACCTGGCTCGCATTTGCTGGAAATATTGACGTAAACCGTGGGATCTTCATACACTTCTCCGGCTTCCAGCAGGTCAAACTCTCGCTTATAATCTTCGCTGAAGAAGATATTATGCAGCCCAAGCTCTTCAAAGCTGTGCCGGATGCCCCAGTAAAAAATCAGGGCAGAGGTCGACTTCTGTTGCCTTAGCGTAAGCTGTGGATGCCTGGCATCCGGAAGCAACTTCTTGTACGTGAAGAAGACATCCATATTACTAATTATGCGGTCGTAGTGGTGCTGCGCTGTGCCCACCTGCAGCCCTACCGCCCGGCCATTTTCCACCAGGATACGGTCAACCGGTTGCCCCATGTGGAAGGTCACGCCTTTGCGGACTGCCAGGTCGTAGATAGCCTGCGTGATAGCATTCATTCCTCCCCTCGGAAAATAAGCCCCAATCTGATGCTCAAAGTGCGGAATGATGCTCAGCAGCCCCGGCGCCTTGTAGGGGTTGGAGCCGTTGTAGGTGGCAAAACGGTTGAACAGTTGCACCAATTTTGGTTCCTGCAGCAAGCGCTCGTTCACCCGGTTCATGCTTGTAAACAAGTCAAGGCCAGGGATTTTCAGCATGGCCTTAAGCACTTTGGTATTGGTCCAGGTAGACAGCCGGTGAAGCGATTTCTCAAGGAAAATCCGCCCGGTAAGTTCGTACTTATAAGCACTGTCGGATAATGCGGTGTGCACCCGCTCCGCCGGCACGCCAAGCTTGTCTTCCACTTCGTTGCCAAAAGCAGTGGGGTCGGCGTAAGCATTCAGGCGGGTGCCGTCTTCCCAAAAATAGTGGCAAACGGTATCCAGCCGGTCATATTGGAAATGCTCCAGAGGGTCTTCACCTGCCAGCCGGAAGAGGTCGTCCACGTACTGTGGCATAGTGAATAGTGAAGGCCCTGCATCAAAGCGGTAGCCCTGCAGATCAAACTGCGACAGCTTTCCTCCGGGATAGTCATTGGCTTCGAAGACTTCGACCTCATGCCCCCGGACGGCCATCCGTACGGCACTGGCCAGCCCGGCAATACCTGCTCCGATAATTCCAATACGCATATTGATTCCTTTGTTTCGGGCGATTAACATCCTCAATTCAGGAATGTTGGTCGCCCGGCGGGATTTTAGACTTTCTGAGCGTACAAGTGGGCGTAGCGGGCGATGTACTTCCCGATGATGTCAAATTCCAGATTGACCCGGTCGCCCACTTCCAGGTCCTTGAAGTTGGTATGCTCATAGGTGTAAGGGATGATGGCTACCGAAAAACGGTCCTCCACCGGCTCCACTACCGTAAGGCTCACCCCATTTATGCAGACGGAACCTTTATCTACGAGCAAATGCTCTTCTGTGGGCTGATACTTGAAGCGGTAATACCAACTGCCGTCCCGGGTTTCCACTTCCGTGCAAACAGCCGTGGCATCCACGTGGCCCTGCACCATATGGCCATCGAGGCGGGCATCTGCTTTCATGGCCCGTTCCAGGTTGACCAGGCTGCCTACAGACCAGTCCCCAAGGTTGGTCCGCTTCAGGGTTTCTTCGATTGCGGTGACGGTGTGGGTGCCTTCGTCCAACTTTACCACCGTAAGGCAGGTGCCGTTGTGCGCTACACTCTGATCAACCTTTAGAGCGCCAGAAATCGGGCTGGCGATCGTAAAATGTACATTTGTACCTTCCTGCTTGATTTCCCGTATTTCTCCTGAGGCTTCAATTATTCCTGTGAACATATTAATTGTATTGATCTTCTGTTGTGAAAAACAGCCCCCCTTCTATTTAGTTGTCTGGTCCATGCCCATGTATTTTGTAACTTTAAGCTACCTTCGCGTTATGCTGGTAATTACGCCCTCACGTAATTTGGAACATCAATATGGAAGACATCAACCTGGAACAATGGCTGGAAACAGCTACAGACTACCTGGCTTCTACCGGACCTATGGAATGGGGTATCGGAGGAGGTGGGCTTATTATCTTCATTCTGCTGCTCTCCTTATCTGGCGGCCGTCGGCGCAAGAAGCGTAAGGCCAAAGCTATAGCGCCCAATCTGACCATTAGTGCGTTCCAGCTCTCGCCAATGGGCAGAGATGCTTACTTCAAGGTCCACAACCATGGGCAACTTGCCCGGCTTAGTTCGCTATCCATCAAAGGGAAGGGGCATATACAGGTCAAGAATAACATCGCCGGGCACGAAATTAAAACTGGTGACTCTTACCGGATTTTGCTGGAAGCGACCGGCCAGAAAAAAATCAATAAGGATTTCATTGTTGAGCTTACTTACCTCGACCAGCTCGGTAATGTCTACCGGCAGGACTTTCCGATCGCCAAACAGGCCGCTGATCAACCTAAGCTGATCAAATTTGCCTGATTGGATGCTGAACACTTAGCAGTAACCGGGTGTTCCCCGTCTTGGTACTGTATTTTCATTCCATCAAAATGCACTTTATCCCTTCCGCATGAAAGTAGATATACTGGCTATTGGCGTACACCCCGATGATGTAGAACTGAGTTGTAGCGGCACCCTGCTGCGGCATATTGATCAGGGCAAAACGGTAGGCCTGCTCGACCTTACCCGTGGAGAACTAGGCACCCGGGGCACAGCTGAAATCAGGGATCAGGAAGCAGCAGATGCGGCCGGCTTACTGGGCGCGGCGTTTAGGAAAAACCTGGAAATGGAAGACGGGTTCTTCTCTTACAACCCGGACAACATCAAAAAAATCATCGCCATCATCCGGGAGCATCAGCCGGAAATCGTACTCTGTAATGCGGTAGACGACCGGCACCCCGACCATGGCCGTGCAGCCAAACTAACGGCTGATGCCTGCTTCTACTCAGGCCTGGTGAAAATACCGACCTATGACGCAGAAGGCAATCCACATGAACGGTGGCGGCCAAAGGCGATGTATCACTATATACAGGATTTTAACTTAAAACCAGACTTCGTAGTAGATATCTCAGCATATATGGAGCAAAAGCTGGATTTGGTGAAAGCTTTCCGCTCACAATTTTATGTTCCCGAAGCGAAAGAGTATGAGCAGGAACTGAGTTCCCCAATTTCCTCCAAAAGCTTTATGGATTTCCTGAAAGCCAAAGCCGCTACTTATGGCCGCCCTGCAGGATTCGATTTTGGCGAAGGGTTTACAGTACCCCGTACACCGGGAGTGCAGAACTTATTTCAGTTGTTTTAGCCCACTGGCCTCCACAGAGTCATTTCCCGGGAAGGTGAAGTAAAAGGTAGCGCCTTCCCCTTCCTGCCCTTCACCCCAGAAACGCCCTCCGTGCAGCTCTACGATTTGCTTTACAATGGCCAGACCGATACCTGTGCCTTCAAATTCATGAGCAGAATGTAATCGTTTGAATGGGCGTCCGAGGTCATTAGCAAACTGTTGGGGGAAGCCCGCCCCATTGTCTTTGACGAATACGATTTGTTCGCCCCTGTCTTGATAAACCCCAACCTCAATATTGGAAAATTCTTCCTTTTCGGAATACTTCACCGCATTGGAGAGCAGATTATGGAAGATATGCCAGATCAGACCTTCATCCCCAGCTACCTTCCCCAGTTCGCCTTTTTTGTATTCAATTTTCCGGTCTTTGGCAATATCGGACTCCAACTCCGTCCATACCTTCGTTGAAACTTCATCCAAATCAACAATTTCCCGCTCAAGATTTGTTTTTCCTATTCTATTCAGCAAGGTGAGCCCTTCAATGATCTCCTGAATCTTGTCGTGGTTTTGCTTAATCATTTCAAACAAATCCCCTACTTCCGCTTTGGCTTCAGCCGACAACCTGCGCTCGACCAACTGCGCAAAGGACTGCGCACGCCGCAGTGCACCCTTCAGGTCATGGGTAATCGCAAAGTTGAAGCCTACCAGATTAGCATTTACATCTTCAAGCTCTTCCCGCTGCCTCGCAATCCGGGCTTCTTTTTCTTCCAGCGTATACAAATAAGTGGCCTTTTCTTTTTCCTGACGGTGCTGCCCACGGAGGACAAGGATGGAAAATACAGCTAGGATCAGGATGGATGCTGCCCATCCCATACTTTCTATCTCTCCCATAAAGATCCCTACTATAAAGGCAATAGTCAAAATGCCCGTTGTCCACATGAGGATAGGACGGGCGCCCTGAGCCACAAGGGTATTAATGGCTAAGATGGTTAGCGTCCCCGTTGTCACAGCAAAGTATTCTTGTACTCCATATTTGGAACTGGTAAATACCAAATCTGCAATGCCCAGCATCATAATCAGATAGGCCGTTAAGGTAATACCATGGAAAGTATTTAACTGACGGGGAGAAGGTTTGAAGATTAAACTAATAAGAAAAAAGGCGGCTGCTAATGCCCCAATACCACGCCAAAGAAGTGTCCCTTCCAACCCTAGTTCAGTTTGGTCTGTATGGTAAAAAAAAGGAAGGATGATAAATGCAAGCACTGCGGTCACCGCGCCATACCATCGGGACCGTTTGGCTTGTTCACTCAGAAACCTTGATTGATGAGCTTGATTCATCTTTGCGTTGGGCTTTAAGACTAGAATACCATTTTAAGGGAGAAAATCATTGTGCAGGCTTTTGCCTTCCAGCTTTTGCACATAGTGATACTCTCCCAATCTAAACTTTACAGGAAACTGAACAGCCTGCTCTAATCTGTACTCCCACTTACAAATCACCCCAAGGTGCTTATAAGCGTGTGCAGGATCTGTTCTAATAATCGATTGTTGGTACGGCAGCTTACTTTTAGCAGGCAGAGGCAAAGGCATGGCAAGCCGGTAATTCAGTGGAAAGATCACACGACCGAATGTGAGGATACTTCCTTCTTCAGCAACTAAATACAGTTCTGAATGACCGCTTTGTGCCTTTACATTTAGGCTTTGAGCAGTAAGAGAATAGGTAGTTAAAACTGCAAGTAAGATAAATATAAAGCAAAAATTCCATACAAGTCCTACCCAGTGGCTATTATTTTCGTGTGCCCTCATACAATTCATATTTTACAAAGCGGCACTCCAGAGCTCCATTAAACAAAGGTATCTTTAGAGAAGACTTCAGGCCCAACCGCTTAAATCCATCTATACTGGAAGAGATGATCCAGGCATCAAAGCCCGTAAAGCGTTGTTTGAGTTGATCGCCGATCATCTCATAAAAGGCGCCAATATCTGCTTCTGACAAGCGCTCATCGTAAGGCGGGTTCATTAAAATCATTCCCGACTCCACTTCCGGCTCCAGTTTTTCAAATTTCTTCCGCTGTACGGTGATGGTGTCTTCCAAACTGGCAGCCATTGCATTTTGCTCGGTAAGCCGCATTGCTTTGAAGTCTTTGTCTGAACCGAGGATAGGCACCGGCGATTTGCGGACACGCTGTTTGGCCGCTTCCAGGATTTGCGCCCATAGCGCTTCGTCAAAGTCGGGCCAGCGTTTAAAACCAAAGTGTTCCCGGTTGAGCTGCGGGGCCCGCTGCGTGGCAATCAGCCCGGCTTCGATAATCAATGTACCAGAACCGCACATGGGGTCCAGCAAAGGCCGGTCCGCATTCCAGCCCGAGAGCAGCACCATGCCTGCCGCCAGTACTTCATTTATTGGTGCCTCTACTGATGACAGGCGGTATCCGCGCTTGTGCAAGGAGTCATCAGAGCTGTCCAGCGCTATCGTGCATTCGTCATTAAAAATGTGCACATTGACCCTAAGCCGGGGCGCATAGACATTAACGTTGGGCCGACGGCCAGTTGCTTCACGGAACTGATCGACAATGGCGTCCTTGGTCTTCAGGGCGACATATTTTGAATGGGTAAAGAACTTCGAGTTGGTGACGCCGTCCACCGCAAGGGTATCATTCACCTTCATGTATTGGCTCCAGTCTACCGTGCGTACCAGGCGGTACAATTCGTCCTCTGTCCTGACTTTACCCTGCTTCACGGGCAGTAAAATACGCAGGGCGGTACGAAGTTCCAGATTCGCCCGGTACAGCAGTGCTTTGTCTCCTTCAAAGGCGACAGCACGGTTGATGGGCTCTACTGCCTGTGCACCCAGTTCTTCCAATTCCTGAGCAAGGACCGGCTCCAAACCGGCAAGTGTTTTTGCAATTAATCGCATATGGGCGGTTCGTTCTAATTCTTCAATGGCTAACACAAATCATTTGGCGCCAGCCTGCATCGGAAAGGTAGGAACTTTTAGGCAATCTTACCTCGGAAGGTGCTCCAGCCGGATCATCAGGTGCCCAAGACCCCGCCGGTAAAGCCAGGTCGTGTGGAAGTCACTAATTGGGGCATACATTTCTATATCTACCCGGGATTTCACGGATGGGTAGGCTTCCAGGTCCTCCAGCAGTCGATGTACCAAAGCGTACCTCACACTCAGGGCACTGTGGTCTACCGCCAGAATCAGCCGCAAGTCCTGCTCCGTTTCCAAAAGGCTTAACAAATGATCCAGCAGGTTAGCGTCTATGGTCAGCCGGGGCGTGATGAGGTCCGGTCCCAGTTTGCGCATGACATCTTCCAGTTTGGTACTGGCTGATGTTTCTAAATCATCTGCAGACGCTCTGCTGAACGAGCCTGACAATGTGCTTACAGGTTCCAGCTCGGATGCCCCTGAGGAAGGACTGTAGCGATGATTTGGCGCTGTGCCCCTCTGATGGTGGGAAGGCGGCCCGGTTGCCCCGTTGGTTTGGGCATTAAGCCACAGGGGCAAACACAGGAATAGCAGGTAGAGGTATTTCATAGGCAGCTGTGATAAGGTGTGATTTGGGTACACACTCAAAATACAATTTTTTATAATACCTCGCACTACTTTTCGTATTGGTACAAATCATCCCCCGGCTCTGCTATGTCACAGGGCACAATTGGGGAGCAGTGGTCGACCATTAAGTTGCCGTTGTAAGGGGATACCTCATCACCTCCGTAGTAATAGTACGCCTCCAGATAAATGTAATCATAGGTGTCTGAGGGCTCCAGCAGCAATTGGTACTCCTCCCATGCTTCGTTTTCTACAGGTTCAGTTTCATTGAGCAGCTCCATCCCTTTGCCTTTGGTTTTACCACCCCAAACCCGGAGTACACAGGGTTTGTTAAAATTCGCTTTTAGTTTGGTAATCCGGCTAATACTAATGTATTCCGGCGACCGCATGAGCGCAACGGACCATAGGTAACAAGTGTATGCACGCAGCGGATGTTCCAATCGCTGCCCCACGCACTCCCAGGTTTCATTATCGCGTACGACCATGCCTACATAGGTTCTACCATCCAAAGCGGGGGAGCTAACACCAAAGTTGCCAGCGGGATGAATATCTGATGGAGATTCACCCTGAAATCCCTCATTGTTCCAACCTTTTGGTGGTCGGCTATGCCGGGGCGCATCCTCAAAAGACGGATTTTCCAAATAGATGATCTCCTGGGCAGAAAGGAAAGCGCAATGGCTAAAGAAAGCCAGAAATAAGAGCGTGAAACGTTGCATCGTCTATTGATTTAGAGCAAAGAGCAGATGCACGAAGATAAGCATTTTGCTACATGGCACACTTGCCCAGCCCCACGAAAATAGCAATCCATACCAGCCCCTTGATCAGGAAGAATAAAAAGCCGGCTACACCTAATCTTTTCAGCCACAGTTTTAACCGATTCTCGCGCTCCATTTTGTGCTTTGTTCGTTTTAGGCTAAGAACATTCAAAGCAGGTTTTGGTTTGGCGGAGCAGCTGATCGGCTACCTTAGGTTTGCAGTACACCGGGATTGAAGCGATCCACTTCCGCATTACTCGCTGCCTCTATGCCCATGGAAATGACCTTACGGGTTTCCAGCGGGTCAATAATGGCATCCACCCACAGTCGGGCAGCGGCGTAGTAGGGCGTAGTCTGTTCGTCGTAGCTGGCTTGTATGCGGTTGAGCAATTCCTCCTGCTCCTGCGTGCTTGGCGCTTCGCCCTTTGCCTTCATGGAGGCCACTTGTATTTGCATGAGCACTTTAGCGGCCTGAGAGCCCCCCATTACGGCAATCTTGGCACTGGGCCAGGCTACGATGAGGCGCGGATCATAGGCTTTGCCGCACATCGCATAATTGCCGGCACCATAGGAATTGCCCATGACGATACTGAACTTTGGTACGGTAGAGTTGGAAACGGCATTGACCATCTTGGCGCCATCCTTGATGATGCCGCCGTGCTCCGACCGTGTCCCAACCATAAAACCAGTCACATCATGCAGGAAGACGAGCGGTATCTTTTTCTGGTTGCAGTTCATGATGAAACGGGCGGCTTTATCGGCGGAGTCGGAATAAATCACTCCACCAAATTGCATCTCCCCTTTCTTGTTTTTGACCACTTCCCGGTTGTTCGCCACAATACCGACTGACCAGCCGTCAATGCGGGCGTAGGCGCAAATGATGGTCTTACCGTAGCCGTTTTTGTAGTAAGTCAGCTTGGAATCGTCAACCAGGCGTTTGAGGATTTCTGTGGTTTTGTAGGGCTTCGCGTTCCCTTCCGGAAAAAGATTATAAATCTCTTCCGGATCGGCTTTAGGCGGTTGGGGTTCCGCCCGGTCGAAACCTGCTTTGGGGAAGTGACCGATTTTATCTACCAGGTCGCGGATGGTCTCCAGGCAGGTTTCATCATCCGGTATTTTGTAGTCAGTTACGCCGGAAATTTCGCTTTGGGTGGTTGCTCCGCCCAGGGTCTCCTGATCGACCTCTTCTCCAATCGCGGCTTTGACGAGGTAAGGCCCTGCCAGAAAGATGGACCCTGTGCCTTCCACGATAAGTGCCTCGTCGGACATAATAGGGAGATAAGCCCCACCTGCAACACAGCTACCCATAATTGCCGCTATTTGCGGAATGCCCATGCTGGACATGCGGGCGTTATTGCGGAAGATACGCCCGAAGTGTTCCTTGTCCGGGAAAATCTCGTCCTGCATCGGCAGGTATACCCCGGCGCTGTCTACCAGATAGATAATCGGCAGGCGGTTCTCCATGGCGATTTCCTGAGCGCGCAGATTTTTCTTGCCGGTAATCGGAAACCAGGCACCAGCTTTAACCGTGGCATCATTAGCGACAATCACGCATTGCCGCCCGCTCACATAGCCAATGCCCACGACTACGCCGCCAGCCGGGCAGCCACCGTGTTCCTTGTACATCTCGTATCCTGCGAAAGCGCCGATTTCCAAAAAGTCGCTGTCTTTGTCGATGAGCCGATCGATACGTTCCCGGGCGGTCATTTTGCCTTTTTTATGCAGCTTCTCAATTTTTCGCTCTCCACCGCCTTTGTAGATTTTTTCCAGGCGGTGCTGCATACGGGAGAGCAGCAGTTTCATTGCGTCTTCGTTTTTACTTTTCTCAATGTCGATTTTGGCCATATTTGGTTAGTGGTTTTGTCGTATCAATCCAGAGGGAAAGCGTAGTAGTATTCCCCGGAGTAGCCTTCGTAAATGCCTTCCAGCATGATTTTGCCGGAAGCGCGCTCCAGATAGTTGACCAGGTCCTCAACTTCGTCTACCGGGCGGTTGTCTATTTTGGTAATGACAAAGCCGGGGTCCATATTGGTGCGTTCCACCCGGCTTCCCCGGTAGATGCTGATCACCTTCACGCCATCTACATCGAGCCGGCGCTGTTCTTCCCTGGTCAGCTCCCGAAGCTCAAAGCCCAGGTCGAGTAAGATATCTTCATTTTTAGCAGTTACAAGCGCGGTGCTGTTGCTCTTATTCTTTAGTATCACCTCTACCTCCTGCTGCTTGCCGTCACGAATGATCTCAATTTTTATGGCATTGCCCGGGCGGTAGCGCCCCAGCTGCTCCTGCATTTCTGGCAGCGTCTTGGTTTTCACACCATTCACACCGATGATGACATCGCCCTTTGTTAGCCCTGCGTCGTCTGCGCCACTATCGGGCGTCACGCGGTTGATGTACACGCCTTCCACCGCATCGAGATTGAGGCGTTTGGCCATTTCATTAGTCATTTCGTCAATAAATACCCCCAAAATACCTCGCTGCACAACGCCATAGTCCCGAAGGTCACGTACTACCTTGCGCACCAGATTAATGGGTACGGCAAAGGAGTAGCCCTCGTACCGGCCGGAGCGGGTAATGATGGCAGTGTTGATGCCAATCAGTTCCCCGTTGGTGTTCACCAGAGCCCCCCCGCTATTGCCAGGGTTGACGGCAGCATCGGTCTGAATAAAGGATTCAATGCGGTCCTGCCCTTCCAGAATATCAATACTACGCCCCTTGGCGCTTACAATACCGGAAGTCACTGTGGATTCGAGATTGAAAGGGTTGCCAATAGCCAGTACCCACTCTCCTACCCTCAGGGAATCCGAATTGCCAAATTCAAGCGAAGGGAGGTCCTTCGCATTGACCTTGATCAGGGCGAGGTCAGTGGAAGGGTCTGTACCGATCAGTTCAGCACGGTACTCGCGTTTATCGTTGAGGGTCACTTCGATTTCATCACTATCTTCAATGACATGGTTGTTGGTAACGATATAGCCATCATCCGAGATGATCACCCCGGAGCCGGAAGCAGAACCCACCGCTGAACTACCCCACAGATCGAAGCCGCCGCCGCCCTGTATCGTTTTAATATTGACCACAGCAGGTATCACCGTCTCTGCCGCACTCGAAAAATCTGTAGGCGAAGCAGAAAGGAACAAGCGCTGCTTGCTCACATCCATCTGATCGAAGTTGGTATAGCGGGCCGCAACGGTTTCCCGAATGATGACTTCTTTAGGAGGGTCAATGTATCTGTAGGCCAGAACGGCCAGCACTGCACTAAGCAGGGAGCTGATGGCAATGAGAAGGTACTGCTTCATAGGGATTCAAAAGTTGTAAGTGCTGATTCCTATAACGAATCTCTAATGTACTAAATTTTTCAAAGGGCCCGGTTAATAAAAAGCGGGCACCCGGCTTATTATTGCCAGATGCCCGCTTAATCGATTAAACAGGTACGTTATGCCTGTTTGCTGTTATTCTACAATGACCATCTTCTTAGTCGCTGTATAGCTGCCTGCTGCAACAGTATAGGAGACTACACCAGCTGCTGCCAGATCAGCCGAACGCACAGTCAATTGGTTATAGCCCCTTGTGCCTTCGAGGCGGTAGAGCTTCAAGACTTTCCCGGTGACATCGCTGATTGTCACTGTCGCCTGAGCTGCTTCCGGAAGGCTGAAACCAATCACGGTTTCTCCCCTGAAGGGGTTTGGCTGGTTCTGATAAAGCTCAAAACCGGCAACCGCTGCGGCTGTACCGCTAAACTCGATGGCTATGCCCCGGAAGGTTCCGTCTTTGCCATAAGCTTCCGCTTTGGTTACGGCTGAACTAACGCCCAGTACCTCGCTCAGCATCACATCGCTTTGTGCACGCAGTACCAGTGTGAACAGTTCCGTACCTGCCAGGGACTCTGCTATCGTTTTAGACGCCCAGTTCCAGCTTGTGGTGATCATGCCTTCGCCAGCGTATACCAGACCAAAGTGGTCCTCTGTAGCCATACCGCTTACGATGTCGACCAATGACACCTCGCTGCTCAGCGTCAGCGTAGCCTGATAGCCTTCAATGGCCTGCAGATCGGTGGCAGTAAAGGTTACGCGGTATTCATTGCCTGCCTTCAGCTCCTGCTCGTCCGTTTGCAGTGCAAAGAGGCCTTCGTAGCTGCGCTCGTCAATAGTTGCAAAGCTGTTAGGCGTTGCATCGCCACTTACATCACCAACCTTCACTGCAACAAAGTTGGCATTGCTAATCCCCCCTAAGGGCAAATCATTGAAGTTGATGACTTCGGGGAATTGCGCGGCCCATGGATTAGCAGGATTCGGGAAGTTGTAGTTTGCTTCCACAAAGCGCCAGCTGGTATTGTCGGTAAACGAAGTAGTAATGGACAGAATCAGCTTACGGAGCTGAATCAGATCAAGCGTAGTTACCGTTCCTGAGCGGTTGACATCAGCTGCAATCAGCTGATAGGGTGAATCCAATGGATCTACGCCCAAAATATGCTTGCTGATGAGCACCAGGTCGTAAGTGGACACTCCATTGAGGTCATCACCATCGCGTTGTGGCGTAACGGTGTAGTCCAGCCCGGGCTGTAGTCCGGTGAAGCTGTACTGACCATCTGCCTGAGTCATCATCATATCAGACATTTGTCCAGACAGATTGACCATAACGTCTTCTACTGCTTCATCCTGCGGGGTGCTGATTGCACCGGCTGCCATTGGTGATGCATCTCCGCAGAGGCCCATATTGTCCTGCACGAGGATGTAGGTCTCGCAGAAGTCACCGTTGCCGGCAGCATCGTATGCCCAGATTTCCACAACAAGGGTACCCTCATCGTCACAAGTCAGGATCAAGCCGGTCTGATCCGGATCATTTGGCTCACCAACGCGGTTGATGGAGTACTTGATGGGCTCCGAACAGTCAGAAAGCGGAGATACGATGAAATCGCTCGCCCAGATTTCCGCCATACCGGCTCCCGGGTCTGGCAAATTATCGCCATCCTCGTCTACCGGCATCAGCTCAATAGCAAGACCATTGATACAAGCAGGTGCCGGCGCTTTGCAGTCGATCACGCTGAACGGCAGTACTGCAAGATCTGAATTACCACAGCCATCTCTCACACGTACTTCAAAGGAGTGCGCGCCGATTGGGAAAGTCCCTGTAATCGTGAAGTTGGGGTAAGCACCAGACAGCGCACCGTTGAGCGGTGTAAGTGTACCGTTATTGAAAGCATTAAGGAAGACATCAACATCCAGGTCGTTCGGTGTGCAATCTTCATCAACGGTGAATGGGAAGACGACTGTTGCATCGCAATCCTCATTGTCCAGTGAGCAGAATGGTGAAGCGGTATTGAAGGAAATCTCTGGTGCAATATCATCATATACTTTGATGATTTGGGTGTACTGATAGAAACCCGTTTCATCGTATACGAAGTCGTAGTAGTCGTTGGAAGTCCCGCAGAAATTGATACCCGGCACGTTGTTGTCCGGTGATTCATCCGTATCCTGGTCAAAGTAGATTTTCCCATTTGGACGGGCAAGCAACCATATGCTCTTATCACCAGGCGTACCGTTACAGTCTTCATCCCGGCCAACGATGTAAGGGGCGCTTTCACCATCGTACTGACACCAGTTGATCACCTTCCAGGTCCGGAAGATTTTATAGCATTCATCCCCAGAGGCCGAGAAAGTTTCATCAGAACTGGAAATGGCAAGCAGGTCGCAACCGATTTCATTGTAGGTCACGCTGTCCGGCTCAGCAATACCGCACTGTGCTTCTGCATCTTTAGGGAAGTTGATTTCGTAGTTGTGCACCTCATTAACCGTAATGACCTGTACACAGCTATTGGTGCTGTTGCGGCCGTTCACGTCGGTCACCCGGAAAATACGGGTGATGGAGCCAAAGCCACAATCAAGGTTATTATTGGCAGCCACCTGCTGTACACTCGCGATGCCACAGTTGTCTGCACCGGTAGCCATGCCGAAGAGGTCCTCCAGCTGATCGGCATTGGTTGGGTCAAACCCATAAGGAAGATCATCACAGTCTACCACTACGTTATCAGGGGCATCACAGAATGGATTGATCTTGTCCTCCGGTGTCACGCTCAGCCAGCAGGTGTTCTGATTACCGTATTGGTCGGTGACGACCAGGGTCACATCAGAGGTCACGCCAACGTCACAGCAGAAGAAATCGACGTAGTCTCCGGCAACACTGTTTTGTGTACCGCAGGTATTGGTAACGGGGTTGAAATTATTGCGGAAGACCTGAATGGTCACATCACCGCAGTTATCCCAGGAACCCTCGTCTACATCATGAGCGAAGATACGCGCTCCGGCAGGCTGCCCGGGCACGATATTGCCACCGCCAATGCTCACGTTTAGTTGGTCATCACAAATTGCGATAGGCTCGATTTGATCGACAACCTCGAAAGGACAGTACAGCTCTGTTGCATTGCCGCAGTCATCTTC
Organism: Phaeodactylibacter sp.; assembly: GCF_022763345.1. Taxonomy (GTDB): domain Bacteria; phylum Bacteroidota; class Bacteroidia; order Chitinophagales; family Saprospiraceae; genus Phaeodactylibacter. The sequence continues at coordinate 87,981 of NZ_JALEGS010000048.1, forward strand.
TGCTACGTAGCGGAAATAGTGGCTACCAAATGGAATACTGCCCACAAACCGGCTTGCACCCGGTGCAATGGTCCGTACAACGACCGTATCAATCTCGATACCTGCAAACAGACCGTACTGGTTAAAGATGCTATCTTCCACCTCTGTCACGATCTCAGTATATACACTTACACCTGAGCAGTTGTCTGAAATATTAGCAGGCATAGGCACTGCGAATGCTGCCGTACAGGCAAATGGGCTGGAAGAGTATACCAATGGTGTACCAGCCGGGCACTCAATCTGAGGTGCTGTGAAGTCCCCTACCTTGATCAGCTGATTGACTACGAGCGAGCTGCCCGGGTCGCACCAGTCGAAAATAGTCCATTCCCGGCGGAACTTGAAGCGGCCGTCGCACTCGTCTATCGCTGGGGTATCATCAAATGATGCACCAATATTGCAATAGGAAGGCGCAATATCAAAGATCCCAAAAGCAGTGAAGATGAATGGATAGCCGGTCAGCTCCGGGCTTGGGTTGCCGTCGGCCAGAGTCGGATAGTCCTCATCGCACTCAATCGCAACGGTAAAGGAAGGCAGGTTAACATCGTCCAAAGTAGGCTTGCGGAAGGTAATCTGCTGCTTGCAGTTGTCCGTGCGGCCGTTGTCGTCTCTTGCGACGAAGGTCCGGGTAATGACAACGTCTCCACAATCGCCATTAGCGACAAAGTCATCCGTAGCTGTTATCTCTACATTTGCGTCACAGTTATCCGTAGCGGAAGGTGCGCCGACAAAACCGTACGTGCCCTGAATGAATGCTGTTTGCTGAGCAACGCTTCCGGCATCACCACCGTAAATGTGATCGAAATCATCACAGAACAGCGGTGCTGTCAGTGTTTCAGTAGTTGTTGGCAAAGCAGAGAATGTCGTATCAAACTGAATGGTCCAATCTGGCAGGGTGGTTTGGGAATAATTCCAAACACCGACCAAACCATTGCCATCACTAAAGATGGTGTGTTCGTAAGCGCCTGTCTCATCTGCGTCGAAGCTGGAAACCAATACAAAGTAGGATTCATAGGCCCGAAGTGGGAGTGTCACCCGTACCTGGGGATCGAATAAACCGCCGATTGGACCAACATTACCGAGGATGTTATCGTCTGCTGCATACAGGATATTTTCGCAGGGGCTATTAGGATTAAAGCTGCCCTGATATAAAGCCGTGAACCCATCGCCCCATTCCGTATTCAGGTAAATGGTGTAGATATCGTCCTGGCTCACCTGGAACTCAATGATATCGTAGTAATGCGATCCGGCCGTTGGGCCAGCTGCATCGAGGAAGCAGGAATAGTCTGCCAGTTCCAGTTGTGGGTCTGTAGTCGTCAGCGCGCCCTGGATTTTCTGGACAGAAGTGCTAAAAATAGCTTCTCCTGTATCATCCGGGCAGGTAATTACCGGAGCAGTCTTGTCCTCCGCCGTAACATAGCCCCAACAATTCTCGAATCCGGGTACGTCCGGACCGGAAATATCATAAATAAACTGACCATCCCCATCGACAATATTGCCGTTAGATGGGTTGAGGTCATTGACGATAGTGATGCTGAAGTCTTCTTCTGTCAGGCAGCCGAAGTTGCCTTCGAGCACCATATCGGCAGTGATGACCCGGGAGCAGTTATCATTGAGGGTGACATTGATATTATCGTTACACGCCAGGTTGGTTGAAGGTGCAGCAGCCTGGGTTACACTGATCGCAAAACTTTCGGAACGGCTGTTGCCCGATCCATCTTCTGCGAAGATGCTAACGGTGAACGGCCCTGCGTTTGCAGGCGCAGTCACAACATAGGTATTGCCAGTAGCTGGCGCGATGGTTGCGCTGCCTGACACGGTTACGTTAGGCGTCAGTGCGCCTTCACAGTTGTCTATTGCAGAAACCTGGAAGCTCACCTCCGCGGTAGAGGGACCGCAGGGGTCCAACACAACGTTGATATTCTGAGAAGGATAGACAATGATTGGAGCTGAGTTATCTGGCTGATCTGTAACCGTAAGCTCTGATATGCCTTCAGATGTATCCCCAGCGCCATCCGTATAGCTGGCTACCAAAGTATATACACCGGCCGGGATACCACTTAGGCTCCAAACATATAAGCCACTTTCTGGGTCGGAAGCCAGTGGATCGATCGCTGGTGCAGCAGCGCCATTTAGCGTAAAGGTGGCACCAGACAGGTCGGTATCACAATCATCTGAAATTTGCACCTGGAAGCTGAGATTTGCACCAGCTGTGCAGATAGGCTCCAGGAAACTCAGGTTACCGGGCATGGTGATTCCAGCCGGCTGATTTGCATCCTGTACCACACTTACCGCATGGTCTACTGTTACACCACCATAGGTGAAGTTAATCAAGTAATTACCCGGTGCGAGATCGCCAGCTGCCTCAAAATATGCAAACCCATCTTCAACAAGAATATAGGTGATTGCCAGGGGAGCGCCACTTACAGTAATAGCACCTGAGAGGTTATCATCCGCTGTAAGATCACAATCGTAGATATTACCCGATAGCACCACAAACTCAGAAGCCTCACAGGCTGGCACATTGAACTGCCCATTACCTGAAATATCAACAATCGGCTGCGGGCTGTTTGCTTGTTCTACGCTTACCGTAAAGCTGTAAATGGTTGTGTTACCGCTGTAGTCAGTTGCGGTATAGCTGATATTGTAAGTACCTTCGGACAATACGGAGCCGGATGTAGGCCCTGCGGTCTGCTGTAGATCAGGTTGAGTATCGCAGTCATCCACAACGGCGATGGTCCAATTGACGGGGATGCCTTCGTTTTGGCAAGCAGGAATTTCCACATTCATATCACCCGGGCCATAAACTTCAGGAGCACGGTTGTCATTCACTGTCAAAATGTAATCTAACACTTCTGAGTTGCCATTTCCGTCTGTAGCGGTGATGGTCAGTGTATTTTCACCTACAGCAAGAAAAATATCGAGCACATAGGCTGCATCCAATCCTATTTGCTCAAAAGAGACCGCAGGTGCTGCGCCCGGATTAAGGTTCGTCAACGTAACGTCAAAGCTGAGCTCAGACGGGCTTTCACAATTATCGGATGGCAGTACAGACCACAGCAGTTGTACGCCACACTCCCCTTCCGGTGGGTTGTAAGAAAAAGCAGCTCCGGGATTCACAGAAACACCTCCTGACCCTGTCACTTCTAATTCAGGCGCTTCATTATCAGAGGCGGCAAGTGTCACCTCTGTGGAAAGGCTTTCCACGCAATCTGCGTCGAAGGTACAGTCCCCTTCATTTACCAGCTCCAAAGTAATGGTATAGGTAGTGCCGGCCCCTGTGCTGCCCGGGAGACTGAATGAAACCACTTCTTCTGAAGCCACATTATCTTGGCGATCGGCTTCACTTCCGTTTGCAAGCACTACAATATTGTAAGCCGCGTTACAGTCAGACACCTCATCGTCAGCGATATCGCTAACCACAACATCGAAACTGCCATCATCTCCTCCGCAAACAGGGTTCACTATAGCAGAGATTTGAATTTCCGGGAGTGCATTTTGGATGAGCCCCCCATTAATTTGCCCAGTGGCAGAGGCTACATTTGATGCACCACAGTTAGCAGTAATTGCATAGTTGTAGTTAATCCCCGGAGACAAAGTTCCGGAAGCAATAGTCAGTTGAGTGTTGGTCATATTTACGAAGTCCACGACCGGCTGATTGCCGTTCTCTATATCTACTGTATAGCTGTTCGCTTCGTTGGAGCCATCCCAATCAAGTGTTACGACTCCGTTGCAATCATATCCCACTGTCACGTTGGCTGGAATCGGGCATTGCCCAAATAGGCTTCCTGACCAACCTGTAAGCAGTACTACTGCAAAAAACAGACCCGGTATCCGGGTCGTAAAAGATTTTGTCAATGTCATAATGTTCATAGAATTACGATTTGTGTTAATGGAATTATGGTCAATAAGGACATATACGATAGTACTGCTCCCTGTCAAAAAGGCAAGGGCAAGGCACTATTCGCATAACCTCCTATAAATACTTAAGCATTGAAGGTTACGAACCTGTCGTTTAAGAAGAATAAACTATGAAGGGGTCTAAAATTACATTAAGGCACGCGGGTAAACCGTTGCCAGGAGTGCATACTAATAAGTTGTTAAGGTAGGTTGAAAAGGGTGTGTAACAGGGTAGAGCTTTACTTGTTAGGCTCTCTTTTTCTTTTTGTAGGTCTTTGTGAGGTCAAATAACGGATATTTATTTCAATTATGCAATACCTTCTTTTATAAAGATCTTAATTTGTATCTGCTTAGTCAAATTATTTTTTTAATGAATACAAACCAGTCTTTCTATCATTGATTTAATAGACTAATCCCTATAAAACCAGAAAGACCGGGCGCCCTTTCGGATGCCCGGCCTCCCGGTCTGCCCCACTGCGGGCGCCGCCTGTGCAGCGCCCGCCGGGCTATATCTCAAAGAGACGGCTTAC
>NZ_JALEGS010000049.1 GCF_022763345.1 Phaeodactylibacter sp.
AAAATGCGCGTTTGGCGGGTCAAATAAGTATTTTTCCATGACGTCACTGTTCACAAGGCTTTGGTTATCAGCCGAAGTGCACCTCCAAACATACACTGAGGCATTCGGTATCTTTTTTTTGGGTCAAATAGTACGTAGTGTTGCCTTTCTTCGTGATCCGTGATTTTAGGTAATACGTTTTCCCTTTTGTGGTTTTGAATGTGAATGGCATGTTATTTTTATTCATTACGGCAATAGCTGAAGTTAAAGAATTGTGGAGCAATATAGTGGGAAAAAAGCTATTCTGACTTTGTATAATGCCTAATCTGCCGGGCTCAAACTTGCTTTTGCACTGCTTGAGTAAATTTTTGGGGTGTTGTTTGCAAATATGTACCTTGCCCAAATGAACAGCCACAAACCCACAAAAACCTACCAGGTAAGAATAGTCCCTACTCCACCCAATCACTTCCCCAACTGGCAACCCGCCACCATCCTCCGCGACTTTTCTTCTCCCTGGCTGGAAGTTGAAGAGACGGGTGTCAATTTCCGCGCTCTCCACGATGGCGTGCATCTCTATTTCCGGTTTGATGTACAGGAATCCAATATTCTGATCTACGAAAAAGACCACACTAAGTTCGACGTCCTCAATTCCGAGCGGGTGGAGATTTTCTTTCGGCAGGATCCGGAATTAAAGCGGTACTACGGACTGGAGATGGACCCGCTCGGCAGGGTCTACGATTACCAGTCGAGCTACTACCGCCAATCGGATAAAACCTGGGGCTGGCCGGAAGGGCATCTGCAACTGGAAACGGGGCGTACGCCCTCTGGTTACTGGCTGCAGGGGCGGATCAGCTTTGAGTCTCTGCGCAACTTGCACCTGATTCAGGATGGCGGTTACCTGCAAGCGGGTTTATACCGGGGGCGCTGCCTCGACATCACTGGAGATAAAGCCACTTTTAACTGGATCACCTGGGTGGACCCTCAAACCGGGCAGCCGGATTTTCATGTCCCTTCATCATTTGGATGTCTGCAATTGGCATAAGCCAGGCAATGGAAGGTGCCGCCCGGTGCCCAGCCCAAAGGCAAACTTTATATGTTAGAGGTGAATTGGGAAGAAGCGGCACAAGCCTATACCTTCAGTGAACAATAATCAGGAATTTGACAGGCGGGTGATAGCATCCCGAATACGGGAAGCCGATTGGTAATCTTCCCGTTTCACCGCCTGCTGCAATAAGGCTTCTAACTCAGGCAATGTATAGTCCTCAAGCTTACCTTTGATCCAAGCGGTATTGGGCGTTAGGCGATTGGATAGCATACCATGGTCGTCCATGATATTGCCAGCTACTTTTACCGGACAAGAAAGCCGAAGCGCCAGGGCGATGGCATCAGAAGGGCGGGCATCCTGCTCGAAAGTATTGCCATCGGGCTTTCTGAAAGTGAGCAGTGCGCAAAAAGCCTCGCCTTCCATACGGTTAATCTTTGCTTCCCGCAATTGGAGCCCTGCCGATTGGAGTACTCCGGCAAAGAGGTCATGAGTGGCCGGGCGCGATAGTTCCCGGCTTTGTACCGCCAGGGCAATGGCCTGTGCTTCGGCATGCCCCAGCTTGATGGGTAACCGCCGAAAGCCATCCACTTCTTCCAGTACCAGCACAAAAGCCTTTGATTGATCGGGCGCATCCGTAAGCGCCGCCACTTCAACCGGGATGTAATCCATAGGTTAGCAGATTAGGGCGGTTTGAAAAAGGCCTACCGGGCAAGCTGATTGATGACGATGCGGTGATTGCCAGTATCGGCTGCAACCATAGTCTGCCCTTCGATACTCACCTGAAAAGGCCAGTAGAGGCTCTCCTCGGTCGTCCAGATGGTATCTTTATTTTCGCTTCCTGTGGTAAAGTTTTTCTGCCCGATCAGGTTGTCGGCCGGGGTATTATGTTCGGAAGGCAGCTGCTCAAACCACAGGATGCGGCTGTTGCCGGTATCGGCCACCCATAGACCATCTTTATAAAAGCAGGAGTCATAGCACCAGTTCAGGGTATTGGCCTGTGGGAACCAGCCGTACTGGTTTTGGCCGTTTCCGTCAAAGGAAGCCTGCCCAATGATGACATCTGCTTTGCTGCTAAATGCCTGCTTCCAGTCCTGCCAGAGTAGTACCCGGTAATACTGCGTATCGGTAATGGCCAGGGCACCATCAGGGCTGACTTTCACCGAGTAAGGCCAGATGGGGTCATTGTGGTCGTAGTCGCGCTCCTCGAAGGAAGGCTTGCCCAGCACTTTGTCCGCAGCGGCATAGTTGGAAGCGGGAATGGCCTCGAAAAACAATACCCGCCGGTTGCCTGTATCGGCAATCCACAGGTGCTGCCCATCTGAAAATACGCCGTAGGGCCAGTGCAGGGACTGAGCGGTAGGGTGGTGGCTAATCCCGGCTACATTAGCCTCATTACTTTCAAAATCGGGCTGTCCGATGACCACGTCTGCGGGTTGGCCGTCCTTTTCCGGCAATTGGTGCCAGACCAGAACGCGGTGGTTCCAGGCATCGGCTACGATCAGCCGTTGGCCATCCGACCAGATGCCGGAAGGGTAGAACAGGGTGGATGCTGAAGTGCCACCACCTGCGTTCCGGCCAGTTTCGGCTTTGGCGGGCTGTCCCAGTACCACATCCGGATCCTGAAATTCCTGCCCGGGCAGTTGGTGCCAGATGAACAGGCGGTTCTGGGCGGTATCAGCAACAAAAAGCCGGTTTTGACTCAGGAATACGCCTCTTGGAGCAAGCAGAGGGCTGCCTTCTGCGCCTTTAAAAACCCGGGTGTCCTGAAGAAGCTCGGGGCGTAATTGTTCCTGTGTGGAAGTCGGTGTCATCGTTCTTTAGTTGTTGAGCTCCTTGCGGCGGCGCTCCAGGTTATCAATTTTAACCCGGATAACGGCAGCGATCGACCGGGCTTTTTGTTTGGCTTCTTCGGCTTTGGGGCCTTCGAAGTGGGTGTTGACCGTAGCCTGGAAATGCTCCAGCCAGCGTTCGAAGTGGCGGGCTTTAAGGGGCTTTTCCATGTGCAGCGCTAAGTGCTTCTGCAAGGTGCCACCCTGATAGATACCGGTTTGGAAGAGGACCGTTTCCCAAAAATCACAAATCAGTGGCAAATGCTCGGCCAGGTGTACGTTGGCGGCTTCCAGAAAAAAAGGGCGCAGCAGGCGGTCCTCCAACATTCGTTTGTAGAAGTCGTCCACTAGCATCTCAATATCATTGCGGTTGTTAATATCTTTCTTCATCAGCAAATCCGTGGTAGTTGCTCTCCGGTGAGCATGTTCACTACGCGCTTGCCACCAATGCTGCTGGTAAGCACGGTCTTGCGGGGATGGTCCGTTGTGACTTCCCCGATGATGGCGGCATTCTCGCAATATGGCTGCTCCCGCATCATAGCCAGGGCTTCATCCGCGTTTTCAGCAGCCACTACGGCAATAAAGAGCCCTTCGTTAGCTACGTAGAGCGGGTCGAGCCCAAGCATTTCGCAGGCACCAGCCACCTGCGGGTCAATGGGCAGTTGGCGCTGTTGCAAATTCACGCCCAGCCCGGTGTCCCGGGCAATCTCCGTAAGTACAGTAGCCACACCGCCCCGGGTAGGGTCGCGCAGGAGATGGATGTCGGGGCCAAAGGTGTCGAGCAGCGCCCTGACGGCGTGGTTCAGGTTGCAGGAGTCGCTTTCGATCGTGGTTTCGAACTTCAGCCCTTCCCGTACGGACATGATGGCCATGCCGTGGGTGGCCAACTGCCCGCTCACGATGATTTGGTCGCCGGGCTGTACCCGGTTGACGTCGATTTGTGCTCTGGGGTGCAAACGGCCAACGCCGGTGGTATTGATGAAGACCTTGTCGCCCTTGCCTTTTTCCACCACTTTGGTATCGCCGGTGACGACTTGCACGCCCGCTAGTTCACAGGCGACCTTTACCCCGACCAGCACTTCCCAAAACTGCTTAACCGGCAGCCCTTCCTCCAGGATGAAGCTCAGGGACAGGTACTCGGGCAGCGCCCCGCACATGGCGAGGTCATTCACGGTACCATTCACCGCCAGCTCACCGATATTCCCACCCGGAAAAAAGATAGGGGAAATGACGAAGCTGTCGGTGGTGAAGGCCGTAGGGCCGCTGAGGTTCAGGGTCGCTCCATCATGGCGCTTGTCCAGAATGTCATTCTTCAGTACTTCAAATACACCGCTGTCCAGGAGCCGGTTGGTTAGCAATCCACCACTGCCGTGCCCGAGTGTAATTACCTCAAAGTCGAGTTTGGGCATTGGGCATTGCAGCTGCATGCGGCGTTTTTGGTCAGTTATTGCCATAGTTTAGTGGGGGTTAGGGTTGTACGGTTTCGAGTTCTTCCAGCATGCCAGAAAAGTGATAATAGGCGGCGCAGGCGCCTTCTGAGCTGACCATAGGGGCACCCAGTGGGGTCTCCGGTTTACAGGCTTTGCCAAAATTGGGGCATTCGAATGGTTTTTTGATGCCCTTCATGACTTCGCCGGCGATGCAGCTGTCACTTTCCGGTGCTTCCGGGATGTTGACATCAAACTTCAGGCGGGCATCATACGCTGCGTATTTGGCCTTGAGCTCGTACCCGCTGCCAGGGATTACTCCAATGCCCCGCCACATCCGGTCTGTAATATCGAAGACCTCTTCCAGTGTTTTGATGGCGTGGGGGTTGCCTTCCGGGCGGACCATACGGGCGTACTGATTTTCCAGTTTGTGCTCACCGGTTTCGAGCTGTTTTACGGTCATTAGGATGCCTTGCAGCAAATCCACCGGTTCGAAACCCGTTACCACAATGGGGACTTTGTATTTGTCCACCAGCGGATAGTATTCATTGATGCCCATGATGGTGCAAACGTGGCCGGCAGCGAGAAAGCCCTCAATTTGGGTGGCTTCATCATCCATCACGGCTTCGATGGCGGGCGGGACAAGTACGTGCGAAGTGAGAATAGAGTAGTTTTTCAGCCCGTAACGGTCGGCATGTATGACAGATAGTGCATTGGCCGGCGCGGTAGTTTCAAAGCCCACGGCAAAGAAGACCACTTCCCGGTCCGGGTTATCTTTGGCGATATTTACCGCTTCTAGGGGGGAGTACAGGATGCGGATGTCTGCACCATTGGCTTTGGCTTCCAGCAGGCTCTTTTCAGAACCTGGGACCCGCAGCATATCACCGAAAGAGCAAAGGATGACGTTTTTTTCTTCAGCCAGGTAGACCGCCTTGTCGATCAGGTTAAGCGGGGTGACGCAGACCGGGCAGCCGGGGCCATGCACCATACGCACCTCATCGGGCAGCATATCTAGGATGCCATTTTTGACCAGGCTGTGGGTTTGTCCGCCACAGACTTCCATGATGGTCCACGGGCGGGTGACGGTTTTCCTGATTTCGTCGAGGTATTGGCGGGCCACTTCGGGGTCCCGGTATTCACTGAGAAACTTCATAGCGGGTTATTTTTTAGGAATCAGAAAATGGGGGCATCAGTGGCTGTCAACTATACTCTTTCTGGTCGGGCAGGAAGCCGTGAATGTTCAGTTCTTCTGCCACTTCTCCCATTTGTTCCAGGTATTTAAAGGTTTGCCTGGCCTCGGCTTCGTCGACCACGCTAATGGCTACGCCCACATGCACCAGCACATAGTCGTCTACCTTGGCATGAGGCACCATTTCCAGGCTCGCTTCTTTAATGATGCCACCAAAGGACACCTTGGCGACCTGGACGAGCCCGTCGTATTTGGATTCTATTGTTGTTATTTTTCCGGGGATTGCTAAGCACATGGTTGAGTGTTTTTAAGGAGTGAAGTATGTGGTGCAGCTTTACGCTGACCAATCAGGTAGCAGATCAGCTGCCCGAAGGCGATATTTTCGTCGTTTGGGGAAAGGCGTTCGTGAAAGTAAGCGGTATAGCCCTGTGGTAGTGCATCGGTCAGCAAATCGATCAGCAGCCCGTTTTGGAAGACACCGCCTGAGCAGGCAATATGCTGTACGCTAAGGGTAGTAGCTGCAGTAACGGCGATTTGTGCCAGCGTATGGTGGAAGCGGGCCGCAATCAGGCCTTTAGGTGTACCTTGTTTCTGCTCTGCCAGGATTTGAGCCATTACAGGCTTCACCGGAAGGGGAGTGCCCGCTTGCCAGTGAAAATCGTAGGGTTCGGGAAGCCTTTCATGAGCAATATGTTGCCGGGCGAGTTGTTCCAGTAAGGTAGCTGCTTCTCCCTCGTAGGTTTGGTGGCTGGCGAGCCCAAGTAGGGCAGCTACCGCATCGAAGAGCCGCCCCACACTTGACGTTTGCAGCCCGGCATGGCGGTCCAGCATACGGTTGTAGAGGCTCCATTCTGTATCCGAAAATAAGGGTTGGAGGCAGGCTGCTGCACCCGGTAGCCCAAAGGTGGCGGACAGGGCGGAAACCCGGGGCTCTTTTGGCATTTTGTCGCCCAGTATGGCACTGAAGTAATCGAAATGGGTGACCCGTTCAAACTGATAGTCCTGGTAGAGAAAACATTCCCCGCCCCAGATTTGCTGGTCATCGCCCAGTCCGGTACCGTCCCAGATCAGCCCGAGTACAGGTTCTTCCTGATCCCACAGGTGATGCTCGCCCAGAATGGCGCCAAAGTGGGCCTTGTGGTGTTGCACCAATTGTAGCGGAATATCCTCGGACGCACTGAGCTCTTGTGCAAAATGGGTGGAAGGGTATTCAGGATGAGCGTCGGCGAGAATGATTTCAGGGCAGGCTGCCAGGGTTTGGGTCAGGTGGGCATAAGTCGCCTGATAATGTTGTTGGGTTTCGTATTGCTCCAGGTCGCCCAGGTACTGACTTAGAAAGGTCTTTTGCCGATGCAGCAGCCCAAAGGTGCTTTTGAGCATAGCACCTGTAGCCAGGATGGTCTGACTAGGCCAGGGGATGTCCGTTTCCAGGTAGGAAGGGGCGAGCCCGCGGGAGCGCCGCATCCAAATTGGGCGATTTTGGTGTGGGGTGAAGGCCAGTACGCTATCGTCCTGTGGCGTGGCGATCGGCCGGTTGTTCAGCAGGATTTGATCGGCAATTTCGGAAAGGGAATGCAGTGCGGTTTCATCCTGATAGACAATTGGGGTATTACTGATATTGCCACTTGTAGCGACTACCGGTTGGCCATATTCGGCCAGCAGCAGCTCATAGAGTGGGGTGTAAGGTAGCATGACGCCGATCTGCCCCAATCCGGGTGCGATATCGTCTATGGCCAGCTGGGCTTTGGCGGTTTCTTTAAAAGGCAGCAGTACAATTGGGGAGACTGCCCCTGTGAGGGCCTGAGCAGCTGCCGGGCTTACCTGTGCCATCTGTTCCAACTGGCTGAGATTGGGGAAAAGCAGGGCGAAAGGCTTGGTGGGCCGCTGTTTTCGGGCGCGGAGTTGTTGTACCGCTTTAGCGTTTCCGGCATCACAGGTAAGCAGGTAGCCTCCAATACCTTTGATGGCGACCGTCTGCCCATCTGCCCAGGCCTGGGTGACTGCGTTTATGATTTCCGTTTGGGACAAGTCTCGTGGTGCTCCGTTAGCCCAGAGGGTTAAAGCTACGCCACATTCGGCGCAGGAATTGGTTTGAGAATAGTAGCGCCGGTCGGCAGGATCATCGTACTCCTGCTGGCAAGTGGGGCACATCTGAAAGGTAGCCATTCCGGTATTAGCCCGGTCGTAGGGCACCGATTTTATGATGGAATAGCGGGGGCCGCAGTTAATGCAGGTCGTGAAAGCATAGCCTGAGCGCCGGTTCCTGTCATCATGAATATCGGTCCGGCAATCTGCACAAAGCGCGACATCGGGCGTAAGCAGCAGGTCGGGCTCACCTTCGCTTTGGCTGTGCATAATCTGAAAGCTGGCGAAGGGCTCCGGGGCAATCACATGGTATTGTAAACTAAGGATGCGGGCCAGGGGCGGTGCCTGATGCTTCACCTGCCTGCAAAAATCACGAATGCCTGTTTCATCCGTATTCAACCGGATGTGTACGCCGTCCAGGGTATTATTCACCCACCCATTTAGCCCGAACTGATGTGCCAAACGGTAAATAAAGGGGCGAAAGCCAACGCCCTGTACCTGCCCCTGAATATGGATGTGCCAGGTCTGCATTAGGAAGCGGCTAAGGAAGCGGCTTCTTTTTTCTCGGCTACCTTGTTCAGCAGCCAGTTGCACCAGGCATCTACACCAGTACCATTGATGGTGGACAGCTCCATCACATCAATGTCCGGGTTGATATCCCGCGCATCCGCTACAACATTATCTACGGAGAAAGGCAGGTACTCCAGCAGGTCTACTTTGGAGACGAGCATCAGCTCACTTGTAAGGAACATCCGCGGGTACTTCTTGGGTTTATCATCGCCCTCAGTGGTAGCGATGAGCGTCACGCGGTAATCTTCGCCAAGGTCAAAGGAGGCGGGGCAGACGAGGTTCCCAACGTTTTCTATGATCAGTAGGTCTACGCCATCGAGATTGAGGCTCTCCATAGCCTGCCAGACCATCTGTGCTTCCAGATGGCAGATGCCTCCCGTGACGATCTGCAGGGCATCCCCGCCTACGGCACGCAGCCGGTCAGCGTCACGTTCGGTTTCCAAATCGCCCACCAGGATTTTGATATTGATCTGATCGCCAAGGCGCTTGATGGTTTCCTGCAGGAGTGTGGTTTTTCCGCTGCCGGCTGAAGAGGTGATATTGAGCAGGAGGATATTTTGCGCCGCCATTTGCTTTCGAATACTATCGGCAACAAAATCATTGGCCTTCAGGAGGTGCATGGTCGTGTTATCACAAGTTACTGTGCCCCTTGCGGCTTTGGAGGACCGTTGGATTTTTTGCATGTCTTTTGTTTGCTTTTGCTTGTATCCTTACAAGGTACGCATTGAGGGAGAATAAAAAAAGTAGAACTCCGGTAAATCTCTGTGTTCCTATGCCCTGGGCTTTGCAAAGCCAATTAAAATTTTGAAAACAGGAAAGAGGGTATGGCGTTTAAAGGCTTAAACCCATGGGAATTAATGGGTTTAAGCGGTTGGGCGCGATTGCTCAGTGTCGTTTGTTGAATTTTGGCCACTTTTTCTAAGCAGAGCGCACCGAGGCCGGTTCTGCAAAGTGGATGCGGTGAATAAGCAGCTCTGTACCGCTCACCACATCGCTGCTTGGGCGGCCGCAGGAGCAGGCAAATTTGTAGTCTTTCACCGGTGAGTTTTTGTCACAGACCGGGCAGTATACTTCAATAGGGACGGTTTCGATATTCAGCGTGGCCGTTTCGTACTTGCCTTCAGATTGGGTTACGGCAGCAAAAGCATTTTGCAGCAGTATAGGCTCTACGTTGGAGAGTAGCCCCACCTTGAGGTCCACTGCCTGAAGGCGGCTAAGCTCCTCCGGGCTGAACTCAGCTTCGAGGGTATTGAAAACAGTGCGTATGAGTGATATTTCGTGCATGGTCGTCCAGACATTTAAGCGTAAGCGGAACGCAGTTGCTCCAATTCTTTGAGATGGGCGGCGGCTTCCTCGCGAAGGGCATCATCGGTAGCAAGCCGGGCGGCTTCCTCTGCCTTGTCCACCATATCCTGATAGCGGGTTTCGTCGAGTTTATCTTCCTCCATCCCCAGGTGCCACTGTGCGTTGATGTAGTTGAGCAGGATCAGGCAGCGCTCTGTAGGGAATTCAGCAGCGGTGCGGATGCTCAGAGCTTCCTGATAGTAGAAAAGGGCCTTCTCAAAGTTATCTGACAGCTTCGCCTGCGGATATTTGGTCAGGGCGTTGCCGTAGTGGTTGCATACGGTAGCGTAGGCATGGGGATGGGTATCCTTTTGGTAAATGTCCAGTGCTTCGCGGAAAGCAGAAGAGGAGACCCCTGCCCAGATGCTTTTCTTTTTTACTTCGTCGGGGATATCCGCGTAGATGATGCCGAGGTGGTGCTGAATGTCGGCATAGACTTGCGGGGCTTCTTCCCGTGTGAATATCTGTACGGCTTTTTGGAAACTTTCGGCAGCCGGGCGGTAAAACTGAGGGTTGTTGGCTTGGGCCCAGGCCAGCAGGAGTATGCCTTTTCGGTAGTTGGCTTCAGCAGCCAGCAGTGGCAAATTTTCCTGCTCAAAAGCAGTCAGGGCTTTGTTGTAGCAGCCGTGGCTTTCAGACCAGTTTTCACTGAATTGTGCCACCTGTCCGGCTTCCAACAGTAGCAGCGCTTGTTCTACATTCCGGCCCTGGCTTTCATAGTGGGCCAGTACGTCGCGCATCATTTGCTGCAAGGCCGCCAGCTGATCCTGAGGGTAGGGTGGGGTCAGGTGTTGAGTCCATATTTGGCAACGGGTGCGCTGCAGCTCCATCCGTGCATCTGCTGAAATATCGGAGTGGAGGGCAATATTTACCACCCGGTCTGCATCTTCGTGAGCCCCGCTGTCGAGCAGCAAAAGGGCAAAATGCTGGGCGGTGAAGGCCCTGTACTCTTCATTAGGGGCGCACTGAAGGGCTTCCAGGTAAAAGTACTTGGCTTTATTGAGGTTTGGCGTGTCGAGTGCCGAGCTGTAGTGCAGCACAATGGCCTGATTGTGCATGAGCCGGTACTCTTCAAAGGGAGAGTAGGAGGAGGGGATCTCCTCCGGGGCTACTTCAATGCCCTGCTGCAGGCGGTTGAGGATATCAAGCTCCAGGTACAGGCTGTGGTTGCCTGCGCTGAGCAATCCCTGACAGCGCTCGAAGTTGTTGAGGCGGGCGTAAAGCAATCCCAAAAAGTTGGGCCCGTCCAGGTCTATGGCTTCTGGCAATAAATAGGGCGGATAAATATTATGCCAATCGATACCGGTATAGATTTCACCCTTACGGATCATCAGGCTATGCGCATTGGCTGCCGGGCGTTCTTCAAGGAGGTCTGCCAGGCGGACGAGCTCTTCCAGGCGGTCTTCTTGTTGGAGAAAGCTCCGGAGCTGCTCGTGGATATCAGTTGGTGCATATACGGAAAGCATCCCATTCAGATTTTAGTGTGCCGCGGGCGTCTTTTCGGATGCCACGCTGCAGGATTTTTGCGTAAGTCAGTGCTTTTTGTTCGGAGTAGTACACATCAATTTTGCGGGTAATGAACCGCATGGCGTTGTGTACATCCACGAAAACCATCGAAAGGTGCCAGGCACTGTTTCTGGCTTGCAGGCAATAACGGACTTCGGTGTCCATTAGCCATGCTTCTTCGGACAGCAGGTCGAGGGGCGTATCCGGAGCGGGGCGCTCAGCCTCCTCTGCAATTGTAAGACTCGGTGTAATGAACATCAGAGGCTCACATTGAGTACCCCGAGGGCATCTTCCGCTTCGTAGGCCAGCGTCCGGTCCTCTGCTGGAATACCATTGTCAATGAGCAATTCGTGCAGCGCTATAGTCCGGTTGCCCTGAGCGTCACCGGCTTTTAGTAAATGCTGTTTCGATTTGTGCAGCTGCCGGAAGAGCTCGTTCTCCGCACCTGCAATAAGGAGGGAGCGTTTCTGCGGGTAATACACGAGGTGTACATTAAAGGTACTGCCAAATATGCGGTCTGCAATTGCTGTGGGAATGACTAAATGCGATGTGCGAAGGCTCACCGCTGCCTGTTCCTGCTGCTGCGCTGCCCGCATTTGCTGCTGTAGTGCTCTGGGCGGAATAAACATAGCTTTTATTCGTTTTGCAGTCGCTCTTTTAATAAGGCGACGACCTGGTCGGCACCTGCTTTGGCCTCATCAGACATACCTACGTTGAAGCGGGTGTCTTCTACGCTGATGAGGTAGACTTCTACTTCTTCCGGGTAATCGTCCCCAAGTATTTTGCGGGCATAGGACAAGGCCTGATTCCACTTCAACCCATGCAGAAATACCAGAGGGTCTTCTTCAATCTGCGCTTCTACTTCTGATGCTGGCAGCCGGTAAATGGTCCCGGTCGCTTCGCCGGTATTGACTACAGCGTCTATCAGGATAATGCGCTGATGGGCTTTGAGCTGAAACAGGACTTCAAAGGCGGAGGTGCCCATGTCAAAGACCTGGCACTTTTCCACGCCTTCGAGGGCTTCCTGAAGCCGCTGCGCTACGTAAACACCCACGCCATCATCTGCCCGGACAGGGTTGCCAAAGCCAAGGATCGCGGTGCTTACGGGTAAGGTTTGTACCATAGTGGAGGTTCGTTTTTCTTACAGATGGGGGGAGCCCGGACTACAATGATACAGCCCGGGCTTGCCCTGAAAGTACGTCGCTATCGGTTTTAGTTAAAATGACTTGTTGCGGGACGTCAGATGGCTTCAACCGGTGAATGATCCGGGTTGAGTTCATTTGTGTCCCATCAGGGCAAGTCTAAAGTTTGAATTTAGCGAGTTGCTTGCCAGACTTATTGTCGTGTGCATGCACGGTACAGACCAGGCAGGAGTCAAATGAACGGGCCACCAAGCCAACTTCCACCGGATCGTGGGGGTCTTCGATTTCCGTGCCTTCCAGGGCTGCTTCAATCGGGCCGGGATTGCCTTCCGAGTCATTCGGGCCGACATTCCAGGTGGTAGGAGCAATGATTTGGTAGTTCTCAATCACACCGTCCTTGATCTTGATCCAGTGTGCAAGTGCACCACGGGCGGCTTCCGTAGCCCCCCAGCCGATGCCATCTTTCTCTTCCGGTTTGATATAGAACTCATCGTCCAGGTTGACCTGGCTGAGCCAGTCGTTGATCATGGTATACAGTCGTGGTGCTTCGTGTACCCGTGCCAGGCTCCGGGTAAAGACCGAAGGCCCCATCTTTTCCATGATGTCTGCAAAGAGCGGGTCTTTGATCTGATGATCTGCATTGGCAGGGTTAGCCGCCATGATCACCCTTGCGAGTGGGCCAGCCTCGGCAGCGTGCTGCATAAAGCGGGGCGCTTTGGACCAGCTGTACTTACCGTCAAAGTCGGTATGCTCCAGAGTCGTGGAGTTGATAGAGGCATCCGGTGCAGGTTCATCGAATGGGTGGAGGGCATTGGCCTGGTTTTCATACCAGGCATGCTTCACGTGCTCTTCCACCATCTTTTGATCGGCATCGTAGTATTGCTTGCCGTCCCAGAAGCCAGCCGGGCTGATGAGGGCTGGGTTACGGCCCTCGATGGTCGGTTTGTTGTAAAGATCTTTATGGAGGTAGGTGCCCCATGCCAGGAACTTGCCTACACCCTGACCGAATTTGTCGAGCCCGAATTCAATACCGGCACGCAGGAAGAGACCGAGATCGCTGTTGCGGTGGCTTTCATTCTCTTCCAGCCACTCCATCATATCGTCCCAGCTCTGGATTTGCAGGTAGCGCTCAATTGAGCAGCCCAACCATACCGGCTCGAGCCAGTCGTTGCGGAACTGATTCATGATGGCATGTGCCCGGGTGATATCCTTTAAGGTAGGGGCGCACATCACGCCGCCCGGAACCATGTAGCTCGAGTGTGGCCATTGGCCGCCAAACAGGGCATACACTTCCACCGGGCGCCCGCTCGCAGTCACACCTTTCTGGAAGGAGGTGCCCACATAGGCAGCAAAGCGCTTGACGACTTCATCGTACAAAGGCTTATTGGCAAATTTCTTATTCGCCAGGTCGGTTGCAAAGATGGCATAAAACCAGCGCGGAATACTTTGGATGGTCTCTGTAGCCTGGCCGATGGCCCGCAGCAAAAGTGCGTTGGGCGGCAGCGTTGTTCCCCAGGCTGTATCAAGAGCAGAGGAAGCAGAGTACAAGTGGGACCCCCCGCAAATGCCACAGGCACGAGGTGTCACGATCAGGCCCGACTGCGGGTCCTTGCCTACGAGGATTTTTTCGAAACCCCGGAACATGGCTGCCTGTGTATGTGCGCGGGTGACCCGGCCGTTTTCCATATAGACTTTAACGTCCAGGTCGCCTTCTACCCGGCCGACCGGAGATATGTTGAGTTCTTTAACTTGAGTCATTTTTAGCTTACAATTTTGACAATAACTAGATTGAGGTTAGGGATGGGCGCCGCCGCTACAGCATGCCCGTCATCCGGCGTAGACATCTACTTGGAAGTCTCGAAGTGCTCCTTATTCACGCCCATCACGTTCTCGAGGGTGCCCATGACTTTCTCGAAGCCAGCCCGGCTGTAGTAAGCCAGTTTGTTGGTGCCGGCAGGGGTATCCTGTGGCAGGAAGCCGAGGTACTTCAGCGTTTTGAAGACACTACCTTTCTTGAGATCGTGGTGCGGGAAGCCCGGTTCGGTACAGCCCAGGCAAGGGTGGTTGGCCCGGGTCTTGCTCGACTGCCGGTTCCAGAGGATACGGTTGCAGCTCGCCCGGGTCATCGGCCCGCGGCAGCCTACTTCGTAAAACAGGCATCCACCGCGCTTGCCAAAGTGCCCGTCTACTTTCTGTGCGAAGCTGATGGCATTGGGGCAACCATTTTGTACGAAATCAGTGAAGAAAGTCTTAGGGCGGTGAAAGTCATCCAGGAGAACATCACCAATACGGCCGGTAGCGATAGCTACGAGAATTTGCGTGACCCAGTCCGGGTGTGCCGGACAGCCCGGGATGTTGATGACCGGTAAGCCACCTTTAGACTTGAAGTCAGGGCCCAGGTAGCCCCCTTTTGCTTCTTTATGGAACTGCATGCCCGTAGATTCGCTCGGGTTCGGTGGTACGGCAGGGATACCGCCCCAGGTGGCGCAGTCGCCAATAGCGACAACGAACTGGGCAGCGTCCGAGAGCTCCTGCACCCAGTCTTTCATGGGGCGGTCCGCAAAGTAGTTCATCTTTCCTGTTCCATCAGGGCCTTCGACTACGGAGCCTTCAAAAACGAAAATGTCGAGTTGTGTTTTGCCGGAAATACAATCATTCATCAAGTCGGTAACCTGATGACCGATTTCCAGACCTACGGTAGGGTGCCACAAAATGTTGATGCCAAAATCGACGATAAGCTCTACAACGGTGGGTTCTTCGGCGTTCAGGAAGGACATGGTGTTACCACTACATGCTCCGCCCTGCAGCCACAGGATGTTTGCCATGCTTGCTAATATTTTTGTTTGTTGTATAGTACTTCGCAGTGAATAAGGGACATCAACTGAGGCTTTGCAAACTTAGCATTGGACCAGATCGCCGGGGAAGTGGCAGGAGGTTGGTGATAAATCAGCAAGAAATTGAAGTTTGTCTCTCCACTTTTGAAGGCGAGCAATCAAAAGAACCTATGTCTATCAGTTTACTCGACAATAAAAGTATGGAAAAAATGGAATTAGAAAAAATTTTCTAATCCAATAAGGCGTAATTGACGTTATTTGTATTTTCTCTAAATAACCATAGGGCAGTCAAAAATAAAGATCGTAAGGGGACTGCAACATTTGTTCGTACTCCCGATGACCAAGTTTGGTGAACAGCGGGATGAGCAGGTTCCAGACGGCAGTTTTATAAGCTTCCAGGCCGGGCAAAACCGTTGACCGTACCATCTCTTGTGCCATGTAGTGGGTACTTGTAGCCCAAAGCTGCAGGGCGAGTCTGGTATGAAAGCCCGGGCGGGGCTCAGGGCTCATCACCCCTCTTGCGGTATTGAACTCCAGGATTTGGAGCCATTGCTGCACCTCGGTTTCGATATGTTTTTGGTATTCGGCTTGTACATCAGGGAAGGCTCGGGTCACCTCCAGGGTGTCGAGGTAAAAGAAGCGGTAGGTTTGCTGATGTTGGAATACGGCCTCCAGCAGACGGTCGATGTTGTCGAAAAGAGGGACGATACGGAATTCCCGAAGGAGTTCGATCTGTTCGGTTTCCAGCTTTTTGTAGAGTCCGAGAACGATCGCCTGCTTGTTGGGGAAATGATACGCCAGGTTGCCCACGCTTTTGCCCGCTTCGTCGGCGATGTGCTGCAGGCGGACATTGACCATACCATCGGCGTTGAAACGTTTTAGAGCCGCGGCGAGTATTTTTTCTTTGGTGGACATAGGCTAAGCACATGCATAGTTGTGGGGCAAAAATAGGCTTCCTTCGGCTAATCTTTAGTATGGGCCCTGCTTTTCATTTGGAGTAGGCCTCTCAGATAGGTTTAGCATGTTATAATAGTTTTGATTGATGTCAATAGGAATTTAATCAAAAGAGTTATGCAGTGGCAATAGAACTCTTCTTATGGATAGTGAGTATACAGCTTTCAAACTTGAGAAAAAGCATTACGGCAAAAGGTTTGAAGACCTTTACAAAGCGTGCTATGGTGTGCTGAGCAAATATGGCGAAAACCTTCGGTGGGGTGCTCTGCTAAATCGCGCTATGGCCTGCGCCAAATGCCAGGGGCCCTAAACGTGCCGTTCAAAACGCCGGTATTGTAAATCATCCCGAATCGAGGTATCCACCTGATTCGGGATGATCGTTTCACGGGGGGCTTTAATTCAACTCCATCGGCACTTCCATCAGCAGTACCCGTGCATCGCTATCGGCTGTAAGCGTCAGCTCATCCACTTCCCATACACCCAGGCCGTCTCTTTGGTGCAGGGCCTGCCCGTTGAGGGTCACATCGCCTTTGATAACGAAAGCGTAGACGCCGTTGGCTGTATCTTTAAGCTTGTAGGTGGTTTCAAAACCGGCCTCCAGCGTGCCCATATGGAACCAGGCGTTTTGGTGCACCCATACGCCATCGTCTTCCGGGTTGGGCGAGAGTACCTGTGAAAGTTGATTGTGCAGTTTGTCCGGGTCGAGCGTGATTTGATCGTAGCGTGGCGTTACATCTTTTTTATTTGGGAAGACCCAAATCTGCAGGAACTTCACAGGCTGATCAGCATTTTTGTTGTACTCGCTGTGGTAGATGCCGGTGCCTGCGCTCATCACCTGCACGTCGCCCTGCCGGATGACGGTCGTGTTGCCCATGCTGTCTTTGTGCTCCAGGTCCCCTTCCAGCGGGATAGAAATGATCTCCATATTATCGTGCGGGTGGGTACCAAAGCCACGGCCCTCGCTGACCACGTCATCGTTCAGCACGCGCAGTACCCCGAAGTTCATTCGGTCCGGGTTGTAGTAGCCGGCGAAGCTAAAAGTATGATGGGAGTTGAGCCAGCCATGATTGGCGTGGCCACGAGTATTCGCTCTGTGAATTACGGTTTTCATGATCTTCGAATGTTTGATGTACTGCAAAAATCAGGGTTATTTACACCTTATGCGATGTAGAAACCGAAGGCATACCTATAAAAAGTTCGGATTCCGATGGTTAAACACCGGATGCAGGCCAGTGTTGTCAGTATCCCTGCCTTATCATTCAGCAATGTTTGAGCGAACAGCTGCTTATGCTTCTTCGGATGCCAAAGGCTCCAGATAAAGCAGGTGGTTTCGCAGGAGTGCTTCCAGTGAATCCTCTTGCTCTATTTCTAAGGCAGATCTGAGGCGGTAGCGGGCCATTTCTACCGCTTTGACGCTCACCGACAGGATTTCCGCGATTTCCTTATTGCTCAGGCCGAGGGCAATAAGCATAGCGTACCGCAGCTGTTTGTCTGTAAGGTTCGGGATATCCCGGATCAGAGAGCGGGAAAAGTCAGGATAAAATAGCTGAAATTCTTTTTCGAACTGGGGAAGAATATCTTCTTCCATGAATATCTGATGAATTTTGCGCTCCAGGTAGTCCGGGCGTTTGTGATATCTGGTAATGGCTTCACTGACTTTAGGCTTGAGCCGGGCAGCCCAGAGGCTTTTATCCAGCACCGCTGTTTTCTGATATTCCAGCTGCTGCCGGGTTTGTTGCTGTTCCTGTGCGAGGCGTTTGTTGCGTTCCCGTATGGCTTCCTGCTTTGATTTGGACCGTTGCCTGTACTGCCAGTAGTTGAAGCCTAATAACAATATGGTTAAGATACTAAAGGCTACAGCCCAGGTGAAGTAAAGGGCTTTGCGCTCTGCCAGGTCTGCCCGCACCAAGGACAGGTTTTCCCGGGCAATAGCTTCTTCGGCACGGGTCCGGTACTCTTTTACTTCGTAAGCCACGGCTATATCCTCTGCGGCACGGTTTTGGTCATGCTCCTGTTGTTCGAGCAAAGCATTAACATGCTGCGTTTGATATTGGTAGGCGTTTTCCCATTGGCCGGTACTTTGGTAGAGTGCTGCCAGGGCTTCGTAAAACCGCGCCCGGTTGGCAGGAAAGGAGTCCTCTGGAATATAGCTAAGCCCTTCTCTGTAAAGGGCTTCTGCCTGGTCATCCTGTTTGGAAAGTTCATGATAGCGCCCCGACCAATAGAAGTGCTCAAATAAAGGCGGTATACCAAGCTCCTGATAGTGTGCGGAGACCGCATCGAGAATTGGCTTCATTTCGTGGGCCGCATTTTGCTGCGCGTACAATTCCAGTAAGTAATAATAGAGCTCTTCCTGATTAATGTCAAAGTTCATCTCATCACCCAGCAAAGTCTTCAGGTGCTGTTCAGCCAACTCCAGTTCCCCAGTCTCAAGATAAGCATAGCCAATACTACTATGCAGCAGCCTTTCCAAATAGGGATAGTCTATGTGCTCCATGGAGTCCACCAATGGCTCAAGGACCTCAAGGGCCCGTTGGTGCTGCCCCCGGATATTATGCACCACACCTATATTGTGACGGATCATTAGCCGTCTGCCGGTGGAGTGAAGAGTGGTGTCACGGATACTGTATTCGAGGGCCGTTGAAAAATGGGCAAGCGCATTACCCGGCATCTCTAGCTCAACATAACAGACGCCCATAGTTGCGAAAGTATTGGCAATAACGAAAGGACGGCCGTTCCAGTCCACTGCATCGAGGGCTTTTTGGTAATACTCCAGCGCTTCATGGTAATTGCGTTGAAATAATTCAGTATTGCCTAGCGTGGCCAAGTCTGCGGGAAGTGCTTCGGCGTTGTCCGTTAACAGACTGTCCTGCCCGATGGCAAGAAGGATGTAAGCCCGGGCGGAGTCAAACTTCCCAGTATTATTATAGTACTGCCCCATGAAATTGTAAAAGAGCTGTTTGTACTCTGGAGTCGTCAGGTGGTTGTTCCGGTAGTAATCGATCAGGCAAAGAAAATGCTCATCCTCTTCGCGCATGAGATCATAGAGCTGTATGATGAGTTTTTTGGGGGGCTGTTTGGAAATATTTTCGCCTTTCAGCCAGTTCGTACAGTCCTCAACGGCCCAAAGATTAATAGAAAGCAGCAACGCCAACAGCGTCAGATGTAGTGGGGAACTTAACGGTTTCATGTGTGCCGGGGTTTGGTAGATAGTGGGTTAAGTTTTTGTTTTACAGGGTTTTGTGCTATAGTGTAGAAGCGCTGTATCGTTAGATTAGAAAGGAAATTGTTGATATTCCAAACATACCTCCTTACCATGCGTAAAAGCTTTTCGATAGCTGTCGTACAGACAAAATATGCTATCTTTTTTGAATGAGCAAACATAAGATTTATAAGCCTGCTCAATACAGTGAAGATTTCACTCGCTGCATACCTTAAACCGAAAAAGAATTTTTGTGCATTTATCAGTACGGATGCCTGCTGTTTAAGGCAGGTATCTTTTCTAACACTATGAACTCATGTCCACAGGGCTTGTCCCTGATTTTTTTCTTCCAATCCTTTGCTTGCTTTAATCAGGCAAATAAACACATTAGCGATTGGGAGCAGATGTCTGAGTTTTAATAATAGGTTCCCCTTTGACCTAAAAACGGCGGCCCACTTCTTTTAACAGAGGTGGGTCGTTTATTTTTCCTTGCCTTGTTATAATTTTATTGTTACCTTTGCCGGGCAATTTTGCAGACCTGCCACAGAGGACTGTGATTTCGCCGATTGATTTGATTATTTTTTCACCAAACGGGCAGGATGTTTTCGCCCTCAATTTTATAGTTCGTACATGATCATCATCAACGTAAAAGAAGGAGAGTCTATTGACCGGGCGCTGAAGCGCTACAAGCGTAAGCACCGTAATGTTGGCGTAATTAAGGAATTGCGTAAGCGCAAGCAATTCACAAAGCCTTCCGTTGAGCGCCGGCACGAAGTGCTTAAGGCTCGCTACAAGCTGGAAAAGCAGAGAGACTTGGGATAATCGCAGCAGATAACTAGCTGTCTCTTTCATATCGTTTCTTCTGTTCTTCTCCGGTTTGGAAAAAGAACCGAATCCTACATATACCCTAGCATAAGAAAAGGTTTCAGGTGAAGTTGTCGCCTGAAACCCTTTCGTATTTAATAATGCTCGGACCGTTTTGAACCTACCTTACAACCTGTATGTCGCCTTCAAAAAGGACAACGATACCATCAATGAATTCCACCTTTGCATAGTAGGCATACACGCCAATCTGGGCGGGCTCTCCCCGGAAGGTGCCGTCCCATCCGAACTCTGGTGCATTAGGCGGGAAGTTTTGCCCATCGTACACCATGCCGCCCCAGCGGTTGAATATCTTTAGCTCCTGCACCCGGCGGGCTCCCGGCCCTGCATACACGGTAAAGGCATCGTTCCTGCCATCCGCATTCGGTGAAAAGGCGTTGGGGATAAACACCGGGCGGTTCTTAATCACACGCACACTAACAGAGTCAACCGCCAGGCAGCCGTTCTCATCGGTCACTGTGAGCGTGTATAAAGTGGTATTGACCGGATTGGACTCCGGGTCTTCGCAATCCGTGCAGGAGAGCGAATCGGGCGGCATCCAGCTGTAGGAAACATCGGGGTTGGACACGCTCGCATCTATTTGCCCACTATAGCCCAGCTCAATCCGGATGTCTTCTCCTGCATCCACGATGAGCTCCGGGGGCTGGGATACGCTGCCCTGAATGCTGGCCAGGCACCCATTGGCGTCCATGACTGCAAAGGTGTAATTGCCGGCAGCGAGGCTGTCAAAGGCTGGCGCTACCTGAAAGATCTGCTCGTCTGAACTGAATTCATAAGGCGGCACTCCTCCCGTACCTTCCAGTACAACGATGCCTGTCGTATCCCCAAAACAGAGAACGTCCTGAATGTCTAATATCGAAAGCTCAAGCAGTGGGGGCTGTGTGATCGTCGTATCAGCCGAAGCCACGCAGCCATTGGCATCCGTAAC
This sequence comes from Phaeodactylibacter sp., assembly GCF_022763345.1. Lineage (GTDB taxonomy): Bacteria > Bacteroidota > Bacteroidia > Chitinophagales > Saprospiraceae > Phaeodactylibacter. Next base: position 20,917 of record NZ_JALEGS010000049.1, read on the forward strand.
GGTATAACTGTAGGTGCCTTCTCCCAGCCCTCTGATGGTCGCTTCCGCCGAACCGGTACTCCACTGTATACTGTACCCTCCGGTGCCGCCTTCCGGAGTTGCTGTGATCAGGGCATCTGCTTCTCCAAAACAGCTGATACCCTGCACGTCCAAGCCAGCTACCAACAGGGGCGGATCTTCCAGTACGATGTTGAATGTGCCTTCGCACAGGTTAGCGTCAAGGGCATTGACGGTATAGGTCCCTGCACTTAAACCGTTTATAGCGTTGGTGGTCACGAAGCCATTTCCATCGTTGAAGTTGTATTGATACGGCGGTTGCCCATTGGCTATATTGATGGTGATGGCGCCATCAGAGAAGCCCGTACAGGACGGGTTGACAATTCCGGGCTGTGCGGGGTCAAGCAGGAGCTCTAGTTCTCTCACCGGAATAGTGAGTTCTGTGATGCAGTCGTTGGCATCGCGGATGACTACCTCGTAGTCGCCTACAGGCAAATCGGTTAGCGTATTGTCATTGCCGAAAGGCTGCCCTTCCCAACTGTATTCATAGGGAGGCGTGCCACCGGTCAGTTGCAGCTCAATGCCGCCATCGGTGCCTCCATTACAGGTGGGCATGGTGATGAGGGTGTCTACATCCAGCGGAGGTGGACTGTCTACAGTGTAGGTGAGTACAGAATCACAGGTAAAACTATCAGTAATTGTAACCGTATAGTCTCCCGGAGGAAGACCCGTAATCGCCACGGAGTCACTACTACCATTGCTCCAGTTGAAATCATAGGGTGGGTTACCATTGGCAACCGTAAGAAAAATAGCACCGGTACTATCATCAGGGCAGAGCACATCAGCTATCGCATCATCGATGGTAAAACTGCTCTCGCAGCACTTGACGTAGATCGTTTCCACATGCGATACAATACACCCATCACTGGTGAGCACCCGGAGCAGGACACTCTTCAGCCCCGGGCTGCTATAGGTAACCTCGTGCGGTCCCTGCCCGGTAGCTGATGCCGGGCTGGCATCTTCTCCGAAAGTCCACTCCCAGCCTGAAAGGCCGCCGATGAAGCTGGACTCGTCTACAAAAGTGATGCTGTTTTCCAGGCAGAGGGTGTCGAGCTCAGGCTCGGTCCTGAATTCTGCCTCCGGGCCCAGGAAGGTGCCTGTGCCACCAAACTCCACAGTGAAACCATTGCCGGACTGGCTAAAATTATTAACGACAAGCGCGTAGCTGACTCCTGCCTCCATTTCAATTGGGGCGACAAAATTGTCATCTCCAGGGTCGCAGCCACAGTTTTCGCTCGTATCCTCCTCTCCATCTGCCAGACCGGTCGCACCGGTACAGGGTTCCCATATATCAAAATCGGCTCCCACCACCTCACCGGAGGCCATGCACCGCAGGTCGAACTTTTCATCACAGTTGTTAATGCCATTAGGCAGTTGGTAAAGTATGAAATCAAGATCGTCTGCGGGATTAAGTGGATTGAGGGAAAAGGTAAGCGAACCAGCTTCGTCGCAAGTCCATTTGTACCACGCGGAGCCACTTTCGCTCAGCGGGCAGGAAAAAGTAGAGCAGGCCACATCGCCAATTTCGTTGGGGTTGCTGCCAACTCCGGTGACTTGTTCAACGGTGAAAGGGGATTTATCGCAGAGGATCACCCCGGTATTGCAATCGCTGGAAGGGTCGGGGATGTCATTGTAGTTATTCACACAAAGCTGGAAGGTGCCCTGATTGCCGCCCCGGGCACCGACCTGAATGTAGTAAGTCTGCCCGATTTCAAGAGGCCCGGCAAAGAGCTGCCCGCTGCCCACGCCAATGGCATCCGAGAAGCAGCCAATCTCCGTGAGCGTGCCACATTCCCCGCTGTAAACAGCAAATTGCGGATTCTGTAGCGTACCGCCATTGCTTTGGCCAGTGGCACCCGCCACACTCACATTAACAGTAGTGGCTTCGGCCACAAAGGAAAACCAGACATCATAGTTGTCTTGGTTATTCGGAAAACAGCCGGTGGTAAAACCGGAGTCATCGAAACCTGCATTGGTGTAGGCACCGCCTTCCGAGCACCAGCTGCTCACGTTGGGCAGGTTAGTGGCAGAATTGCAATCCTCGCCCTGCGCGAGCATAGACAAAGGCAGCAGCATTAAAGTAAAGCAGAACAAGCTATGTTTTCTCATTGCTCAGGTTTGTGTCATCGGGTAAGGAGGACATCCGATTGGAACTGCCTCACTGTACCATCAATAAATTGCCCTTCCATAATACAGGTATATACACCAACAGGCATGGGCTGGTTCTTCGCACGACCATCCCATTCTAAAACGGCATTTTGGCCATTTGGATTTTGCGCTTCAAAAATCAGCCCGCCCCAGCGGTCGTAAACTTGCAGGTAGAGCCACCGCTCCAGCGCAGGGCCACCCTGAGGCGCCCAGGTATCATTAATACCGTCGTTGTTGGGTGAAAAAGCGTTGGGCAGATAGGCCGGATACCTTAACAAAACAGTCAAATTTACGGAATCTCTAATACTACAGCCTTTGTCATCGGTGATTTCTATCTGGTAGGCCATGGATTGTGTGGGCTGAAGGGCTTCAGGGGTTGCACAATCGGTGGAGGACAAGAAGTCGGGCGGCGACCAAAGAATGAAGGGCTCTATTGCGTTGGTGATAGCCCGAAGCCGGGCATTATCTCCCAAAATGATGGGGCTGTCGGAGGTGAGCGTTAGGGTAAGGCGTTCGGGAGCGGGAACAGTTGCATCAGTTGTAGTAAGGCAATCGCGGCTATCGGTCACCGTGATGCCGTAGGAGCCCGCAGCAAGATTAGGGAAAGCAGGATCGCTCTGTGCAGTTGAACTGCCGATTTGATAAAAGTAGGGCGGTTGCCCCCCGATGGCCACCACGGATAGGTAACCATTTTGGTCGCCAAAACACAAAGGCCCGGCTATAGAGTCGATGGATGCGCTCAGCGGCTCAGGGTCTGTCATTTCATAGGTGGCGAGGGCAGTACACCCATTGAGATCGGTAAGGGTCAGGGTGTAATTGCCTGGCGGCAAAGCGTCCCGTTGTGGAGCATCGCTGCCATTTTCCCATGTATAGCTGTAGGGCGGTGTGCCTCCGGATGGCGCAGCCAAAAGCAGGCCATCGGCAGCCCCTGTGCAGGAAATGGTGGTGGGTTGCAGCCCGGCCTCAAGCGGGGGCGGGTCTGCCAGCTCAATGATGAATTGCCCCTCGCAGAGATTTGCGTCCAGCACATTGATGGTGTAGGTGCCGGAGGAGAGCTGGCTCAGCGCATTGGATGGCACGTAGCCGTTGCCGTCATTGAAATCAAACTGATAGGGTGGGAGCCCATTGGCGATAACCAGCGTGATTTGGCCGTCGCTCCGCCCAAAGCAGCTGGGCGGTGTAATATCGGTCACTTGCGGGTCCAGCATCAGCTGTAACTCCTGGAGGTTGATCTCGAGCGTGTCCATGCAGCCCAGGCTGTCCTGAATGGCTACGGTATAAAGCCCTGCGCTTAAATTGCTGAGCGTGTTGTTATTGCTGAAGGGCATACCTTCCCAGGCGTAGGAAAAGGGCGGGGCGCTACCGGAGACTTCGAGCGTGATGCTGCCATCCACCCCGGCATCACAACTGGGCAAACTCAGCAGTGTATCTATTTCAAAAGGCTGAGCAGGAGGGACTTCAAAGGTGCGGATAGCCTGGCATTCCGAAGTGTCAGAAAGGGTTACGCTGTACAAGCCTGTGGCAAGCCCTGTCCTGGAGTTGCTGCTGGAGCCATCTTCCCACGTGATGAAAAAGGGCGGCCCATTGGGGCTTTCAATTTCCAGCGCAATGCTTCCGTCGCTATCGCCCGGGCAGGAGGGGGGCACAGTGCTGGCGTTGACCAGGAAGTTATCAGTACAGCAAAGTACTTCTATGGGCAGGATTTCAGTGGAAGTACACCCTTGCGCCGTTGTGGCGCGCAACAGCACCAGCTGTGTGCCGGAATTGCTAAATGCCACATCGTGTGGCCCCGGGCCCGAAGCAAAGGCAGGGGTTGCACCATTGCCAAACTCCCATTGCCAGTCCACCACATTGGAGCTGCCCGGCGGGTTCAGCCCCACGAAAGTCAACAGGCTGTCCTGACAGACTTCATCGGCTTCTGCTGCGAGGCGTTCTTCCCCACCCACAAAGCTGGCCGTGCCCCCAAACTCCACTTCGAAACCGATGGTCGTCTGCGAAAAATTGTTGACCATCAGCCCATAGGTGACACCTTCCTCCATCTGGACCGCAGCCAGAAAGTTATCATCCCCCGGGCTGCAACCCGGAGCTTCAGAAACGTCAAGCGCGGTATCGTTCAGCCCGGTAGGGCCAATACAAGAGGATGCCATGCAGCGCAGCACGGTCTTTCCGGAGCAGTCGCCCGGCCCATTCGGAAATTCGTAGAGGACAAAATCGAGGTCGTCAGTCTCATTGATTGGCGTAAGCGCGAAAGTCAGGCTCCCCGACTCAGCAGCGGTCCAGACAAACCAGGTGGAGAAGGTCTCTACTGGCAGCCCGGCAATATTCAGGCATTCGGCGTCATCAGCTTCACTCGGGTCGTTGCCGCCATCGGTGACCTGCGGTATGACAAAAGGAGCCTGATTGCAGAGCACGGCGGCCTGTGGGCAATCTGAGGTAGCGGTGATTGCTCCGGAGTAGTTGTTGAGGCACAGGGAGAAATTGCCGATAGCCACCCCCTGTACTTGCAGGTAGTAGGTCTGCCCAAGTTGCAAGCCTGTTTCGATGATTTGCAGGGACAAGCCGCTGCCGGTCTGGCAAGTGACTTCCGTCAAATCTGTACAGCTGCCGGCATACAGTGCGACCTGCGGCTGGGAAAGCTGGTTGCTGAAAAAGCCACCGAGCACAGAAATACTTACGGAAGGGGCTACCGCAGTGAAGGAAAACCAAACATCACCTTCTGCTGTAAAACAGGAAGGGGATTGATCCGGGTTAGCGGAAGCTTCAACGGTAGTGAACTGCCCATCTGAAGAGCACCAGTTGACCGGCTCCTCAATGAAAAAAGCATTGGCGCACTCATCATTGGCAGGTTGTGCCAAGGCCCCTAGTAAAGGCAGAATGCACAGCCCTGTTACCAGTATAGATTTTGTCGTTTTCATAGCGTCGGATGTGATTCCCCCGAAAGTTAAGCAATAAAATCAAACCCTGCCCGATAGCCTTGGTCGGCAGCTTTCCTCAACCTTTGGTTTTTTGTACCTTCGCACTCATGGTAAAAAAGCAAATTCCAAACGCGATTACCCTGCTCAACCTGGTCTTCGGCGGGTGTGCGCTGGTCAGTGTGCTGCATGGGCAGTACGTAGCCGGGTTTGGATTTATAGTGGCTGCGGTTGCGGCCGATTATGCGGATGGGTTGGTGGCCCGTTTGCTGGGCGTGCATTCGGAGCTGGGCAAAGAGCTGGACTCCATTGCCGATACGGTTTCCTTCGGGGTAGTGCCCGGAGCCATCTACTATCAGTTGCTGCTGGTGGCCCTGGGGCAGGAAGGAGCAGATGCGCTGGTGTATGCAGCAGTGCCTGGTTTTATCCTTTCGGCTTTCTCCGGTTTGCGGCTTGCCAAGTTCAACCTCGATACCCGGCAGACGGATGGCTTTATCGGCCTTCCGACGCCATCGAGTACGATGTTTGTGACCGGGCTGATGCTGATTTATGCCCTGGACAGTTACGGCATGGGAGCGTGGGTGGTCAGTAGCCCTGCACTGCTTTACTTCCTGATCGCCTTGCAGTCCTACCTGCTGGTGAGTGAAATCCCCATGTTTGCCCTCAAATTCAAATCGCTGGCGTGGGCAGGCAATGAGATTAAGTTTATCTTTGCCGGCATTGCTTTGCTATTGCTTATCCTGACCCGGGAAGTGGCTTTCTCAGCAGTGGTAGTGCTTTATGTTCTTTTTTCTGCTTTCCAGTATTTCACTAAGTCGGAGCACTGACTTAACAGAATCGACAACTGCATGCTTCATCTCATACCCACGCCCATTGGCAACCTGGAAGACATTACCCTTCGGGCGCTCCGCCTGCTGAAAGAAGTAGACCTCATCCTGGCGGAAGATACCCGCACCTCAAAAAAACTGTTGGACCACTACGAAATCACTACGCCGCTCCGTGCCTACCACGCCCATAACGAGCATAACATTACCGAAAATCTGGTCGAACAACTCAAAGGCGGTGCCCGGATGGCGCTGATTTCTGATGCGGGCATGCCGGGTATTTCTGACCCTGGCTTCCTATTGACCCGGTCCTGTGTGCAGGAAGGCGTGAAGGTGGAATGCCTGCCCGGCGCTACCGCTTTCGTACCTGCGCTTGTGGCTTCTGGTATCCCCTGCGATAAATTTCACTTCGAAGGTTTTCTGCCTCATAAAAAAGGCCGTCAAACCCGCTTGAGTTATCTGGCAGAACTGCCGGTCACATTCGTGCTTTATGAGTCGCCTTACCGCCTGGTCAAATGCCTGGAGCAGTTGGCAGCGCACTGTGGAGCAGACCGCCTCGCTTGCGTAGCCCGCGAATTGACCAAAATGCACGAAGAAGTCAGAACGGCATCACTTGAAGAGCTGATCGCTTACTATGGTCAACAGGCTAAAGTGAAAGGTGAAATTGTGGTGGTGGTTAGCGGGCAACCTGCGTAGGGCCAACCTTTCGCTTAAGCTTCCTGCGGCGGCTCCTGTTCATCTCCCTGTGCGGATGCCGAACCCGGTGCGTCAGAAGTTGGGAGCCCATCCTGGCGGGATGGAGAAAAGGGTATGGTGGGGCGACTATCAGCAGAAGCCGGTGCATTATCTAATGGTTCATCGGACTGATAGGGCAGGCGGTCTGCCTGTTCCTGCGCTTTTCTGATGTTAGCCATGGTATTGGCTGCGACAAGCCGCATCAGGCTGGCTACCCCAATGTCCGTGTCTGTCGCATCGGGCTCCTGCTCCCCGCGAAACCAGGCTATTACAGCTTTTAAATCGCTCCACATCATACGTTCAGTATCCTTTTACTTTGAGGAAACAGCCTGGGCCGGCTATAGTTGATGTGACCTTCCGGGAAAATAGCGTCTACAAAAAGCATTCCCGGGAAGCACGCATGTTTTGCTGCCCGAAAAACAATCCGTAATTTAACACCATAATCAACAACCATAAAAAACAATATGGAAGCTAACTTAATGAACCTCCTGCAAGGCTCCCTTTCTGAGGGCATGATTGACCAACTGAGCCAGCAAATCGGAGGTGCCGATAAGCAAAAAACCGCCGCTGCGGCTTCCGGCATCGTGAATACCCTGATGGGCGCACTAGCCAAAAATGCCGAATCCACAGAAGGTGCTCAGTCACTGAACAATGCACTGGAGCGGGACCACGACGGCAGTATACTGAACGATGTCATCGGTATGCTTAGCGGACAGCAGGTGCAGGCGCAGAATCCAAGTATGCTCAATGGCTCAGGTATCCTGAAGCATGTTCTGGGCAACAAGCAGGGAGGCGCAGTACAAATGATCAGTCAGCTTAGCGGGCTGGACTCTGACAAAACCGGCAGCCTGATGACGATGCTGGCACCGGTTGTAATGGGCGCGCTGGGCAAGACCAAGCGGGAGCAGGGGCTGGATATGGCAGGTATTGCTTCGCTGCTTTCGGGTACGGTATCCGCCGAGCGGGCGAATACAAACAATCCGGCAATCGATATGGCCATGAAGTTTCTGGACAGCGATGGGGACGGAAGCGTAGTGGATGACGTAGCCAGCATCGGCATGAAAATGTTAGGCGGGCTGTTTGGCAGGAAATAAACTGTCCTTCCGTAATCTGAGCACGAAAAAAGCCATCCGGGAAACATCTCGGATGGCTTTTCTGTTGGTGCGCAAAAACTGCGGAATTTATGCGTTGCTGTTTTCTTTCTTTTTCGCTTCCTCGCGCTCAGCCGCATCCATGCCCTCTTTCAGTTCGCTTTCGAGGGAAGAGCGGGCAGTGTTGAACTCGCGGATGCCCTTTCCAATGCCACGCATCAGCTCAGGAATTTTCTTACCGCCGAAAAGCAACAGAATTGCGAAGAGTACAACCAGCATTTCCGGGCCGAAGAAGTTGAACAACAGTATAGTTTCCATAATGATACTTTTTAATTATTGCAAAATTACAGCATTATGCTGTCCTTATCAACCTGCTTTCAGTCATCTGACCGTAATAAGAGGTTTAAGTTTAGTGAAGGTAATGTATTTTTTGGCCATCCTTATTTTTTCAGGCCGATTTCGCGCAGGCGTTCGTCGAGATATTCGCCGGCTGTGATGGGCTCGTAGTGCAACGGGTTTTCGGCGGTAATACACTTCGGCAGTGCGCTCAAATCCATTTCCGACTTCGGGTGAAGGAAGAAAGGGATAGAAAGCCGGGGCAGATGCCACTCTTCGCGCGGAGGATTGACCACCCGGTGGGTAGTTGACTTCAGGTAGTTGTTGGTCAGCCGCTGTAGCATATCCCCTACGTTGATGACAATCTCGTTTTCCTCCGGCATGATAGGCAGCCACTCCTCGTCTTTGTTGAGCAGTTGAAGCCCGCCGGCAGAAGCGCCCACAAGCAGGGTGATAAGGTTGATGTCTTCGTGCTGCTCTGCCCGTATTGCGGATTCCGGCTCTTTCGTGATCGGAGGATAGTGAATAGCCCGCAGGATGCTATTGCCTTTCTCAATATGCGCTTCAAAGTAATCTTCCGGCAGTTCCAGGTGGATGGCAATGGCTTTGAGGAGCTCGCCGCCGACCTTCTCAAAAGCCCGGTAAAGCTGCAGGCCGAGTTTGGTAAAGTCCGGAATTTCGGCAACATGCACATTATCCGGGTACCGAGCTTTGCGCGGATCATCGGCAGGTACTTCCTGTCCGATTTGGAAAAATTCCTTCAGGTCGGCTACTTCCGATTGCTTGGCGTGCTCTTTGCCAAAGGAGGTGTACCCCCGCTGTCCAGCCATGCCTGCAATCTCGTACTGCTCTTTAATAGGCGTGGATAACGCAAAAAATGCATTGGAAGCCTTGTAGAAGTCGTTGATCAGTTTTTCGGGTATGCCATGGCCGGTAACGCCAACAAAGCCAATTTCGTGAAAGGCCTTGCCCAGTTCTGCTACGAAAGCTTCGCGGGCGGTGGCATCGCCCTTGGTAAACTGAGACAAGTCTACAACAGGAATTACTCTTTTGGTCATTGGTACTTATGCTTGTTTGAAAATTGCGCCGCAAAGTACCGTAATTTACTGCTTTTCAGCAAGAAATTCTTCCTAAAGCATCGTTAAACCTCTTGGTCAAGCACGTTGCCCGCCACTTGTGAGGGCCTGGGCTGGGTGTTGATGATCCCGAAGGTGCCGCAGAAAAGGGCAATGCCTGCAAAAACAAAACCATACAGGTATTCATGCTCAAGGGGGCCTTCTACCTGATGCTTGATGATATCTTCCACATAAACCATAAACCAGGCCGGCAACATGCTGATGATAAAAATACCGAAGGAAAGGGCGACTACCCTGACTTGCTTTTGAGAGAAAATCGCCGCTAACCAGCTCATCAGCAGGGCCATTAGGCTGTAGAATTGGAAATCCTGGGCAAAGATCAGCCCGCTAAGTTGTTGGGTGTCCCCGGTAATGTCAGTGCCGAAGATGATCAGGTCGCGTGGAGTTTCTCCGGAAGTATGGACTTCGATAAGTGGAGAAAACAACAAACCTAAGGTGGCAAGAAAACCGAAAATGGGCAGGATTTGGCGGTGGAGTTTCATGGGATACCGTCTTTTATTTGCGATAAAACCGGATCCGCTGTAAAATGTTGAGCTTCAATAGTTTTTTCCCTTGGCCACCAGACTTTGCCATTTAGGTGCAGTCCCCTATCTTTGCGCCCACCATCAACCATACGACCTTTGAAAAAGACGCTCGTAAATATTCTTAAGTTCCTGTTGTTTTTAGGCCTGGGCCTGGGCATCCTGTACCTGGTGTACCGTGGCCAAAATGCCGCCTACCAGGAAGAATGTGCCCTAAAAGGCATTTCGGCTGAGGATTGCAGTTTATTCCAAAAAGTAGTTACCGACTTTCAGGAGGCCAACTACTTTTGGGTGCTGATGGTCCTTATTGCCTTTATGATGAGCAACGTAAGCCGTGCGATCCGCTGGAGTATGCTCATCCGGCCAATGGGCTACACGCCGCGGTTTATTAATGCCTTTCTGACCACCGTGCTGGGGTATTTTGCCAATCTGGGCCTGCCACGTATGGGCGAGGTCGTGCGGGGGGCTTCCCTGGCTCAATATGAAAAAATCCCGCTGGAAAAAGTCATGGGGACCATAGTCGTAGACCGGATTATTGACGTCATCAGCATTCTGTTGGTCACCGGGCTGGCTTTTCTGTTGGAGTATGATACCATCTGGCAGTTCGTCAATGAGAAAGCCGATCTCGGCAAGCTGGCAAATTTGGGCAACCTGATGGCTATGGCTGCTGGTGTAGGGGCAATGGGCATGGTGGTGTTGTACCTCTTTCGCAAGCCGCTGTCCCGAACGGCGATTTACAAGAAAGTCCGTGACCTGGCGCTTGGCTTTTGGGAAGGGCTGCAGACAGTGCGTCAGCTCGACCGCCCTTGGTGGTTCCTGTTTCACAGCATCAACATCTGGTTTATGTATTACCTGATGACTTACCTTTGTTTCTTCGCCTTTGCGCCCACCGCGGGCCTGCCAGCGGTGGCAGCGCTCACCGTATTCGTCTTTGGTGGATGGGGCGTGGTCATCCCTTCGCCCGGAGGTATGGGCACCTATCACTTCCTGGCGCAAACGGCACTGGCCATGTATGGCATCAGCGGAGACGACGGGTTTTCCTGGGCGAATATTGCCTTTTTTTCCATTCAGTTGGGCTGTAATGTCCTGGTGGGTATTCTTGCTCTCGTCTTTCTGCCTATTCTCAACCGCGACTATCAGCCGGGCAGTGACCGGGAGCAGATCGTGACCGCCAATGCATAATCTATGATTGAGAATATCAAAGCGAAAATCAAAGACTGGGCAGGTGCCGCACAGCAGCGGGCCGCCTGGCAACAGCAGGGCCAAAAGGTGGTCTTTACCAATGGCTGCTTCGATCTCCTGCACTACGGGCACATCCACTACCTGGCACAGGCACGGGAATTGGGTGACGCACTGATCATCGGGCTCAATGCAGCGGATTCGGTACGGCGGCTGAAGGGCCCCAACCGGCCGATAAACGATGAAACTACCCGACTTTGGCAAATGGCCGCCCTGCAATTTGTTGACCTGGTCGTGCCTTTTGAAGAAGACACCCCGGCGGCGCTTATTGAGCTGCTGAAGCCGGATGTGCTGGTCAAGGGAGGCGATTACGCAATCAATAGCATCGTTGGTGCAGATACAGTGCTCCAAAATGGTGGCGAAGTGCGCGTTTTGCCTTATATTGAAGGTTACTCGACGACCTCCTTAGAAGAAAAAATCAGAAACCGATCCTAATGCAGATACGCGATGTCATTCAGTACCTGGAACAAATAGCTCCATCATCCTATCAGGCTGGCTACGATAATGCCGGGCTGATCACCGGCGACCAAGGCGCAGAAGTGAAAGGCGTGCTTTGTTGCCTGGACTCTACGGAAGCGATTGTGGAAGAGGCGATCGAAAAAGGCTGTAACCTGATCGTTGCTCATCACCCTATAGTATTTAAGGGATTGAAAAGCCTGACTGGCCGCAACTATGTGGAAAGGGTGGTGATACAGGCCATTAAGCACGACATTGCGATCTACGCTATTCACACCAATCTTGACAGCGTATACTATCAGGGAGTTAATACCCGGATTGCGGAAAAACTACAGCTGGAAAATACCCGCATTCTGGCTCCGGCAGCGGTGATGAAGAAGCTCAGCATTTATGTGCCTCCGGCGTATAGCGATGTGGTTCGTAAAGCCCTCTTTGCAGCCGGTGCAGGCACGCTAAACCATGAAACAGGGCTAAGTTATGCCTCGCTTGGGGTGGGCACACAAGGTGATCAAACTGGCGCTGAGGTCAAACTTGAAGTCTTCTTTGCTTCCGGTCAGCAACCGGCCGTGCTGAAGGCGCTCCGGGATAGCGTCCCGGAAGTGCAATTGCCCTATGAGCTGGGCAGCATTGATAATAAAAGTGCGCTGGTCGGCTCCGGCATGGTCGGCCAACTGGCAAAGCCAATGAAGGAAGAAGCATTCCTCAAGCACCTGAAAAAAGCAATGGACGTTAATGTCATCCGGCATACCGCATTATTGGACAAGCCCGTTAAGACGTTAGCGGTTTGTGGGGGTGCAGGCGGCTTCCTGCTGGGGGCGGCTAAGGGGCAGGGCGCGGATATTTTTATCACAGCCGACTACAAATACCACGAATTCTTCGATGCGGACGGGCAAATCATCATCGCAGATATCGGGCACTTTGAAAGTGAGCAATTTACAATACAGCTGTTGCAGGAGATTATTTCTCAGAAATTTAGTAATTTTGCCGCTTATTGCACGGAAGTCACAACGAATCCCGTTCATTACTTGTAGTATAATGCAGTACTACTTCATCTGATCACTACTAAATCGATATAAAATAATGGCAGGAGAACCCACTGTTGCGGAGAAGCTGAAAAATTTATTCGAACTCCAAACCATTGATTCCAAGATTGATGAGATTGAAATCCTGAAGGGGGAGCTGCCGATAGAGGTGAGCGACCTGGAGGATGAAATTGCAGGCTTGGAGACCCGTATCAACCGCCTGACGGACAACATCGCTGAGTTTGACTCAGAAATCTCAAAGCACCGCGCCAACATCAAGGAGGCGGAAGCATTGATTGAGCGGTACAATACGCAGCTCGATAATGTAAAGAACAACCGCGAATACGACGCCCTGATGAAGGAGCTGGAAATGCAGAACCTGGAAATCCAGCTTTCTGAAAAGAAAATCCGTGGGGTTGAAAAAGACAAGGAGCGCAAGGCAGAAACCCTTGCTGCCAATCAGGAGCGGCTCGACCGTAAAGCTAAAGATCTGGCTACCAAAAAGGTAGAGCTGGAGGAGATCATTAAGAAAACAGAAAAGGAAGAGCAGAAGCTGCGCAAGGAAGCCGAAAAGTGGCGCAAGAAAATTGAAGACCGCCTCCTGCGCGCTTATGACCGCACCCGCACCAACTACCGCAATGGCCTGGCCGTGGTGACCGTTGAGCGGAATGCCTGTGGTGGCTGCTTTAACATGATCCCGCCGCAGCTACAGCTGGAGATTGCGATGCAGAAAAAAATTATCGCCTGCGAGCACTGCAGCCGTGTTTTGGTGGATGATGTCATTGCTGCTGAAGTAACCGGGGAGACAGAGACCGCATAACCCCGGGTGTTACTAAAAGTTAAAGAAGCCCTGATAAGCCTGCATTGCGCTATCGGGGCTTCTTTCGTTTATCTTCTGCACGGCTTAAGTTTCTAATGTCTGTTATCTTTGCTCCAAACCCAATAATATGCACGCCCTCCGGTTCTCCATATTCCTATTGCTTTTCCTGTCCGCCTCCCTGAGCTGCGCAGCGGGCAAGTATTTCCATTTCACTGCGGATGCTAAAACCGCCTATGAAAAAGCTACTGACCTCCGGTTTGGAGAGGCTTATGCCTTGCTGGCCAAAGTACGCCTGCAGGAACCGGATAATCTCATTGTACACCACATTGAGAATTACATCGACTTCTTCAAGTTGTACATCAATGAAAACGAAGAGGAGTACAAGCAGCTAAAAGTGAAACGCGACCGCCGGCTCGCTACGATCGTGGAGAAGGGCAACCCCAACTCGCCTTACTACCGTTTTGTACAGGCAGACATCCGGCTGCAGTGGGCGCTGGTGCGCTTGCGCTTTGAAGACTACCTAGGCGCATTTACGGAAGTGAGTAAAGCCTATAAACTGCTTCGCGAAAATGAAGCCCTGTACCCCGACTTTATGCCCAATAAAAAAGACCTGGGTATCCTCCATGCCATGGTGGGCACCATTCCGGATAGTTACAAATGGGGCGTGAAACTGCTGGGCGGGCTGGAAGGCACGATCGAGGAAGGCCGGCGCGAAGTGGAAGCGGTGCTGAAGTACGCCGAGACCCATGACTTCGTTTTTGAAAAGGAAACAAAGGTACTCTACGCGCTGCTGTTACTGCACCTCGAAAATAAGGGCGATACCGCCTGGCAGGCTGTCAACAAAGCAGGTCTTTCGCCCCGGCAGAGCCCTTTGGAATGCTTTGTGATGGCGCATGTGGCTATGCGGACCGGGCGCAATGATCAGGCTATAGAGCTGTTGCAGCTGTATCCGAAGAGCGGCGCTTACTTCAGTTTCCCCTACCTGGACTACATGTTGGGATTGGCTAAGCTGCGCCGGCTGGATCGCGATGCTGCCCCATACTTCCAATCCTACCTGAGCGCTTACAATGGGCGGAACTTCATCAAGGAAACCTACCAGAAACTCGGCTGGCAATCGCTGATCAATGGCAACGAAGCAGGCTATAAAAGGCATATGCTCAATTGCATTGCCCACGGCTATGCGGTAGCCGGGGGCGACAAAAACGCCCAGCAGGAGGCGGAATCCGGCATCGTACCGAACCTTGACTTGCTGCGCGCCCGCCTCCTCTTTGACGGAGGGTATTTCCAAAAAGGCTATCAGTTGCTGGCCAGTCAGGCAACGGATGGCTTCAAGGGCGCTCATGAATTGGAGTATTTCTACCGCCTGGGCCGGCTGCTGCATGGCATGGACCGGTACGAGGAAGCTCTGCGGCATTATCAGCTGACCTTGGATAAGGGAGCTGACTCTCCCTGGTTTTACGCTTGCAATGCTGCCCTGCAAATGGGCATTATCTACGAAGGGCAGGGGAATCGCACCCAGGCAAGGGCGGCCTACGAGCGTTGCCTGAGCCTCAAGCCCGAAGAATACCGCGTGGGCCTTCATCAAAAGGCCAAGGCTGGCCTTTCCCGTCTGGAGCAATAGTCGCTTTTTACTGGTCGTTGAGGCTCCAGTCGTACTCGAGGTAGGAAACTTCTGCGTCTGCATTGACTTTTACCGGCGCGTACTGATTGATATACTCGATGATGGATCTGCCATTGGTTTTGAAGTCACCGCCGTACCAGGTGAAAATTTTGGATAGTTGCGCAGAATTTGGGCTTACCTTGTTTTTACCTTCATCTGCAAGAAAGGCTTCGGCTGCCTGTGTCAGTTGGGCATCGAGTTTTTCAGGCGTGTAAGCCCGGTTGTACAGTTTTGGGCAGGACCGCGCAGCACAATTGACCGCAAAATGGATACGGGGCTCCTCAAATTTTGGGCGGATGATGCCATGCTCAATGTTATTCAAGTCGTAAGTCTGCCCCTCAATTTCAATAAACTTGATATCCCAAACGGTATTCACGAACGGTATGCCGTTTTTGATGTCCTTAATACTTTCTACGGGGTAGTGGTCGGCCACCAACTTTACCGTAAAGGCATTATAGGCATTGATCCAGTATGCCAGGCGCTCGTCCCGGGACCAGTGCTCATCGTTGGGGTGGTGCTGCCGCAGTTGGTCTAAGTAGTTGTTCAGGCGTACGCTGTCTGCAATGAAGCCCTGATAATCGACCAGACCTTCAGCGGTAACGTGCTTTTGGAGGAGGCTGTCCCAGATGCGGTGGTCAATGGGCTTGGAATCAGAAGCATAGTCGCTGACTTTACAACCGCTAAGCAAGGCGGCAAATACAAATAGTAGGCAATAACGCATGGACGGGTTTTATTGTCATAACGCGTCCTTTGGCATAAAGTTAGCACCACTGCATATCGGCTCCTCTTAAATGTCCGGTCCGGGACTACTCTTCCTTCAAATCATACTCTGAAAGGATCGCTTGCCATCGGCTGCTTTCCAGTATGCTGAGCATAACGGGGTTAATCCGGTCCGGCAAAGTACTGCCTTTGGGCAGGCCGTAGCTGTAATACTGTGTATTGAAGCGGTAGGGGAGGACTTGTAGCTCAGTGCGGTTGCCGCTAAGGATTTCGTACTTCAGGATGGGCTCGTCGTACACAAACGCTTCAATGTCCCCGGCTTGCAGCGCGTCCAGGCCTGCCTGAACATTATTGTAGGGCCGGGCGGGCACGTAGTTGTCTTCCAGAAACTGAAGGCTGGCAGAAGCCTCCACAGAACCTACATCATGCTGCCGCAATTCCTTCAAGCTTTCAATGTCGCCACTCAGCTGATTCACCGTTAGGGAAGAGGCGATACTTGCGGTAAGGCCGGAAATTATAATAATGGCTGTGAACATCCATACCAGCGCGACGATCCTGCCGCCAAGTGAGCGTGGAGATTTGTCGCCATAGCCCACTGTTGTCATCGTGACGGCTGACCACCAAATCCCTTCCCACATACCCTGCCAGCCATCGGGGAATTCCTCCGGATTGGCTTTGCGCTCGAACAGCCAGGCAATAAAGCCAAAGATGAAAATGACAATAAATAACACAAAAATGGCCTTTAAGAAATTAGTAGAGAAGAATTTTTTAACGAAAGCTAAGGCGCTCTCCAGGCCGCTGCTGCTGCGTGTAGCCACGGCGGAAGAAGAAACAAAAAACGGCTGGGTGAACTCGATCCGTTCAATACGGTCACTCGTTACAGTTAAAGGATTGATAGCAATATCAAGCGTTCCGGCTTCCAGCTGGTCCAGCATTTCGCTTAGGGTAAGCTCCCGTATCTCATAGGGCTGATCGAGTTCAGCCGCTACCTGCTCCCACAGCCATGCACTAATCCCTTCAATTTGATCTGTATTTTTTTTGAACAAAAAAGGTGGCGATTCTTTTACGCCCACATATAAAGTTGACAAGCTATCTGAGTTAAGGAGGTTTTCTTGCCCATTTGTACCTGAATTAAAGATTAATGTGAATATTAAGTACGAAATAATGTGCCTAAGTGTCATTTATTTTCGATTTTTGTGCCCAAAATAAGCAATACGAGTTTCTAAGTTAATAAAAAGTAGTGTGTTTAGCGCACTGCTCGGTCTATGTTTATTCTTAATTAAACACTAGTTTTATGAATCGTACTTTACAAATGACTCGCCACTTTCTTGGGCTGGTCCTGCTGTTTGCATGCAGTAGCACCATGCTGGCACAAGCCGGTGGGAGAACCATTACTGGTACTGTAACTGATAATGAAGGCGAGCCTCTTATTGGTGCCAACGTTTACGTGAAAAAGACGGTAAAAGGTACCGTAACGGATTTCAATGGTGCCTATGAGCTGCCTATTGCCGAAGATGCAGAAATCCTGGTCTTCTCTTATGTTGGCTTTAGTACAATGGAAGTGCCGCTTGAGGCAGGCAAGGATACCTACGATGTTGTCCTGAGCTCAGAAATTGAGCTGGACGAAGTGGTCGTCACAGCTCTTGGCATTGAGCGCGAGGAGAAAGCCCTGGGCTACTCCGTGCAAAAGCTCGGCGCTGATCAGATTGCGAAGGTAAAGCCGACCAATGTCACCAACGCTCTGGCGGGTAAAGCCTCCGGTGTATATGTGACAGGTAGCTCCGCTGGCCCAACCGCTTCTTCCAACATCAATATTCGTGGTGCAGCCTCGCTGCTGGGTAATAACCAACCACTCTTTGTGGTTAACGGTATCCCTATTACCAATGACCTGTACAGTTTTGATGATGGCCTGAACGGATCGACTACCATCGACTTTGGTAATGCTGCGCAGATCGTCAACCCGGATGATATTGCCTCCATCAACGTCCTGAAAGGGCCTGCAGCTTCTGCACTTTACGGCTCACGTGCCGCCAACGGGGTAATCCTGATCGAAACCAAGACGGGGAAAGATGCTCAGGGCTGGGGTGTGGAAATCAACTCCACAACCATGGCACAGACCATCCTCAAGCTGCCCAACTACCAGAATGAATTTGGTTTTGGTGGCGGTGGCAAGTACAGCTACATCGATGGTACCAACTATATCGGCGATAAGGAATACTACGAAGCATACGGTGAAAACTGGGGCCCGCGCATGAACGGGCAGTTGATCAAGCAGTTCAACTCTGATGGGCAGCCGGCTCCGTTTACGCCCGCTGAAGACAATATCCGCAACTTCTTCCGCACGGGAGTATCGAGTATCAACAACATCGCGATCAACAACAACTCAGAGGCTGGTGATTTCCGCCTTTCGTACACAAACACCTCTAACCGTGGGATCGTGCCTAACACGAACTTGCAGCGTAATACGTTTCAGACCAGCATCGGCCGTCAGCTCTTTGACGACCGCCTCGATGTGCGCCTGAATGCCATGTACGTACGTTCTGGCTCTGATAATGTGCCGAACTCCGGTTACGATGAGTCTTCTTCCGTGATGTACGGCTGGCTCTGGTACCCGCGGCAGGTAGCTATTGACGACCTGCGCGACTACTGGGAGCCTGGCCTGGAAGGGGTCCAACAGCGTTATGTGGAGGACCTTTGGGTGAATAACCCCTGGTTCATCGCTAATGAAAATACAAACAGTTTCAGCAGCAACCGCGTAATCGGTAACCTGCAGCTGTCTTACGAGCTGAATGATAACTTTGATATCCGCCTGCGCTACGGTGCAGACGTAGTAGACGATGAGCGGGCCTACCGCCGGGCGCCTTCCACCAAGGCCACACCAGGTGAGAATGGCAGCTATCGCGAGGATGAAATCTCCTTCACAGAGACGAATGCTGAGGCGCTGATCGGTTATCATACCGACCGGGGCAATAACTCCCTCTTTGACCTGGACGTAAAAATTGGTGGTAACATCATGCGGCAGGACGCCAACTTCCTGGTGGCTAACAACCCGGAACTGAAGTTTGCAGGTACAAGCGAAAGTATTTACACCCTCGCTAACGCACGCTCTGGCGTGTTGGTAGAGTCTCAGAAGACCACTACGGGTATCAATAGCTTATTTGGTCTTGCGACGATTTCCTACGATGACTTTATCTACCTGGATGCATCGCTTCGGCAGGATTGGAACAGTACATTGGTCAATCCGGAGGTGGGTATCGACGGATCAGACTATGATTTCTTATATCCTTCCGTCTCGGTAAGTGCCGTACTGAGCGAAAAGCTCAATCTGGGTGCTAACTCTTCCCTTTCCTTCCTGAAGCTGAAAGGGGCCTATGCAGAAGTAGGTAACGGTGCGCCCCCATATTCTTTCGGCAACACCTTTACGCCACAAGCAGCCTTCGGTGCCACATCGGTATTCACAACCAACCGCACTGTAGCTGACCCGAACCTGACCAACGAACGCACACAGGCGATCGAAGTAGGTGTTGATGTACGCTTCCTGAACGATCGTTTGCGTTTGGATGCGACCTATTATAATATGCTGAGCTTCGACCAGGTGATTACCCTGCCCGTTGCAGCAACGAGTGGTTACGACTTCAGCCTCACCAACGGCGGTGAAATCCGCAACGAAGGTATTGAGCTGATGCTGAGCGCCACACCGGTGAAGCGCCGCAACTTCAGCTGGGACGTGATGCTGAACGTAGGCCACAACCGCGCTATCGTGGAAAGCCTGCCTGACATTATCACCAGCGGGCGTTACAGCATTATTGCGGATGTATTCCCCGGTGATGAGGGTGGTGCAGACCTGGAGTACGTTGCTGAAGAAGGCGAACTGCTCGGTCAGCTCTACGGCCTCGGTTTCCAGCGGGTGGAAGGCGGTCAGTATGATGGCCAGATTATCCACGAGAATGGGCTGCCTCTGCTGACAGAAGAAAAAGTGTCTGCCGGGTCTTTCCAGCCAGATGCCCGTATTGGTATCTACAATACCCTGAATTTCGGCAACATCAGCTTTGGTTTCCTCTTTGACGGCCAGGTTGGGGGTAACATCTACTCTCGTACACACGCACTGATGAACACAGGCGGTACAATTACCAACGAAGATGATCCGAACCTTGACCTGTTGACAACGGAAGGCCGTACGGTATACAGCGTAGACTATGATGCCAATGGCGATCCCATCTACACGCTTGAGCAGGAGGGTGGTATCATTGGGCCAGGTGTGAAAAACATCGGCACAGCCGAAAATCCGGAATACGTCCCTAACGACGTGGCTGTAGAGCCAGGTGGAGCCGGCTATACCGGTTACTTCTACAACTACTACGGCAACGGGTTCAACCGTGACAATATAGAAGCAGCAACTTACGATGCCACCTATGTGAAGCTCCGTGAGGTGAGCCTGTCCTACCGCATCCCATCCGGCGTGCTGGAATCTGCAGGTCTTGCCAACGCAAGCATCTCACTGGTAGGCCGCAACCTTTTGCTCTTCACCAATGTGCCATCTATCGATCCGGAGACCTACTCGATCCGGAACGGCTTGTTTGTGAACGGCTTTGAGAGTACGCAACTGCCTTCTGTAAGAAGCTTTGGTATTTCTCTTAACCTGGGCTTCTAACTCAAAAGCTTGAAACGCATTCGAGGGAGGAAGTGCTATCCTCCCTCCCTATTTTTCAAGACAAAAAAGACATTTATGAAATTTTTCAAATCTATATCACTCCTCTTAGTGCTGGCCGGTCTGTTCCTGGTTTCCTGCGAGCAATTTGACGAGTTTAACGAAAACCCGAACGAGCCCACAACGGTATCTCCTGACGTGCTCATGGCTTCGGCTATTCGGAACAGTGTAAATACAACCACTGAAGAGTCTTTCCTCCTGGGCAACAACATCGCCCAGCTAAGTGCCAAGACCCTCCGTAACGAGGTAGACGCTTACAACTGGAATGCCTTTCCTACCGTTTGGGAAGGGCTCTACGGCAGCCTGACTGATGTGTATGCTGTGGAAGAAATTGCGATTGAATCAGAGAATGCTCACCTCGAAGGTGCGGCAATCGTCCTGCGTAGCTGGATTTTCTCCGTACTGACGAACGCTTATGGCGATGTGCCTTATTTTGACGCCATCAGCGGCCTGCAGGATAACTTTACACCGGTATACGACCCACAGCCTGAAATCTACGCAGACCTGCTCAGTGAGCTGGAGCGTGCAAGCAATCTGTTGTCCTCTTCCAACGGCGGCTCTATTGCCGGCGACCTGATTTTTAATGGCGACGCTTCCAAGTGGCAGAAATTTGCGAACTCCCTGCGTTTGCAGCTGCTGATGCTGGCCAGTAATCAACTGGATAACGCGGCAGCTGATTTTGCTGCCATCGTCGACGGTAGCAATATTATGGAAAGCAATGACGACAACGCCACCCTGACGTACCTCAACGCTTTCCCGAATCAGTTCCCACTGATCCCCTTGAAAACAGGTGACTTTGATGCAGTGGCGATCAGCTCAACCCTCGTGGCCCACCTGACAGATTACGATGACCCTCGTCTGTTCCGCTACGCACGGCCGGACAACGATATGTACTCCACCGAAGGCACCTTCAATGGAGCGGATAATGGCAACAATACAGAAAACTGCAGCAAAACGGGCTCCCGCCTTGGCGCTGCCTACTATGTAGATGCTTCTCAGACAACCGCTTCAGAGCTGGGCATCGACCTGGCAAAGGGTATCCTGATGACTTACGCTGAGGTTGAATTCCTATTGGCGGAAGCAGCAGCCAAGGGTTGGATATCCGGTGATGTGGAAAGCCACTACCGCAACGGTATTGCCGCATCCATGGAGTACCATCAGGTCGATTTGTCCGCTACGCAATGGTCTTCCTTTGAAGACTTCTATGACAACTCTGGTGTCGCTTACGAAAAAGTAACAGACATCTGGGAGCAGAAGTGGGTCGCTTTGTTCTTCCACGGTTTACAGCCCTACTTTGAGCTGCGCCGGTGGTACCAAGAGAGCGGGATGAGCTGGGACGGTATCCCATTTCTCAATCCGCCCTGCGCCAACGTCAATGACGACGAACTGCCCCTTCGTTTCCTCTACCCTGGTCAGGAGATCAGCCTGAACGAAACGAACTACAACGCCGCAGTAGACCGCCTTGGCGGCTCTAACTCACAAAACGCTGCAATGTGGCTGGTGCAGTAAGCATACTCATTGCAAAGCATTGAATAAAGATGCGCGTGTGCCACCTCTGGTTAGGAGAGGTGGCACACTTGTGTTTTGGGCAAGTTTTTAATCATCCCAACCAACAGGTTTATGTCTAAGAAGTATTTTGACATCCACGCCCCGGTTTTTTATCCTTCGGCTGTTATCATCCTGATCTTCATTGGGCTGACGCTGGGGATAGGGGAGCCGATGGAAGAGATTTTTTCAAAAACCACCGCCGGGATTACCACTAATGCCGGATGGCTGCTGGTAATGGCGGTGAATATTTTCCTGGCGTTTTCCCTCTACTTCGCCTTTAGTAAAATGGGTCAGATCCGCCTCGGAGGGCCCAAGGCAAAGCCCGACTTCAGCACTTTTGCCTGGTTTGCGATGCTCTTTTCGGCGGGTATGGGCATCGGGCTGCTGTTCTTTAGTGTGGCAGAGCCGATTCTTCACTATTCCAATCCTCCGCGTGGTGCCGCCAATCCTGCTGCTGCCGCACAGGATGCTATGAAGTTTACCTTTTTGCACTATGGGCTGCATGCGTGGGCTATCTATGCAATCGTGGGTATGTCCCTCGCCTTTTTTACCTTCAATAAGAAACTGCCCCTGACGCTACGCTCGGTATTTTACCCACTGTTAGGGGACCGTATTCACGGGCCGATAGGGAACATCATTGATGTGGTGGCTGTGGTGGCTACGTTGTTTGGGCTTGCTACTTCTCTAGGGTTTGGTGTACAGCAGGTTTCAGCTGGACTTGCCCACCTTTTTGATACACCGGATACGGTTAACATGCAGGTCTTTTTGATCGCTGCAATTACCGGTGCCGCTACGATTTCTGTTGTGTTGGGGCTCGACAAGGGGGTGCGGGTGCTCAGCGAACTCAATATGCGCATGGGGTTGATTTTCCTAATCGCTATGCTTATTCTTGGGCCTACCGTCTTTCTGATGGATTCCTTTATTCAAAATACCGGCGCTTATCTGCAAGAGCTGATTTCCATTGGTGCCTGGACGGAGTCTTATGCCGGTACCACCTGGCAGCACGACTGGTCTGTTTTCTATTGGGCCTGGTGGATTTCCTGGTCGCCATTTGTAGGTATGTTTATTGCCCGGGTGTCGAAGGGGCGTACGGTACGAGAGTTTTTTCTGGGCGTACTGTTGGTGCCATCTTTGCTGACGTTCCTGTGGATGTCTGTTTTCGGAGGTTCCGCGCTCTTCCTTGAGTTGAATGGGATAGGGGATATCGCCACGGCTGTAAATGAGAATATTGCCACAGCCTTATTTGTACTGCTGGAGGAGTATCCATTGAGTTTTGTGACCTCTATTATTGGTATCTTGCTGGTGACCAGCTTTTTTGTGACTTCTTCAGACAGTGGATCACTGGTAATAGACAGTATTACTTCCGGTGGAAAACTGGACGCGCCAGTGGGGCAGCGTATTTTCTGGGCCCTTTCGGAGGGGGCGGTTGCTGCTACCCTGCTTTTGGGAGGTGGTTTAAAAGCCCTTCAGACTGCTGCGATCTCCACCGGCCTGCCCTTTACCCTATTGCTGTTTGTAATGTGTTATAGTTTATACAAAGGGCTGGTTAAGGAATTCGAAGAGATGCAGCAGCAAAAACAGCTGAAAGAGCGGGAGTCCTACCGGCAGGTCTTATCAGAACTCATTGCCAAGCGGCAGAAAAAAAATAAAGTCGAATAACCTATGGTTGCCTACAAATCAATACTGTTCGGTCTGGACCTGACCGATATGGACCAGGTCATGTTGCGCTACGCTCGTTTCCTCTGCGAAGCCCTTCCGGGAGTGGAGGAGGTCTATTTTCAGCACAACATCCGTTTTGACTATCCCGAAGAAGCGGAATCCCTTCTGGAAGAATTGGAGCGGCCGCTTTCAGAGCTCATTGGTGAGGAAATTGAAGAAAATATTGATGCCCATTTCCTTCAGCAAAATGGCGGCACGATGCCAGACGTGGATTGGGAAGTCATCGTCACAGAGGGCAGCTCCACGGCTCAGGAGATCGTGAAAACGGCCAGTGCTCAGGGGGTGGAGCTGATCGTAGTGGGCAAAAAACTATCCTATCAAGGCTCAGGGCAGGTGGCCGAAAAAGTCTTGCGGCAAGCCTCTTTGAAGTCAGACCTGCTAGCCGTACCGGAGACGGCACCACACCACATGGAGCGCATCGTTGTGCCAATTGATTTCTCTCCGTCGTCCAGGCGTGCGTTGCTTGCAGGCAAACGGATTGAAAATGCGGTTGGTGGCGTGCTCACGAGCCAGCATGTGTATACCATTCCAATGCACTATTTCCCCTTTATCCCGGTACAGGGGTTCCGGAAGTCTATGAAGGAGGAGGCAGAAGACCAGTACAAGCGGTTTCGCCGGGGGCTGCCAGAGCCGTTGCAGGGCATATCCTGCATATTTACGTATAGTGAAGACCGCACTACAGCTCAGGCGGTGTACGACTTCGCCATTCAAAAAAGCAAAGACCTCGTGGTCATTGGGTCAAAGGGGCGCAGTAATATCCCCGCCATACTGCTGGGCAGCACGGCCATACAATTACTGAACTTCGAGTTTCATATCCCGGTATTGATTGTCCGGTAAATTCAGGGGTTCAGTTTCTCGCCGCAGTATTTGCAATGGATGGCATCAAGGTCGTGCCCCTCTTGTCCACAGTAACGACAGGCTTGGGTATTGGTCCTGCCACTCTTATATTCCTTAACAAATTCGGCAGAGACGATACCGGTCGGCACGGCAATAATGGCATAACCCAGTATCATGACCACGGCGGAGATGAGCTGCCCAAGTTCTGTCCGCGGAGTGATATCGCCATAACCTACGGTGGTAAGGGTGACGACGGACCAGTAGACACCCCGGGGGATGCTGGAGAATCCTTCATTACTGCCTCCTTCGATGAGGTACATCAGTGCGCCAATGATAATCACCAGCAGGGAGACAAAAGTGAGGAAAACCGTGATCTTAGCTCGGCTTGCCCGCAGCGCCTGAATGATAATATCCCCTTCATTAATGAAGTGCGCCATTTTGAATATCCGAAAAATGCGAATCAGCCTGAAGGCACGGATGATCAGGAAATACTGGGCTGTTGGCAGAAACAGCGCCAGGTAGGACGGCAAAATTGCCAATAAGTCAATAATTCCGAAAAAGCTGGTTGCGTACTTCCTGGGGCGCAGCACGCAGTAGAGGCGAAGTAGGTACTCTATGGTGAAAAAGACGGTAAATACCCATTCAATTACGGTGAATAAGGCCGCATACTGGCGTTGGAGGGGCTCTACACTCTCCAGCATCACCGTCAGTACACTGGCGGCAATGAGGATCAGGAGGATGATATCGAACGCTTTCCCTTCGGGCGTATCTGCTTCGAAAATGACCTCATGGAGTTTGTCCCGGAATGCGGAGGATTCAGATTGCGGCATGTAGTGGTGGCATTAATGCTTGCCGTTAAATTAGGGCTAATTAAATGATTTTGAAAATGGAGCAGGCGTCATCCGGTGATAAATAAGTAGCGAAAGTTCCTTTTTTGATAAAGATCAGTCCGGATCAACTCGGTAGATTTAACAAGCAGGATGCACACGTCGCATTTGGCTGGATTGAAAAAAGGGAGAAGTGGCACTGCAACGCCCTAAAAGCGAGTAGGGAATAATTGGTGGATATAGTTTATATTTCTAAATTTATAATCTATATTTGCAGCCGTTATTTATTGTGTGAGCCCCCCTTTTTTTGAGGTTGATTCGCCACAATTTTAATTTGGTGTAACAATTAATCGAAAATAGTCGTATATTTGATAGTGCATTTGGGGCTGTTAGTACTTTAACTACTAAAACAAAATAGCCTTGTTCAAAGCCATAATTATTGAAGATGAAGCCAAAGGGCTTAACAACCTGAAGAATTTGCTGAAAGAGCATTGTCCTCAGGTGAACATCATTGGAGACGCGGGTTCGATTAGTGAAGGTGCTGCACTCCTGGAAGAAGAATCTCCGGATGTGGCATTTCTGGATATTAGTCTGCCAGACGGGCTGGTCTTCCAGCTTTTGAACCAAATCCGACCCATTGATTTTGAGGTGATATTTGTGACGGCTTATGAAGAATACGCTGTCAAGGCTTGTGAATACAGCTCCATAGGTTACATACTTAAACCTATTGACCCGGATGCACTTAAAGAGGCAGTCGCCCGCATCAATTTGCGGCAAAACTCAGAAGTAGAAAAAAGGCTGGATTTATTCAACAGCTACTACAATAATCCAAACGCTTTCACTAAGATGAGCATCTCTGCTTTGGATGGTATCTATTTTGTGAACATCGCAGATATCGTCCGTTTCGAAGCAGAAGACAACTACACTCATATTTATCTTAAAAGCGGAGAGCGCATAACAGCTTCCAAGACCATTAAGGCCTACGAAGACTTGTTGGCACCCTTCAATTTCTATCGAGTCCACAAACGCCACGTGATCAACCTGAATTTTATGCGAAAGTTCGTCAAAGGAGACGGTGGTTACCTCGTTATGGATGATGATATTCAGATAGAAGTTTCCCGCCGTCGCCGGCCAGCTTTCATGGAAAGAATGAAAAGGTTGCAAGAAGGGCTTTAAGCCTTCCCTGCCATCGCTGCTCAATAATGAGCAACAGAACAGACACCACCCAATTCAACCATTACGATTTGTACTGGTTAAGGTCCTTGTACTGTTGTATAGAATTCCCATAACATATCTACACAAAACACTTAACGATTTACAAACGCATTAGCACCTGATTTTGTCTGGTGTGAAGAGCAATCACATAGGAAAGCCGTCTATGCGAGATATAAATATATTAAGCTTGCGGCCACAATGCTTCGGTGCATTGGATTGTTTTTTTACTTTTACAGGCGCACAGGTAAGTGATAATGCTTATGTTATTAAAAGCCCGTGCAGAAAATCTAATTTACTATGGGAAGATCAAAGAAGAACCTCGATGACATTAAGAAGGAGCTAAAGTCGATCAAAAAAGAGGATATGAAAAAGATCGTCGGTGGTAAAAAGGGTAAAAAGAAAAATTGGAATAAAGGCTGTGGCGGCATAGTCCCACAGTAACTTTCAAGATATTTACCCCCCTTCTGGAAATGGCTATACCTATTCATTTAGGCATAGCCATTTTTTATATTTGTCTTCTGTTGAAATTGTTCCGAAACATTCCGAACTTACGAAAATAAACCTTTAGGCGGGCGTGCCTGCTTTTATAGGTAGCCCTTTGACAATTTACCCCTTTCGATAGCCGCTACGATTAGGTTATCGCAACCTACATTCCTTTACCATGTTTATCGAAGCCTCCGAACAACGTGTCGTTAATGTGCAGCAGCTGGAAAACAAGCTCTATCTGCAACCGGACCCCAGGCAGCGGCTGATTCTGCTGGACAAGCTGATCGCTCATTACGTGTTTTCCAATATTGAGCGTGCTGAAGAACTCCTCGAAGAGCTCTACAAAATACTCCGGGATATCGAAACGCCAGACCTGCTGCTGAATTATCATCTCTATGAGGCTACGATCAAGAACCAGATGTACGACTATGACGAGGCAGAGTTCCACTACCAGACTGCAATGGGGATGCTACAGGAAAGAGGGGCGGTTAATCAACAGACCGAAGTCTACATCGACTACGCCGGCTTGTGCATCAATAAGGCAGACATGGAGCGGGCGCACGACTACCTGACTAAAGCCGGGAAAATTCTGAAAACCTTTCCCAGTGAACGCCTGCGGGCCCGCCTGATATGCCGGGAAGGCTTTCTGCAGCTCCACTATGGCAACTACTCTAAAGCCATCGAGATGCTGCTGCAGGCTGATAAGATGATTACAATGCTTCAGTCACCACTGGATTTGAAGGATTATTATTTTCTCACGCTGATTCATTCCGGGCTGGGACAAATCTATGAAGGCAATGACGAGCCTGAAAAAAGCATCCGGGCACGCCGAAAAGTCGTGGAAATGTGCGAACAGATGGGCATTCGTACCCGCTTGTCCTGGCATTACCTTAGTGTAGGTAAAAGCTACATGGCACAGGGGGAACAGGAAAATGCTGAAGGCTTCTTCCGACTTGCTTTGGAAAATGCAGATGACGCCAGCGAAGACGCCCGTGCCAACGCGTTTGCTAACCTAGGCTTTTGCTACATGGAGCGTGATCAGTACAAAGAAGCACTGGAACTCTTCGACCTTGCTCATGAGGTCTACTCACAAAAACCGGAAAAAAACAACAAAAACTTCTCCAACGTCGCCCTATGGCGGGGAGAAATCTTCCAAAAACTGAACGACACAGAACAGTCGCTGAAGCAGCTGGAAATGGCGCTCCATTTTGCCGAAAAAACAGAAGATTACCAGCAAATTGCCAATATCTGCAAGGAACTGGCCGCCTTTCACGCCAGACATTTAGATTATAAGCTGGCCTACGAATATCAGTGTAAGCACGATGAGTACATGGAGCGCTATCATAGAGATGTGGACCAGCGTAAGCAACGCGAAGTGGAAGCCAAGTACGAGGCGGAGAAAAAACGACAGGAGACAGAGTTGCTGGAGCTGAAAGCTACCCGCCTTCAGCTCAAGGCACTCCGCGCTCAGATGAACCCTCACTTCATGTATAATGCGCTGAACTCCATTCAGAATTACATTACTTCCCACGATGTCGATTCGGCCACAAAATACCTGGCCAAGTTTGCCCAACTGATGAGGCGAAGCCTGGAGTACTCCGACCTTGAAGTGATCTCCCTGGAGGACGAAATTGAATTCCTGGAACAATACCTTGTAATTAATGAAAAACTCCGCTTCGAGCATAAACTGAGTTACGAAATCATTATTGATGAGGAAATAGAGGAGGACATCCTTTGTGTGCCCACCATGATCATTCAGCCTTACGTTGAAAATGCCATCGAACACGGGCTGCGTACACGGGAGAACGGGCTGATCAAGGTGTTCTTTTTCCTGTTTGATGAGCAAACTATATTGTGCCGGGTAGAAGACAACGGTATTGGCAGGGACAGAGCACTGCAGCTTCAGATGAATGACCCCCGCTATCAAAATCACCGCTCCCGTGGGACAAGCATTACCGAAAACCGGCTTCGAATTCTGCACACCGGCAATGTCCAAAAAGAGGAAGTCTTTGTACATACGCACGACCTCAAGGACCCTGAGACAGGAGAGGCGCTGGGTACCCGGGTAGAGATCAAGATTCCTATTCTGGAAATCAAGGTCAGCCCATCTGCTCAATCCACCACTACTTTATAAACCCCTCTACCCGTTAGATAATTTAACCCTGCCATTACCGGGCCCAAACTGACCGTACCCGGAAAGGTGCCTCCAAAGAGGTATGCAAAACCTTATCTTGCTACCAGTTTTCTCATAGTATGTTTGTTTGAACCTCCTGCACCTAACACCGGTGCAGGTTTTTTTATGCCATTTTCTATCCCAGCGGCACCTTAATCTCCTCCAGCCTTCCCGCTTTCTAATTGCCCCTCCGTTCACCTATTAGCTTTTCTTAAATTTGACCGTGTAGTTTTCTCATAGTATGTTAGTGCTCCTACATTCAGTCTCCCCTGATGTAGGAGTTTTTTTGTGGAGTGATCTGCCGGGCGCCTATCAGGTTGGTGAAAGCCTGCTCAGGTGCTATCTTGCCCGGCAGATGAACTTCGGGAAATGCATGTATTATGGCTTCTGCACCTCTGCGTACCCGATTGGCCCCAACGCCCAGCGGACTGTTGCATCCTGGCAACGGGCTGTCTTTTATTATGACCTGGGCTATTGCCCGTGCAGGAAACGGGCATATCGTACTTCGTATTGATGATCTTGATAAAGCCCGCACCCGTAAGCCCTATGTCGAAGATGTTTTCCGGACACTGGAATGGTTAGGTTTGGATTATGATGAAGGGCCCGTCGGCGTGGACCACTTTTTTTCTCATTGGTCACAACACACCAGACTGGATCATTACGAAGCCTTCCTGCAGCAGCTAAGGGACAGGGAGCAATTATTCGCCTGTATCTGTAGCCGAAAGCAGATCCGTTCGCTTAGTGTGGATGGCAGCTATCCTGGTACCTGTCTCGCAAGGAAACTGGATTTTGGCACCCCCAAAACCGCCTGGCGTATCCGGCCCCCGGCCTCCGGGCAATCGGTTGAGGTGCATCAGTGGCGCGAAGGGCAGCAAGCGGTCTCTTTGCAAGAGATAGACGCCTTTGTGGTACGCCAAAAGAATGGATTCCCGGCCTATCAGCTCGCCTCCCTTGTCGATGATGAGCACTTCCGGATCAACTTTGTCGTGCGTGGAGCCGATTTATGGGCATCGACGCTTTCCCAGTTGTACCTGGCAGGGCTGCTGGGGGCAGGCCGTTTTCAAAACGCGACCTTCTGGCACCATGAGTTGGTGAAAGGGACAGATGGGGAAAAACTCTCCAAGAGTAAAGGAGCAGGGTCTCTGCAGGCATGGCGGGAAGCCGGGGAGTCGCCAGCGGTATTGTTTCGCAAAGCTTCCACAATGCTGGGGCTGACTGAACGTGCTGAAAACCCCGAAGAATTAGTAGCGTTGCTCACAAAAGGTGCCCGCTTGCCCTAAAAGGCCTATCTTAACGGGGAACCTAAATCTCTTTATCTTATGCAAAAGTGGATACCTGTTTTATTGTGTCTGATGTTGCCAGTCAGCCTGCTACAGGCTCAGGAAACCGTCACCGGAAGTTTTGAATTTGATGGTCAGGAACGCGACTTCCGGTTGCGGATTCCGCCCTCTTCCTTTGATGGGGCGCGCCCTTTAGTTTTCAATCTTCACGGCTTTGGCTCCAATGCTTTTCAGCAGGAAGCCTATGCTCAGATGAACCCGGTGGCAGATACTGCTGGCTTTTACGTATGTTATCCCAATGGCATCAGCAATGCCTGGAATGTGGGTTGGACATTTGGGAGCACCGCTGATGACGTAGGCTTTATCAGCGCCCTGATTGATACCCTCGCGGCTCAGTACTCAATCGACCCGGAGCGGATATATGCATGCGGTATGTCCAACGGTGGCTTCATGAGCTACCGCCTTGCCTGCGAACTTAATGACCGTATAGCAGCTATTGCCTCGGTGACTGGAAGCATGGTGCCTGCCTATATCAGCGAGTGTGCGCCCGACCGCCCTGTGCCGGTTTTGGAAATCCACGGTACAGAGGATGCCACCGTCCCCTACGAAGGGCAGCCTCTCCTGGCTATTTCTATTGAGGAGCTCTTGGCTTTTTGGAATGCAAACAATGGCTGCGATGGAGATGCCGTTACAGTTGAGCTGCCCAATACGAATACCACAGACGCCTCTACTGTATCGTTTATCGAATCCGCAGGTTGCGCAGAGCGGGGCGATGTGTGGCATTTCCGCATTAATGGTGGTGGCCATACCTGGCCTGGCTCGCCTATTGCCATTGGTGTGACCAATCAGGATATCAACGGGAGTGCCGAGATCTGGCATTTCTTCTCCCGGTTTACCCTAAGTGGGCTTTCCTCTTCAGCGGACCATCCTGAACCGGTCCGTTTAGCGCTGTTCCCTAATCCAACCCGAGGGCAGGCACAGGTCGTCCTTCCCGAATCAGGCGGTGAGCTTATGGTTTTCAATGCTGCCGGACAGCCTGTCATCCGTCAGCTCATAGAAGGCCGCATCGCCACGCTCGATTTGTTTGCTTTACCCCCTGGTGCTTACTGGGTAATAGCCCGGCAGGGCGGGGCGGTCCGCATAGGTCAGTTGCTTCGGCAATAAAAAAACGAAGTGGCGGGAAAAAAAGGGGGCTTAGCGTTGTCTAACCCACGAAAGCAACCGAAAAAAGCTGCATGCTCCAAACCAATGATGGTATAGAACGCGCCAAAAGAGGCGATACCCGGGCCTTCCGGGTGCTGGTTGAGCAGCATCAGGGGCAGGTACGGGCAACTGTACGCAGTATGTTGGGCGCGGTACCGGAAGCCGATGACGTGGCACAGGAGGTATTTATCCGCCTGCATCAGGCGTTGCCGGACTTCCGGGGAGATGCAAAGCTGAGTACATATCTCAGCCGTATTGCGATCAATCTTTCCCTGAATGAGCTGAAAAAGCGTAAGCGCAAAGGGCGTTGGCTAACATTTGCCCGGTCAGATGGCCCGGAATTGCAGGTTGAAGATTCTTCAGCCCGGCCCGAGCGTCAGGATTTGCAAGATGCACTGCAGCGGGCGATGCAACAGCTCGACCCTGAGTTTCGGGCGGTAGTCACCTTGCGTCTGGTGGAGGGGTACTCCGTAAAGGAGACGGCTGATATTCTGGGGTTGCCACAGGGCACTATCGCCTCACGTTTAGCAAGAGCGCAGCAAAAACTAAGATCAATTTTAGAACCATGGCTATGAAAGACGAAGCATATTATCAGGGCTTACTTGCCCGGTCTTTCGATGAAGAACTGGTAGGTGAAGACCGGGCGGACCTGGAACAAGCCCTGCGTACTTCCTTTGAGCTGCGGCAGCAGGCAGATCAGTACCGGAAGCTGCGCGAGGCTTTCCGTTCTGTGCCAGCACCGGAAAGTAGCGCCTTCACAGATGCAGTTATGCAAAGCGTGAAGCAAGCCGCTGCTGACCGTCTGCCAGTCCGATGGTTGTACTGGGCTGCTGCCGCAAGCGTAGCAGTCATACTTCTGGCGGGGGGGAGCGTCTACTGGTCGGCGGGGAGTTTCTCCCCCGATGCCCTCGTGGGGGTGAGCGAACTGGCACCCGAAGATGCCGTCACTTTACTTCAAGCCTATTAATGGATAATCATGAGCCGATTACAGCTATTACTGATTGGGTTTTTACTACTTGCTGCCGGATTTGCAGGAGGCTGGGTCACGCACCGGAGTATGGTGGTAGATCGTATGCATGATGTGGCCCGGATGCGCAAAGCGGGTGGTTTCGAAGATTTCCTGTACCGGCGCATACAGGCTACTCCAGAGCAGCAAAAAACCCTTGACCCCATTGTGCAGCGATACGGTGTGCGGATTGACAGCATGCACCATCGTTTCGGGTCCGACCGCCGTGCGGTGATTGAGCAAATGCACGAAGAAATAAAACCCCTGCTTACTGAAGAGCAGGTAGAAAAATTAAACCGGTTCTCCCGACGTTTTGAGATGCGGGACGGCCATCCTAAAAAAAGGCGGCAGTGGGATTAAACCCCAGGGCGCCTGTATCATCAAATATCAAAATTTATTGCTATGAAAAAAGTAATGTTGAATGCCAGCTTGTTATTGCTAGCTCTGTTTTTATCCGCAGGTGCAGTATGGGCACAATCCCATGGCCATCACCGTGGTGGCAATGGCAATCCCTTCAAAGCGATTGAAGAGCTGGAAGCAGAACTACAGCTAACGCCTGAACAGGAAAAGGCGATCGAGGAATTAAAGCAAGAGACGCGTACGGCTTATAAAGAAGCCCGAAAGGCAGAGCACACCCGTAAGCAATCGATGCACCAATCACTAAAAAGTGAACTGGATGCCATCTTGACGGCAGAGCAAACAGCGCTGCTGGAAGCCCGCCATGAAGCTAAAAAAGCAGAGGCTAAAGCCATGCGGGAGGAGATGCGCGATTATCACAAACAAAATGTAGCGCCCGTCTTGCTGGAGCAGCGCAAAAAGCTGGAGGCCAAAATCAGTGATGAGGATAAAGCGGCGCTTGTCAAGATCCGTGCCGAGCGGAAAGCGTCCCGCCCGCAAAAGGATGGCGGCCAAAAAGCAGATTCCCGTCCCCATAAGGATGAACTCTCAGCGCTGGTACAAAAGTACGATGAGGAGATCAATACACTGATGGAAGAGATCAAACCTAAACGAGAGCAGTGGGAAAAGGATATGAAAACCATTGCCGAGGCAAACGCCCCGGAGCGTACAGGCAAAAAAGGCATGAGAAAGGGGAAGCAACGTTCGAATCCTGGCTTCCAGAAAGCGCGGTTCCTGCTAATGGATCCAGTAAAAGGACCGGAAATTGAGGATAATGACCGGTACTAACCCAAAAAAACCTTAATTTAGGGTGTTCCAATGCTCCCGGTCCTGATAAGTTCCGGGAGCATCTCTCTGTATAACCACAAAAGGAAAGAACGCCCATGTTAATCAAGACCTATGCCGGCGCTGTGCAAGGTGTCGATGCGCAAACCATCACCGTAGAAGTGAATGTCGGTGGTAAGGTAGCAACAGAAAAAAACTTTTACCACCTGGTAGGCCTTCCGGATAATGCAGTCCGCGAAGGTTTCTCCCGTATGGAGGCTGCTATGCAGAATATCGGGTTCAAAATGAAGCGGATCAAAACCGTTGTCAATCTGGCACCTGCTGATATCCGTAAAGAGGGCTCTGCTTACGACCTCCCCATAGCGATGGGGGTCCTGGCAGCTTCTGAACAAATCGATGGCAGTACCCTGGACCAATACATCATGATGGGGGAACTGTCGCTCGATGGCAGCCTCCGGCCTATTCGTGGGGCGCTGCCGATTGCGATTCAGGCCCGGAAGGCGGGCTTCAAAGGGTTTATCCTGCCTAAAGAGAATGCCCGTGAGGCAGCAATCGTAAATGAACTGGATGTGTATGGGGTAAGCAGCTTAAAAGAAGCCGCCGATTTTATTAATGGCGACCTCAGGATCAACCCTAAAATGGTGTTGACCCGGGATGAGTTTTTCGATCAGCAGAATATCTTCGATATTGATTTTTCTGACGTAAAGGGTCAACAAAACATTAAGCGGGCTCTGGAAATTGCTGCTGCTGGTGGGCATAATGTGATCCTGATAGGACCTCCGGGAGCGGGTAAGACCATGCTGGCGCGCCGTATGCCTACTATACTGCCGCCTCTAAACTTGCACGAGGCACTGGAAACTACAAAAATCCATTCTGTAGCTGGTGTACTGCCTCCCGATTCCGCTCTGATTGCGAACCGCCCGTTCAGGTCCCCTCATCATACCATTAGCGATGTAGCACTGGTTGGGGGCGGAAGCAACCCCATGCCCGGAGAGATTTCTCTGGCACATCACGGCGTACTGTTTCTGGATGAGTTGCCTGAGTTTAAGCGGACGGTGCTGGAAGTGCTGCGACAGCCGATGGAAGAACGCCGGGTGACCATATCCCGGGCACGTATGACGGTTGACTACCCGGCCAATTTCATGTTGGTCGCTTCTATGAACCCTTGCCCGTGCGGCTATTACAATCACCCGGATAAGGAGTGTGTCTGCGGGCCAGCTCAAATCAACCGCTATCTCAATAAAATCTCCGGCCCGCTGTTGGACCGGATCGATTTGCACGTGGAAGTGACACCGGTGTCTTACGATGAGTTGGCCAGTAAGGAAATGCCGGCCGAGTCGAGCAGCGAAATTATGGCGCGGGTCATCAAAGCAAGAGAGATTCAGGCGGAACGCTATAAAGATGCTCCCGGCGTCAATGCCAATGCACAAATGTCGGGCAGGCAGGTTCGGGAGTTCTGTGAAATTGGGCAGGCTGGCCGGATGCTGGTAAAAAAGGCTATGGAAAAACTACAACTCTCCGCCCGGGCCTATGACCGTATACTAAAGGTGGCCCGGACTGCGGCTGACTTGCATGAAAGCGAAAATATTGAAATAGAGCACCTGGCTGAGGCTATACATTTCAGAAGCCTCGACCGGGAAGGTTGGGCAGGGTAAGATGCCAACCTAAAACAATCCCCGCACTGTATGAGGATCTACACCGCCGATGTATTAAATTTTTTGCGCAAATTAACCTTGCGAAGAGCCTGGAATGCGGTGAAGGTCTGGTCTTCCTATTGGGTGACACGGTTCCTACGGCGCCCTGTACAATGGGGCTTGCCCATCACCATCTCTGTAGAGCCGACTACTGCCTGTAATTTGCGGTGCCCGGAATGCCCAAGCGGGCTCAGGTCTTTTACCCGGCCTACCGGGAACCTAAAGAAAGATTTCTTCCGGCAGATTATCACTGAGCTGGGCGATAAACTCGTCTATCTGATTTTCTATTTCCAGGGAGAACCGTATATCAATCCTGAATTTCTCAATATGGTGGAACATGCCTCAAAGCGGGGCATTTATACCATTACTTCCACCAATGGGCATTTTTTGAATAAAGCCAATGCTCAGAAAACGGTCGCCTCCGGGTTAGACCGGCTCATCATTTCTGTAGACGGCACTACACAGGAGGTATACGAAAACTACCGAAAAGCAGGCCGCCTTGAGACGGTGCTTCAGGGTGCAAGAAATGTTGTGGCAGCAAAGCGGGAAATGAAAGCCTCAAAGCCTCATATCATTTTTCAGTTTCTAGTAGTACGGCCCAATGAGCATCAGATACCGGAAATTTACCGCCTTGCGGAGGAAATAGGTATTGATGAGGTCCGTCTGAAGACCGCACAGGTTTACGACTACGAGCAAGGCAACCCACTTATCCCGCTCAACGAGCGCTACTCTCGCTACGCCCGGCAGGAAGATGGCACCTACCGGGTCAAGAATCAGTTGCTCAACCACTGCTGGAAACTCTGGCACGCCTGCGTCATCACCTGGGACGGGCTGGTCGTGCCTTGCTGCTTTGACAAAGACGCACAGCATCAGCTGGGTGACCTTAAGCGCAGTTCGTTTGCCGAGCTATGGCAGGGCAAGGCATACCAGCAATTCCGGACGCAGCTGCTACAGGGGCGTGATCAAATTGACATTTGCACCAACTGTACGGAAGGCTGCAAAGTATGGGAGAAAGCCTGATGATATTCCAGATCAAATAATGACCAATTCTTTTCCCAATCCTCCCCAATCATCTCATCAAGCCAGGGCTCTTCTGCTTTGGAGGTTGGCTTGAGCAGCGCATTGCCGATGGCGCATTCCAGGCATCGCTTGGGATTGCAATATTGTTGTTTCAGTTGCAGTAATGCCTGAGTATGATACGCAGAACTAGTCTTTACACCAAGGCGCTTCCATTCCCTGATCACTTTGTTTTGCTCTGGAGGGAGTTTTTCGAGTATATCCAACCCCTTGTCCCTGATGCGGTCATCTCCCTTCCGGGTGCCGTATAGGAAAAGCATGGGGGCAACCGTATTGATGATGACCGAACGGACAGTCTGTTCACCCAAGGCTTTGGCTTTTCGATGAGAGGCTTTATCAAAGGTGTAGTGGTCCCACCAGTAGTTAGAAAGCTTGATGGTGAAAAAGTTGTTGAGTTCCTTAAGGTCATGGGCTGCCATGGCTTTGCTGAACCACCCTGCCTGCTGATAAATCATCGTAGCCAGCTGTGCGATACGGATGGTGGGGAAATTGGCAGGGCGGAGCCGCAGGTACTTCCAGATTTGGGTAGGTATAGCCGTCAGCCCGTGCTTTTGTTTTAAAAAGCGGTACTCCTGTTGCAGCCGCCTGGGGTACTCGTCTTGGAAGGTACCTTCCAGTAGCCCCGATTGTCCAAACAGGAGGGCTTCGACCTGAAACAGGCTGTGGCGGTATTTATAGAGCAGGAGCAAAGGTGTACGTTCTGCCAGCATTTGCATGGGTTCAGCGTTGACCTTTCCGCCCATGCTGCGAGCCATAAACTGATAGAAGGTTTCCTCCCAACCCTCCTTGTTGCGTTCCAGTTGTTCCAGAATCTTGCTGGCCCGGCTCTCCAGCCGCTCGGCAGCCATGCGGTCCAGCCATAGGTTGAGGGTGAGTTCGCTCACTTGTCCGAGCGTACTAGCACAGGGTACCCATTGCTCACTTTGGATCAAACGTTGGTAATGGGCAGCCAGCCTTCTTGAAATACGCTGCTTCATTTCCAGGCAGGGGATGGGAGTGCCGTTGCCGCGTTGAATGGGTGCGTCGTCTTCATAGACAACATGCAGGATTACGTTGTCGTACGCATTGTCCGTCTGATGCCCGTGCTGTAGCCAGTCTGAGCTGCGCAGGTGCATTTCTACATTCCCTGCCCAAACGGTGTGACCGATCCGCAGCTTTGCGTTCAGGAAATCAGGTCCGGCGTGGGTGTTGAGCTGTCCAGGGTGCAGGACTTCGACGGCTTCTCCATCGGTCGTTTGAAGCGCAGTAGCATTAAAGCGGCGCATACGCCAGGCATAATGCAGGAGTTCTTCTTTCATGATTTTGGTTTTTTGGTCGTTCTTTATGCGCAATATCCGGCAAGGCAGCTGCCACTGAGGAGAACTCGTGGCGGAGATACGACCGCCATCCGGGCACCTCTGCAAAGCCCGGCGGAGGCTGTGGCCCTAAGCCTGCCCTGCTGCTTTGACAGCAGTAAAGCTAAAGCACCCTATCTTCCATACAGGCTAACACCGTCTGATTAACCAACCATTCCCTGGTGGAAGCTACTTGCCGCAAATCGGTAAAATGAATCATGAAAATCTGCCTGAAATGGCAGGAACTGCGAAATACTCGTGGAGCAATAATTACAGAAATAAGCGCATATCAAATACAAGTCCGATACAAATATAACTAATCTTGTTGTTTATTGCAATATTTGAAAACAAAAAATTTATATATCCCAAAAGGACCTTGGCCTGCGAAGGACCACGATCGTGTCCCGAAGCGTGATGAAGAAGTAAAGAAGCACCACGAATCCCGGCACGACCAGGCTCCAGTAGCCAGCCAGCCAAAACTTGAGCGGAAGAAGGAGAAGGATGCTGCCCAGCAACAACAAATACGGTTTGCGGGCGCGGTAGGCATAAGCCGCTATCAGATGAAAAGCGCTGCCGGTTTGCCAAAGCGCGAGGCCTGCCACAATTACAAGTGCCCAGAGCCACCATTTGCCTAAGACCACGATCATGGCAAGGGCAATCAAAACGGACTGTCCCACAAGGTCAAGCTTCATTCTATATTGGCTGATCATAATATCTCGTTTGTTCCTGTTTGAAACCGATGAGGTTGGAATCAAGTTTGCCTCAAGGTAAGTCTTTTTTATGAAACTTTCAATAATTAATGAAAGATGGAGTGGTTCTCACAGTCTTGTGTTGACCAAACAAAGCGCCGGCTTCAGAGATGGCAGATCTGTTTAGGTTTCAAACGTCAGAGGATTAAGTTGCTCAATTAGGAGCGAGCATATACCTCGCAGCTGGATATTGCAAAGATTTGAAGTGCTTAATATACGTATTAGTTCGTCAATGCCCACCCAAAACTGATTTTGCCGGATAGGAAAACCATAGTCTACTTCAATAAGCTGGAACTCGAATTCGTGGTTGATGAATCGCCCCCCTTCATCAGATTGAGCAAACCTGGCCAAAGGAGGAGGAAGGCTGTCGATTTCCGGGGCGTGAGTGTCCTCCGGATAAAAAAGAAAAGAAGTTGATATCGAAAAAGAAGAGGCTGTACCTTTCTCCTCTTCTACAGTAAGCAGAAATACGCGTTGCCCGGATAAGTCGCTGCAAAGCAGTATGGCTTTTCCTTTTCCCTCAGCGCTCCAAAGTGGCTGCGTCCATCTTTGTACTTCCCGGTGGTTGGTCTCAATTTGGTAGAGCCCGACTTCCTGATCGTTTTTGTTAATGCGTATCGCCTGGTCTTCCATGGAGAAGGCACTTGATTGATCAATCGGAATGAACTTGTTCCTGCAATAAACGGGTTGGCTCTTTCTTAAGTAGTACTCCAGTATTGCTGACGACTGATTTTGTTTAGGCTGCGCGCTTTGACCAGATAGAGAATCCCAATTAAAAATAGCAATAAGGGAGCGTAAATCGGTATTGAGGATGAAATCCATTTTTACTGCTTCAGCCAGGACAGACAGCGGGAGCCAAATATAGGTATCCGCTGTTTCCAGCAGGGAGCTGACAAGCGCAAAATTGTGCCACTTTGTTTTTTGGTAATAGCGTTTTCCAAGGTCAAGCTGATTGGTGGAATGAAAGCCCGTTACATAATGGTGACCGGAATAGAGATAATCCAGATAAGGGTTTTTCTTTCCGTTGTGAAGGCGGAGAAAATTTGCAGGCGTGGACTGAATGGTGGGGCCCAGTTGTATGACCCCGGTGTTTCCCGGTTCAATTCGGGCCTGGGTAAGCACATAAGGGTCCCTGCTGTTTTTCGAGGGACAGATAATAAGCCCCGTAAGAGCGCTTTGAGGCTGGAAAAGATAAAGCGTATCAGAATCGGCCTTCGCATCATTCACACCAATTACATGAAAAAAGCCTCCTGTTCTGTGCGAAAGCATTCCGTCTTTAATCAGCCACTCCTCCTGAGCGTCAAAGGAAGCCCGTTGTATACGAAAGGAGGATGTATTTAGCGTTTCTGATAAAAAAAATTGTAATTCCTCAATTGTTTTGGCAGTTCTAGGCATAGGTCTTAATCAGTTTATCGAATTGAAACTCAAGAAAACTAGGGAAATTAGTCTCTGTGAGGCGTTCAACCAGGAATAATTTTAAGATGCAGCAATAGTTATAGATATGGAAAGAGCCCTTGCCCATAGGATTGACCATGAGGACCAGGCTTCCCGGCTTTAACCAAAGCATATTGGCAAGGTCCGCCCCCCGTATGGCAACGATCCCATCAGCTTTATGGAAGGTATGAATCTGCTCAACTAGCGAATATTTTCCAGGCTCGTAGATGGTGGCGGAGATTTCCTGTTCCCGTAATAATTTCATACCCTCTTCCAGGTGCAGCATTGATCTGCGGGAATTGCCGTATCCTTTTTTTCGGGCCTGACCGTTTTCACTATAATAAGCAGGCATCTCTGAACGCTTGAGCAGTAGCATC
The DNA here is from genome assembly GCF_022763345.1 of Phaeodactylibacter sp. Classification (GTDB taxonomy): domain Bacteria; phylum Bacteroidota; class Bacteroidia; order Chitinophagales; family Saprospiraceae; genus Phaeodactylibacter. The sequence continues at coordinate 61,443 of NZ_JALEGS010000049.1, forward strand.
CCCGCTGATGGCACCGTTTCCAAGTCATTAATTCTGGACAGTATCGCATCTCTGACACTAAGCAGGTCTTTTTTGAGTTGAAGGCTCTGCCGAGAGATTGCAATGCTTCGGCGCACTCTTTTCGGGAATTTTCTGGTATTGCGTATGGACAAATCCGTTACGAACCGCCGTCTCCAGACTAGGAAAAAAAAGCTTCGCCTGAGCAGAATGTCCCACCTGGGTACAATAATGACATCTTCAGCATTGGTTGCTCTGTTGTTTTCTATTCGGTATTGAATTGAAAATAAATCAGCGATCTCTTCAATCAGGTCATTCATCACCGGGCCGCAGTCCTCAAAAACGAACCTGGAGGAATATTCTGGACGGGATTTAGTAACCTTAAGGATATGATTCAGTGATGGAAGGAGATAACCCAGCATGAAATGCCAATAATGCTCCTTTGATCCGCCCTTTTCACCTTTCTGAAGGTAGGATAATTTTATTTCGTGCATAACATTAGAACCTTACATGTTACAATTGCTTAAACGGTTAAACAAGCCAAAATCGCTTACCAAATAAGTGTAAGGAGCACCAAGGCAAAAGGCGCACAGCTTTATCTTGGTGCCTTTTGTTTTCAGGAAAGGAGCCTGGATTATTTTAAGTCAAGAGACAAATATTTCAAAGGTGAAAATAAATTAAATGGTATACACCAGCAAGTCTTTGCAATAGCTTAACCGACTTTTGACTTGTGAAAGCTAAAATTTGAATATTGCGGGTTGAGGCTATGCTTGGTAGGTATTCAACGATAAATAGCAACCTCCTCGAGGTACTGATATACAGCATCAGGCACCAGGTACTGCACGGACTGCCCGGCTTTCAGGCAATTGCGGATGTAGCTGGCGGAAATCTGCATCAGTGGTGCTTCCACAATTTTAATACTTGGGTGCTGCTGCAAGTCGCCCAAGTCATGGCTGGGGCGCTGGTAAACAAAGATTTCGTGGTCACGGAGCAGCAGCTCGTAGTTTTTCCATTTGTGCAAAGTCGCCAGATTGTCACCGCCCATAATGAGCACAAATTGCCGGTTGGGGTATTTTTCTTTCAGGTAGGAGAGGGTGTCTACAGTATAGGAAGGTTGGGGTAGTCCAAACTCAACATCAGAAGCTTTTAGCTTTGGATTGTCGCCAATAGCCAGCCGAACGAGGTGCAGCCGGTCGTGGTCTCGGGCGAGCGTCTTTTTGGGCTTTAGTGGGTTGTGGGGAGAAACGACCATCCACACCTCCTCCAGGTCGGTTTGTGTGGCCATATAGTTGGCGATGATCATGTGTCCAACGTGGACCGGGTTGAAAGAGCCAAAGAAGAGCCCCACTTTTGGTATGCTCATGGTTGTAGGTTTATTCTTGCATCATTTCCCGGACCAGGCTATCGGGGAGTTGCTCCAGAATATCATTGTCGATTTGTATCTCATCCTGAGGCGCATCAACCAGCCATTGGCCATTGAGCTTTACCAGATGGTAGTCGGAAGTATAGCGCTCGTATTGATCTTCGAGTACGCACTGACATCGCAAGGTATCTCCTTCGCCCATACAGTTGACAGACAGAAATCGGGTATGGAAAAGCGTACTGTCGGGTTCTTCTTCCACAATAGCCTTCAGTTCATCCAGCCAGGCTTGTCCCGCAGGCGTGCTAAGCGCTTTCGCTTTTTCAAGCAGGTTTTTGTCTACCAAACCCTGGTATTGTTTCAAGACGGCTTCTGGATCATTGGGAGGAGGAGGGGCCTCACTGCCACAGCTCCACAGAAGTGCCGTAATGATCATCCCGAACCATAAGTTGCTGTATTTCATGTTGTGTTTGGTTGTGGGTTAGGATCGCTTCAGGCCAGGCAAATATCTGAGGCCCTGCAAAAACAAAGGCGAGCCATTGCTGAACAATAGCTCGCCTTGAGAGCATCAGGAATTTAGTTGCTCAGCATCACCGGCATGACCAGCATCAGGATTTCTTCGCCCTCGGTTTCTTCCGCAGGCACCATAATGCCAGCGCGGGTGGAAGTGGAGAGTTCAATTTTCACTTCATCACTTTCCAGTACGCCGAGCATTTCCACCAGGAATTTGGCATTAAAGCCGATTGTCAGCGGCTCACCTTCGTAGGTGCAGGCAAGTTGTTCCGTAGCTTCATTGGAAAAGTCGAGGTCCTGAGCAGAGATCGTCAGGCTGCCGTCATTGATATTCAGGATAACCTGGTTGGTTGTTTTATTGGCGTAGATGGCAATCCGCTTGAGAGAGTTTTGGAAATCCGATCGTGACAGGCTCAGTGTATTTGGATTATCTACGGGGATTACCGCGTTGTAGTCCGGGTACCGCGCATCGATAAGGCGGCAGACCAGCTGTGTGTCTCCAAACGAGAAAAAGGCATTGGCATTATTAAAGGCAATGTCAATGTCTTCATTTTCCGGAAGGCTGCCTTTGAGCAGGTTCAGGGCTTTTTTGGGAACGATGAAAGAAGTGGAAACCTCGCCACCAATTTCATTGAAAGTATACTTCACCAGTTTGTGGGCGTCTGTAGCGACCAGGATTAGTTTGTTGAAGTCGACCTGAAAGTACACGCCGGTCATAGCCGGGCGCAGCTCATCGTTGCTCGCTGCAAAAATAGTCTTGGTAATGCCGTGCGTCAGGGAGCCGCCTGGCATAGAAATTTTATCAACTGAATCCGGTTGCGGTATGCTTGGGAAATCCTGTCCGTCCTCACCCGCAAGCTTATACTTGCCATAGGCAGAGGTGATTTCAATGCCGAAGTTCTCATCGTTTACTGTGAAGGTGATCGGCTGTTGTGGAAGCGCCTTTAGGGTTTCCAGCAGGATTTTAGCAGGTACGGCCACCTTGCCATCTGCATCGGCCATCACTTCGATTTCAGTGGTGATGGACGTTTCCAGGTCGGTTGCCGCAATTTGGAGCTTGTTGTTGTCGATGGTGAAGAGAAAGTCTTCCAGGATTGGCAACACCGGGTTAGAGCCAATAGCACCACCTGCGATTTGCAGGCGCTTGAGCAATTCTGATGAGGAAACGCTAAACTTCATAGGTATATCCGCTAGGGTTTGATGATTGTTGAATCTGGAGGCTTGCCTTTTTATGTTGTACCGGAATGCTTTATTTACAGTCGGCTTGCAAGCGCTATAGCAAACAAAAGTAATTTTTTTTGCTCATTTTCGTACTATCGAATAACCAACAGACTGTTAATAAGTTGAATTGTTGCTTTTTGACTCCTTGAATAAAAAATCTATGCCTGACCGATCACAGCCGCCTGTTATCAAAGATATCCAAACCCTGCATTTGCCTAAACCTGAAATTTTCCACCTGGACAACGGCATACCTGTTTACGTCACCAATATGGGAACACAGGAAGTCATCCGCATGGAGCTGGTTTTTTTTGCAGGGCGAACCTACGAAGACAAACAATTGGTCGCCCGTGCCACATCGAGCTTACTGCGCGAGGGGACGCGGCACTACACCGCTGCCCAGATTGCGGAAGCCATGGACTTCTATGGCGCAACGCTCAGCCTGCCATTCAACCTGGATACCTCAAGTATGGTGCTGTACAGCCTCAACAAGCATTTTGCCGATACCCTGCCCATAGTGCAGGACATGCTTAGCAGCCCGGCTTTTAAAGAGCAGGACCTGGAGGCTTACGTCAAGCGCAATCAGCGCCGGCTGTCTGTTGATCTGGCGAAGAATGACACCCTGGCGTATCGACTTATTACGGAGCAGATTTTTGGCAGTACTCATCCTTATGGTTACAACAGCACTGATGAGGCCTACCAAGCCCTAAATCCAGCAGACCTGAGGCAGCATCATCAAAGGCTTTACAATGCTTCCAACTGTCTGGTGTTTATCAGTGGGCGGGTAACAAAGGAGGTAACACAGTTGCTGAACAAAGCCCTGAGCGCCGCCCTGAGCCCCGGAGAAAAGCCGGAGCCCCGTATCCCAGCCCCGGATGGAAAGCCTAAGTCTACCTTTGAGCGCCGTCCTGATACGCTACAATCAGCTGTTCGCTTGGGAAGGAGAGCGGGCAGCAGGCACCACAAGGATTTTTACGGGCTATATGTGCTCAATACTTTACTGGGCGGCTATTTCGGCTCCCGCCTGATGACCAACATACGGGAAGAAAAAGGCTACACCTACAACATTTATAGTATGTTGGAAACCATGCGGTACGATGGTTCCCTGCTCATCGGCACGGAGGTCAGTCCGGAGTATGTGGAACCCACCCTTCGGGAAATTGAACGGGAAATGAAAATACTGCAGGAGACTATGGTCGATGAAGAAGAACTGAAGATGGTCCGGAATTTTTTGCTGGGCAACTTTTTGACCATGCTGGATGGTCCGTTCAACGTTTCGGAAGTCATCCGGACATTGGTGCTGGACGGGCTCCCTCTGGGCACCTTCGACGAGTTGGTGGCAACGGTACAAAACATTGACGCTGCAGCCCTTCAGGGCCTGGCTCAAAAGTACCTCAACAAAGCAGACCTGTGGCAGGTCATCGTTGGCCCTTAGCCCATTTAATTTGCCCTTAAATTCTTCTTATTGACCAAAAAAATGCGTTGTTTTGCGAGTCGGTAAAGCTTACAGCAGCAGGAATCCGGCCGGGCAGGCTGCAATCAGCCCTTTTTTGATAAAAAAGAAAGCCCGGCAGGCAATTTATTTTTTGAAAACCATACCCCAGATATAGGAAAAATTGCTAATTTCCGTTCCTGTAGAGCCTTGAATGTAGCCGGGAAAACCTATGCTGCCAGATAAGGCGTACCGACACCATGTTCGAAACACGATACTATTAACCAGGACAAAGGTTTTAATGAAACTCTTCAGCTTTTTTACCCAAGAACTTGCTATTGACCTTGGTACTGCCAATACACTTATCATTCAGGACGGTAAAATCGTCGTGGATGAGCCCTCTATTGTTGCAAAGAACCGCCGTACCGGTGAGCCTATTGCTGTTGGCAATAAGGCGATGCAGATGCACGAAAAAACACACGAAGATATAAAGACGATCCGCCCCCTTAAAGATGGCGTTATTGCCGACTTCCAGGCTGCGGAGGATATGATCGAAGGCATGATCAATATGATCGGCCGCCGCCGCCGCTTCTTTACCCACATGAAGATGGTGATTTGCATTCCATCGGGTATCACAGAAGTGGAAAAGCGTGCGGTATTTGATTCAGCAGACCACGTCGACTCCAAAGAAACCTACCTGATTCACGAGCCCATGGCGGCTGCGTTGGGTATCGGTTTGGATGTGGAGGAGCCTGTCGGAAATATGATCATCGACATAGGCGGCGGTACCACCGAAATCGCGGTGATTGCTCTCTCCGGTATCGTCTGTGACCAGTCCATCCGTATTGCCGGAGATGAATTCACCAGTGATATCATGAGCTACATGAAGCGGCAGCATAATATCCTCATCGGGGAGCGTACAGCAGAACAAATCAAGATAAACGTTGGTTCTGCACTGCATGAACTGGAGAACCCACCCGAAGACTACGCAGTAAACGGGCGGGACCTGATGACAGGCATTCCCAAACAGATCATGATTTCTTACAGCGAGATCGCTCACTCCCTCGACAAGTCCATCTCAAAAATTGAGGATGCCATTCTGAAAGCACTGGAAACAACGCCACCTGAACTTGCATCCGATATTTACCGTACCGGAATCTATCTGACGGGCGGTGGTGCGCTGATCCGCGGGCTGGACAAACGTATTGCTCAGAAAACGAAGCTCAAGGTGCACGTTGCTGATGACCCGCTCCGTGCAGTAGTGCACGGTACAGGCATAGCGCTGAAGAATACCGACCGTTTTTCTTTCCTGATTGACCGGAAGAGCGTGTAGGAAGACCACAATCACTGAATTTTTAAAATCAACCGCCAGCCATGAGAGGCCTATTGCAGCTTTTTGCAGCCTATGGGAACTTCCTGCTTTTTGGTTTCCTGGAGCTGCTTGCCCTTATTCTGGTGGTCAGCTTCAATCAACGGCAGGGCGCGATCTGGGATAACTCCTTGGGCATCGCTACTGCCGGACTGGATCAGTCTGCGGATTGGCTGGGAGAGCAGTGGGCGTTACGCGATGAAATGATCAAACTGCAAGGCGAAAACATACGCCTCATGGAGCAACTGGACAACGCCAAGTATTCCAATACCGTGCGGCAGGATACCTTTAGGAGAGATTCCACAGAGCAGCTCTTTACCTATATCCCCGCCAACGTCATCAGCAACTCTACCATAGGTACGGCCAATTACCTGCGCCTCGATAAAGGCTCTAATCATGGAGTCCGGCCTAATATGGGCGTCATTTCTTCAGATGGTATCGTTGGAGTGGTCAGAGTCGTAACCCCCCATTTTAGCCAGGTGATGTCGCTGCTGCACCGGGAGACCCGCATCAAAGCGGCCCTTTCCCGCTCGGGCTACTTTGGGACACTTACCTGGAATGGCAAAAACGCCCGCCTGATGCAGCTGGAAGCCATCCCTAAGCATGCAGTGGTGGCAGAAGGCGATACGGTCGTCACCAGCGGATATTCCCAGCTGTTCCCACAGGGGCTGCCGGTTGGTACCGTTAAGTCTTTTGATTTTTCGGGAGGAGGGAATTTTTACAACATACAGGTTATGCTGCGCAATGACCTGAATAAGTTACGCTATGTCTACGTCATTGAGAATGAGATGTGGAAAGAGCATAAGGAATTAGACGAAGCGGTCAATGAATAATACGGTCATTTGGAATATTATACGGTTTTTTGTCCTGCTGGCGCTTCAGGGGCTTTTCTTAAAGCGAATCTCTGATGGATGGGTGACCGGCAGCCTGTATATCAATATCTTCCTTTATCCATTGTTCATTTTGCTGCTGCCATTGCAGACTCCACGTACCGGTGTTTTGCTGCTTTCTTTTCTGATGGGGATCGGCGTGGACCTGTTTTACGATTCTTTGGGCGTCCATGCTGCGGCTTTAACGGCTACGGGGTACGCCCGGGCACTTTTCCTAAGCCTTTATGAGCCCCGGGAGGGGTACAAACTCAATGCAAAGCCTACTCCGGGGGACCTCGGCATGAACTGGTTTCTAAAATACTCAGCGTCCCTGATGGGGATCCACCTACTGGTTTATTTTAGTGTTGATGCCTTTTCTCCCATTTATATCCTCGGCATACTTTTGCGTACCTTTTTCACCTTTGTCTCCTCTATGGCGGCAGTCTTAATCTTTGTTTTTATCTTCATGCCTAAACGTTAACCCGGTTTCTTAGCGTTTATAGTTCACTGAAATTATTTTTGAAGTGGCAGATACATTTAGCAGACGGCAATACATTATACGGAGCCTCTTTGTTTTGGCGGCATTCGGGCTAATCTATCGTGCCTTCCAGCTACAGATACTAGACTCTACTTACAAGGAAAACCCGGATGCCACAGCTATCGACGAACAGGTTATCTATCCGGCACGGGGCACCATTTATGACCGCGATGGTGAGATCCTGGTCTACAACGTACCCATGTATGACCTCATGGTTACGTACAATCAGCTGAATGAGGATATGGACACGGCTGCCTTCTGCGAATTGCTTGGCATAGAGCGCCCTTACTTTGAGGAGGCCCTCGACAAAGACTGGCGGGACCCAAGGTATTCCAAATCCGTCCCTTTCCCGTTTCTCACGCAGTTGTCCGCAACCCAGTTCGCCGCTTTGGAAGAACGCCTCTACCAGTTCCCAGGCTTTTCGCCACGCCTGCGCCACGCCCGGGGCTATCCGCACGACAACGCCTGTCATGTGCTCGGCTACATCCGGGAAGCAGATCAAAACGACATAAAACTCTCTAACGGCAAATACGAGCCCCGGGACTACCTGGGCAAAAGTGGCCTGGAGCTTTCCTACGAAGATACCCTGCGGGGTGAGAAGGGCATTTCCCTGATCTTAAAGGACAATCTTGGGCGTGAAGTAGGGCCTTATAAAGACGGCAAACTTGATGTAGACGCCGTTTTTGGCAAGGACCTGATTACAACCATTGATCTTGATTTGCAAGCGTACGGCGAGCTGTTGATGGAAAATAAAATAGGTGCGGTAGTCGCCCTTGAGCCTGCCACCGGGGAGGTACTGGCTATGATCAGTTCACCAAATTACAATCCCAACCTGCTCGCTATCGGGCACGGCAAGGGCAACCCCTATGGCCGCCTTTCAATAGATAAGACGCAGCCCCTGTTCGACCGTAGCATCATGGGGCAGTATCCGCCGGGGTCTCTGTTTAAGACCATCGTGGCTTTGGTTGGTATGCAGGAGGGCTATCTGGACCCTAACCGTACCATCTCCTGCTCCGGCGCTTACTACTTTAATGGGATGCGGCTGACGGGCTGCCACGGACACCCTACCTGCCTCAATGTGGAAATGGGGATTCAGCATTCCTGCAATGCCTATTTTGTTACCGCTTTCCGTGAGATTGTGGATGGGCCTGGAGGGTTTCGTAATCCGGAAAAGGGGCTTGATCTTTTCAACAGTTACCTCGATAAGTTTGGCCTGGGCAAGCCACTGGGGGTCGACCTGCCAAGAGAGCAAAGCGGGTTCTATCCTACCACACAGTTCTACACCGATTACTTCAACAAACAACAGCAAGGCCAGCGCTGGAACTCCGTTTGGATCCGCTCCCTGGGTATTGGTCAGGGTGAGCTGCAAATGACCAACCTGCAAATGGCTAATGTAGCGGCTACCATTGCTAACCGGGGTTTCTACGTAACCCCTCACCTGGTCAGAGGGTACCGGGGCGCAGGCGTTGATGTGCCTATTCCTGACCGTTTCACCAAGCGCAATTACGTTGGAATTGACAGCGCTTACTTTGAGATCATTGCCAACGGCATGGAAAAAGTAACAATCTCCGGTACGGCACGCATGGCCTATATCCCGGATATCCCGGTCTGTGGCAAAACCGGCACGGCCGAGAACCCCCACGGTGAAGACCACTCGGTATTCTTTGCTTTCGCACCCAAAAAAGATCCGAAGATTGCTATCGTTGTTTATGTGGAGAACTCTGGCTTCGGCGGTACCTACGCAGCACCTATTGCCAGCCTGATGATCGAAAAGTACATGACAGACTCCATCAGCGACAATCGCAAATGGCTGGAAAAGCGCATGCTGGATGCCAATCTCCTGCCGGAACTACCTTAAATGAAACCGTGGTATGACTTTATCTGCTATTGTAGCCATTGATAAAAACAGCGTTATTGGAAAAGACGATGACATTCCCTGGCACCTGCCGGCGGACCTGAAGTACTTCAAGCGCCGTACGCTCAATCACCATATTATTATGGGGCGCAAGACCTTTGAGTCTATCGGCCGTCCTTTGCCAAAGCGCACGAATATTATCGTAACCCGTAACCCTTTCTTTGTTGCATCCAATTGCCTGGTGGCGGGGAGTCTTCAGGAAGCCATTGACCTTGCGCGCAACAACGGAGAGGACGAAGCTTTTATCATCGGAGGCGGTACGATTTACGAGCAAGCTATGCCTATCATCGACCGGCTTTACCTGACGGAAGTGGATACTACAGTAGAAGGTGGGGAGGTCTTCTTCCCCGAGGTGAACGCTGCCATTTGGTCCGAAGTGTACAGTGAGGCCCATCAGCCGGATGAGAAAAATCCCCATGCTTACACCTTCAAAGTGCTAGAGCGTAAAGTTTAACCTTCGGCTTTTTCGATCCCAAAAGGTGTACGCACTACTTTCGACTTCCGGGTATGCGCGCGAATGGCCAAGTTTTTGTCCAGGCTTTCCTTCGTTTTGTACCCTCTCGCATGATCAAGGTGGACGACAACTGCCCGGTGGCGAACCTGTTTCCCTTTAATGCCCATATTTTCCAGCCTTTCCCCGATTTCCCGGTCAGGCCCACCGTAGCGCATGCGTTCGTCGTAGCCGTTCACAGCCAGCAGGTCCGCTTTCCAGGCAGAAGTATTACAGTTGTTAAAGGTAGCTCCGGTTGGTGTAACAGCATCGAGGAATTTCCCCCAGCCTGGCGAAGCGGAGAGTTTGCGGAGCTGAGACCCTCCGTTCAGCCCCCTGCTTTTCAGCCATTCAGGATCAAAGCAATCCTGTGATTTGATATCGGCCTGCTCAATCGCCTCACTGGTCGGCATGGGCAGCTTGCAATACCCGCCGGAAAGGAAACGCCCAGGCTCCGCATGTGCCGCGTGGAAAGCGACAAAATCCGCCCGTGGGATGCAATCCCCATCTGTAAAAAGAATGTAAGGCCCTTGCGCCGCCACAATGGCTTTGTTGAGAATGGTCTGGCGGCGGTAGCCTTCGTCTTCGTGCCAGAGGTGGGTCAGTTGCAGTTGGCCCCGTTCCTGGCATCGGTCTATGACCGCCTGAGTTTCCGGCCCGGAGCCATCATCGGCTACAATGACGTCAAAGTTGGTATACGTCTGCTGTTCGTACCCGCAGAGGACTTTCTCCAGCCAGTCCGGCATATTGTAAGTGGCCATAATGACCGTGATGTGCAGTTGGTCGTTAGCGTTCTTCATGTCGGTTGAGTTCCCAAAGCTTGAGGTATTTCATAAAATTGACGTACGAGGCGAGGGCACTGAATATGAAGCCATAGTAGCCGTCCAGAAAGCCACGCTTGAGCACAAAGAGCTTGATGAACTTAAACCAGGGCCCCAGTACTACATCAACCAGAAAGTTCACCCGCCGGCCCTTCGCAAATTTCGATTGAGCCGCAATGACCGCGAACTTCCGGTTTTGTTCAAAATGCTCATCGACGGTAGCGTAGGGGTAGTGCAAGAGGTCGCCTTTTAGCGTAACAACGCTCCCCTTGACTTCCACCCTGTCGTGGGGATTAGTGCCGCCCCACTGCCCCTGCCGCCGGTCCCAAAGCCGGGTTTTGCGGTCAGGGTACCAGGCGTAGCGCAGCCAATGTCCGCAGTAGTTGTTCAAGCGGTTGAAGGCGTAGCCATCGGTAGCCCAGTTCTGTTTCACGTTCAGGATAGCCTCAGTCATTGCATCTGAAACCCGCTCATCGGCATCTAGCGAAAGAACGTAGTCGTACTTCGCCTGCCGCATGGCGTAGTTTTTTTGCTCAATATGCCCTTCGAACGGGTGCTGCAAAAACCGCACGCCGAGTTCCTGGCAAATGGCCGGGGTCTCATCCGTACTGAAAGAGTCGACCACCACGACCTCGTCCACCACCGGCAGCATCGATTCGATGCAACCGCGGATATGCCTCGCTTCGTTTAGCGTAATAATAACACCAGAAATCCTGACAGGGTTGCTCACGGTACAGTCCTATGGTTGAGCGGCAAAAGTACGTTTTTTTCAGTACCGGGCAGTGGAAACAAAAGGGCCGCTTTAGGTGTCTATTCAAAAAACGAAAAGGACCACATGAGTTTTACGCCTGAACAAACCACTGAGCTGATCCGCCGCCGCCGGGCGATTTTTCCTAAAACCTATATTGATAAGCCTATTCCAAAGGCTATCATTGAGGAGGTACTGGAAAATGCCAACTGGGCGCCTACCCACCGCTTTACGGAGCCCTGGCGCTTCCGCGTATTCACCGGCGACTCCCGTGCGCGGCTGGGTGAGCGGCTGGCTGAATTGTACAAAATGAAAGCGCAGGGAGCGTTGTTCTCTGAGCGGAAGTACGAAAAGAACCTGCAAAAGCCACTGCGCTCCGGTTGTGTGATTGCCATCTGCATGCAACGTGACCCGGAGGAAAGTGTGCCGGAGTGGGAAGAAATCGCTGCGGTAGCCTGCGCAGTTCAGAATATGTGGCTGACCTGTACGGCACATGGCATCGGTAGCTACTGGAGCTCTGCCAAAGCCCTGCAGCAAGATCGCGAATTCCTCAACCTGAAGGAAGGAGAACGTTGCCTGGGGCTGTTCTACATGGGTTATCACAATCTGCCGGAACTGCCTGGCAAACGGGGGGCGATTGAAGAGAAGGTAACTTGGATGTAATTCAGCTCTTCAGCACCCACTGCTCCAACTCCTGCAGTGAAATCTTATTTTCATAGATGGCTTTGCCAATAATGGCACCAAAACAGCCAATGTCCCGGAGCTCGTCCAGCTCGTCCAGGCTGCTGATGCCGCCGCTGGCAATGAGCTGCAAACCGGTGAATTCTGAGCGGATATCCTTGTACAAAGGCAGGGCGGTGCCTTCGAGCAAGCCATCCTTGGAGACATCGGTGCAGATGGTGTACCTGATGCCTTTCGCGATGTAGCTTTCCAGGAAAGGGAATAGTTCCTGTTCGCTTTGCTCCTGCCAGCCACTGACGGCAATTTTCCCGTCCTTTACATCGGAGCCCAGTATGATGCGCTCTGCCCCAAAGCGCTGCAGCCAGGCTTCGAATACCGCCGGCTGTTTCACGGCTATGGTACCACCGGTAACTTGCTTAGCACCGCTATCAAAGGCTACCCTCAGGTCTTCATCTGACTTCAGCCCGCCGCCGAAGTCGATATGCAGGTGGGTCTTCGTCGCCAGTGTTTCCAGTACCTTGTAGTTGACGATCTGCTTGGCTTTAGCGCCGTCGAGGTCGACCAGGTGCAGACGCTGCAGGCCATGTGCTTCGTAAGCTTTCGCTACTTCCAGCGGATCTTCGTTATAAACTTTCTTGCGGTCGTAGTCGCCCTGTGTCAGGCGCACGCATTTGCCTTCAATAATGTCGATGGCGGGGATGGGGTGCATACTAAAGTTGGATAAAGTGCTTGAGAATGGCTTCGCCTACCTTACCCGATTTTTCCGGGTGGAACTGAGTGGCGTAGAAGTTGTCTTTTTGCAATGCGGAGCTGAAGGGCAGTACGTGCTCGGTAGTCGCAGTGGTGTAAGGCCCCCGCTCTACGTAGTAGCTGTGCACAAAGTAGACGTACTCGCCTTCCAGCCCGGGGCTAAACAGGCCGTTGCCCAGATTGCGGATGCTGTTCCAGCCCATGTGGGGGATTTTCTCCCCCTGCTTTGGGCGGAAGCGCACCACTTCCTGTGGGATAATGCCCAGGCAATCGGTATCGTTTTCTTCAGAATGCCGGCACAACAACTGCATGCCCAGGCATATACCCAGTACCGGCTGCTTCAGGTTGCGGATGACCTCGTCCAGCCCGCGCTCCCGGAGATAGGCCATCGTGGTATTCGCTTCGCCTACGCCGGGGAAGATCACCTTGTCGGCGGCTTGTATTTCGGCAGCGTCTCCAGTAAGGTGCGCTTCAATACCCAGGCGCTGCATGGCAAACTGTACCGACCGGACGTTGCCGGCGTTATAATCGATGATGGCTACTTTCATAGTTTGGCTGGTTTATAATACGCCTTTCGTGCTTGGCAACTGCAAATGCTCCGTATCCCGTCGTTTCGCCATTCGGATGGCCCGCGCCCAGGCTTTGAAGATTGCTTCAATTTTGTGGTGCTCATTGGTGCCTTCCACTTTGATGTTTAGATTGGCTTTGGCCGCATCGGAAAAGGACTTGAAGAAGTGGAAAAACATTTCAGTAGGCATGTCGCCAATTTTCTCCCGCTTGAATTCCGCCTCCCAAACGATCCATGGGCGGCCTCCGAAGTCAATAGCCACCTGCGCCAGGCAGTCGTCCATAGGCAGGGCGTATCCGTAGCGCTCCAGGCCGAGTTTGTCACCCAGTGCTTTGGCGAAAGCCTCGCCCAGTGCCAATGCGGTGTCCTCTATGGTATGGTGCTCGTCCACTTCGAGGTCGCCACTGACTTTGATGGCCAGGTCGAGCCCACCGTGGCGGGCCAGTTGGTCGAGCATATGATCGAAAAAGCCCAGCCCGGTATCCATCTCACTCTTACCCGTGCCGTCCAGGTCGAGCTGTATGAGAATGTCGGTTTCCTTGGTGGTCCGTTGCACTTTAGCGGTCCGTTCGCTCAGGCGCAGGAAGCGGTAGATGTCACCCCAGTCGGTAGTGGAGAGGGCAATAGCCTCATGTACGGCCCGGTTGTCTCCTTCCACCTCATCGGCCCCGAGGTCAGGCTGATTGTTGAGCCAGATGCCCTTTGCGCCCAGATTTTTGGCCAACTCCATATCCGTCAGGCGGTCGCCGACGACAAAAGAATTCGCCAGGTCATAATCGCCGTTCATATAGGGGGCCATCAGCCCGGTACGTGGCTTACGGGTAGGGGCGTTGTCTTCCGGAAAACTTCGGTCAATCAGCACATCAATGAAAGAGATCCCCTCGGCCTCAAAAGCGCTCATCATCTTCCGGTGCGCCGGCCAGAAAGTCTCCTCCGGGAAAACCTCCGTACCCAGCCCATCCTGATTGGTGATCATGACGAGCTCGAAGTCCAGTTCTTTCACAATACGGGATAGGTGCTGAAAAACACCGGGATAGAAATCCAGTTTTTCCAGACTGTCGATCTGATAGCCTTCCGGCTCCAGGATAAGCGTACCATCGCGGTCCAGGATCAATAATTTCTTCATGCTGCAAAGGTAGCAAATTCAGGGTTTAGGGCAGTAGCCAGCGCAGAAACCTGACACAGGAAAGACGAGCTAATGAATACTTTATTGAAATTTTCATATCTTTTGGGGTAACAAATTTGCCTTATGAAAACCCTGACCCATAGCGCATTACTCTTCTTCCTGAGTGGGCTTTTAGCCTCCGCGCCGCCCTATGCACCTGCTATTCCCGAAGCGGGCCTTGTGGCTTATTACTCTTTTAACGATTGTGATGCCCGCGATGATTCGGGCAATGGCTCTCACGGCCAGATGTACGGCAGCACGAGCTGTTGGTGTGGGATTGAGGGCAGCGGCCTGCTGTTCGATGGTGTGGACGACTTTGTGGAGTTTGAAGGATCGGTAAACCGTTATTTCAATACTTCAGACTTTACGGTCAGCTTTTATTTTAAGCCTGAACAGTACCTGGTTTTTCAGCAAAGCCTGTTGTCCAAGCGGGAGGAGTGCGAAGATTACAATATGCTGGACATCTTGCTCGACCTCAATGCTCAGGAAATTGCTACCCTGGTGCACGAGAACCCGCATAAGTTTTATCCAGGCCTCAGCCCCGGTCTCGACACCACCCGTTGGATGCACTTCGCCATCACCCGGGAGGGCACCCGTGCTTTTACCTACGTCAACGGCCGACTGGCTCAGAAAGCTTTCCGCTGCAGCGGTGTGGACATTTCCAACTCAGTCCCCCTTTCCTTTGGCAACAGCCCCTGCGTCCAACAGGGCAGCGCCCGCCGGTTCAGAGGTGTCCTCGACGAGCTGCGGGTGTACAGCCGCGCCCTTAGCCCGGCGGAAATCTGGTCCCTTTACCAGCAAAATCCGGCCGAAGAAGCCCCTTCCGATTGCCTCACCTGACCTCCCGAAACGGATCGCTGTGGCAAGCTCTTGAGGTGGTGTAGTTCCAGGAGCGCCAGCCAGGCTTGTGCTGCCTGCTCAGTCGCCTGCTAACCGATTTTAGTTTGCGCTCCAGCTGTTCATCTGTCCAACCGGCAGCGACTTGCAGGCGGTGCCGCTCTTCCCAAAGGGTAGGCAAGTTGACCGGAGATACTTCGCGGGTCAGGAAATCAGTGTCCAGTTGGCCGGGGGCAGCCTGCCGGATGTTGTAGCGCGTGATCATCCGGTCCCAGTTGACAGTGCTGTACAGTAGCAAGAGCACCAATGCCAGTTGTGCGGATTTTTGAAGCACAAAGGAGATGGTGCGTTGCTCCCGCGTTTTGAGGTAAACCAACCACAGCCCACCCAGTGTGGCAATGAGGAAGCCAAATACGCCCAGGCGCTTGTACGCCAGCCCAAAGTTGGCCACATACTGCCAGTTGCGTAGCCCTACCGATAAGACCAGCATCGCATTTTGTGCCAGCCACAGATGAGCCAGCCACCGCAGTCTTTCATTATCCGGCAAAAAATTGAGATTGCCCCGAAAGAACCAAAGCAACACCCCCATCGCCATGAGGATAGATAAAATCAACAGATAAGTGCCCTCGTGGACGTACTGACTCAGCTCCTGCGGTGTGGCCTGCCCGTAGCTGATCCAGACGAAACGCAAATCCGCCAGATTAGCTACAAAGAGAAGCCCGTTCAGCACAGCCAGGCTGAAAACACCAGTTTGGTACTCCCGTTTGAGCCCCAGCGTGCCCACTTCCGGCTTTGGTGTGCCCCGTTTGCGCTTCATTACCGATCGGAAAGGGGCTTCCCAGTCTTTGAGGAAATCGCCCCACAGCGAAGGCCAGACCAGGCCACCAACTACAAAGCAGCCTATCATAAACAGGAGTATTTGGCCCACATTCCAGTTGAATTGCAGCCAGCTGCCCGGCCAGAACCGTTGCCAAAACGCTGCGAATTGTGGGTTGGCGTGGTAGTAAATCGTTCCGAAAGCCAGCCCGAGCCCTAACGGCAGGACGGCAAAGGGCGCCCAGCGGAATGCCGGTTTCCAGGCCAGGGGCTGCCAGGAGCGGATGAGTTGATACAACGCGGCTATCGGGCTGCCCAAAAGCTTGGTGATGCCCAGCATACCGGCAAACCAGAGGAAGCGCAGCGGTCGCCGGTGCAAATGCCCGGTGAAAACCAGAAAAGAGAGGAAGAAGGCCATGATGGAAAGGTCCGAATTCCGCCAGGCCACCAGCACCGCACTGCCGAGCATTGCCCCTGCCAGCCAGCGGGATGCACTTTGGTGCCGAAGGTCAGGGTAGCTCAGCGCCGCAATGCCGATAGCAATGAGCGCAAAGGCCAGCACATTAAGCCCGAGGTAGGCATCATAAAAGAGTTGCACGTAAAGAAGAGCACCGGTTATCCACAATACCAATTTCGCGAGTGGGTGCTTAAGGTTAGCTGCATTCCATTTCATAAAGAAGATGTTTTAAAGGATGAATCAGAGTTGAAGGAGGTCAGATGATAGAGCAAGGCGTAGCCCAATCCCTGTAGCAGAGAAAAGAACCCAATAAAAACCATCAGCGTAGTTGTAGGGCTTGCAAGTAGGCTGAAGCTGTACTGCAAAAGAGCCGAGGGGTGGGTAACTGCTTCCCAGCTATTCCAGCGGCCCACCCGCCCCAGGAAGAGCCCGAAGCTGCTCATCAGCATAAAGCCACCAATCCACCAATGCGATTGCCGGGTGGTGTACCATTGCTCCAGGTAGCGCTGAATATGCAGCAGGGAGACTAACCCAAGCAGCAGCCCTGTCCAGGCAAAAAAGAAGAACACCATTCCGTCTGCCCAAAAAGGGACAGGAAGCCTGGGTTTGAGATGAATCAAGTCTGTAATCAAGTAAGGGGCGTTGGGCAGGAAAAGTAGCCAGGCGATTAAGACCAATACTCCGGCTAAGCGGTGCCTTATCAGTGGAAGGAGTAGAGAAAGCGCGTAAGGGACGGAAGCCAGGAATAAGTTCCAGCCCAAAAAGAGCAAGACCTGACTGCCTGAAGCTGGGAAGCTGGTCAGTGTGGCGTAGCCGCTGAGCGACTTGAAAGCAATAAGGTAGCGCCCAATGAGCAGGGTCATCGCTGCAAAGACCTGGGTTAAAATAATACGGTTAACGATTTTCATAAAGTACTTTGAAATTCAAAGTTTAGAAATAAAAAAATAAGGATACTACGTTGATGGCCCGCTGTTGCCAGCCCGCAGCAATACCTCCAATGCATCGAGGTGGGCCTGAAAAGCCTTTCGCCCCTCATCCGTAGCCCGGTAGGAGGTATTTGGCTTCCGTGCAATAAAGCGTTTCCGGACTTCCAGGTAAGTTTCTTTTTCCAGGGCTTTGATGTGGGAAGCCAGGCGGCCGTCGGTCAGGTTCAGGGTTTCCTTCAGGCTGCTGAAGTCTACCCATTCCTCCAGCATAAGCACGGACATAATGCCCAGCCGTACCCGGTGGTCAAAAGCAGGATTTAATTTGGTGATGATGTGTTTCATGCCTCCCGCTCGTATTTGAAGTACATAGCGGTACCGTAAAGGATATGCAGGAGCCCGAAACCTATGGCCCAAAACTCAAGACCGTATCCGGTAAAAAAGGCGGAGATAAGCCCCAGCCCAACTTCCATCAGGCCCAGGTAGCGGATGTCGTTGAGGGTGTACTTACTGGCATTGAGGAGTGCCAGCCCGTAGAAAATCAGGGTAGCTGAAGCGATGAGGTCGGCTTCTCCATGCTTAATGAGCGCCAGGCAAAAGATACCCCCGGCTGCCAGTGGAATGAACAGGTTAATCAGGAGGCGGCGGGTGAGCCGGTCCCAA
The DNA here is from genome assembly GCF_022763345.1 of Phaeodactylibacter sp. Taxonomy (GTDB): domain Bacteria; phylum Bacteroidota; class Bacteroidia; order Chitinophagales; family Saprospiraceae; genus Phaeodactylibacter. The sequence goes on from NZ_JALEGS010000049.1 coordinate 79,573, forward strand.
ACGGGTAACCCTTTCCGTCGTGCCTTCCGGGTAGTGAAATAAATGCCTGTGGTCAGCGCCAAAATCAGAACCAGAGCAGCATCAAGAAAGAAGAAGCTGATAGGGTCGAGTCCGGTGGGGTGTTCGGCAATGTGGGCAAAAGGTGTGGTGCCTTCGAAAGGCGTTGCGCCCAGATACCAAAAGGCGGCAACTGCACCGAGCAGCGCCCAGATGCCGGCAGCTACTCCGGAGAGGCCGCTAAGGGAAATGAAACGGGAGGAGCGCTCCATAATACTGCGGATTTCTGTCAGCGCTTCCAGGTGTTCCTGATGATGAGTTGTCATTTTATAGTACTTTGAGATTCAAAGTTAGTGGTTTTGAATATAGAATGCAACTACGGCATGCTTATTTTTGGAAAGATTTTAGCTTGGTCTACCGTTGCAGGACCACCGGCTGTTTGCGGACTTCCCCGATTGCTGAGCGCCCCAGCAGGTAGTAGGTGCCATTAGGCAGAGCGGAAACCTGGCATTGCACAGTACCTTGCACATCCGTCCACACTTGCATGCTCTGCCCGGCACTGTTGAAGAGCTGTAGCTCCCAGGTGCCTTTCGGTAAAGTGGCAGTAAACTGTTCTCTCACCGGATTGGGGGCAATAGCAAGGCTAGCGATAGGCGCTGCTGTGGAGCTGCTGGCCACAACCGGGCTGAGTTCAAAGTCCCAAATGCCCCGGCCATAGGTGCCAAAGCGGGCGGTGTGGATCTCAGGCAGGTATTCTACCGACCAGTAAGTCTGCGCGGGCGAGCAGTCGCCCCCCAGGTAGTACCAGCGCTCTTCAGCGGTAATATAAACGTAAGGGCCCGCTTCCGTGGCCGCAAACAGGAAGGCTTCGTCTGGCGTGCCGGTGATTTCAAAGACCAGCGTTGAGGGCAGGCCTTCCGACATATCGGTAAAGTTTTGTCCTCCATCCGTACTGACGTAGACCGGTGGATTGGAATAACCACTCCCGCCCAGGTAAACCTTGTCAATATCCTGAGTGGAAGCGTAGATTGTCTGACCGTAGAGGTAATGCCCTTCCGGGATGAAATTTACCGTCTGTTCCCAGGTGTAGCCAGCCTCATCCGAGGTAAAAAACCGGCCATTGGTCGTCGCGGCGTACCAGCGGTTGTAGTCCAGAGGTGAGGCTTCCATGGCAGAGAGTTCCCCATCGCCGGAGGCGGCGGCAAAGTCGAAGTCAATCTGCGTGGCGGCTATGCCGTTCGGTGACGGGTCAAGCCGAATGAGGTAAGAGCCCGGTCCGCCATCCATATTCCCACCCGCCATAAACGCGCCTACATCGCCGGGGAAGGGGCTGGCCATAAGCGGGGGTAGCCATACCGACTCATCCTCAGACTCAAGGTCATAATCGCCGGTAATGCCTCCGTTTTGCGGGTTTTGATAGTAGGACACCCAGCCCCCGGGGTAAACCGTCCAGAGATACTGCCCGTCATTGGAAAAAACGATGTGCCCGTAGTCTCCGGAAATAACCTGATCGAACCGCTGAATACCAGGGTCATCGAAATGACGGGAGCGCTGAAAGCCCTGATCCTGCGAACCGGCATATACGAACTGATTGTCGGTAGGGTCGGTACGTACGCTGTAGTACTGGCTGACATTGAGGTCCTCCATGCCAATATTGTCCACGGTCTCCAGTTGATCATAAGATACCGACAAGCCGCCGTGGTTGCTAATGAGGGTAAAAGGTAGGCCATCAGCTGTTTTGTAGGCGTCAAAATGCATGATATCGGCATGCAGGGTGTTGGCAATATCGGAGTAGTAAGCCCACCAGTCATTGATTTTTTCCCAGGATTGCCCTCCGTCGAGGCTGCGGAAGCATTCCACTTCGCCCATGTACAGCACATCCGGGTTGTCCGGGCTGACGAAAACGCCGACATCCCAGGGGCGTGCGGGCAGGTCGCCCCGTTTTGACCAGGTAATGCCTTTGTCCACAGAACGCCAAATTTCCCAGCTTCCCTGCTCCGGGCTGGTGTAAGCATAGAGCACCAGGCTATCAGCCATTGCGGTACCGGCCAGGTTGGCCCGGGCCCCGCCAAAGTCCAGGTTGGTCGAAGGGTTGATCCAGTCGAGTTGCCCGTTGTCGGGATTGGCGTGGTAAATTTTACCGGTGTTATTGGCGGCTTTCTCTACCAGCATCATACGTTGATAGTGGTGAGGGGCAGAAAGGCGCAAGCGGTTGAAGTCATTGGTGTTGAAGGTGCTAACGGGCGAGTAGCTTTCTCCCTGACTGGTTGAACGGTACAATTGGATGTCTGCCCAGTAAGACGGTTTGGCGAGCACGTAAACTCTGGAAATGCTGTCTTGTACCAGAATCGGGGAGTGGATATTTCCCCAGCGGTCATCGTGGGTAATACCCGCTGCCTGTTGCCAGGTGTAGCCATCATCATCAGAGTAGTGTGGAATCCGTCCGGTAAAGGCAATCATGCGCCGCCCGTTTTGATGGGGAATAAATTCCAGCATTCCGGGCGTAAACCGCAGGTCTTGATTCACGATTTCCCAGTGGCTGCCATCGAGCAGCCCCCGCCAAAGAGAGCCACCTGCGGAGATCAGCCACAGCTCGTCGGTAGCCGGGTCGTACTCGGTATCAAAAACACTGCCGGCCTGATTGATGCTGCCCCGTTCCCGCCAGGAACCGGAAAGGAGGCCGCCGGCGAAAAGCCCGCCCTCGCAACCCGACCTGAGGCCGATTCCCAGGTTGACCTTGGCGCGGTGCCGGCGCAGCCGGGTTTGGTGTTCAATCGCTCTCCAGTCCGTGCCTGGAGCTGCCTGATGCAGGAGCTCAAGCCATTGGCGTTTGGCATCGTTTTTCGACTCCTCCTCACCAAAGTGTACGATGGTTTCCCCGTTTGTAGGCGCGGGGAGCGGAAACGCTTTTCGGGTGGGTGAAAAATCAACGAATGTCAGGTTGAGTACAGCTAAGCATAAGAGCGCAAGTGGCCATTGGTATTTCATGAACATGGGATTTAAGGATCTTGGGTACAAGATAATGGATTACAGCTACTCCGAAAGTAGCCCGGACGTCAAAAGGAGGGAAAAGGGAGGTCAGAATTAATCCCCAAGATAAGCATCTACGAAGTACATGTCAATATCCTGGCCTTTGGTTTCGGTGTATTTTCCGTTTTGCGAAAAGCTGAAGAAGTCCTGAATGAAGGCATGGGTAGCCTCGGAAACATTGACTTTGCCAGCTTCTCCGCTGGTTTCCATCCGGGAAGCCAGGTTGACGGTGTCCCCCCAGATATCGTAGGCAAATTTTTTGATGCCCACAATGCCTGCAACCACCGGTCCGGTATGTATGCCGATACGAGCTTCAAAGCAAGTGCGCCCCTCGGCTTCCCGCTGTATTTTCAGGCCCGCCATGAACTCCTGAATCTCCATGGCGGCAAGGGTGACGCGCACGGCTTCATCTTCATCCGTATCCCGCATACCACCTACGGCGAGGTAGGCATCGCCTACGGTTTTGATCTTCTCCAGGCCGTATTTTTCCATGATTTCATCAAAGGCGCGGAAGCAGTGGTCAATTTCGGCCACCAGGTCCTCCGGTTCCATGCCCTCTGAGATATGGCTGAAGCCTTTAAAATCAGAGAACATGACCGTAACCAATTCATGCCGTTTGGCTTTGGCAAAACCATATTCTTTGAGCTCCCGGGCAGTTTCTTCGGGCAGAATGTTGAGCAGGAGTTCTTCGGACTTTTGCTTTTCCTTTTCCAGCTCTTTGGTGCGTTCCTGCACCAGTGCTTCCAGTTCCTGCTCCCGGCGCCGGGCGAGGATGATCCGCCAGCGCATGACGCCAAAAACGGCACTGCTCAGCAAGAGGGTACACAGCACCCAAAACCACCAGGTATTGTAAAAGGCTTCGTGGATGACCACAGGTATAGCGAGTTCCCGCTGATTCCAGTTGGGGCTGTTTGCACCGGCTTTTGCCCGGACCCGGAAGATGTAGCTGCCGGCAGGAATGTTATTGTAGCGCACCAATGTGGTGGTGGCAGATGGGCTCCATTCCTCTTCGTACCCCTCCAGTTTATAGCTATAGGTGTTTTCAAGAGGCTGCCGGTAGTCAGCCAATGCAAACCCAAAAGAGAAAATGCGGTCCCAGGGAGAGAGGTCTACCCGCTCACCGGGATCTAATCCGTAATTGCGCTGAATGAGGGTGTCCTCTGCGACATCGTATTTGCTAAAGTGGGTCAGTAGCAAATGTGCTTCTTGTTCTTCGAGCTGTTGTTCCTGAAACTGCGGGCCGGGGAAGAAGGCATTGATGCCATTCAATCCGCCAAAATAAAGCCGTCCGGCACGGGAACGGTAGAAGGAAATCCGGTTGAACTCATTCGCCGTCAGCCCGTCTTCCACATAGTAGTTGGTGCAGGCGCCATCGGGCACGATTAGCCGGCTTAGCCCGTTGTCTGTACTTACCCAAAGACAGGAGTCGCCTTCCGGCAAAATACCATTGATGAAGTCATTCGAGAGCCCATCAGCTGTAGTGTAAACCCTCAGGCTGTCTTGACTGGGAAGGATGCAGTGGAGCCCTTCACCCGACCCGACCCATAGCTTACCCGTTTTATCTTCGTAGATGGCATTCACCTGATTGCTCCGGAAGGGCAATGGGCTGTCTTTTCCAGTATGATAGTGTGCCACCCGGCCTTGTCCTGGCACGATTTCATGCAGCCCATTGTCCAGCGTGCCCACCCAGAGGCGGTCGCCAGCTGCATTGAAGTGGAGATAGCTGATGTTGCCGTCCAAACTATCCCATGGCCCCGCCTCATCTTCAAAAGGAATAAGGCGGTCTGTGGCCGGCTCATACTGATAAAGCCACTGCAGATAGCCCATCCAAAGGGTGCTGTCGGGGCCCACAATTACATGGCCAAGGTCTTTGTCCGGTTTTTTGAGAATATCACGCACCTGAAGTGTTTCCAGGTCTATCCGCTTGCCATTTCCGGTATAAAGCGCCCCATCAAAGTAGGTCAGGCCAAAGGGATAATTGAAATAATCATTGAAGGGGAAAAGCGGGCGGAGCCCATCGGTTTCCGGGTCGAGTACATGGATGGAGCTGTAGTAGGAAAAGTAAACATTCCCTTCGTCATCTTCGGTAATGCCGCGTGTGCTGCAGTAGATGTTGCTGCAATACTCACTGCCGCCTTCCAGGTAGTGGGCGAAGAGTTGCTCAGACTGCACCAGGCGTATAGCGCCAAAATCCGAAGCTACCCAAACCACACCCGACTGATCGCGGAAAACCTGCCGGTAGGTAGCGGTATTCTTGGTGATGGACCGGATCCGGGGGGCAAAGTTTTCGACACTACCCAATTGGGCGTTGTAATACAGCAACATGCCCCGGCCGCCCATCCAAAGGCTGCCATCCTGCTCCACCAAGAGTGCGGAAGCAACAGCGCCCTGAATACTGGCAGGATGCTCGCTGAAGATTTCCTGAGCCGGGTCAAAGGTGAAAAGCTGGCCATCGGCACACAGGATATAGATTTGGGTGGCTGTGCCAGCGATTTGCACGATTCGGTTGCTTTCCGATACTGGCACAATATGCCGCTGCAGTACTCGCCCTTTGGCACTGAGTTCCCATAGTTCATTCCCGACGGCCCCAAGAAATAACTTTTGCTGTACCTGAGCCATAGGGCGCCCGATGTGCCTGCCGGCAAGCCGCATCAACTCCTGATATCGGCCATCCGGTTGCATGAGCATGAGCTGGGTGGTCGCGGTCTCTTCATGGTAAGCCGCCGACCAGATTTGCCCGCCGAGGCCAAGGGTCAGGTCATGGGGCACTACGGCTTCCCTTATGCGAACATCGCCCTCTTTGATTTTGTAGTCTTCGAATTGGTTATTGCCCGGGTCAAAGCGGGTGATGTAGTTGGGGCTGCCCAGCCACAACCGTTGCTCAGCATCGATAACCATATCGGAAAAGGATTCATGCGGCAGGTAAGTGGAGGGGTCCTGTGGTGTGTAGGTGACGAATTCATACCCGTCAAACCGGTTCAGCCCGTTGATGGTAGCCATCCAGATAAAGCCGGCGCTGTCTTGTAATATTTTGGAGACGATGCGGTGGCTCAGCCCATCCTCAAAATCGTACACCTTAATTTGCACATCACTCTGCGCCCGAAGCAGGGAACCGAACAGGACCGACAAGATGAGTACGCTTAGGCGATGCATGAGGTTTAGATTGAGGCGATTCCAGGTTTGCTTCCAAAGTACGCAAATTGTGGGGAAAGGTTGGTCACCCCGGGCTATACTCTTTTTCCTTTTTGGATAAAATCCTCACTTGTTGCAGCAGAGAAAGGCAGTTAGCCCTGAATTATAAAAATAAATATTTGTTTTGCATTTCAATTAATTAAAACAATTGTTTATTTTTACATTAGATTGACAATCTATTTAGTTCACCCGTCACTAAAACCTATTACATATTATGCAAATTCTCAAGATTGGTTTATTCATTTTGGCCGGGCTTATCGGCCTGATCGCTATTGGAGGGCTTATCGCGCCCCGGGAAGTAGCGCTCAGTCGTTCCACAGTTATTGAAGCCCCGCAGGAAATGGTCTTCAATGCCGTAAACGATCTGAAAACCTGGGAATCCTGGTCACCCTGGAAGGAAATGGACCCAGCCATGAAAGTCACAATGGGCAACCCTTCAGTAGGCGCAGGCGCATTTTATTCCTGGAAAGGAGAAGTTTCTGGTGAGGGCCGTATGGAAATTACCTCTTCTTCTGCACCGGAAAAGCTGACGACGCACGTAGATTTCAAAGGGCAGGGCGGGGCAGATGCAGCCTGGACGTTCAAGCCGGTAGATGGTGGTACGGAAACCACCTGGGCGTTTCATACAGAGTTCCCTTACCCTTTCAATGCGATGCTGCTGTTTCAGGACTTTGAAGGTGCAATTGAGAAAGACTATGACAGAGGGTTGGAATTGCTAAAGGAGCAGGTGGAGGCGAAGGCTGCTGCTACGCCTCAGTTTAGGGTGCAAGCCGTTGAGTTGCCGTTGCGCCATTTTGTGGCCTTACGGCAAACGGTGGATATGTCGGAAATGACCGCCGTTTTTGGTGCCAATACCCCGAAAGTCTATCAGGCTGTAGAACAGGCAGGGCTGAAGATGGTGGGTATGCCATGCGGGCTGTATTATACCTGGGACGAAGCCACCGGCACCACCGATTGCGCTCAGGCTATTCCGCTGGCAGAAGCCCATCAGCTGGAAGGTTTTCAAACCATTGGGATTGCCGAAAACGAGGCCCTTCTCATTGAATATTATGGTGGGTATGAAGGACTGGGAGCAGCCCACATGGCTATAGAAGGCTACTGCAAGCAGCATGGCCTTGAGGCCGGAGTGCCTGCTATCGAAGAATACGTCACGGACCCGGCATCAGAGCCGGATACTTCAAAATGGCTGACTCGTATTTACTACCCTTTGGTGTCAAAGGGGTAATCCGACTGTAATTGGTGCTGATGGAGGTGGGTGGCAATGCCCATCTCCTGCAGCGCTACCATGAGGTCTGTGCGGATGTTGTGCTGCACGGACCAGGCATTGGCCGGAGACGTTGCCCAGGCAGCGATCCAGCATTTAATGGCTTTCTCGCCCATTTCCATTACCCAAAACCGGGGTTTCTCCTTGACCTGGCTGGCGTTGTACTGCTCAGCGATGCGCATAGCCGTATAGCGGACGCTGGAGAGGTCGGCTTCCGGAGAAATAAAAAACTCCACATGCGCCCAGATGTAGGTGTCATGGACAGAAAAATTGATAACCTCCCGCTTTAGCATATCTGAATTCGCAACGATGTACCGTTTCCAGTCCCAGGTTTTGACGGTCGTGTGCAGCATGGAGATATCCTCAACCGTACCGTAGTATCCATCTATAACCACCGTATCGCCCAACCGGATGGCGGAGGAGAAGCTAAGAAGGATGCCGGAAATGAAGTTCTCAATGACTGGTCTGGCCGCAATACCCAAAACGATACCAAAGGCCGAAATCAGCAGAGAGATAGAAGTAATGGGGAGCTTAGTGGAGAAGGGCAGCACCCCTATCAGGATGATGATGAGGATAGAGAAGGTGATTGTTCCTTTTCTGATGATGCTGAACCGCCCGGAGATGTTGTCGGCGGCCCGTTCCAGGGAAGCTTCCGGTGAATCTCCGGGAGGGGAAACGGTTTTGACCGGATTTAAGGTTTCTATTTCCTCTAATCGCTGAAGCTTGCGTTTTTTGTAGCCCCCTATCATTTTGAGCAGGCCATACAGCAACAGGGCACCCCCCAGGGCCACCAGTGATACATATATCCAAATGGTTTGTGTCATTTGTAGTGAGCTTTTATTATTTTAGCTTATGTCAACCAAACGAAACAAGACAAAGCTGAAGAACTATGATAACTCTACACCCCATTCTTATGAAGTTTTCCTTCCTTTTGTTGTGTGCCGGTTTTCTGGCTTCGTGCGCCACCAACCCGGTGACGGGCAAAAAGGAATTCATGTTGCTCAGCAAAGAGCAGGAGGTGCAAATGGGTATTAGTTACGACCCTCAGGTCGTTGCCTCCTATGGATTGTACGAAGATGATAAAATCCAACAGTTTATTACGACTCAGGGCCGGTTAATGGCCCGGATTTCTCACCGGCCGGACCTGCCCTATGAGTTCAAGGTGCTGGACTCGCCCGTGGTAAACGCCTTTGCGGTACCCGGAGGGTTCGTCTACTTCACCCGGGGGATTATGGCTCACTTCAACAACGAGGCTGAGTTTGCAGGGGTGCTTGGGCACGAAATCGGCCACGTGACCGCCCGGCATTCGGCCCGGCAGTACAGCCGTCAGATGCTTGGGCAGGTAGGGCTGATTGCCGGCATCATCGTCTCTCCTAAGTTTGCGGAGTTTGCAGATGTGGCGAGCCAGGGTTTGGGGCTGCTGTTTCTGAAATATGGCCGGGATGCGGAGACCGAGTCCGACCGGCTGGGGGTGGAATACTCCACTAAAATTGGTTATGATGCCAGAGAAATGGCCGACTTTTTCCAAACGCTGAAGCGCCTGACCGATCAGAGCGGAGGGCGGCTGCCAACGTTCATGTCTACGCACCCTGATCCGGCTAACCGGTACGAAAATACCAAAGCACTGGCTCAAAAGTGGCAGCAGCGCTCCAATGGCCGGAATTTAAAGGTAGGCCGCGATTCTTACCTGAATATGATTGATGGATTGCTTTACGGCGAAGACCCCCGGCAGGGCTATGTGGAACGCAATACCTTTTATCACCCTGACCTCAAGTTCCAGTATCCAATCCCCAATGGCTGGCGGACGGTCAATACGCCCAGTCAGGTACAAATGGCGCCTGAAGATGGTAATGCTCTGATGGTCCTTTCACTGTCTCCTAAGAATAACCTGACTCAGGCAGAACAGGCCTACATGGAAACCCATCAGTTTGAGGTGACGAGCCGGAATAACCGGCAGGTCAATGGCCTGAATGCACGTGTGGTACAGGGGCGTCAGGTGGATGAGCAGAATCAGCAGGTCATCAATATTCTGCTTTACTTTATGGAGTACGAAGGGCGGGTATACCAGCTACTGGGCATGGCGTATCAGCAGCAGTATGGCAACTACGAAAGCAGTTTCCTGCGCACGATGAATGGCTTCGACCGCTTGACGGATGCCTCCAAGATCAATGTACAGCCAGAACGCATCAAAATTGTAAAAGCGCCGCGCACCACCAACCTGCGTAGCCTGCTGACCAGCAACGGGATCCCGAATGATCGTCTGGAAGAGTTTGCTATCTTGAATGGGATGGAGCTCAATACGCAGGTAGAGAGCGGAACCCTTTTCAAGGTAGTGGATAAGGCAAGGAATTAATATCTTGCGGCAAAAATGAAATCTATGAAAAGTCCAATCCGACTAACTTTAATGCTGGCAAGTGCCTTTCTGTTGTTTACGGCACAGAAGTGCGGCAGCGGTAAATATGAGTACGAGCCCACCACCTCTATCGAAATTGCGAAAACAGGCTGCTTTGGCCAGTGCCCTACCTATGTTTTCTCGCTTAAAGGCGATGGTTCGGCTACTTTCAATGGGCGCCGCTTCGTAGAGCCGGAAGGGGAGCACCACCGGACTTATTCGGCAGATACCACCAACATGGTTTTTTCCCGCCTGATTGAGGCCGATCTGTATCAGTACGAGCGGGAGTATACCGATAACGTGACGGATTTGCCGACCACATACCTCACCTTTGAGCATGAGGGCAAACAGAAGAAAATCAAACTCTACTATGGTTACCCGGAAGAGCTGGGCACCATCGTGGAGCAGCTACAGGAAGTTGCCCTCACGAAAGGCTGGATGGAGGGAAAAGCTCCGGAAGCGGAGCAATAAGCAAAGTTATGTAACAATGATAACAGCCCTCAGTGCTCCGGTGCGCTGAGGGCTGTTGCTGTGTTAGCTAGTTGCCAGCACCGGGCGTCCCTGCATCCATTTTCTGAAAATGCGGTCAACTTCGGGATTGTCTTTCCAGTTTTGCTCAATGCCATCCAGCACCAGTATTTCCTCAAAAAGGGCGTCCTGCGCATGCCCTTCCTCCAGTGCTTCGCTATAGGGGATATGGCTAAAGGTCACCTGTGAGTAAAGCGGCAGGAACTCCGGGTAAATCTTGTTAAAATGAGCAGCGATTTCCTTACGCAACAGGAATTTGGGGTCTGCCACTTTATCCCGCATTTCTATAAAATTGCGCAGGGCAAGGTCGGCAATAGCGTTGGCATCTTTGATACGCGAATGATTGAAGGCTTCGATGATCTCCGTCCAGTTGCCATCGTGAGCGTCAATGAGCTCATCGAGTAAGGTACAGTCTTCAAAACCAGAATTCATGCCCTGGCCGTAGAAAGGAACGATAGCGTGGGAAGCATCGCCCATGATCAGGACTTTATCCTCGTAGCGCCAGGGGCTGCAGCGAATGGTGACCAGGGAAGCCGTTGGATTCTCGCGAAATTCTTCCAGCAGGTTGGGGATAAGCGGGATGGCATCTGCAAAGTAAGTTTGGAAGAAGGCCATGATCTCCTCATCCGTATTCAACTGATCGAAAGCCGGGGTTTGCCCCTCATAGGCCAGGAACAGCGTGCCGGTGAAGCTGCCATCAACATTAGGCAAAGCGATCATCATGAACTGGCCACGGGGCCAAATATGGAGTGCATTGGGGTCAAGTGCGTGCCTGCCATCCGTTGTAGGAGGTATGTGCAGTTCCTTATAGCCATAGTCCAGGAAGGACTGACTGTAATTGAAACGGGGGAGGGCTTTCATAAGGCTTCGCCGCACTGCTGAGAATGCACCGTCAGTGCCGAATATCCGGTCCGCATTTACCGTCAGGTGCTCGCCGGTATCCCGGTGCTCAAAGTGCGCTTTGGCTTCCTCAGCCACTACGCCAAGGCACTTATATCCAAAGTGAAATTTCAGGTTGTCGTACTGATCGGCGATATCGATCAGCTCAATATTGAGCCCGCCCCGGGAGACGGAATAAATAGCCTGGTCTTGTTCGCCATAGGGCTGAAAGGTAAGCTGCCCGGCGGTATCATGCATCTTTCTGCCCCGCATCGGGATGGCCTGTTGCCGGATCGCATCTTTAATGCCGGCCCGTTCCATAGCTTTCCACCCCCTGTCGCTCATAGCCAGGTTGATGGACCGCCCACCTTTGAAGCCAGCCTTCCGGGGGTCATCGCGGAGTTCAAATACATCTACCTGGTATCCGCGTTTGGCAAGCAGTACGGCCCAAAGCGAGCCCACGAGCCCGGCGCCAACAATGAGGATGCGATCTTTCATAAAGGGTTGGTTTTGAGTCCTAAAACATAAAGCGCAGCGCGATAAATTGCGATACGAATCCGACGAGGTAACCACCGTAGAGGTCCGTTGGTTCATGGGCCTGCAGAATGAGGCGGCAGGTGCCAACGAGCCCGGCCAGGAGCACTGTAAGCATCAGCACCCAGTACATGCTGACTTCATAGACGCCGATTGCGCCAAGATTGATGAGGAAGGTGTCGTGGCTAAAGAGCAGCAGCGTAATCACCACCATGCCCAACAGGCCGCCCATGCCCACAGCGTGCGCACTGATTTTGGAAAAGATATTGATGAAAAAAGCAATAAACAGGCCAATCGCTGCCCCCAGCAGAAAAGCGGAAAAAGCATTAGGCACCTGTGCATTGCCCAGGAAGTTGCGGAACATCCAAATGTAAAACATGCCCGTGATGACGTAGGGGCCGATGCGCTCCTGCTTCGTCTTCATCTCCAGGGAACTCACCAGCCCGGTAAAGCGCAGCATGGCTACAGCAAACCCGGGAATGAAAAAGGTAGACAGGAACACCTGCAGAATGAGCAGCTTGCTGAATTTGTCGCCAATGCTGTATACCCCAAAGAGGTAGGGATTAATCAGCAAAAGGAGAACCAGCATGTAGGTCACAATCAATAGGGGGTGAAAAAGTACGGAGATGACCTGAGCCAGTGGTTTCAGCATGTAATGACGATTTGGTTGCGCCTAAAGATACAAATTCTGATAGAGTAAAGTTGACCGCTATTGGCAGTAAAGAATGCGCAAATATTTAGTCATCCATTCCGTTTTCAACAACGGTCTGCTTAACTTTCCGTCAAGATCAGGGCTATGCAGGAGATATTTGATCAAATAATACTGGAGTACAACGGATGGGCACTGCGCCTGGGGCAGTTGGTGCTGGGCACGAGTATTCTGGTTATGCTTGTTTTTCTGTACTGGCTGGTCGCCCGTCGGCTTTTTCCTAAAATTGCAGCCCACCTTGAACTGCCACAGGAGGAGCGCCGTAAAGCCCGCCGGATTTTAGGCACCTTACTGGTCCTGATGGCAGCCGTCGCGTTAATTGCGGTACTGCAACTTGACCGGCAGCTGGTGGAGACTACCAATGAGAATGCACCCAACCTGTTCATCTCCACTTTCGTTCAGGCCATGCTGATCTGGCAGTTTGCCCGCCTGCTGGACTTCGTCATTTCGCGCCTGCTTGTTACCAATTATTATCGCAACCGGAGGGAAGACCCTGTGGAGTTGGACCGCTATCAAACGGATTCCAAAAACAAGACGAATCGTACGGTACAATATGCCGTATACATCCTGGCGCTGCTCTTTATTGTACAGGCTTTTGAAATAGACTGGGTGTTTTACACCTATAAGCCTGCTGGTGCCGAGGACGGGCAGACGCGGAGTTTCTCGGTCTCCAACCTGCTGAATGCGGCTTTCATTATTGTGCTGGCCCGGTTGTTCAGTTGGATGATCATTCAGCTTATCCTCAGTCAGTACTACCGGAGCAAGCAGATTAATGTGGGCTCGCAGTATGCCTTCAATCAGCTATTGCAATACTTCGTTTATATCATTGCCGGGCTGATGGCGCTGGAGGCCCTTGGCTTTACGCTTACCCTGATTTGGGGTGGGGCAGCGGCGCTACTGGTGGGCGTTGGGCTTGGCCTTCAGGAAACGTTCAAGGATTTGTTCTCTGGTGTGATCCTGTTGTTCGAGCGCCGGGCAGAGGTCGGTGATGTGGTGGAAGTAGACGGCCTTATTGGTACGGTAAAACGGATTGGCGTGCGGACTTCGCTGGTGGAGACCCGCGATAATATCGTTGTGATTGTCCCTAACTCCCGCCTGATCGTTCAGCATTTTGTCAACTGGAGCCACAATGACAACAAGGCCCGCTTTTACATCAAGGTGGGTGTGGCCTACGGGTCAGACACGGAGCTGGTTAAGCAGTTGCTGCTGGATATCGCGCGGAGCAATGCGGAAGTCATTCGCCATCCGGCACCTTTTGTGCGTTTTGTGGATTTTGGAGACTCTTCTCTTGACTTTGAGCTCCACTTCTGGTCACACGAGTTCATCCGAATTGAGGATGTCAAGAGTGATATGCGGTTCAAGATTGACCAGGCTTTCCGGGAAAATGGCGTCACCATTCCGTTCCCGCAACGCGATGTCTGGATGAAGGGAGGGGGTTAGGTAATTTGTTCCGGCGTCAGGTATTCTTCTCCGATCAGCTCTTCGTAAAGGTCGATCATTTTTTCGGAAAGGGGCTCGCCCAGGAATTGCTGGGCATGTTCGAAGCCGTCATGAATGAGCCGGGCCTGGTACTCGGCATCGGTCAGCGTTTTCCGTATCCCTTCGGCAATGGCTTCTGGCTGTGTGGGGTCGACAAGGTGCGCACCGGGGCCGCCCGCTTCGGGCAGAGAGGAGGTACTGGAGGTCAAAACTGGTACTTTGCTGAACAGCGCTTCCAAAATGGGTATACCAAACCCTTCATAGAGCGATGGGTAAACAAACAGGGAGGCATTCTGATAGATAGCCGGGAGATCATTAAAGCGGACGTCCACAAAATGGATGCGGTCGCTGAGCTGAAGCTGTCTCGCCAATCGTAAAATTTGCTGCTTATGCTTGTGTCCTCTGCCCACAACCACCAAGGGCAGTTGCTCAGATTTGGGGAGGATGGATAAGGCTTTTACTACCCCGGACAGGTTCTTTCGGGGTATGATGGCACCCACCGATAAAATATATTCTTTAGGTAACTGGTATCGCTGCCTTACGGCTTCCAGGGTTTTGTTTGACCGTTCCTGCATGTAGCGCTCGTGGCAGGACTGGTAAATAACCGATACCTTCTCCGGTGGCACCTCATAAAAGTGCAGCAGGTCCTGCCGGGTATTTTCGCTAATGGCTACGATGTGGTCTGCCTCCCGGCAAGCGTACTTAAGTCTGAAGTCAAGCGCCAGCCGCCGGGAGAAAGAAAACTGCTTAGGGAATCGTTTGAAAATCAGGTCATGCACCGTGACCACACTTTTAATTCCCGTTTTGGATAAGCCAAAGGGCAGAGATTGATTAAGACCGTGAAAGAGCTGTATGCGTTGCCGGTTCAGGTCACGTTTGATGCCAAAATTTTGCCATAGCAGCGGGAAGCCTTTTCGGCGGGGCATGTGGGTATTGTACAAGGCGCTGTTGAGGAAGAACTGGGTCTCTTCGTTCCGGGTCAGGCGCGGCGTATACAGGAAATAGGCATTGTCCGGATAGTACTCCGCGAGATTGG
The DNA here is from genome assembly GCF_022763345.1 of Phaeodactylibacter sp. Lineage (GTDB taxonomy): Bacteria > Bacteroidota > Bacteroidia > Chitinophagales > Saprospiraceae > Phaeodactylibacter. Next base: position 94,613 of record NZ_JALEGS010000049.1, read on the forward strand.
AGAGGAGCGTACGGCTGTAGTTGCCGGGCCCGGTAAAATTATTGTACAACTGCCTTGCGTCATATCCGATGCGTAGCATAGGCGGTCAGGCTTTTGTAATCAGAGACCTGAGCAGTAGGTTAAACCAATGCATGGAGCAACAAGAGGGAGGGTGGTCAGATTGCATGGAAAAAAGATTGGTTGAAAAAGGCATTCAGACATCTCCTGAACAGTGAAACTTCAACGACTTTTTGTTGTTGAAGTTTCTGATGAGTATGGGGATGCTATACAGCAAAGCTTTCTCCGCAGGCGCAGGTGCGGGAGGCATTCGGGTTGTTGAATACAAAGCCCTCCCCATTGAGCCCGCCGGAAAACTCCAGCGTGGTGTTACAAAGGTAAATGAAGCTGCGCAGGTCGGTGACGACTTTCTCGCCGTTGTCTTCAAAGACCTGATCATCGGCTTTAGCCTCATTGGAAAACTCCAGTTGATAGGTCAGCCCGGAACAGCCCCCGCTCGTGACCCATACCCGGACAAAGTAATCGGCTCCGTAATTCTTGGCTTTACGAATCTCTGCAATCTGGCTTTTTGCGCTTTCTGCAACTTTTATCATGGCGGACCAATATTTATCATTTAGACACACCGGCTATTCCACCGGAAGATCAAAGTTAGTAACATTAGCAGAGCCAGTCAAGTTCACACCTTTGCAGCAGCGCACTTTTCCATAAGATGGGGCAGAAAAATCAGGCCCATGCTCCGGATTATTTTTTAATCCCTTCCCGGTGCCGTAACTTTAGGCGTTCAACCCTGAGCCTATGTTTTTAGAACCGCATTTTAAGGGACAGCGCAGCGGATGGATAGAAATCATCTGCGGGTCCATGTTTTCCGGTAAGACCGAGGAGTTGATCCGCCGCCTGAAGCGCGCCAAAATTGCCAATCAGCGGGTGGAAATCTTCAAGCCCAAGGTAGATACGCGCTACGATGAGGCCAAAGTGGTGTCCCACGATGCCAACTACATCCTCTCCACGCCCATCGAGCACTCCCGCCGCCTGCTGGAGCTGACCGAGGGCGTCAATGTCATCGGGGTAGACGAGGCGCAGTTCTTTGATGAAGACCTGCCGGAGGTCTGTCAGATGCTGGCCTTGCGCGGGCTGCGGGTCATTGTGGCGGGGTTGGATATGGACTTCCGGGGCAAGCCCTTCGGCCCCATGCCCAATCTGCTGGCCGTGGCGGAGTACATCACCAAAGTGCACGCCATTTGTCAGCACTGCGGGAACCTGGCCACCCATTCTTACCGCCTTTCGGCAGATGACCACACCGTCGTGCTGGGCGAAAAGGACACCTATGAGGCCCGCTGCCGCACCTGCTACCACATGGGCAATATCCTGGATCTGAAGACGGAGAAGCCAGCCAACGAAGCGCAGCAGCAGGGAAAGGTGCGGCGGATGTAGGGTTTTGAAAAAAAATAAAAGCTTCGATGATGCCTGGCACTTAGCACGGGAGGCACCCAGCTCACAACGACAAAGGCAAAAAGAGTTGCAAATCGAAATAATCCACAAATAAGGAATCTGCTTTGCCATTGGAATAAACGAATCCGGAGTACTGAAAATTTAATTCGCAAACCTTTTCTCCGTAAACCCTGCAATCAATGTTCTCAGGGATGCGAAGGATTGATTCCGAATCAGAATCGGCATCAGTGTTTGTAGTACGCTCTGTATAGAAAAAGCTATTGGAGTAACTTACATCCTCATCCCTTATCGAAAATTGCAAATGATATTTCCGCGAGGAGTTGCCTTGAATGATATCAGTGACAGCATTGTAAAGCGAAAGGTCTGTCTCTTCAAATCGATTCCAGTACACGTAGAACGCATAGCTGAGCACTTTCGGTTGGTTAACGATATTAAGCGGGCTTAATAGCACCTCGTAAACTACTGTGGAGTCACCGTAAAGCTTGTAAGTTGAAATACTCCTTGTGCTGACATCGGTACAAAAGTCATATCCTATATCTTCATCGCTGTAGGTTGATAAAGCCCCTTCCAGACTTAAAGAATAATTGGAGCTCAGCCATGTTGTATCAGGAAGCGCTTCACCTTCAGCATCGTCAATGCCTTGATCTTTTATGCAACTTGCTAATAGAAGAAGCATCAGGCATAAGCCAGAAAATGTAAACTTCTCCTTATTGTATAGCAAGCAAAGAGTCATAACTTATGAATGATTCAATCGACTTCCGTTTAAAGTACTAATAAATCGGGAATACTATGCATGAGACGATCCATATTGGCTCTAAAATAGTGAATAGTTAGCATTTTGCTTCGCAACCTGCTTTATTTATAGTTTTCACCAGTGTTAATTAAAATTCCGCAAGTGCTACGGGGCTAAAAAGACTGCGTCTAACAAGTATACCATAGTATTTATCTTATCCCATTCATCCAAAAATCCCAATCCCTAACCGAATTTCTTGCGTCCCCCGCAGAAATGGGCTTATCTTCCCTGCCACAACCTATTGAACCGTGAGCAGACCTATACTTGATATTCAGAATATTGTGAAGGCTTACGAAAAGCACGTCGCTGTCAAGGACGTGAGTTTCGAGGTGCCTGCCGGGAGTATTTTTGGGCTCCTGGGGCCGAATGGGGCGGGGAAGACTTCCCTTATCCGCATCATCACCACCATAACCCGGGCCGATGAGGGCGTGGTGTACCTGGATGGAGAAAAGCTCAACAGCCGCCACCCCGAAGAAATTGGCTATATGCCCGAGGAGCGGGGGCTTTACCGCAAAATGAAGGTGGGAGAGCACCTGACCTACCTGGCCCGCCTCAAAGGCTTATCCGCTAAAGATGCCAAAACCAAGATCAGCGCCTGGATGGAAAAATTTGGCATTGAGGACTGGTGGGACAAAAAGGTGGAAGAGCTGTCCAAAGGCATGCAGCAGAAGATTCAGTTTATTGCGACCGTCGTCCACGAGCCTAAGCTGCTGATCCTGGATGAGCCCTTTTCCGGGCTGGACCCCGTCAATACCAATTTGATCAAGGACGAAATCCACAGCCTGCGCGGGAAGGGCATGAGCATCATATTCTCCACCCACCGCATGGAGCAGGTCGAGGAAATTTGCGAGCACATCGTACTGATCAACAAAGGCGAGAATGTGCTGGAGGGCAAAGTCAGCGCCGTTAAAGACCGCTTCAAGCAAAACCTGTTTGAACTGGAGTACGAGGGCGAGCTGCCGGAGGGTCTGCTGGAGCGGGCTAAAGTTATTGATCAACAGCCCGGGCGGCTCACTGTACAAGTGGCAGAAACGGCTGAGTCCAATACCCTCCTCCGTGCGATGCTCGACCGGGGTGTTTTTGTGAAACGCTTTCAGGAAATCCTGCCTACACTGAACGAAATTTTCATTCGTCAGGTCAACTAATTAACCCTAAACAACGATCATGGATAAGCTTTGGCTCATCATAAAGCGGGAATACCTCACACGGGTGACCCGCCGCTCCTTCATCCTGGCTACCTTGCTGACCCCGCTGGCCTTTGGCTTGTTTTTCGTAGTGGCGGGGCTCATCTTTCAGTATGAGAGCGACGACTCCCGGCGCATCGCCATCATTGATGAAGGCAATATCTTCGACCGGTCCATCAAAGATGAGGAAAATTTGTACTTCAAATTTGTGGACACGGACCTGGAAACCCTCCGCCAAAATTTTGACGACTTCGACTACGATGGCATTCTTGTCGTGCCCAGGGTCAAAGATGTGATGGCTACCCGCCACACTATTTACTACTATGCCGACAAGCAGCCTTCCCTGGATATTGATGCGCTCATCCGGGACCGGGTGCGGGGACAGATGCGCGATTACAAAATTGAAGCCCTTCAGCTCGACCCTCAGCAACTGGAAGCGATTGATACCCGCATCGAGCTGGAGCCGGAGCCCATTGATGACGAAAGCACAGATGCGAGTAAGCTCACCGGAGCTATTGCTGCCGGCATTGGAGGCATCATGGGCATCATCATGTATATCGTGGTCTTTATCTATGGTATGATGGTCATGCGCTCGGTGATGGAAGAAAAGACCAGCCGTATCGTGGAGGTGATGATTTCCAGCGTCCGTCCCTTTCAGTTGATGTTGGGCAAAATTGTAGGCGTTGGCGCGGTAGGGCTGACGCAGGTCGCCATATGGGCTATCCTGATCCCGATTATCATATTGGTAAGCAGCCTGCTCTTTGGCATTGATTCGAGTGCGCAAATGGAGATGGCACAACAGCAGCCCGGCGCTGCCAATTTCAACCCGGAAGATACGGAAGCTATGGTCGCCCTTGCCATTGAGGAGTTTAAAAGCCTCAACTGGTGGCTCATCCTGCCGATGTTTATTTTCTTCTTCCTGGGCGGGTACTTTTTGTACTCTTCCATGTTCGCTGCCGTGGGCTCAGCCATGGGCGACGATTTGGGCGAAGGGCAATCCCTGACCATCCCGATTACCATTCCGGTGATCCTGGCATTTTACATTATGATTGTGGCTATACAGGCCCCCAATTCGAGCTTGGCGGTATGGTCGTCCATTTTCCCGCTGTTCTCACCAATCGTGATGCCGGCCCGGCTGGCGTTTTCGCCTCCGGTCTGGGAAGTGGCGCTATCGGTCGTGCTGTTGGCCGCTACAGCGATCTTCTTTGTTTGGTTGTCCGGGCGGATCTACCGGGTAGGTATTCTTATGTACGGTAAGAAAGTGACGCTTAAGGAACTAGGCAAGTGGCTCTTTTACAAGGACTGATATGAATTCGTTTTACACCTGGCCCAAGGCCGTGCAGTGGATTCTGGCGTTACTGCTTTTTGCTGCCGGCGCTTACCTTACCGGTCAAGTCATCATGTATGGCACAGAGCACTGGCTCTTTTACATTCCATTGCTACTGCTCATTGTCCCGGCGATACAATTTGCCTTCACGCCTTTCTTTAGGCTCATCGGGCTTTACCGCTATCTGTCGCCCATGCTATTGGTGTATGCGCCCAATGAAAAGGTTTGGGGACTGCACAACGGTACTTCTTTCGACTACCTTTTTGTGCTGCGGGGCACACCCGCCGGTGCACAACTGCGCCGCCGTATCCTGACTTATTACCTGGAAGGGCTGCTTCATTTGACAGACTTGGTGGAAAAAGGAGAGGTCGCAGAGGAAACCCTGATCAAAGGAAGCTCCTACTTTTTCAGCGAGCGGACCGCGAAACGGCTGGGGTTTGAATTGGTAGAGATCCCTTCCTACGAGAAGTACAACCTCTACTTCAACTTTCTGGATTTACTGTGGAAGTACTCAGCCGCTTACAAAACCCTGCGCTTTCCCAACCTGAAAGAGGCAAAGACGGCTCAAGTTACTGCGGGCGCTCTGCTCCGCAACCGCCCTCAACTGGAACGCCTTCACAACTACCTGAAAAATGGATAAACAAGCTCTGAGGGAACGTCAACTGGACTTGGCGCAACAAGTGCGCATTCCGCAATCTTCGCGGCAGGACTTGGCGCTAAATCCCGGTGATTGGGTTTTTACAACAGACGTGCAGTATCAAGGGGATATTGGTGCAGTAGCCGTGGATGTCTTGCGCTGGCCCAACGAGCCTGTTGGTACGGTAATCAAAACTTACGAGGTGACGGTTCCTTACGCACCGGGCTTTTTTGCCTTTCGGGAGGGACCGTTGCTGGTCAATGCCCTGGAGGATATCGCCCGGGAATTCAACCGCTACCCTAAAGTGATCATAACCGACGGGCATGGGACCAACCATCCCCGGCAGTTTGGGCTGGCTTGCTGGCTGGGCGTAACTACCGGCTACCCGGTAATTGGACTGGCTAAGGATACGCTGCTTCCCTACAAAGGCGAACTTCCACCGGAACAGGGCGCTGCGTTGCCTGTTCTTCTCGATGAAAAAGTAGTGGGGCATGCTTTGCGCACCCGCAAAAATGTCAAGCCGGTATTCGTCAGTGCCGGGCATAAAGTCAGTCAGGGTACTGCGCTGGAAACTGTAAAGCAGTTGATGGGGCAATACCGAAACATTGAGCCTATGCGCCGCGCCGATCAGGCGGCCCGGCAGGCATTTAGAGATTAGTCTACAGCTTTTCCGGAAAAGACCTCCATCTCCAGCTGCTGTCGTTTTGGAAGATCCTCCAGGCCATTGAGCTTCCAGTAGGGCGACAAAATAGTATTCGTCCGCCGGGCCAGCGTAGTACGGGGCTGCCGGTCAAATGCAGAAGGGTAGATGTCTTTCCAGCCCTCGATGATATAGGGAGATTCGGCCTGATAAACGATGGACAACGTTCGCTTCAGTTGCGGGTATTCCAGCGTATATACCTTTAGATTGCTGCCTTCAAAATCGGTACCGCTGTAATCGCCGTGAGTGGCGTTGGCGGTATAGGCTTTAAAAGGTAAATGGCGCAGGCGGATCACGGTTGTTGCCGGGATGACATCAATCTGCCCGGTCGGCAATCCTTCCGGATGAATCCGGATGCGGTTGAACAACTCATCTTCCAGCATAGCGTAGCCCACTTTCTCATCCTGGTCCGCTTCGTTTTCAAAGTAGGAATGCAGTTGCATGCGGTACTGCCCAGGTTCGTAATTGAGCTGCATGTAAGCGTGCCCGCACCAATCCTGTGCCGTGGTGGAAACCTTCAGCGTCTGAGGATGCTCTTTTACCTTCGTTGGTGTGAAAACGGAGGTCATAATGCTGTAGTCATAAATGCCGGTCGGGAATTTGCGCAGCAGGTTTGTCTTCAGTACCGGCGTGCTGTTAGGGTTGTTGTAATTGTCATTTTTGACCTGCTTGTCGGTCAGGAAATCCTCCGTTACAAAAATAGCGACAGCTTCTCCCGGGTGTACATCCTGATAGCGGTTTTGCTCCAAATCATACCGGCTAATTTCAGCTTTGCCCTGATACCAGTAGTCGCTCAAACCCGGGTCTTGATCATTAAATACAAATGCAGCCGTTTGGACAGGCGTGGCGTTAGTTGTCTTTGTGTCTGGTGCTTCCCGGCCCATGTCACATCCAAAAAGCACGAAGCTCAAACTGCAAATAATGGTAAGGAATCTCATCAGTGAAGGGTTTTTTTGTTGTGCAAGTGTTTATTCTAAAAGCAGAACATTGTTATAACAACAAAAGAGCTTCTATGTTCTGGTCCCTTCGATAGGAAACCATTAAAACTGTTGCCGAATGCCAAGAATGACAAACAGGTTATCCAGGCCAAGATTTGGGTATTTGAAGCCGGCATTGGAGATGTGCCGAAAACGGGTGCGCAGATTGATGCCCCAGTCTCTGGCAGGGGGGAGATAAGAAAAGCCCAGTTCAAAATTATCAGAAAAGATAAAGCCCGGCGCCTGGCTCTCGGTATTGAGGGTAATGTAGTGGGGACCAGCTCCAATCGCCGCCCCAAAAAGCCACCGCTCCGAAAGCTGCGCCTGATACCGGAAGCCCATATTCAGGCCGGTTTCGTAAACGGCGCCCGGTTCTATGGGAGTATCAGCATAGACAAACTGACCCTCTGCATAGACCGATACCGGTCCTATGAGCCAGAGCGAGGTTTCTGCCAATAATGTGATGGGTTGATAGGCATATCCTTCCCGAAGGTCTTCCTGAATGACACTGACGCCAAGGTTGAGCCCGGTGTAGTGCTGTCGGTTGGCTTGCTGGGCGATGCCCAGTGCAGGGAGTAACGAAAGTAAAGTCCAGAGTTGAAGTCGGGCCATAGTTCCGGTTTTGTAAGGCTGCAAAGGTAAGGGAGAATTCCTTATCGAGATCTACCGCATCATTCTAATCCATCTAACCCGTTTTGAATCCACCTTTTGAAGGCTTCCTTGTACGTCCTTCCAATAGGAATCTCCTGACCGCCGATTTCCACGTCCATAGCAGTAAAGGCATCAATCTTGTCCCGGGGTACAATAAAAGAGCGGTGTAAACGGAAGAATTGATCTTCGGGCAATCGATCTTCCATGGTGCCGATCAGCTCTTTTGTGAGAATAGTCCGATCGGGGAGTATAATCTTTACATAGTCTTTGAGCCCTTCAATGTAGCGAATATCTCTGAGCCGGATGCGTAAGGATTTTCGTTCGGCGCGCACCAGCAGATAAGCGTCTTTGCTTGTACCTGGTGTAGCAGTTTTGCCCAACTGCCTTTCCATAAACTTGTCAATGGCTTTTAGGAAACGCTGGAACTCGATGGGCTTGAGCAGGTAGTCCACTACATCCAGCTCGAAGCCATCCACGGCATACTCCCTGTGGGCTGTAGTCAGTATAGCTGCCGGTTTGCTGGAAAGGGCTTTCAGCAGCTCCAGCCCGGAAAGGCCCGGCATCTGTATATCCAGAAAAATAAGATCGGCTGGTTGCTGCTTCAGCGCAGTAAAGGCTTCCAGCGGTTCTTCGAAAGAATCAATCACGACAAACTCATCCAGTTTGCTCAGGTAATGCCGGATGATGTCGATGGCAATTGGCTCATCATCAATAATGTAACAGGTGTACATAGGATTTTTTTTGCTGGGATACCTGAAAGGCAGAAACAAATTACCGGTAGCTCTTTAGGTCTTCACACCAGTTCCAATTCCAGCCGTACGCTAAAGATACTTTCCGAATCATCGATAGTCAAATGATGCCGGTCTGGGTAAAGCAGCGCCAATCGTTCCTTGATATTCCTCAGACCGGTGCCTTTGGGACTTTGTTTCGGTCGCTCTTTTTTGCTGTTTTCGATATTAAAAGCCATTCTAGTTCCTATCAGTTGCATTTGCATCTTGATCCACCATTGAGCATCATTATCGCGGGCACTGTGTTTGAAGGCATTTTCGACAAAAGGAAGAAGGAGAAGTGGCGCTGCCAGGAGGTCTTCAGGTACTGCAGGCAATGCTGCATTTATGTTGAGCTTCTGGCCATAACGCAGTTTTTCAAGGCTTAAATAATACTGCAACAGCTCCACTTCCTTAGCCAGAGGTATCCACCTTTGCTGGCTGTAATAAACCAGGTAGTCCAATATTCTAGATAATTGGAGGATGCTTTCCGGTACTTTCTCCGGTTGTTGTAAACTGAGGCCATAGATATTGTTGAGGGTGTTGAACAGAAAGTGCGGGTGTAGCTGGGCCCTGAGCAGCTTTAGCTCTGCTTCGGCTTTGCCCTGTTTCAGCTGCCGATTGACTTTTCCCCGCAATCTCCAATCGTTAATGATTTTCAGGCAAACTGCGAGGGCGATCAAAGAGTAATCACGAATGGTGTTTTTGACCACTTTTGAAGGCGGGATGTAAAAGTCGCCCCACCCCTCTAGGTAGTTCCTGAAGTAGGCCATGCCCCACTGTCCGGCAAAGACCAGGAGTGCCAGGACGGCGATACCTAATAAAAAGGGTAGTGTACGGTGTCTTTCCAGGTAGCGGGGAACCAGAAAATAGGCTGTCAGGTAGGCAGCTGCTATGATGGTGGGCAACCCCTCCAGTACGTGCATCAGTTGGCGGAACCGGTCTTCGGGGGAGTAGTGGAAGTAGTTGGCCAGGTACTCACTCGCAAGGTAGAGCACCCAAAAGGCAAGGTGAAAAAGTATGTTCTTATATTTTTCTTTCATACAGGTTCTGACAAATTGGAGGCTTCAAAAGGGGCATTTGACTGCAAAGTTCGGAATAAATTAGCGGTCTCGCTGAATAGTAGGCCAACGGGGATTTAACGCAAATGAACGCAGCATACCCCCCCCTGAATGGGCGGCTACAGCTCTTGCTCTGCCAGCATCAGGTGTTGCTCTACTTATCGTTCACTGCCTTTTTACAGCCTTTACTTTTGATAAAAAAGAAAGGTATGTTACGTTCCCGTTTGGTCATTCCTCTGCTGATGCCGCTGTTTACAGCACTGTCTTTTTTCAGTTTTATCCAGCTCAATGCACAGGCACAGGAAGCCAGCCAGCCCATACGTTTATTTGTCGACTGTTCTTTTTGCAGCCTGAACTTCTTCCGACAGATCATGGAGTATGTCGATTATGGCCGGGAGCTCTATTCCTCTAATGGGGTGGTGAAAAGTATAAGCGATCATTGGTCGTACGAACGAGAATAGGCTTTTCCTATACCTTCTGCAGTATTTACAACAACGTGGTTAACCCTCGCTTTGGGTTCTAGTCCAGAAATTTCTCAAGATCTCAATTTCCAATACTTTAAAAACGCTTTGACCATGAAGATCACTCGTGTAGTATGCTTTAATTTGTTGTTTTTTACGCTATTCTGCAAGGTTCAGTCTCACCCCTCCTGGGGCATTGCCAAAAACGCTGCAGGCGAGGTATACCTGGCCGATGTGATGCACGGTGGGCAGGGCTGTGTCTGGAAAATTGATTCATCCGGAGCAGCGGCAATGGTCCTGGAGGGCTTTCACTGTCATGCACTGGTTCTTCAGCCCGATGGCCACATTTATGCTGCCGGTTCCAGAGTAGAAAAGGGGCAGGAATGGCACACCCTGGTACAAATAAAAACAGGAGGGATTATCCATGAGCTTTTTCGGACGAAAAGCTGGAACGAATTTTATGCAGGGGCATTCAGTATGGATCGAGCCGGAAATGCCTACTTTCTTAACAGGAAACAGCTCTGGCAGCGGTCTCCGGATGGTGAGGTTAAATCTTTCAGCCCGCATCGTTTCAAATGGGCCAACAACATGGTCAGTACTGTGGAGGGAGAGGTTTATGTCCTGGAAAAAAGGGAAAGGGGAGGCACTCTGTATTGCATAAATGCAGAAGGGAAGCCGGACTGGATTGCTGAGGGGCTCATTGCTTATCCCGCTGATACGATCAATTGTCCGGAAGAGCACGATAGGCGGATTCTGGGGATGTGCCTGGATGCGGAAAGCCATGTCTACCTGACCTCTAATTGTGCCCGTCAGATTCTGAAAGTAAGCCCAATGGGGGAGACTTCCATTTTTTACCGCTCTGAAAGTGATTGGTACCCCGTCGGTCTTTGTTTTGACGGTGATGAGGCCTTTATTATTGAGGTTAACCAATCGGGAGGAATTTTTGGGCCAAGAATAATCCGATGGAAAAAAGGGGTATCCAGATCGGTGTGGGTGGATTTATCCTAGGGCAAAGATTTAATACGTAGTACCAATTGGCCAACGACTATAAATGTCGGGTCGTTGATCCAGACATTCATCGTCCGGGATCTTAAATTTGTGACATCGGGGCAAACTGCTTAGTCGTCAGTATAGCAGAAAGCTGAGAACTTTTGTAGCTATTTAGTGTCAATTTATATTTCTTGGTGCAGAATAGGGTGACCCTAAAGTCCAAAGTTGGAGCCGGCTCATAGTCCTGCTTTTGTTGGTGCTGCAAAGGTAAGGGAGAATTCCTTATATTGGCCATGCACGTCAGTTTTTAGGCCTTTCTGGTGCAGCGATGGCTCACCCGGGGTTCACGCAGAGGGCGCGAACCCAAGGCAACGCAGAGGGGCGCGAAGGGCGATTGCCCGGTATTTGAAATAGCCAAGCAACCGGGCTCCACGATTTTTGCGCTATCCTTGCGGCTTTGTGTGCAACCATTGAAATTATTTCCACTATCATTTTTTCTGGATACTCAAGAGTTTTACTGTCTATGCTGCATCGTTTATTACTGCTTTCACTGTTTGCAATACCCCTCCTTTTCCACAGCTGCTCCAAAGAAGACCAGCAGGACGACATCATGCCCGCCAACCAACTGCCAGTCATTGAGGCACCATCCTCGGTTTCGGCTATTGCCGATTCCCTGTTCACGCTGCAACTGGAAATTACCGACCCCGATGGCCCTGTTCCGGTGGTAAGCTTCGAGGGCTTGCCAGACTGGCTGTCCTATGATGCCGCCACGCAGGTGCTTTCCGGTACGCCTGCCCGCTCCGATCAGGGCAATGTGACCATAGACATCATTGCTGCCGATGATATAGGGCAACGCAAGCGGACGCTAAAGATTGCCGTGCTGGTCTACCTGTCCATCACCGAAAAGCTCAACAACGAAGTCACCAGTAAATTCCAGTTCACCACCAGCGGTATGCTTGGCGTGTCCGTAGCGCTGATGACCCCCGAGGATGAGCTCATCACGACCACCCGCGGGGAGCACAGCCCCGGAGGTAACAATCCACTCGACTCCAACTACCGGTACCGGGTGGCCAGCGTGACCAAGTCTTTCACAGCGACCCTCATCCTCCGCCTGGCAGAAGAGGGCTACTTTGAATTGGATGATAAGCTGTTTGAATACCTGGAAATCCCCGGGCTGGATAACGGGATCGCCATCACTATAGAACACCTGCTGACGCACACTTCCGGCATGGGCGACCATCTGAATGACGGGGGCTTTTATACCGGCAGCGACTGGCAGACCCGCGTATGGGAGCACCAGGACATCTACGACTACACAGTCGATCAGGGTTCCTTCTTCTGGCCTGGCAGCAGCTACCGCTACTCCAATACGGGCTTTTATGTGCTGGGCGCTTTGGCGGAAGCCGTCACCGGACAGTCCCTGAGTGACCTGTACAAGTCCTACATCTTCAACCCGCTCGGGCTGGATCAAACCCTGTACGACGACTTCAGCTCCTACGCAGAAAAAATCGACAGCCTGGCGGAAAACAGCCGCTCCTACGAGTACCACCTGACCTCAGTGGGCGCTGCCGGCGCCATCGTTTCCACCCCTTCCGATCTGGCGAAGTACGGCAATGCCGTGTACGGAGGCGACTTCCTCACCGCTGCTTCCCAAGAGCTGATGATCACCGATTATGGTTTTGCTGTAGGCGGCAGCAACTACGGACTGGGCACCCGCCTGTGGGACGACTTTGGCATCGTCCACTACGGACACACCGGTTCGCTGATGGACTACCGGAGCATCATCATGTACGTTCCGGAAGCCGATGTCAGCATCGCCCTGTCCACCAACGATCCGCACCCCAATTGGTTTGATCTGGTGAATGGCGTGTTGGTGGTGGTGACGAATCATTACCGGTGATTTAGGCATGGGGTTTCGTCAGCCCCGTTGCAGTATTCATTATAGCGAAACATTGTAGTGGATACAGAGAAGCGTTAAATTACTTGTAAAACCCCAATACGATGCAAAAGTTAGCGCTATCTTTAGTCCTGTCCGTATTTAGTACGACCCTGTCTGCCCAGTGGGAAAAAGCCTTTCCTGACCTGATGTCCGGAGAGGTCACGCAAATCCTAGAGCGGAACAGCGGTAATTATGCCATGCTGGTGCCCAACCGCAATCGGCTGCTGGAATTTACTCCTGCTGGAGAATTGATCACCAATGAGGCTCTTCCATATGACCTCAATGCCTGGCAACAGTTTTCTTTAGAGGAAACTCCGGATAGTGCGCTTGCTTTTCCTGTCAATGTAGGGTTTTGTTCCGGTTGGGCAAATATACTGCTCGTCGATTCGGAGGGGGGCAGGCAAGAAGTGCCCTTTGAGCAGGGGACTACGTTTAATGTTCTTCCTTTAACGGGGGAGTCTTTTCTGGTGCACAATTACTACGACGATATGCTTCAGGAAATAAAGGTATCCGGGCAGGTGGTCCGGGAAATCCCTTTTCCTGGTGGGCAGGAGTTTCTGGAATTTGAACGACTAAGTGATACAACTATTGCCATCGGGACACTTCAGCATATTATCATTACGGATACGGCTTTGTCAGTCCTGGACACTTTGCCAGGCTACCGTGGGCAGCAGGTGGAATCGAATGGCTCAGGCGGGCTGATCAGCTATGATCAGGACTCGGTATGGCTGCACGATGAGGCGATGCAGCTTCAGGCTGTTGTAGCATCGGCATCAGGTGCTGCTATAGAGTCTGTTGCAATTGGCTATGGACAGGTCGCACTCTTGCATGACAATGGATTGATCAATATTTATGACAGTACTTTACAGCCACTAAGCGGCTTCAATATAGATCAGGGTATACAGCCCAACGACTTTGCAATTACCCCTACCGGTTACCTACTGGTCGGGCGCGCAGGAGTTGCCCCCTTCCTAAAACATTATGAGTTTAATGGATTCAGTGAATCGGAGGGATATGATATTGTACTTTCGGAAATCGAGGTGCAGGGGCCTGCTGTTGTTAGTAGCCGGGAGCTCAGCGTGCCGGTTGGTGAAGTGCTGGTTTACGACTTGCCGGTCGCCCGGTTTACACTTGAGAATCACGGTCCTGATACCGTGCATACCCTTTTTCTAGCCATTCGTTTCCCCTGGGTCAGTTATGATATCTGGAACGGTTGTTATTCTCTTGAACAGTTCAATAAAGAAAACTGGGATAACTTGAATTTTGCCCCGGGCAGTACCATTGAGCTGGAATGGGACATCCCGGAGTTTGAATTCAATAGTTTCGGCATTATTGGAGACCCCTACCAGCTTTGCGTTACAGCGGAATTGCCCAACTACAGCTTCGATTACAACCCCTCGGATAACCGCAGTTGTGCCACTACGCTCTACGTCAACACCCCGGAGCCCGCCCTTAATGCCGTTCATCTGAAAGCCCTGCCCAATCCAGCCACCGGCCAGGTACAGGTAGAATGGTCTTTACCGGTACAAGAGCCAGTGGTGGTACGCTTGCACAATGCCATTGGGCAGTTGGTGTACGAAGCTCCGGGAGCGCCTAAATCTCCGGTGTTTTTACCCCCTCAGGCTGCCGGATGGTATGTGGCCAGCCTTTGGCGGCAGGGGCAGCGGCTGGCGCAGCAGAAAGTGGTTTGGCATTAATGCACCACCACCTTTTCCACCCGAATCCCCCTTTCCGTCCGCACCCGTAGGGTATAAAGCCCCGCCGGCAGCCCGCTCAAATCCAGCGTATGCTGCTCCATGAAGGGGCCCTGTGTGCGGCGTACCGGTTGTCCGGTGCTGTTCCAGACCTCCAGTTGTTCCACCTGCTGCCCGGGGAATTGTACGTGGAGCTGCCCGGTGGTGGGGTTGGGGAAAACCTGAAGCTCCTCTTGCTCTGGCACATCTTCCGTGTCCACAAAAACACCCTCAAAGGTAACCGGCACGGTCATGCCGCCAATGGGGATCAGGCTGCCATCGGCCCGCACCGCGACGATGTCCCGGAAACGCAGGTAGGTGGTATCCGATGGGACGGGAATATCGAATAACTCCCGGGCCCGCAGCGTCAACATTTCGTAAGAGGTAGCACTTTCAATGAGCGCATCGGGCGCCATTTTAAACCGGGCAAAGCCAATAAGCCCTTCTGTATTCAGGGGCATCCGGGCGTACAGTTCTGAAGAAGTGCCCGAAATACCGGTCCCGGCATTTGTGACGCCATCAAAGTAACGGGTGTCAAATTCGAGGGAGAAGGATAAACCTTTGAGGTCTGGTACCTCTGCCAGAGAGATGCGGGTGAAGATGCTCTGCCCTTCTGTTACATCGATAAACCCATTGGGAAAAGCAGAAGTGACCTGCAATTCCGGGCCTTCCACGTAAGTCGGGCTCTCCACATAGTCGGGCCGCCGCAGATTGTAGTTGAGGTGGGTGACTTCCACATCAGCGGTGTCAATGGCGCCATTTCCATCGGTATCGGCATGTTTGACCAAATCGGTGGCCCAATCATCGGCTGCTTTGGGGCCCCAGAACAACCCACCGTCGCGGGTAGGGCCGGTGGCCGTCGCGTTCAGCCCGATAGCGAGCAGGTCTTCCTGATTGGCAATACCATCGGCATTGGCATCCCCGGGCCATACGCAGTCAGCTGTGCAAAGCGATTGTTGAGAACAGGCGTTTTCAAAGCCGTTGTCGTAAGCCTCATGCAGGGCATCAAGCTCGCCGTACATGGCGGAGACGTTTTCGAGAAAGTCATTGCCGGGCACACGGGTGTAGAGCCGGGCGGTGGCGATTTTTATGGACTCATTAGGTTCTAGCTCTCCCAGCTGAACACTCCCGATACCCCGCAAGTCACCAGAAGCCAACTCTTCGGTTAGCATAGACCAACCTTCAGGGTCATTCGGATCATCATGAAAAGCAAAAGCCGTTTCTTCCTCAGAGCTCATATAGCCCGTGCCACCAATGGTCATCGGAGTACCATCCCCCCAAATGCCGTTCATAAAATGGTAGAAATCCAATATGCCCGAAGGATCACTAGTTCCTGGAAGAGCACTGGAATTATTATAGTAAATGTAGGAGTTAAGCGGATGGCTAAGGATAACAGTCGATTGCACAGGTGGATTTTCCCCGAAACTGCCCACACCAAACGGGCAGGGAGTTTGATCAGTATTGGTCTGATTGTATACAAAGAAGGCATTTTGCTCCGGAGCGGAACCTAAATAGTCATCCGTATAGCACCCCAGGTCAAAGTCGGTCCAAATGGCCATATACAGCGAATCTAGTATCTCTGGTGCCCGGTTGATGATTTTGTAATTGATGAAAACGCTTCTATCGAGGAAGTTGTCATTGCATTCAACGGACCATGCTGTTCGTTGTACTTCTACGTCAAGGTGATTGCCCTGCGACTGTGTATGGGCGACTCCGGAATCATTAAAAACGCTCCAAACGATTTGACTTGGTATAATTGAAACACCTTCCAGCGCCGGGTAATCTCCGGCCATTGGATTGTAGATGCCGTCCCCATCCGTGTCCGCAAAGGGGGCCAACCCATGTTCATCATTGGGTAAGGGAAAGCCCAAAACAGGTTCGAAAAAAGGATTCCCTTTCCCGGGCCATTCCAGGATAGCGGCAATCGGGAATTCAATATTCCCATTGTCTTCGAAATCAGCTCGATGGGCTTCAATTTCATACCGGCGTACACTCCAGGTACGATCCCAGTTAGCGCAAGTCGTAGCATCCACGGGATCGATAAAGGGGCGCGGTCCTGGTGCATAATCCGTCTCCCCACTGGCTCTGCCGTAAGTTTGAGCGGCGAGTTTCAAGTTCCCCGCAGCGTCAACTCCCCCCAGCCACAGCCCTTCCGCAAAAATAGTACTGGGCATGCCCGGAGCGCTTGTGATGCGAAACTGCCCGTCACTGCCATCCCAAAACAGATCCCCACCGGTCGTAATCCGGGCCTGGATTTCGTTGCCAAATAAGTCGCTCATGTTTTCAGGGGGCTCGCACTGTGCATTCAGGAGGTGCTGCAAGCCTAAGGCGGTAATCAGTAGAAGTATCCGAGTCTGCATACGCTATTATTTTGATGTAAACACCAATATTGTGGTTTTCTTTAAAACATTCCATCCGGAATGAGTGAATATCCTTTCTTACTTGCTGAATGCGCTTTATCAGGGTGTCAGTATGACTTTCCGGTTGGACCATTGCCCCTGATTTTCCACCTGCAGCCAGTACAAGCCCGCAGAGAAATCTGACAAGTCCAGGTCTTGCGTTTCTGAAAAATAGCCTTGCTGTTGGAGCAAAACTTGTCCGGTAGGGCTGATGAGCCGGATGCCCTCCCATTCCCGTCCGGGTGCCCGCAGGTGCAATTGCCCGTTGGTGGGGTTGGGATAGATGGATAGTTCAGGCAGGGCATCGTCTTTGGTACTGACCATAGGCAGACCGTCAAATATAACCATGGCATCCGTTCCCCCTAGGTCAAACAATTCACCATCGGGCTTGATGGCTACAATATTCCTAAACCGAAGATAGGTAGTATCTGAGGGCAGAGGTTCCGTATAGTTGTCGTAAGTATGCAAATTAAAGGCTTTGAAAATAAGATCGCCGCTTATCCAACTGTTCTCATCCCCCAGCTGAAAGTCCGCATACTGCAGGACCGGGGCGTTAGAGGCATGCTGTGCAATAGATAGGCGGGAGTCTGTGATGGGGGGCGTATTGCCCGACAAAGTCAGTTCCAGGTAACGGGGATCGTACTCCAGCTCAAACGCCAGCCCTTTGAGCTTTGG
The DNA here is from genome assembly GCF_022763345.1 of Phaeodactylibacter sp. Taxonomy (GTDB): domain Bacteria; phylum Bacteroidota; class Bacteroidia; order Chitinophagales; family Saprospiraceae; genus Phaeodactylibacter. Next base: position 112,353 of record NZ_JALEGS010000049.1, read on the forward strand.
CGGGGCGTTGAGTTGTATGCGGCCGAAGTACGACTCTGACGGGAAGAAGGTCCCGAAAACGCCACCAATTACATTGGCCGCTTGCAGCTCCGGCCCTTCAGGATAGGTGTGGACAGGAGCGTAGCCTTCGCGGGTATTCCCGTAATGCAGAAGAGTGATCAGAATATCCTCAGAAGCAATGCTGCCATTGCCATCTGCATCAGCAAACTGCTGCCCGGGAACCGTCCATTCACCGCTGTTTTGTGGTCCCCAGGCGGGTGGTAAAGCCCGGGCAGGGCCGGTTTCCCCAAGGTTGAGCCCCATATCGATAAGGTCTGCATGATTGGCAATGCCATCGTTATTCATGTCACCGGGCCAGACACAGTTGGTGTCACAGAGTGCCGGAATGGCGCAGCCCGCTTCAAACTGTTGGTCGTAGAGCGTTTGCAATTGGGCCAGGTCTTCGTACATCTGATCGAAGCCTTCTGCAAAACTCAGGCCAGTAGTGGCCGTATACACCCGGGCGGTAGTAACCTCAAAGCTTTCGCCGGGCAGCAATGTTCCGATTTCAATACCTCCGACCGGCCGAAAATCACCTGGCTCTACCTCTGTATTGGGTAAGGCCCAGGATTCAGGGTCGGCTGGATGCCCGGGGAAGGCAAAGGAGGTAACAGACCCGCCACTTTCGTAACCTGAGCCTCCTTCGGTCAGAGGCGTCCCATCGGTAAATAAGCCATCCGCCAAACGGTAGATCTCCAGGGAGTCATTTGGGTAGGTCACGGGCTCCATGGAATGGTCGAAGCTGGTGGCATACTGGACCGAAGCAAAGGATTTATCCAGGACAATAGCTGAATTTATTGGGGGCGAACCCTGGAAAGCCGTTACACCGGCGCTGCAGAATTGTTGATCCATCGGCGCTGCATTATACCCAAAGCAGGCATTCAGCTCCGGCGCAGAACCCATATAGTCATCATAGTGGCACCCAATATCGAAATCAATAAACAGGCCCATGTGCATATCTTCGATGGGGGCAGCGCTGCGGTTAATGATGTGGTACCGGACAAAAACCGACTGATTAAGCAGAGGGTTGTCCTCACAGCCGAAGGCCCAAACGGTCCGTTGCACCTCCACACCGAGCGGGAGGGCATTGGATTCCTCGTGTGGCCCGTTCAGGTCATTGAAGACATTCCAAACCAGCTGTGCAGGTAGCAACTCAGTATCTTCCAAGGCTGGGTAATCACCCATCAGGGGATCGTAGATGCCGTTTTGGTTGACATCCCGGTAGGGAGCCAGCCCATGCTCGTCATTGGGAAGGGCTAGTCCGGTACGTTCTTCAAAGTGTGGGTTGCCTTTGGCTGGCCATTCCAAAATGGCAGAGAGGGGTTCATCAATGGCTTCATTATCTGCAAAATCAGACAAGTGTTGCTCAACTTCAAAGCGCCTCACGCTGAAAATCCGGTTCCAGCCGGAACAATCGTATTGCGGCAAATTGCCATTTGAGGGAAGCGGGCCAGGGTAATAGTCATCTGCATTTATTGAAATGCCGTAGAGGGAAGCCGCCACGCGCAGGGTGCCATCTGTTGATCGGCCGCCCAGCCACAAGCCTTCGTTCAATAGGGTAGCGGGCTCCCCTTCATCATAATACCGTCCCAGGCTTCGGTCTCTGCCATCCCAAAACAGGCTGCCTCCGGTGGTGACCGGTGCAACGATGTCATTGCCAAACAAATTCATCGAGGAAATGGTCCGGTCGCATTGGGCATGACTGAAAAGGCCAATCAGTAAAAAGGGTAAGTGCGTTTTTCATACCAGTGGATTTTGAAACATATAAGATACTGGTTTTTCCGGACAAACGGACAATGTGAACTTGTGAAATCGTATTTTGACTTCGTGCGTACAATCCCTCAATGTGTGAGCAACGCAATTTTCCTACCTTCGCGAAAAGTAACGTTTTCAAATGCTAGCCAAACGCATCATACCCTGCCTGGATATCAAGGACGGGCGCACCGTAAAGGGTGTCAATTTTGTCAACCTGCGCGATGCGGGTGACCCCGTGGAGCTGGGCGCCCTCTACAGCGAGCAGGGGGCCGACGAACTGGTCTTCCTGGATATCACCGCCACGCACGAAAAACGCAAAACTCTGGCGGCGCTGGCCCACGATATCGCGGAGCACCTGAGTATCCCCTTCACCATCGGCGGGGGCATTAAATCTGTTGAGGATGTGGATGTCCTCCTGGCCTCCGGGGCAGACAAGATTTCCATCAACTCGGCAGCGGTGCGCAACCCGCAGTTGATCGAAGACCTCGCGAAGCGCTTCGGGAGTCAGTTTGTGGTCGTAGCTGTGGATGCGAAGTCCATTGACGGCGACTGGTTTGTCCACCTCAATGGCGGTCGGCTGGCTACCGAGGTGCGGCTGCTCGATTGGGTAAAAGAAGCTGAAGACCGGGGGGCTGGGGAAATCCTCTTTACCTCCATGAACCACGATGGCACCAAGAATGGCTTTGCCAACGATATCACCGCCCGGGTATCCGAAACGGTTTCCATTCCGGTCATTGCTTCAGGCGGTGCCGGGAACATGGAGCACTTCTATGATGTTTTCACGGAAGGTAAGGCCGATGCCGGGCTGGCGGCCAGTATTTTCCACTTTCGTGAAATCGGCATCACCGACCTGAAGTCCTATCTTAGGGATAAGGGCGTAACCGTGCGGCTTTAAAACATTCACCTCAAAGACAATCAACGATGGCTGTAGATCCAACCACTATAGATTTTCAGAAAGGCGATGGCCTTGTGCCCGCTATTGTACAGGATGCCACCACCGGACGGGTGCTCATGCAGGGGTATATGAATGAGCAGGCGCTGCAGAAAACCCTGGATACGAAGCAGGTTACCTTTTTCAGCCGCAGCAAAAACCGCTTGTGGACCAAAGGCGAGACTTCCGGCAATACGCTTTTGCTGGTAGATATCAAGGCCGATTGTGATCAGGACTCCCTGTTGGTCTATGCCCATCCGGCGGGCCCGGTCTGCCACAAAGGCACTGACACCTGCTGGGCGGAAGACAACTACCCGGCGGGCTTCCTTGGGCACCTGGAGTCGGTCATCCAAAGCCGGAAAAATGCCGATCCGGATACTTCCTACACCGCCCGCCTCTTTGCCCGCGGCATGAATAAGGTGGCCCAAAAGGTAGGGGAGGAGGCCGTGGAGCTGGTCATCGAGGCCAAAGACGATAACGAAGCGCTCTTCCTCAATGAAGCGGCGGACCTGATGTACCACTATCTGGTCTTACTGGCCGCCAAGGGCTACGAGCTGAAGGATGTGCTGAAAGTTTTGGAGGAGCGGCACCGGTAAAATATGATTCATAAAAAGTGCCTCAACTGCGGTAGCTTGATAGATACGCCCTACTGTCCCCAATGTGGGCAATCTATTCGCACCCGCCGGTTTCGCTTCAACCGGGAAGGGCTTCAGGAAGCTTTAATGAAAGTCCTCAATCTGGAGAAAGGGCTGGGCTATACAGTCTGGAGCTTGTTCCGGCAGCCCGGCACCATGGTTCGCAGTTACCTGATGGGCGAACGGAAGCGGTATATGCACTACCTGAGCCTATTGCTCACCATGGTTGTTTTGGATTACCTGATACAGTGGGCAACGGGCTATGATCTTACAAAAGTAATTGGCGATAAGGAAGCCATTCGGGTGTACAGCCGTTTCCTCCGGGAAAATACCAAGCTCTACCTGCTTATTGTTTTACCCATTAATGCGCTATTTACCTACTGGTTTTTCAGGAAAGTCCGATTCAACCTGGCCGAGCACCTGGTCATCAATACCTACCTCTATTCCGGGCAGGCGATCATTGGGTTGTTTATCCCGATTGCCATGGCTCTGTCCTCTGGCACAAATCTGGAAAGCACACTAATGACAAGTGTACAACTAGTGCAATTACTGTATTCGGTGGTGCTTTACTATCAGTTGTTCCGGCCTTTTTACCGGCGAAAGGTGCCTTTGGTGCTTCGGTCTTTGCTTTGTGTCCTTTTCGTCATTTTTTTGTCGCAGGCGCTTATCATGATAGGGCTGGCGGTCTACGAAGGGATCAAACAATCTTCGGGAGGCTAAATTCCGGAAACATACGCATAATGCTTTCTTCCGTAGCTTCACAAATACCCCGCTCAGTAATCAGCCCCGAGACCAGCCGCGCCGGCGTTACATCAAAGGCGTAGTTGGCTGCTGGGCTGTCGACCGGTGTGAGCAGGACTTTGAAGACTTTCCCGTTGCGCATCCCCTGAATGTAGCGCACTTCATCTGCAGAGCGTTCCTCAATTGGGATTTCCTGTACGCCATCGACTACTTCAAAGTCGAAGGTGGAAGAGGGCAATGCTACGTAAAAGGGGACGCCATTGTCGTTGGCTGCCAAAGCTTTGAGGTAGGTGCCGATTTTATTCGCCACATCGCCCCGCCGGGTGGTGCGGTCGCTGCCTACGATGGCGAGGTCGACCTGCCCATGCTGCATGAGGTGACCGCCGGTGTTGTCGGCAATTACCGTATGCGGCACACCGTGCTGCAGCAGTTCAAAGGCAGTGATGCGTGCGCCCTGATTGCGGGGGCGGGTTTCGTCCACCCAGACGTGCACCGGGATGCCGGCATCGTGGGCGGCATAGATGGGCGCAGTAGCCGTGCCGTGGTCAATACAGGCAATCCAGCCGGCATTGCAGTGGGTGAGAATGTTGACAGGCGCCCCATTTTTCCGCTTGCTGATGGCTTCAATAAGCGGTAGGCCGTGTCGCCCGATGAGGCGGCAGTGCTCCACGCTTTCTTCGGTGATGTCCCGGGCGGCCTTCAGGGCGGCGGCTGTCTTGCTTTCCAAATCAGCCTGCGTATCTATTTTTTGCAGGCTGTAGCGAATAGCGTAGGCGAGGTTGACCGCAGTAGGGCGGGTCTGCAGCAGGGTATCAGCTGCCTTTCGGATGTATTTGGGCAGGCGGCGCTTATCTGCCGGGGCTTCAAGCATAGCGCTGTAGAGCCCGTAGGCAGCCGTGGCACCAATGAGGGGCGCTCCCCGCACATGCATGTCTTTGATGGCTTTCGCAAAATCGCTGAGCCGTCGCAGGTCTTCAATAATCAGCTGATGCGGCAGGTGGCGCTGATCGATAATCTGAATAATGCCGGGCTCATCTGCTTTTTCCCAGATCGTACGGAAGTGTTGGCCATCAATTTTCATATCGGAGGAGGTTTTGCGAGCCCTGAAAATAGGGTGTATGGGGGAGAATATTCACCCCCGTCGATAAAATTGACGTAAAGTTAATGCGAGCAGCCCCCTTTCTTCTGGAGGCTGCTCCTGAATAAATAGGAATTAACGCATAACCCAGGAAAGGCTTAAGCCGCTGGAACGCAATTGAGTACCTTTTATTTCCGATCCCTTTATTGCTCGGTAGCCCCAGCCATGCCTGTAGTTAAAGCCGAGCTCCAGGCGTTGAGCAATTAGGAAGGAAAACCCGGCAATTCCGTAGATACGCTGGCTGAACCCGCTGCCGTAGTTCAGGCAACTGCTGAAGTTGTCCAGGTTGCCAATAGGAGCTTCGTTGGTTACATCGTCCCTAAACCCTACGCTATTGTCTCCCATCACTTCCAGGTTTTGGGCAACTACACAAAGGCTGTTCCCACTTGTGTATCCCAGGTTGGTGCCTGCTCCCAGGTAAAGGTTAAACCTTTTACCGATTGGAAAACGCTTCATTAGCTCTGCTTCGAGCCCAATTTCATTGCTAGAAAGGGAAAAATTTGCAGCCTGATAGCCCGGGTCGCCGGGATTCAGGCCGGGAGAAGCCAGCTGTACGGCATCAATCCGGTTAAAGACGCCAAGGAGCGAAAGGCGCAGCTCTGTATTGCGGAGTTTTGGAGGGAGGAGGGTAAGGCTAAGCCTTAAGTGTGGATTCTCACAATTCATACTCTGCACATACTGTGGCTCCAGGGGCATTTCTGAAAAGTTATACGCAAGTTTGTCCCTAACGCCCTGCATAAAGTATTCGGTGGTCATGCCTTGCAGCATATCCCGGTCCTGTCCAAAACTCAGGCCGATTTTTTTAACGGTCCAGCGATTTGCGGTGATGTGGCCTTGTCCAAACAGCATCGTGCTGCAAAGTAAGGCCATTGCCAAAGTCAGGTGATTTTTCATCGGGTATTGATTTCGTTATGAAATTAAAACAGTCGAGAAAATGACTTTAGCAAATGTTGTTTGGTTGCATAGGGGTGTAAAGTATGGCTGTAGCATACGATGGAATAGATATTGAATGATGGGCTCGGTTGCTCTACATCTTGTCCGCCTTAATGAGATTGCTAATCCCCTTGATGAGTAGATACCCTGGAGGAATAATGAAGATTAAAATTGGCAAGATAAACGAGCTCCCGGAGCCCATCAATGCTAACCAAATACCGGCATACAGGCTGGCAAAGCCAACCGGAATAATGCCTAGTAGTTGGAGGAGCCCTATCCTGGCAAGCCTTTCGGGACCCTGAAATTCTATTCGTCTTTGCCGGGCCTCTCGACGAATCTGCCGGCGGTTCTTGACAAGCCCAGTAGCATATCGGATTTCCTGTATTTGACCAGGCGCAATTTTACTCCCACGGGTATCCCGGCAATATTGAACGATGAACGTGTCTGCGGCGAAGCCCACGATTCGGACTTGCAGCTCAATACCATTTTTCATGACAAAGGTGTCGCACTTGAGTGTGTCTTCAGGCCAGCGAATAACAGCTGCGCTTAGGTGGAGGGTGAAAATGGTCAGCAGTATTGTCAGGGCAAAGTTTTTCATAGGGGCTTTTGCCGTCTAAAATAGGGCGTTTTGGGTTAGTCAGGCAAATTTTTACAGGCTGCATTTTGCAACGTGCGCTTAGTTCGACTTCCAAAAATAAGGCGTAAACAGCACCAAAATCGTAAACAGCTCCAGGCGGCCAAGCAGCATCAGAATAGAAAGCACAAACTTAATGGGCGGGCTCAGCCAGGCAAAGTTGTCGACCGGGCCAACGCCGCCAATGCCAGGGCCAACGTTGCCCAGGGCCGTGGCGGTAGCGCCTACCGCGGTGGTGAATTCCAGGCCCAGAGCGGCTACAACGATAGACCCTATGACGAATAAGATCATGTACAGTAGCAGGAAGATAATGATGTGGGTTAGAATCCTCCCGGTCACGACCTGACCGTTCAGCTTCAGCGGGATAACCGCCCGGGGGTGCAGGATGCGCTTGAACTCCAGGAAGGAGTTTTTGAAAAACACCAGATGCCGGATCAGCTTAATCCCACCACTCGTGGAGCCGGCACAGGCGCCCAGGAACAAGAGGACAAAAAACAGCATCGTCAGGGCATTGCCCCAGGAAGTGTAGTCAGCCGAGACAAAGCCCGTTGTGGTGATAATAGAAACGATCTGAAAGAGGCTGTCCCGGAACGCTTTCTCCCAGGACAGGTCAGTGTTGTTGTGCACGGCCAGGGTGACGATGACGGCCAGTAAGCCCACGATGGTCAGATAGGCCCGGAACTCGTCGCTTTGCCATACATTTTTGAATTTCCCCTTCAGCCCGTAATATATCACGGTGTAGTTGGTGCCCGCCAAAAACATGAAGAAAATGATGGGATATTGCACCTGCGGCAGGTCGTAATGCGCCATGCTGGCATTCTTGGTGGAGAAACCGCCGGTCGCCATCGTCGTGAGGGCGTGATTGATGGCTTCGTAGAAATCGAGCCCTGCCAGCAGGAGGACGATGCACAGCAACCCGGTAAGGCCCACATAAATCTGCCACAGCCGCTTGGCTGTTTCCCGAATCCGGGGATGAAGTTTATCGGAGGTCGGACCCGGGGCTTCCGCTACAAAGAGCTCAATGCCACCAATGCCAAGGAGCGGAAAGATGGCTACCGTCAGTACAATAATGCCCATGCCGCCAATCCATTGCGTTAAGCTGCGCCAGAAAAGAATGCCCTTGGGGACGGACTCAATGTCAGTCAGCACAGACGCTCCGGTAGTGGTCATGCCTGAGACCGTTTCAAAAAAGGCTCCGATCACATCAGGGATGACTCCGCTAAGCAGGTAGGGCAGCATCCCAAAGGTGACCATCGCCAGCCAGCCCAGGGCGACAATCAGATAGCCCTCTCTTTTTTTGATGTTGCCAGTACCAGGTATGGGAATGAGCCAAAGCGCGCCCCCTACGACAATACAAATCAGCCCGCTGTTGAGCAGTGCCCAAAAGTCCCCGCTTTCGTAGTAGAGCGAAAATGGAATACCAAACAGCATCATGCCTCCGATAAGCATGAGCAGGACGGCAATAACGCGGGCAATAGGTCTGAAATTGATCATTGGCAGTGGCGATTGAAGCTGAGCTTAGTGGAATAATTGTTCGAGCTTATCAATAGCCTCGGGCAATGCAAAGACAATCACCTTGTCGTTGAGCTGGAGCTGAAACTCCCCATCCGGAATCAGCGCCTCGTCGCCACGGATGACCCCACCTATGAGTGCGGTATCCGGAAAATGGAGGTCTTTTAAAGGCTTGCGGGTCGTTTTATTGGATTTGTGGATAAGGTATTCGATAACCTCCGCATCCACCCCATGCAGGCTGGTAATGGCTTCCACTTTCCCTTTCCGGATAAACCGGAAAATATTGTTTGCGGCAATCAGCTTTTTGTTGATCAGCGTATCCACCCCAATATTTTGGGAGATGTGGATATACTCTTTGTTCTCTACCTGCGCAATGGTCTTGTAAACGCCATGGTTCTTTGCGGTAAGGCTGGCAATGATGTTGGTCTCAGAGTTGCTGCTGAGCGCTACAAAGGCGTCCATGTTATTCAGCCCTTCTTCCACAAGGAGGTCAATATTGCTGGCATCACCGTTGATGATGAGGCTGTTGTTGAGCTGTTCCGCCAAGACTTTACAACGTTCCTTGTCGCTTTCGATGACCGTAATGTTGTATTCGTTTTCCAGTTGTTTGGCGGTAGCCAGTCCCAGCGGGGTGCCGCCTAGTATCATCACGTTTTTGACCTTGTACTTCTGCTTGCCGATCAGGTTGTTGAGCTTTTCCATGTTTTTCTTCTTCGTGATGAAGTAGACATGGTCGCCTCTTCTGAGAATGGTTTTGCCCCTTGGGATGATGGTCCGGTGGCCCCGCAGGATGGCGATTGGGCGCAGGTTGAGATCGGTGTCCTGTTCGTCATCGATGTTGAACAGCTGTTGGTTGACCAGCGGGCTGTACTCGTCCAGCGTTACTCCAATCAGGTTGATTTTGCCGTCTTCAAAAGCGAAGTGATCGGTAAAGGAACACTCCCGGATCAGCCGCCGGATTTCCTCACCGGCCAGCAGTACCGGAGAGATCAGGGAGTCCACACCCAATTCCCGGAAGGTCTCCCTTTGAGAATCCTCCAGGTATTCGTGGTTGCTTACCCGGGCTATGGTCTGACGTGCGCCCATCTTTTTGGCCAGGATAGCCGTGACGAGGTTGGTCTTTTCAGAAGTCGTGACTGCCAGCACGAGGCGGGCACGATTCACGTCGGCCTGCCGGAGGATGTCAATGGAGGAGGCGTCGCCGCGCAGGGTCATGACATCCAGGTGGGTGGCGGCATAGTCGAGTACCTCCTGATTGGTGTCAATGAGGACGATATCCTGCTTTTCAAAGGACAGCAGCTCAGCAAGGTGGAAACCTATGTCGCCGGCTCCTGCGATTACAATCTTCATGATTAGAACTTTTCAAAATCGAGGGCAGTTGTTTGTACAACGAGCCTTTCCAAGCTGCAAATATAGGCAGGGTAGTGGAAAGTAAGATTACTTTGGGTTTTAAATGCGGGTCGCTATGAAAATCTTAATGGTTTGTTTGGGAAATATTTGCCGCTCTCCCCTGGCACAGGGGATATTGGAACGTAAAGTTGCGGCGCAGGGTTTGGATTGGGAAATTGACTCTGCCGGGACTGGCTCCTGGCACATCGGTGAAAAGCCGGACCCCCGTTCGGTTTACACTGCAGCCCACCACGGGCTTGATATTTCTTCCCAGCGCGCCCGGCAGTTCCGCCGTCAGGACCTCAAAGACTTTGACCTCGTCCTGGCTATGGACCAGTCCAATTACCGGGATATTCTTCGCTTAGCCCAATCACCAGCCGAAGAGGGAAAAGTTAAAAAAATACTGGACTACGCTTCTGATGGAGATGGGGGGGATGTACCCGACCCCTATTGGGATGACGATGGTTTTGAGAAAGTGTACCAAATGCTGGATCAGGCTTGTGACGCACTCATGGAGGCGCACCGATGAAGGCGCTTGCCAATTGCTCCCGCTGTATACTAATCAGAAACGGCTGGTATGGGCTTTTACGCTTATACCAGCCGTTGTTTTACAGGGTAGGAAGGCGGATTACCCGGCCTTCGCTGTCAGGTCGATGATCAGTGCCACCTCGTCTTTGATGATGTTGTCCTTGACCACACCAAGGGCAGATGCGCCGTACATGACTTCCCACTGCGTACGGTCGATGACAAACTGAGGCGTGGTGGCCTTGAGCATGCCATTCTCCATACTAATATTAGCAGGAATGGTTACGCTTTTAGTAATCCCTTTCATGGTCAGGTTGCCGGTAATAGTGTGGGTGGCATCCGGCTTGTCGGTCGCCGGTTCTACTTTGGCGATTTCAAAAGTAGCAGTAGGGTGAGCGCCAACGTTGAAGAAATCATCGCTCTTTAGGTGCCCTTCCAGGTCCTGGCGCTTCTCCGGGTTATCTATGTCGGTATCTGTGATGGTATTCATATCGATCACGAACTTGCCTCCTGAAAGATTACCGCCCTCAACGTTGAGCTGCCCTTCTTTCAGCTTGATGTAGCCCGTGTGTGAATTGCCGACTAGTTTGCCACCGGTCCAGTTGATTTTGCTGGCGTCAGTATCTACGCTGTATGCTGCGCCTGAAGTGGTTTCAGCGGTGGGGGTTTCTACTTTTTCCTGTGCTTCTACTTTTTCGCCTTCGGGCGTTTGTCCACAGGATACGAAGACTGCGCTCAGCAATAGTGCTGCGCCGTAAAGGAGCATTGCCTTTTTCATAATGGATGTTTAAAGTATTGAATGATTTGATATAAAAAGAAAGGTCAGTTGCCTGAAATTGGTTTTAGTAGCTGGCGTTTATTTTTTTTCCACTCACCTGCAGTGATTCCAGGAAAGACATCGTTTGGTCCAGGCTCTTTAGTATTTCCATATTCTCAGAGCGTTCTACTTTCTGAGCAACCACCTGATAGCCGGAAAGGAGGATGCGGCAATCCGCGAAGTTTTCAGACAGCCGGTCTACGTACTGCTGTAAAGGTTCTCTGGAGAAGGTCTCCGTAATCATCGTGAAAATGAAATCCGGCTGATAAATAGTGCAGGCATCCTTGAGGTCGGTAAGGGTAATATCCTGACCAATGTAGGCAACATGGTTGCCCCTCGATTTAAGGAGGTAGTGCATGAACAGCATGCTGAGCTCCTGCTTTTCACCTTCCGGCAGATAGATTAGAAACCGGTTCACATCTTTGCCACTAACCAAAGGCTCATTGTCTATCGCCACTACGATTTTCTGCCGGATCAGATAACTCATGAAATTTTCTTGTACCGGATTGATGGACCCGGTAAGCCATAGAACACTGAGCTTGTCAAGAAACGGATAGATGATTTCAAGCATAGTCCGCTCGAAACCAAGTTGCTGAATGTTGGTACTGATGATCCGGTCAAACTTGTACTCATCCATTTCGATCATTGAAATAGTGAGCGCATCGAGCTGAGTGCCGTACTCGAAATTGATTTCAGAGATGGCGGCCACTTTCTCTGCAATCTCTTCACGGCTCATCTCCGCTATTTTGGAGATTTTGATGCCGTTTTTGTTAAGGAGCGCAATATTTAGGATGAATTTCAAATCATCATCCAAATAATAACGGATATTTGTTTTGGTCCGTTTGGGATTGATGATGTCATAGCGTTGCTCCCACACCCGCAGGGTGTGCGCCTTGATGCCCGAAAGCTTTTCCAGATCTTTTATAGAATAAACGGCCACGCTATAATTGCTTTTAAATCAATATCTTAAGTTGTTCCTGAAGTGCTCTTTTTTTAATCCTTCTATGGAACAAAAAACCTAACATCAAACAAGATAAAAGGTTTAAATAAAATCATTTTCGATAAATTCCTACTGCTTTGGCAGCCAGGTGACGTGAAGGGGGGGCAAGGGTATTGGATTTTTTGCTTAATTTTAGCACTCCCATAACAGGGCATGAATATATTGGTTGAAAGCGCTGCGAAAGCTTACCCAACCAAATTAGATAGCTGCTACAAGACTTATCAAAAGTTAAAAAGAAAACTATATGAAGCGGAGTTTTACCCTGCGCCCCTTTTGGTTCATCCTGCTGCCGGTTTTGTTGGGCAGTAGTACACTGAACGCCCAAACATCCTGTGAATACACGCTCAATCTATTCGATAGCTTCGGTGATGGCTGGAATGGTGGCTTCCTTGATGTAACGATTGGGAATACGACTACCACCTACACCCTTGATAATGTCAATGATGACGGTAGTTTCAATTCCTTTGCGCTTACTGTGACGGAGGGGGACACGATTGTATTGGATTTCACTGTTGGAGGGTTCGGGCCTGAAGTTTCCTATAACCTTGTCGACGCCGAATTTACGGTCATCTTTGAAGATGGCTTGGTTGGCGCCCCTCAGTCCGGTGTTGCCTTTTCTTCAAGTGCGGTATGCCCTTCCTGTCCGCCACCGCCTACTGGTGGTATCGACATTGAGAATATTCGCGCCTTTCGCGCAGATGTCTCTCTGATCCCTTCTGACCCGGAAGGTGAGACGATCATTGAGCTTGGCGAAGCTGGCTTTATGCCGGGCATGGGCACTTTCAAGGTCATATCCGGGGCCTCTACCACCCTCTTTAACCTTTCGGAAAACACCAATTACGAAATATACCTTGCCGCCGCCTGTGCCAACGGCGATACGAGCATTACGATTGGCCCCTATGCTTTTGCCACTCCTTTTGCAAATGATGTGGGCGTTGTGGAGTTGCTCGACCCGGTTACCGCTTGCAACTTGGGAATAGCGGACAGCATAACTTTGGCCATTTCCAATTTTGGGGGCGCGCCTCAGACGCTTATCCCTTACAACTTTGCAGTCAATGGCATTCCCGGTGGCGTAAATATGCCTACGGACGGCCTCTTTACGGGAGTGATTGGTACCGACAGTACAGACATTGCTCAGTTTGATGCACCTTACGATCTTTCCGAACCGGGCGAGTACTTATTTGAAATCTGGACGGACCTGGAAGGCGATAGCGTACGTACAAATGATACGACCCGTGTCCTTATTGTCAATATTCCGGAAGTAACCACTTATCCTTACTACCAAACTTTCGAAGAGTGGGGCGGTGGCTGGACCGTCGAACAGGATGGTAATGGTGAAGCAACCTGGGAATATGGTGTACCTGCCGGCACCCTTATCAATAGTGCTGTTAGCGGAGAAAATGCTTGGGTGACCAATCTCGATGGAGCATACAATAATAGCGAACGCTCTTATCTGATTTCTCCCTGCCTCGATTTCAGCTCGCTGGATGAAGACCCCCGTATAGCTTTCTTTATGAACTTCGACTCAGAGTCTTGCTGCGATGAGCTTTGGCTGGAAGTCTCCATAGATGATGGCGAGACCTGGTCTAAAGTAGGTGAAGCAGGTACCGGAGTAAACTGGTACAACGATACCTTCAACGATTGGTGGGATGGTACTGCTGGATTTGAGGGCTGGGCGTATGTGCAAAATGTCCTGGCTAATACTGCCGGCGAAGCAGATGTCAAAGTTCAGTTTGTTTTTTCCTCCGATGGATCGGTAACCCGTGAAGGGATTGGGCTCGACAATATCCTGATCGGGCCAACAATTGCAGATGATATGGCCGCTTCCAGTATCACAACGCTGGACGATGTAGCCTGCGGCAGCCCTGATGATCAGGTGACGTTCACCATCCGGAATGTGGGTGATGAACCTCAGCAAAACATTCCGGTAGCCTACTCCGTGAATGGCGGCCCTGCGGTGATGGAAACCACCGGTTTGCCTATCGTTTTCCCGGGTGATCAGTTTGTTTATACTTTCGAACAAACCTTTGACTCTTCCGTGCCGGGCGTCTATGAAGTCCGCGCCTGGGCCATGCTAGATGGCGACGGCTTCCTGGCTAATGACACGACCGTATACCGTTTCCAAACGGCTTCTCAACTGCCTTACAAGCAGGACTTTGAAGCAGGAGGTGTGCCGGATGACTGGGAGGTTAGCCCAAGTGTAACGGTTTCTAACGGACACAATAACGCCACTTTTGCAATCCATGCCAATATCTGGTCCTTCAATGATTCCATTGCCATGGAAATGCCAGTTCTGGGCCCCGTAGAAGCTGAGGACACCCTCCGCTTTGATTACCGCTACGTTGAATACTTTGCGGGCACGGAGCCAACGGTGCTCACAGATATGGACAGCCTGAAAGTAGGCGTCTCTACAGACTGTGGAGAAACCTATACAACTGTTTTTACGGTTTCTGACTCTCTGCATGTTCCATCCGTAGATATGACCACGGTGACCCTTCCATTGGAAGAATATGCCGGGGAGTATATCCGCGTTCGCTTCCAGGGTATCTGGGGTGAAGGCGACTACTGGCTGGATATCGACAACATCAATATCCGCCGTTGTAATGGTATTACTATTGATTCCACCATCACCGGTGCCAGTGCAGCGGATATGACAGATGGCAGCATCGCCGTCCTGCCAACTAGCTCCGAAGGCCCTTACACCTATGAGTGGAGCACAGACGACTCCACCCGGGTGGTTTCCAACCTGGGCGTTGGTGAGTATACGGTGACTATTACAGATGGCTTTGGCTGTCAGGACGTCAAAACCTTCGTAGTGGAGGTAATGGTCGGTACGATCGAACTGGATAACATCGGCAGCGTCAACCTGGCGCCTAACCCGACCTCCGGGCAGAGTACCCTGACCGTAGCCTTCAAGCAGCCGGTAGATGCCCGCATTCAGGTGCTGAATACCATGGGGCAACTGCTTTACGAAACTGTAGACCAACAGGTGACAGAGGGGACCTACCCCATTGACCTGAGCCGCTACAACAGTGGTATGTACTGGGTGCGTATTTTCGCGGACGGGCAGGTCAAAACAGCTAAACTGATCAAAGCCGGGCTGTAGCCTTAGTCCTCCCTGATGAAATGTAACGGGGCGTTTCTGCTGAATGAGGCAGGAGCGCCCCGTTGTTGTTAAAAAAATAAACTATTTAAGCCCCCAAACGTATCAATCCTTAGCAAACCAAAACTTCAACCTGCTGCTAATTGCAGCGGGGCATGTCACCGCTTATGAAAATAGGGATTGTCTGTTACCCCACCTACGGAGGAAGTGGCGTTGTCGCTACAGAGCTTGGCCTTGGGCTTGCCCGCAAAGGGCACGAAGTCCACTTCATTACCTACAAGCGCCCTGCCCGCCTTTCAGCTTTCCATGAAAACGTAGTTTTCCATGAGGTGGCTACTGAAGACTATCCGCTGTTTGAGTACACGCCCTACGATACCTCGCTGGCCAGTAAGCTGGTGGATGTGGTAAAGTTTGCCCATCTGGATTTGCTGCACGTCCACTACGCCATTCCGCATGCAGCAGTCGCCTATATGGCTAAGAAAATTCTGCTCACCGAAGGCAAGTACATCCCAGTGATCACTACCCTGCATGGTACTGATATCACCTTGGTGGGCAACAACAACGCTTTCGCACCGGTGGTGGCTTTCTCCATCAATAAATCAGATGGTGTCACTGCGGTGTCTGAAAGCCTCAAGCAACAAACCTATGAGTACTTCGATATCCATAACGATATCAGAGTGATCAATAACTTCATTGACTTTGAGCGCTTCCGCAAGGTCAACAAAGACCACTTTAAAAAGGCTATTGCGCCAAACGGAGAACGGATACTGGTGCATGTGTCCAACTTCCGAAAGGTAAAACGGGTGGAAGATGTACTCAAGGTATTCGCTAAAGTCTACAAGGAGATACCTTCGAAGCTACTGCTAATTGGTGACGGCCCTGAACGGCACAACCTGGAAGAACTCTGCCGCAAGATGGAGCTGTGCCATGAAACCCGCTTCCTGGGCAAGCAGGATGCTGTTGAAGAACTACTGGCAATTGCGGACCTGTTCATTATGCCTTCGGGTAGTGAAAGCTTCGGCCTGGCTGCACTAGAGGCTATGGCTTGCGAAGTCCCCGTCATCTCTTCTGATGTGGGCGGCTTGCCGGAAGTGAATATTCATGGCAAAACAGGCTACCTTAGCCCGGTTGGCGATGTGGAGGACATGGCCCGCAACGCGCTGAGCATCCTCAAAGACGACAAGAAACTCCAGACTTTTCGCCGCCACGCCCTGGCACAGGCAAAGCGTTTCGATATCGACAATATCCTACCAGAGTACGAAGCTTACTATGAAGAGATTGTAAAGACTACGGTTTATTAACCAGGCCAGCAGAGTGATTCCAAGAGCTTTCAAGATTAGTCTGTTCTTGTTCCCTTTACCCCGCTAATTGATGACCATAATCTTAGCCACCGCTGCATCTGGCTGGGCATTCAGGCTGGTATTGCGGCCATTGCTGCTGCTAAATACCAGATAGACACCAGTTTGCACCCGCCGTCCGTTGTAGTCCGTGCCATTCCAGACCGCCTGCCCGCCCAGGGCATTGGTCTCAAAAACCAGCTTGCCCGTCACGTCTGTAATTTTCACTACCGCATCCCGAGCCAGGCCATTGATGGCGATTGGGCCTTCGTAGTCCTCTCGTACAGGATTGGGGTACACCAGAATATCTGAGCTATGTACCCTGCCGCCTTCAACCGCATCGCTCTGGTAGGAGATGATGCCCTTTGCCGTACCGATAAAGACCTCTCCGGTTTGCTGATCTACGGCAATGTCTACAATATTGTTGTCAAAAAGTGGGCTGTTGGCTTCCGTAAACCGGTCGACTTGTTCCTCACCGGAGGGAGAAAGCAGGAAAACACCATTCTGTGTACCTATCCACTTCCGGTTAGCACCGTCAACGGCTATATCGATCACATTTTCGGTCTCCAGAAGGCGGGCGCCAAAGCCATCCTGCTCAACGATACGCCTCGTACCAATGCAAGACTCATCGAAGGCACTGCTTCCGCATTCAAAAATCACCACCCCTTCTGTTGTGCCCACCCAGATATCCCCGTCGAGGTCGGCGGTTACGCAGTTGACGTCATTATTTGGGAGCTCGCTGTTGTTGGCCGTGAAGACGCGGCACCGATCGTCATTGGGGTCTTCCATTTCCCCTTCGTCAAACAAGAGCAGGCCTCCACTACTGCTGCCCAGGCGTATCCATTTGTACCCGCTGCCGTCCACAGCAATATCGAGCAGGGTGCTTTGACCGCAGGAGGGCAGAAAGCTGCGCCACTCACCACCGGGCATTAATACGGATAAAGGAGCAGGGGCCGAGTTGTTGCCCACCCAGAGGTTGTTTTCTTCATCAAATGCAAGTCCACCCACCCGGACCCTGATATCTTGTTGTGCCACCTGAAGGGTAGAGTTATCAGTGTTGTAGGTGGTAATTTGGTCGGTGGCAGGATCGACTTCCACGAGCCCTTCGATGTAGCTGCCCATATAGACCTTGCCATTTTCCGGGTGGATAGCAGAGGTGACAAAAACCTGTATATCGTCATCTGGGCTATTGAGGTCATCCCCTTTGAGTTCGTCCCGTAGGTCCCGGTTGTAGATGGTCCACTGGCCGTTGATAAAGGAAGCGAATCCGTCCCGGATAAAGATTGGGCCAAGGGTTTGGTCGAGCCCCCCGGAAGCCATCCAAAGCTGTCCGTTGGCAATGGACATATTCCAGATGGCTTCGGAGAAAGGCGAATTAAAGTTCAGAGATTCGCAGAAGCCTTGTTCAAAGTTCTCGGCGTAGCGAAAATCAGAACCAACGGCTTCATTACCGTACCAAAGCCGACCCCGCTCATCCTCTATTGCATAATTGGGGGTGAAAATACAGTTGAATGGCAAAGGGCCGGTCCGCCCATCCGGATGCAAATAAACCACCCGCCCGGGCCGGAAGCCTACCAGCAGCAGTGTCCCCTCGTGCGACATAAACTGCAGGGTGCTGCCTGTCTCGGCATAGAAATATTCCAGCTGCTGATTCTCATACCGGAAAGCCGTGTCATTAACACCCACATACAGCGCTCCCTCAAACGTCTCGAAACCCCTCGCGCTGTAGTCCATTGGGAAGCCCTCGGAAGGGCCAAGCAAGTCCCAGTTGCCAAAGTCATCCGGGTTGACGTTATTGGTGGAAATGCGGTAGATGCCTTCCGCAGTAGCAGCGTAGAGGTCTTCCTCAAAAACATGCACGCTGTTGACTTCTACCCCTGTGAGTGTGGTGGACCGAAACTCCGCATTCAGAATATCCAGCTCGGATACCCCATAGGTGGCGGCCATATAGACGATGCTGTCATTGAGAATGTGTATATCATTGATCCGCTTCTCTCCGGAAAAATTCTGGAAGTTACGGATTTGATTGAGCGTCACCACTTCCCCGTCTTCGTAAAGGAGGTCGATTACTGCATTTTGATAAACTATGATCAAAATTTTGCTAAATGAATTGTAACGGATGAACTCTACGCCTGCGTTGCTCAGCCCGTCTACAGTGGAAAGAAAGTCCACAGCAAAGTCCGTCTTATCTACTGAGAGAACAGACATTTCGGTAGAGAAGTAGACTTTTTCGGCACTTTGGGTGACGTATTGCCCGGCCTGATAGGGCAGGTGGCTCCTCCACTGACCAATAGGCAGCGGGTTCTGGCCCTGCGCAAATGTGCAAATCAAACAAAGACCAAACGTCCACAGTAGAAATTGGCGCATCATATTGGTGTTTATTGGTTCTCCGGCCTGTTTCGCCGTAAAAGGAGCGAAAAAAGCTTCTTTTTACTGAAAAAATCAACAAAGACTACAACAACTGACGTTGCATAAGACCTTATATTGTACCTCGCCGCTAATTTAAGTAAACAATACAAAGGAGCTGTTCAAACTATCACGGGCTTCCATGCCTTTAATAAAGGGGCAACCGGAAACAAATACGCACAATTGTTAAACCCCCGGAGTATCCCTGATTTGAAAACTAAACCAATCCTGAATTATGAAGATTATCATTCCGATGGCAGGCCGCGGATCCCGCCTGCGCCCACACACCCTCACTATCCCCAAGCCCCTGCTGCCAGTAAGCGGCAAGCCTATTGTCCAACGTATCGTGGAAGACCTTGCCGAAGCACTGGACGAACCAGTGGAGGAAGTCGCATTTGTCATAGGTGACTTCGGAGCAGAAGCAGAAGCGCAGTTGCAGGAAATTGCTGCTAAGGTAGGCGCCAAATGCTCTATTTATACGCAGGATATCCCTCACGGGCCGGGCCATGCGATACTGTGTGCCAAGCCAAGCCTGAGTGGTAACTGTATTGTAGCTTTCGCAGATACACTGTTTAAGGCTAACTTTTCTTTTGACCCCAAAGAAGACGGTATTATTTGGTGCCAGAAAGTTGAAGACCCCTCTTCATTTGGAGTAGTGAAGACCGACGAAAATAATGTCATTACAGAGTTTGTGGAAAAGTCGCCAACCTTCGTTTCCGATCTGGCAATTGTTGGGCTATATTATGTGCGGGACGGTGAGCGCCTCCGGGAAACCCTTCAGCATATGGTGGACAACGACATTCGGGACAAAGGCGAATTTCAGATTACCACGGCTCTGGAGCTGCTCAAAAACAACGGTGTGAAGTTTCGCTCGGCTCAGATTGAGGAATGGCTGGACTGCGGCAACAAGGATAACGTTGTGGCAACCAACCGTCGTATGCTGCAGCTCAAGCAAGATAAGGAAAAACTGGTTGCCGACAGCGTTACGCTGGAAAATGCTATTCTTATCCCGCCTTGCTTTATTGGAGAAAATGTTGTGATTCGTAACAGTGTCGTAGGGCCTCATGTATCTTTGGGCCACAATTCAACGGTGGAACAATCCGTTATCAGTGATGCAGTCATACAAAATGACACCGTAGTCCGCCATGCCAACCTCAGCCATTCCATGCTGGGCAACAAAGTCGATTACGAAGGGAATAAGTCGGAAATTAGTATAGGCGACTATTCCGAATACAAGTAACAGAACGCTATGAGGAAAAAAATCCTAAAGGAAGGGATCGTAAACGAATCAGGATTGGCTGGCCTTTTCGGGCTGGTCGTCCTGATGCTGCTGAGTGCCGCTCCGGGCCTTATGGCTCAGGTAGACCGGGTAGACGAAGAAGCCGTCAAAATACAGGAGCTGTTTATCGATGCGAGCCGGGAGAAGCTCCTGGGCAACTATGATGAGGCAATCGGCATGCTTGAAAATATTTTGCGCAAAGACCGTGAAAATGCGACTGCTGCTTTTGAAATAGCCCGAATTTATGAAGCCCAAAGCGACCGCGACAAGAGCCTGAAATACGCCAAAGATGCCACCGAATGGGATGCAGATAATATTTGGTACCACAAATTTCTGGCCGATTTGCAACAGCAGGCCGGACTATTTGAAGAGGCTGCTGCAACCTACGAGCGCGTGGTGGAGCTGGAGCCCAACGATGAGCAAAGCTACTATCGCCTTGCCTTCCTTTTGGTCAAAGCCAACGAAATTAAGGACGCCCTGAAGGTCTATGACGACCTGGAAACCCGCCTGGGGCTTAACGAGGAAGTCATCCGCCGCAAGCATACCTTATACCTGAGCCAACGACAAGACAAAAAGGCAGCCGAAGAGCTGCTGCGGCTCATCGATGCCTTCCCGGACAACGTGCAGTACCGGCATTTGCTGGCGGGGTTTTACGAGCAAATTGGAGAAGACCAAAAAGCACGCTCGGTCTACACCGATATCCTCAAAATTGACCCGGAAAACGCTAAAGCTAAATTGGCACTCGCTGGACAGTCCGGTCAGGAAACCGACGAAATCCGCTACCTCAATCAATTAAAGGAGCCGTTCTATAACCCAGATACGGATATCGATGTGAAAATCACGAACATCATACCCTTAATTCAGAAAGTAGCGGACACCGGAGATCAAAGCCTGGCCGATGCCTTGCTGGAGCTTACTGATATCCTGGAGGAAGTCCACCCGGGCAGTGCAAAAGCGTCTTCAGCAGCGGGCGATCTGCTCTATCATTCGGGCCGTAAGAAGGAAGCCCTGCCTAAATATCTGGGAGCGATAGAAGAAGACAACGCCAACTTCATGGTTTGGGAGCAAATCATGCAATTGTACGAGGAGACGTTTCAGTTTGAAGCGCTAAAGGGTTTTAGTGAGCGCGCTATGGACTACTATCCGAATCAGCCTGTAGTGTACTACATGAATGCGCTGGCGGATTATCACCTGGGCAATCACGATGCCGCCCTTTCCACCCTGCAGCAGGCGGGTTTTATGGCTGGTGGTAATGTCCGGGCGCTGGTGCTGATCCACTCTTTAGAGGGGTTGTTGTATCAGGCCGCCGGAGATACTGGTGCTGCCGACGAAGCTTTTGGCAAAGCACTGGCTACCGATGATACCGCCCCACCAGCACTATCCCGTTATGCCTATGCCCTGGCGCAGCGGGAGGAAAAGCTAAAGGATGCCGAGCAAATGGCCCGAAAAGCCAATGAGCTGCTGCCCGGTCAGGCCGCCTACCAAATGCAACTGGGCTGGGTGCTCTACAAGAAAGGCGATTATCAGGAAGCCCGCGCATGGTTGCAGCGTGCCGTAGAAAACGGGGGCAGTGCCAGCCCAGTCATTCTGGAGCACCTGGGCGATACGCTCTACCAACTCGGTAAAGTGGAGGAGGCTGTAGCGAACTGGAAGAAAGCACGGGCTGCTGGCGCTGGTTCTTCCGCGCTGGAGCAGAAAATTGAGCAGCGAAAGCTGGTGGAGTAACCAAAACCACCTTCGCCCCGTCAGTATTCATAAAGCCGCAAGCCGGCTTTTTTCATCAACAAACGCTAATATGAAGTATACTTCTTATGCCATTCTGCTACTGGCTGTCCTCTCGCTAAACAGTTGCGCTTCCATCCGCAAATCCAAAGGCGTTGCCGATAAAGATATGACCGCTTCCAGTTTGCTGAAGCGTATGGAAAAACAACGCTTGTCGCCGGATTGGTTCGAGAGCCGCCTGCGTATAGACTATGCGGATGAAGATATGTCGGTCTCTGCCAGTGCCACAATTCGCATGAAAAAGGACAGTCTGCTGTGGCTGAGTGTGAAGAAGCTCGGCTTTGAGATTGCCCGGGTGCAGGTGACCTCTGACTCCGTTTATGTAGTGGACCGGTTCAACAAGGAATACACCATAGAGGGGCTGGCTTACCTGGCATCGTCCTATGGCCTACCGGCAGGTAGCCTGTCTGAGCTCCAGGATTTTATACTTGGCAACCCCATCTTTTTTGGCGGCGATGAACTGGGTATCGAGCCACTGGGGCCCACTTACCGCCTCAAGGGAGGGAGCGACGAGATGGCAGCTGAATACCTTATCGGCACAGCTGATTTTTTGCTGAAAAAAATGGCATTTAAAGATTTACGCAACGATCAGGAAATGAGTGCCTTACTGGAAGGGTATGAAGACCTGGAAGAGGAACAGAAATTTTCCTATATTCGTAATCTTATGTTGGAAAGCAAGTATTCGGGTCAGGCGAATGTGACCCTACAGTTCAGCAACATAGAACTAAATGTCCCAAAACCAATAAAATTTGATATCCCATCCAGATATACACGGGCCAAATAAATTCATGCACAGGCTGCCTTTCAGGTGTGGCATATTACTCGCCCTGGTACTGTTTTGTGTTCCGGTACTGCTTAACGGGCAAAACCGGGAAGAGCTGGAGCGCAAGCGGGAGCGCCTGCTGCAGGAAATAAAAGCCACTGAAACAGCCCTTAACAATACTAAAAAGGACAAAGAAGCGACCCTCGAGCAATACATTGCGATAAGGACTCAAATTCGCAACCGGCAGGAGTTGGTCCGTACCCTGGAACAGGAGCTGCAGCAGGTAGATGCCAGCATACGCCGGTCTGAGGTAGTGCTTTTGGCGCTACAGGGCGATATTGAACGCCTCAAGAAAGAATACGCCCACACCATGCGGGTCGCCTACCGGCACAAACTTAGTCAGAGTATGCTGGTCTTTCTGTTCTCCGCAGAGAGTTTCAACGATGCCTTCAGCCGCTGGCAGTACATCCGGCAGTATGACCGCTTCCGCAAAAAACAGGCGGTCAACATTATCGAAACCCAAGAGATGCTCACTGAGCGTACGGCACAACTCGAAGCCCGGCGGGTAGAGCAACAGCAGCTTCTGGCGGCACAACAACGGCAGACTGTTTTGCTGCAGGAAGAATTCCAGGAAAAAAACCGCCTTCTGAAGAAACTTAAAACCAGTGAACAGCAGTTAATGGCTAAGCTGGACGAACAACAGGCCGCTCACGAAGGGCTCAATCAGGCTATTGAGGAAATCATCGTCGCCGAGATGTCCCGAAAACGCCGGGAAGCCAGGGAGCGTGTTCCGGCTGGTGCAACGGCTACAGCGCCGAAAGCCCCGGCTGCCACAGTGGAAGCAGCAGCAACGCTTTCCCGCAATTTTAGCAATCAGCGCGGGCGGTTGCCGTGGCCCGTCCGGTCCGGTCAGGTTAGCAAATCCTTCGGCAATGCAATTGTCATGGAAGATACCGGGCTGAAGCTGCCCAATAATGGCATT
Organism: Phaeodactylibacter sp.; assembly: GCF_022763345.1. Taxonomy (GTDB): domain Bacteria; phylum Bacteroidota; class Bacteroidia; order Chitinophagales; family Saprospiraceae; genus Phaeodactylibacter. The sequence continues at coordinate 136,054 of NZ_JALEGS010000049.1, forward strand.
GAAATTCAGGCACAAAATGGTGCAGACATTTTCCCGGTCTTTGAAGGGGAAGTTACGCACATCACCTTCGTACCCGTATATCAAAACGCTATATTGGTGAACCACGGTGATTTCTTTACACTATACTACCGCATTGAAGAAGTGCTGGTGGAGAAAGGGCAGCCCGTTGGGCCCAATCAGCCTATAGGCCGCCTCGCCGGGGATAACAATACGGTGCATTTCGAAATTTGGAAAGGCACTCAGAAACTGAACCCTGAAACCTGGTTGCAGAACCGGTAGACTGAGCGTACAGGCAGAACCCTGTACCAATTATTCACTACAAAGAATTTATGGCACACGACTGGACAATAGGTACAAAAGACAAGAAAGGTTTAAAGCAAAAGAAAGAGTACGCCATTCTGGTAGGCGTAGTCCGTCAACTGCAAACCGAAGAAGAGGTAGAGGAGTACCTGGACGAACTGGAATTTCTGGCCCTTACTGCTGGCGCAAAAACCCGTAAGCGCTATATTCAAAAGCTCAGCCAACCGGATAAGCGGACTTTTGTCGGTAAGGGCAAGCTGGAGGAAATTAAAGAATACATCGATGCCCATGAGGAGGTTAGTATGGTTATTTTTGACGATGACCTTTCCGGCAAGCAGGTGAACATACTCGAAGAGTTCCTCAAACTGAAAATTGTAGACCGCAGTACCCTCATTCTGGATATTTTCGCCAGCCGCGCACAAACGGCTCAGGCCAAAACACAGGTAGAGCTGGCCCAGCTGCAGTATCTCCTGCCTCGGTTGCGGGGGCTTTGGACTCACCTTGAGCGGCAGCGTGGTGGTATCGGTATGCGAGGCCCGGGTGAGAAGGAGATCGAGACGGACCGCCGTATTGTGCGGGATAAAATCTCTCTGCTTAAGAAGAAGCTGGAGAAAATTGACCAGCAAAATCAGACTCAACGCAAACAGCGCGGGGAAATGATCCGCGTAGCCCTGGTCGGTTACACCAACGTAGGCAAGTCGACGCTCATGAATCTGATGAGCAAGTCGGAAGTATTTGCCGAAAACAAGCTCTTCGCTACGTTGGATACTACGGTCCGGAAAGTGGTCATTGACCGCATGCCTTTTCTGCTTTCTGATACCGTTGGGTTTATCCGGAAGCTTCCGCACCATTTGGTGGAAAGCTTTAAGTCTACCCTGGATGAGGTGCGGGAGAGCGATATCCTCCTTCATGTTGTAGATGTAGCGCACCCCTTGCACGAAGATCATATCCGTACCGTTAACAGCACCCTGAAAGACCTGGAAGCCGTTGATAAACCCACGCTGCTGGTCTTCAATAAGATCGACTTGTACCGGGAACGCAACTACGATGATTTGCTGACGGAAGAGGGCAAGCGGGAGATTGAAGAAGGCTTGCTTGGTAATCTGAGCTATATGTTTGACCAGGAATGTATGTTTGTCTCTGCGGCCACTGGCGAGAATATTGGTGAACTCCGTGCAAAGCTTCAGCAGATGGTGCACGAACAGTATATGATACGGTACCCCTATAGGGCCAAGCAGTGGTAGATGCCGCTGTTTTGGCGCCAAACTGCAACATTCTAACTCAGGCAGTCGTAAAAAACGAAGTATAGCTGGTCTTATTTTCAGCTCGGCAATATGCACACAACCTGGGTAAACAGGAAGAAACTAAGGGGCTTGGAACCCATAGCAAAACTTGTTTGTCCCCCCATAATCCCAGTCAGACTATGAGAAGAAAAATGCAAAAACTTACCGCATTGGCCATTGGGCTGATGCTCGTTTGCTGTTCCGCTGCGGGGCAGGGGCGCTATGTCCGGCTGCAGGGGCAGATTCTGAGCAGTCAGCCTGGAGCTGAGCCAACACCCTTTCACCTCGATGCCTATAAAATTACTGCAAAAGGACAGCGGCAGCTTGTCCGGTTGAGCCGGTTTGCCGGTCCGGACTATCATTTATACCTCGAAGCTGGTTTCGATCACGAAGTTTTGATTCAAATGCTGGATCATCCTCCACATTCGGTGCACATTGGGGCTATTCACCCTGCTCCGGCGGCAACTGACCGGCTTGTGATGGAAAAGAACTTCATCGTGCCATTAGCTGAGGAGGACACCAGGCCGCCCATCGCGAGCAGAGCCCCTTCTCCTCCCAGTCTGCCGGAAGTCACCATCCGTCCAATGCTTATAAATGCAGAGCCCCCGGGCTTGTTCCTGGTTTGGGGCGATACTAATGCAGTAACAGTCCCGGTACCCGACCACCCTAACGAGCAGGTCCGCCCTTTTGAGGTCACCTTTGAGGAGGAGGGATTAGATACGGGCTTGGGATACCCGGTTGAAGCAGGCCCTTCCAAGCATCAAGCATCTACCTCGGTTCTCTCCCCCGCTTTGTCTAAGGAACCGGTCCCATCGATTTTTATCGAAGAGGAAAGGCTGTCCTCAACGGATTACGGTCCTCCGGTAGCGTATTCGTCTGTGGAATCGGCGGATACCAGTCAGGATTTTCAGGTGGTTGCAACTATTAAAATGGCGACCGATAGAGAGGCGCCCGAACATCCAGGTATGCTGCAGCATATAGCTGATGCAGGTCTGCCACCTGCACCACGGCGAGCCCGTCTTCGTAACCCTGCCAACATGGTAGCGGGGCTTGCAGGCGATCAACAGAGGCAGTCTATTGCCCGCTTATCGGAAGGGCAGGAAATACAGGTGATAGAGTATACCACACCGGATTGGTGGATGGTCGCCCACGGCTCCATGATCGGATGGGTGAAATCGCAATACCTGGAGTAGGGGAGGCGCGTTTTTTGAAATTAAAGATTTGAAGTGATCAGAAGGTCCAGGTCTGTGGACTTGATTGAGAACCGCTCTCCCAGGTAGCTGTTGGTCAGGCAGCCTTTGTAGGTGTAGACCCCGTGGCGCAACCCATGGTTGTTGAAAAGCAAATGCTCTATACTGCCTGTACTGCCCGCTTTTAGCAGGATAGGCGTAAGGATATTGCTTACAGCCACCGATGCTGTACGGGCTACCCGTGAGGCAATGTTGGGTACGCAGTAATGGATAACTTCGTGCTTGTTAAAGGTGGGGTGATCAAAGGTAGTCACTTCAGAAGTAGCAAAGCATCCGCCCTGATCAATGCTCACATCGATAATGACTGCTCCAGGCTTCATGTTCATTACCATTTCTTCACTCACAACGATGGGCGTACGGCCCGATTTGGAATGCATGGCGCCAATAGCCACATCGGCATAAATGAGTTCTGCTTCCAGGTAGTGCGGGTTGATAGCAGAGGTATACAATGGGCGGCCCACCTGATTTTGCAGGCGCTTCAGTTTGTAGATGTTATTGTCAAAAATTCGGACTTCCGCACCCAGCCCCAGAGCCGTTCGCGTAGCGTACTCCGCCACGATACCTGCACCCAGTATGACCACTTTGGCGCTGGGCACACCGGAAATACCGCCCAGCAATACGCCTTTGCCACCACTCGTTGTCGCCATCAGCTCTGCTGCTGTCAGCATAGCGCTGATGCCGGCCATCTCGCTCATGATGCGTACAATTGGGAAAGTATCAGACTCATCCTTGATGTACTCCATTGCCAGCGCAATAACCCGTTTTTGCCGCAGCTTATTGATATAGTCCGCATTGATGATAGGGAGCTGCAGGGGGGAAATCAGGATTTGATTGGGGTGCATCAACTCAATCTCTGCCTGTGTGGGGGGCGCCACTTTAATAATGACGTCCGCTTTGTAAACCTGCTCCGCACTATAGGCAATATCAGCACCGGTTTCGGAATAGTCATGGTCAGAATAGCTGGACTCCTTCCCTGCCCCGGCTTCCACAATTACCCGGTGCCCGTGCCCGATAAGCGTTGCAACCGAAGAAGGGACGAGGGCTACCCGGTTTTCCTGCATGGTGATTTCCTTCGGAATACCAATGTAGAGTTTGTTAGGCTTGTTGCTGACCTGCAGCATCTCGGCTTGTGGTACAAACTGCTGTTCGGTAAATTCCTTGGGGATGGGTATCTTCTTCTTATCGCTCATAAAAGGATTGGCTTTCCTGAGAGACGGAAACAAAACAAGTGGATCAATTTTGGGTTTTGTGTCCCGGTTTGACCGGGATCATAAGCAACTGACAACCGTAGAGTTGCGTTGAAATATCACAAAAGCTTTAAGAAAAACATGGATCGGCTTGTTTCCATCAAACTACTTATAGCTTACAAAAATATAATTTTCCGGCTGGAATCGGACCCTATCTCAAGCTTTATTCGGAAAGTATCCTCCGGGAGCAGGTACTCAATCAGGCCCGGCCACTCGATCAGACAGCGCCGCCCGCTGTCAAGGTATTCTTCGATCCCGATATCCAGGGCTTCTTCCGTGTCATTTAAGCGGTAGAGGTCCACATGGTAGAAAGTTTCCCCTTCCTGGTCTTTGTATTCATTGACAAGGGAAAAGGTAGGGCTGCTTATGGTTTCCTCCGAACCCAGTTTTCGGCATATGGCCTTGATCAGTGTCGTTTTTCCTGCACCAATCTCACCGGTAAAAGTCCAGATGGTTTGTTCCGGAGTAGCTGTTTTCAGTAGCCTTTCGGCAATTTGGCCAACCTCCTCCAATGCGTACACGATCGTATTTGACATAAAGCAGTTCAACCGTTTATTGGTGAATTGAGCAGGCAGAGGCGGCAGAATGCCCCCGCAGCTATGTGAAAACAGCAGCAGCCGGACGCAGGTTTAATCTTTTAATGCCAAAAGGGCTTGCAATTTTAACAGGTATTGTTTTTCCCGTTTATCGTCAGGCAAAAGGCTTGGGTGCCTTGTATTCATTGCTTTTTTCGTAAAACTTGCCCAATCAAATTTTACCCTTTTTGAAAAAATATGCCTATTATTATGGTCATATAGCGGGCAAAACCTTAGATTTGAATCCCGACTCCTGGTTCAAATCCGAAGTCTTTGATAATTAAGCCGCCTCAATTTGGTCGCCTGCAAAATCCAGCGGGCATAAGAAGAAGGCTTGGTTTTTTAAGGGCATAGAACCTGAGCGCTAGAGAGATTATAATTAGCTGACTATCTATATGAGCCGAAAAATCCGGATGGGAATGGTAGGTGGTGGCCGCGGTGCCTTTATCGGTGCCGTGCATAGGATGGCTGCTACCCTGGATGGTGAGATTGAGCTGGTATGCGGAGCTTTCAGCAGCGATCCGGAAAAGTCCAAAGCTTCCGGCGCTGACCTTTATCTCCCACCTGAACGGGTATATGGCAGCTTTGAGGAAATGATCCTGAAGGAAAAAGCCCTGCCCGAAGGCGAACGTATGGATTTTGTGTCCATCGTGACGCCCAACCATGTGCATTTCCCACCGGCAAAAATGGCGCTGGAACATGGCTTCTCTGTGGTATGCGACAAACCTCTTTCCTTTAATACTGATGAAGCGCTGGAGCTGCAACAACTCGTTGAATCGACTGGGTTGCTATTTTCATTAACCCACAATTATACCGGGTACCCTATGGTCAAACAGGCGCGGGCAATGGTCCGCAACGGTGAGTTTGGGGCTATCCGAAAAGTCATTGTCGCCTATCCACAAGGGTGGCTTTCCACCCGTCTGGAAGCGACGAACCAAAAACAAGCCTCCTGGCGTACCGATCCTAAACGTTCCGGTGCAGCAGGAGCAATGGGCGATATAGGGACGCACGCAGAAAACCTGGCAGAGTATATCACAGGGCTTCGGATCACCAAACTGTGCGCAGACCTCCACACTTTCGTGGAAGGGCGGCAGCTGGATGATGACGGTAGCGTGTTGCTTCGCTTCGACAACGGCGCCCGGGGTATTCTCTACGCGACTCAGGTTGCAGCTGGAGAAGAAAATGCCCTGCATATCCGGGTATACGGAGAAAAAGGCGGCCTGGAATGGCATCAAATGTACCCCAACGACCTAAAGGTGCGCTGGCTGGACAAGCCCGAACAACTGCTCCGAACTGGCGTGGGGGATCTTTACCCTGACGCTCAGTCTGCTGCCCGTATCCCCGCCGGGCACCCGGAAGGCTACCTGGAAGCTTTTGCAAACATTTACCGGAATTTTGCTAATTGCCTGCGTGCTAAACTATCCGGACAAAAAGCAGACCCGGTGTATGAAGATTTTCCAACCGTTGCGGATGGAGTCCGGGGGATGAAATTTATCGACCGGGTTATTGAATCTTCCGAGAGCGATCAAAAATGGCTGCCGGTGTAATACACCGAGAGCTACCTTAACAACCGATTATTTTACAAGGTGGAAAACACCTGAAGCATAAAAAAGCACAAACATTAGTATGAAAAAACGCTACACTTTCTTCTTCTTGCTGGGATTGATGAGTTTAACCCTTAACGCGCAGGTTACTTGTGAGGAGCCAGGAGTTTTGTTAATGGATGATCTGTCGGCCTACGCTACCGGCGATATTACTTTTCAATCAGAGGACTGGGATACCTGGCCGGGTGCAACAACCGGGGCAGAAGTATCAACCGAACAAGCAAATACAGGCAGCAATTCAATCAAAATTGATGGCAACATCGACGGGCAGGATGCCTTGTTGCTGCTTGGCGGTCAGGAAAGCGGGCACTATGTCCTGTCCTGGTCAATGTTCGTATACGACTCCACAAGTGCTTATTTCAACCTTCAGCACGAAGCCCCAACCGATACAGAGGGATTCTGGGCGTTTGATGTATCCTTCGAAGGCGGGACAGGCACACTTGAAAAGTACGATGGCAGCGATGATGCCTCCTTTACTTACCCCTCCGGCACTTGGTTCCCGGTGTACCTTTTTATAGACATAGACAGCGACTACGCCCGCCTCGTCGTTAATGAAAGAACAGTAGACACCTGGCCATTTAGTAGTGGTAGTACAGAGTCCAGTCAGATGCACAGTATCAATTTTTACCCGCAGAATACCGGACATTCTTACTTCATCGATGATATCAGTCTGCTGGAAATTCCGGCAGCGGAAGCAGGACAATACTGTTACACGGCCGAAGTTCTGGAAGAACCGGGCTTTTATGCCGTTCCCGATCTTGCCTGCTACGGAGGCAGTTATGACCAGGGTGGTAGCGGCAGTGGCTTCAAAGCACATTGGTATCAATATACGCCTTCCACAGATGGTATCATGTCTGTTTCCAGTTGCGGAGGTGGAGTAGATAGCCGGGTTTGGATTTTTAAAGGTTCTGATTGTGAAAATCTAGGCATCGTTGGTGTAAATGACGACCGCTGCGATACAGGTGATGGCGATGATTACGCCTCCTACAGAGAGGCCGTGGTCACGGCAGGTGATACCTATTATATAATGTTCGATAACGCTTGGTCAGACTCTGGCTTTGGCTTTGAATTGGCTCTCGTAGAAGAAGCTCCAGCTGAAGGTCAATTCTGCGAATCTGCTGAAGATATTGAGCCGGGTGAACACGAAGTGGGTGCTATTGATGGAGAGTCAGCGGTGGCTGGCCCCAATATCAACAACACCTCAGGTTCAACGACCAACTACGCACAATCTAAGTGGTATCAGTTTACGCCTGGCTCAGACGGCTATATGAGCATTTCTGCCTGTGACTTTGCAGCAAGTGATACGCACTTTTTCGTGTACACAGGTGACTGCTCCACTTTTGAAGGGCTCAACCTGGTGGCTCAGAATGATAATGGATGCGGCGAGGGCTTGCTGACCTCCAGCCTGGACAGCATTGAGGTCACAGGTGGTGAAACCTACTACATCGAGTGGATCGACCGCTGGATGGATGGGCCCAGCGACGAGCTCTACATCTGGGAGCTTGGCTTCGATGCTTTTGTGGGCGTGGAGCAGGATGAAGTGCTCAAGCAAAGCTTTACTGTTTTCCCAAATCCGGCATCAGATGTGCTGAACATCCGGCTGGAACAAGCGCAGTTCACAGAGCGCACGCAAGTTACCCTGATGAACTTGCTGGGGCAGCCACTTGCTGAAAGGCAATTGGACGGCGGAGAAGCTCAGCTTCAACTGCCCGTTCATAACCTTCCTGCGGGCACCTACCAGCTACGCGTACTCATGGGAGACCGGCAGGCGACGCAAACGGTGCTTATTAAATGATAACCCAGGGGCCTTGAGTGGTATGATCTGGGCTCCCTTAAAGATAAACAGTGGAAAATTGCAGGCTTCTAACCTGCTTTTCTACTGTTCAACCGATTGTTAACTTTTATTCCATTCACTCAATTCAATACGTTTCGTATGAAAAAAACTTACATGAACAAGCTGCTTGCACTGGTAGCAGTCATGGCTTTTGCGATGACCTCTGTGCAGGCACAATCGTTTACTGTAGATGCTCCGGCAAGCGTTGCTGGTAGCTACAATCATGGTATTTCGGTGTTTACGAACCCCACTGCCACACCAAGCTTTTCCGGACCTGTTGTTGTTGTAGCCGATACATCTGGCGCATCGACTGCCTGCTTTCTAATCGAAGAGGACTTATCGGGCTCTGTAGCACTGCTTGACCGGGGTGCTTGCGGTTTTGATACCAAGGTCGCCAATGCGCAGGATGCGGGTGCAGTTGGTGTCATTCTTTGTAACAACGACACTGCTAACCCTGATGCTATTCTGAACGTCGCCAGCGCCGCTGGCTGCCGCCCGGATATCACCATTCCTACAGTTGTACTGAGCTACAACGACTGCCAGGCTATCCGCATGGAGGCCGGGCTAACGGTGACTTACGATGTGCCGGCAGGCAGCACCTATGAGTCAGCGATCGAGATTGGCGAAGGCACCTTTACCGTTGATGAAATCCCTATGGACTCCAGCAACACTTTTACTGGGGCTACCGGCGAAGTATGGTACAAGTATACACCTTCTGCAACTGGTGTGGTAACCGTTAGCTCCTGTGGAAGCGCAGCTGCCACGCGCTTGCTGTTCAACAGTGTTACAGATTGCCGTGCGAATTTGACCAACCTTATATTTGATCAGGGCAGCTGCCCGGACGATGCTGGCTCTACCCTGAATTGGCTGGTATTTGAAGGCGAGGACTACTACATCCTCTGGGATGATGCGAACTCTTCTGATGGCTTTGACTTCACCGTCAGCCTGGGCGATCCTGAGCCTGTTGATGTTACGCTGAATGTAGACATGCAGAACGAAACGGTAGCAGCAGAAGGTGTTAGCGTGGTTGTTGGCGGTCCTGGTGTATCTGACCTCAACGATGTGATCATTCAGACGATGTCTGACGATGATGGCGATGGTATCTACTCAACAACTATTCAGGTAACGACACTGGATACGATTGGTTACGCTTTTGTGAACGGCGGGGTGGATCCTGCCAATTTGGAGGTTGTACCAGATTCCTGCGGCGTACCAAGTGGCTTCGACTTCAACGTGCGTCCGTTCATCAACACTTCAATTTTCCCAGTAGAGGTTGATGCGGTATGTTTTGGCGCTTGTGAAGCTTGCCCGCTGGATATGGCTACCTGCGACCAGCCTACCGTAATCTGGACTGAAGACTTTGAGGCTCAGACAGTAGGTGCACCACCGGTAAACAACTTCATCATCCCATGGCCTGCTGCCGGTATTATCCTCGGTGATGTAAGCTCTGATCAGGCGGCAAGTGGTTCCAACTCTCACCTCATCACGGGTGACGGTACGGACGTAGACCCGGTTTACCTGTTGTCTAACCAGACATTGACTACCGGTCACTATGTCGTTAGCTGGAACATGTACATACCTGCCGATTCCACAGCCTACTTTAACTTCCAGAAGGATGCAACACCAGCCGTAGAATGGGCAGTTGAAGTGTTCTTCAATGGCGATGGCACTGGCGACCTCAATGCAGGTGCCGCTGACCCTCGTGCTAACTTTACCTACCCGGAAGGGGAATGGTTCTCGATTGTAACGGTGATTGATATCGATAATGACCTCATCCGTATGCATATTGACGGACAGTGGGTGTCCAGCTGGCCACTGAACTTTGATGCCAGCAGTACCGGAAACTTGCAGTCAATAGGCGCAGTGAACTACTACCCAAGACCAGACGAACCCGACTTTTGGTATGTAGACGACTTCACGGTAGCGCTGATTCCTGAGCCAGGTGACGGGCTATACTGCCAGACAGCAGAAGCAGTTGAGCCAGGCGTAGTTACAGCAGGAGAGCTGGACTGCTTTGGTGGCGGTCTGTTCTATGATCCATCTGATGGAGCTGGCCTGCAGGCTCGTTGGTTCAGCTATACGGCTACTGCTGATGGCTACATTAGCGTAAGCGCTTGCGGTGGCGGTGTGGATACCCGCGCATGGATCCTCGCGGGTGACTGTGGTGACCTTACACCAGTAGGTGTAAATGATGACCGCTGCGAAATTTCCGCTGGCGGCAGTGCATGGGCTACTTACCGTGAGGTGCCAGTGACTTCCGGCGAGACTTACTATATCGTGTGGGATGATACCTGGTCAGCTGACGGTTTTGACTGGGAACTGACGCTCAACGAAGGCGATCTGCCTGTAGGTGACTTCTGTGAGTCTGCTGAAGCCGTTGATCCGGGCATCCACACTGTTGAGGAATTTGGAGAAGCTTCTGTTGGTGGCTATCGCCCAGGTTACTTCACGACTTCTACTACTCCATACTCTGGTGGCGCATGGTACTCCTTTACGCCAGAAAATGATGGTTTCATGAGCATCAATTCCTGTGGAACTGACGCCGATACCTGGTTGTTCGTTTACACTGGCGATTGCGGTCTCCAGTCTCTGGAGCTGATCGCTGAAAGTGATAACGACTGTATCGTCGCTTCAAGCGTGGAAGATATTGAGGTAACTGGAGGTACCACTTACTATATCGAGTGGATCGACCGCAATGATGCCACTGGTTTCGACTGGGAGCTGAACTACAGCCCACCAACTGTAAACGTACAGATGGCTGTTGACGTGTCGCTGCTCGTAGAAGCTGGCGAACTCAGCCCAGACGGTGTATTCCTGGCGGGTAGCTTCAGCGATTTCAATAACGTTGAGATGTCTGACCTTGATGGCGACAACATCTACACCGTTACTGTACAGATTCCAGAGAACTCTACAGCAACTTACAAGTTCAAGAACGGTCCTGACGGATGGGAGAACATCGATACCAGCATTGGTGACGACTGTACGACCGGTGAATTCAATGACCGCTTCGTGGAAACAGGTACCATGAACATTCCGCTTGATCCGGTATGCTTTGGCTACTGCGTTTCTTGCCAGACGGTTGATGTGAGCGATGTAGCGCTGGAGCAGGGCGTATCTGTATTCCCTAATCCTGCGAAGGATGTGCTGAATGTACAGATCGATCTGCCAGAAGTGGCGAACCGCCTGAACATCCGCATGGTGAATGCATTGGGCCAGGTGGTACTGAGCCGTGATCTCGGTACACTTCAGAGCGATAACATCGAGCTGGATGTACGCAACCTGGCTGCCGGCACTTACATGCTGCAGGTGGTTGACGGACAGGCGCAGTTCACGCAGTCTGTTGTGATCAAGTAATAGCCTTTGGGCATGCTGAATAATCAAGTTCAGCTACTCATTGACTACATAAAAGCCCCGCCCGGCCGCTTTTAGAGCGTGCCGGGCGGGGCTCTTTTATGCCCTCATGAAAAGATCTTAACCTTTAAACCTCTGGTCTCGCGGTAGCCCGAACCCTCACCCTGAGCAGCAAAAGCAGCCCAACCAAAAAGAACCCGCTCAGCACCAGCATGCTCAGCCGCATGCTACCAGTGACCTGCTCCATTAATCCAAAGGTGAACGTGCCGACAATAATGGCTACCTTCTCCAGCACATCGTAAAAGCTGAAGTAGGAGGTGGTATCGTCTGAGTTTTCCGGAATGAGCTTTGAATAGGTAGACCGGGACAGAGACTGTATCCCTCCCATAACCAGCCCAACGGCCGCCGCGATGGCGTAAAATTGTGCTTTCTCCTGCACAAGATACCCTATTACGCAAATCGCTATCCAAATCAGCAACATGGCAATCAGGGATACTTTGTTGCCTTTCCACTCTGACAGGCGGGCAAAGCTGTAGGCGCCTAAAATAGCGACAATCTGAAGCAGGAGAATGATGACGATGAGTTCGGAAGTTTCAAAGTTGAGTTCTTTACTGGCAAAGGTGCTGGCCAGGAACAGCACCGTTTGTACGCCGGCACTGTAAAAGAAGAAGGAAAACAGGAACGCACGAATGTTCTGTTCCCCCTTTACGGCTCCCCATACTTTTTTCAGCTCCTGAAACCCTTTGCGAAGGATTTCGGGAGAGGTCTTCTGCTTTTCATCCGAAGGCAGCCGTCGGAAGGGGATTAGCGCAAATCCAATCCACCAAAACCCCACGGAAAGAAAAGCATAGCGTGTAGCCGTACCCTGATCCGGAAAACCAAAACGCTCCCAAAACTGCACCATCACCAGGTTGATAATGAGCAAAATAACACTCCCGATATAGCCAAAGGAGAACCCCCGGGCACTCACCCGGTCGTAGAGGTCCTCGGTGACGATCACGGGCAAAAAGGCATTGTAAAACACCAACCCGCCGGCAAACCCGATCATAGACAGCATAAAGCCAACCGTCCCTAGTTCGAGCTGCTCCATGCCTTTGAAGAAAAACAGGGAAAGGCAGGATAAGGAACCCAAAATGGTGAAAAACTTGAGGAAAAACTTCCGCCGGCCCCCGTAATCTGCTATGCCAGATAAGAGGGGGGAGAAGAGGGCAATAATGAAGTACGAAGCCGATATGGCAAAAGTATATAAAGAGCTATTGGACATTTCCATCCCAAAGACAGAAAGGTCTTCATCCGTAACTGCTACAAAGTAAGCCGGGAAGATCGCAGCAGTTATCACCAGCGCAAAAGCGGAGTTCGCCCAGTCAAAAATGGCCCAGCCATTAATGATGCGTTTGTCATTGATTGGGAAATCGGCAGAAGTTGAAGCCATGAGGTGTGGTAAGCGTGAAGAAAATTAATTTACCTTTGATTCGTGCGTAAATTACGAATAACCATTCGGAATTATGAAAATCGCGATTCTTTCACGGGGCCCGCAGCTGTATTCCACTCAGAGTCTTATCAGGGCAGGGATCAAAAGAGGGCACGAAATGCATGTGGTGGACCACACCCGCTGTTCGCTGGTACTGGAACGCGACCGCCCACGTATACTCTATCAGGGGTACCGGCTGGAACGGTTTGATGCGGTCATCCCCCGTATTGGAGCTTCCGTAACCTCTATTGGCGCTTCGGTCATCAGCCAGTTCGAAAATATGAACGTCTTTGTGGCTGCCAATGCCGCCGCTCTGATTGAAGCCCGGGACAAGCTGCGTTGCCTGCACCGCCTGGCACAGCATGGCATACAAATTCCTAAAACCCTCTTCGTTGCTTCCGGGCAAAACATGCAGGCAGCAGTTAGTCAGCTGGGGGGATTACCAGTGGTTGTCAAGCTTTTGGAGGGCACCCATGGCATAGGGGTCATTCTGGCGGAGACTTTCCGTACGGTAGAATCTACCGTGGAAGCTTTTCAGCGGTTGAACAATCGCGTGATGCTGCAGGAGTTTATCCGGGAGGCCAGAGGCAGGGATGTCCGGGTACTCGTAGTCAACAACCAGGTAGTGGCCGCCATGGAACGGCAGGCCCGGCCCGGTGAGTTTCGCTCCAACCTGCACCGGGGCGGCTCTGCCCGTCAGGTGAAGCTTACTCCCGAAGAGCGGGAGCTGGCGGTTAAAGTTGTACAAATTATGGGGCTCCATGTCGGTGGCGTGGACTTTCTGCGCTCAGAGCGTGGCCCGCTGATTATGGAAGTAAACGCCTCGCCCGGTCTGGAAGGTATAGAAACGGTCACCGGTATAAACGTCGCCGGAAGAATCATCCAATTTATCGAAGAAACCTTAGCCCAATCATCCTGACTATGAGTGAAGCCCTGTCATTAGAAATCCACAAGTCGAATATCGCTCCGGGGGAGGATGAAGTGGTGAAGATTCCAGTTGGCCAGTTACCCTCTGGTAACCCTATCCGTATTGAGGCGCATGTCTTTCGTGCGGAGGCTCCCGGCCCGGCGTTGCTGGTTATGGCGGGCATCCACGGGGATGAGATTAATGGGGTGGAAATCGTGCGCCGGGCATTGCAAAATGGGCGCTTTGCGGATTTGCAAAAGGGCAGTGTGGTGGCGATTCCCCTGGTGAATGTGTATGGTTTTGTGAACCGGTCGCGCGAGGTGCCGGATGGCAAAGACATCAACCGGTCTTTTCCGGGCAGCAGCCGGGGCTCTCTGGCCTCCCGCCTGGCGAATGCCCTGGCTAAGAAAGTACTGCCAGGAGTCGACATCATATTGGATTATCACACAGGCGGTGGCAACCTGTACAATTTTCCCCAGGTACGCTACAGCAAAGGCGATGAGCGCAGCCAGGAACTTGCTAAAGTATTCGGTGCGCCATTCAGTGTGGCCAAAGCGCCCATTCAGAAATCTTTTCGGAAAATTGCGTTGGAACATGGCAAGCCGGCCCTAATCTTCGAGGGCGGAGAGAGTCAGCGTTATGACGCCGCCTCCATTAAGTACGGCCTGGCGGGGCTCGACCGCTTGCTGAGCTACCTGGATATGGTTCCTGGAGAAGCCACCGGGCAGCCCTATCTGCGGCAACACTTCAGCCACCAAAGCTGGGTACGTTCGCCTAAAGCCGGGCTCTTCCTTTGGGAAAAGTCATCAGGCGATCAGGTAGAGAAAGGAGAAGAGATCGGATGGATCAATGACCCCTACGGAAGTAAGGACAGCAAAGCAGTGAAAGCTTCCCATACCGGCTATATCATAGGGCACAGTAATGCTGCTGTGGTCAATCAGGGCGATGCGCTATTCCACATTGCGTTCGAATAACTTCCGTCCTTACTCAATGACCCGCTTTTCAATATAGTCGGAATTGAGCAAGCTCAGTGCGCCCATGTATTTGAGCTGGAAGGATATCTCATCGCCTACCTTGTAGTTGGGGCTTTTGTCGCCCAGGTCTACCACCAGCATATCTGAGCTGGCATTAACGATGTTGATGTCTTCATCGTCCGGGATGAGGTACTCCACGGAAATGTCGAGTGTGCCAATATCCAGGATCGCCCGGTAGGATTCCTTGCCGTAGTCCTCTTCATTCACCTCAAAGACATCACCGGAGGGATTGGCGGCCAGCTGCCCGATGGGCACTTTAGGCTTTTTGGTGATCTCGATGATCTGTGTGAACAACCGCAGCACGTCGGGCTTCATCGCTTTGATCGGCTTTTCCTCAAACAAGTCCACCCCAAAGTAAAGCGTTTCGCCAATACGGAAGTGGTTGATGCCCGAGGGTATCTGCTGACGGAACAACAGCGGCAGCACTACAGAAGTCCCACCGGTAATCCATTGAATTTTCTTATTGAACTTGGCTTCCACGAGCTGTTTGTAAAGGCTAAGCTGTATCAGCTTGTCTTCTGAGGGCATAACACCGTGCAGGCAGTTCAGGTTAGAACCGATAGCGACGATTTCGATATTCGGCAGTTCGAAGATTTTCTCGTAAAACTCGATCAGGTTTTCTCCCATGATGCCCTCACGCAGGTCGCCGAGCTCGATCATGATGGTTACGCGGTGCACTTTGCCCTGCCGTTGTGCCTCTTCAGACAGTAGCTTGATTGTCGCGCTTTCTGAGTTGAAGCTTACATCTGCGTAGCGGATCACATCCTCCACTTCGCCCATAGCCGGCGGTTTGATGTACACCGTTTGCATATCCGGAGCAACCTTCTTGATCTTGGCAAGATTGAAAATCCGGCTGTCACAGACCTCTTTGATGCCCAGGTTGATAACTTCTTTCAGGAAGTCCTCATTACCACACAAGAGCTTGGTAACGATGGCCCAGTCGATGTCGTGCTTTTTAAAAATATTGTCCAGGTACTCATAATTATGCCGCAGGTGGCTTTTTTTAAGCGTAAGGTAAGCCATGGTGATTTGGTGAAGTTATAAAGTGAGTGGCTTTACCGGCAGGCGCAGGGGCCATGGGTTAAAGCAGAATTTCCGGAAAAAGCAAAGGAATGATACTTCCGCTGAGCGGAAAATGGAATGGACAGCGTTTTGTGAGAAGCTTCGATTACTGTAAGGCTTAATTTAAAGATTGCTTTCTATCTTCAAATTGGTAAACAAACGTATGTTATCTAGGTTTAATCGTGTTGAGCTAATCTACAATTTCCCGGGGGATATCCATAGGCAGACGGGTCAGCAACTCGTAATTGACTTGCTGGGAAAACTCCCCAAATGCAGAGACACCGAGCTCTAATTCCCCCTGATTGCCAATAATCACCACTTCATCGCCTCTTCCCACATGATCCACCTGGGAAATATCCACTGTGATGGCATTCATATTGACCATACCAATGACGCCCACCCGCTTACCCCGGATGAGTACCCGCCCGGCATTGCTTAGGGAGCGGGTAAAGCCGTGGCCGTAGCCGATAGGAATTGTAGCTACTTTCATCTCTTTAGTGGCCATATAAGAGGTGCCATAGCCCACATATTCTCCGGTTTTCACCGTTTTGGTGTCCATCACCTGGCTTTTCCAGGAGATCAGGCGTTCCAGTGGGTTATCCTGCCGGTTGACTTTACTGTTGTGCTCAATAAGGGTTTCCCGGCTGGGCCAAAAGCCATACTGAAGAATACCGATCCGGACCATATCCAGTCGGGTGGGCGGATAGCGTATTGCTGCGGCTGAGCAGGCCACATGCTTGATATCCGGCTGTAGCCCCTGATTGGCAAACCAGTTGAGGATGCGCTTGTAGACCTTGCGCTGTTGAGTGACCCGAACGTAATTGGCAATGCTCTCTGCCCCGGCAAAGTGAGTGCAAAGCCCCTGGAACTGCAGCAAGTCGGGGTACTTAAGCAGTAGTTCCGCCACATGGGGCAGCTCATGCGCTTCGTAGCCGATACGGTTCATGCCTGTTTCAACCTCAACGTGAACTTTTGCTTTCTTGCCAACTTTACGGGCAGCCCGGACAGCTGCCTCCAGCCGATCCGGCTCAAAAACATAAAACTCGATGTCGTTCTCGATTGCCCATTCCAGATGCTGGTCTTCCACCATCCCCATGATCATGATTTGCACTTCCTTGTCCTGAAGGCTTTTCTTGACCCGGTAGGCCTCACTGGCATCAAATACGCTGAAATGCTCGGCACCGCAAGCCACAGCAAGCGGGGCAAACATCTCGATACCGTGGCCGTAGGCATTCCCTTTGACCACCCAGGAGATTTTGGCGTCATTGCCAATCTGATTGCGTATAAAACGATAATTGCTTTCCAATGCCTTGCGGCTGATGGTAATTTTCGATGTCGCTAACATGGGCAGAGTTCTTGAGCGTAAATTAAGGAACTTGGCGGAGTTTTACTGCGGCGGGAGCCCCTCATTTTGTGTTTATTTCTGACGTTCAATCCTGCCTTTGTGTTCGAAAAAGACTTGTTTGTTTCCCCAATGCCATGAGACCGTTTAAATTCTGATCAGCCTGTTCGCTCCAGCAGGTGTTCCAGAATCCGCCGGTACATATCAATACCCACCGGAGTGATAGCGTCAGGGAAGTCGTAATCGGGGTTGTGCAGCGCCGGGTGGTCCTCGCCCGCCCCAATGCCAAACATCGCTCCTTTGAACTGTTGGGTAAAAGCTCCAAAGTCTTCGCCCCACTTGAATGCCCAGTCTTTGGCATGGTAATCGAATCCGTTATCCGCGGCAGCCTGCTGAATGATACGGGCCACTTCGGGATCATTCCGGGTGGTCCGGAATACATTCGTCCACTCTGTATCGAGCTCCAGTCCGTACTTTTTAGAAACCCGCTCGGTGTAACTCAGCAGCCGGTCGCTCAAAGCCTGCATTTCCTGTTCTGTGCGTGTTCGGATGGTCAGGTGGATTTCGCCATAGCCGGCAGATACACCGTAGGCGACTTCGCCCATGTGTATGTGCACCGGAGTCAGGATAGCAAAACCCTCTTCCTCAATATTAGGCTGGCAGGCGATGTCCGCTTCTTTGATAATCTCAGAGATGGCCAGGGCTGGATTGATGCCATTTTCCGGTTCTCCGGCATGGGATGTCTTGCCATTAAGGCGGATAATGAGGCTTTGGACTGATGAGCTGAACGGCCCTTCTTTACAAACGATCGTACCTAGTGGGAAACCCGGCAAATTATGGAAAGCCACTGCGTAGTCAATGGGCAATACCTGATCAAAGGTTTCGTCTTTCAGCATCCATTCTGCACCAGCGCCTATCTCTTCGGCAGGCTGGAAAAGGAGTAAGGCCCGCCCTTTTTGGGGTGGATGATGGTACAAGGCTCTTGCAAATCCCATCATGACTGCCATATGCCCATCATGGCCGCACTTGTGGGAGACATTTTCCTTTGTAGACTGATAGTCGAAGTCATTGACCTCCTGAATGGGCAGGGCATCAAGCTCGGTGCGGAACAGCACGGAAGGGCCAGGCTGCCCACTGTCGAAAACAGCAACAATGCCACAGCCACCTATGCCTTCAATAAGTTGCGCAGGTTCCAGTTTTTGAAGTGATCTGACCAGAAAGGCAGCCGTGTCATGCTCTTCCCCACTCAACTCCGGGTACTGATGCAGGTAGCGCCGCAGCTGATCGATATCACTCATCCAGGAAGGCTTGGTTTGGGTCATAGCGTACGGGTTGTATCAGATAGTTTTACTGCAGCCGGCACCTCCGGCGGCGTGGTTACGTAGCTCAATATTATAAAGGACAGGGCAGAAATGGAAATCCCCGCAATATTTGCATCGAGATCGTAGGGCAGCTGCCACTGGGTCAGAATAAGCAGCAGGGTCGTGCCCCCGCCCAGTAGCATGGCCCAAAACGCTGCAGTAGGCGTGGCGCGGTTCCAGTACATACCGCCTATGACCGGTACAAAGAGCCCGGACACCATGAAAGCGTACGAGAGCAGCATGAGCTCCAGTACGTTTTGCATACTCATGGCAATAAGCAGAGCGACTGCACCAATGACAAAAGTGGCAACCTGAGAATAACGCAGGATTTTCTTTTCGTCCCCTTTTAGCGGTAGAAAGCGCTCCAGGATATCTGTGACCACATTACCGGAGGCTGCCATCAGGCAACTGTCAGCCGTAGACATGATCGCCGAGAAATAGGCAGAAAGCATAAGTCCGGTCAGCCCGGCAGGCAGCACTGTCCTCAGCAAGAGCGGTAGCCCCATCTCAGCATCCATTGCCGCCGGATCGCCGTACCCCAGGTCCACAAACATACCCTGATCGGCACCTACCCGGGCAAACAGCCCCAGCAGGACGCCCATAAAAGCCATAATCGGGTACTCAAATAGCCCGGCTGTATACCAGGCCCTCCTTGCGGTCTGCTCGTCCCGGCAGGCATAGATCCGCTGATAGAGGGTCATGCCAACAAACCAAATGGGAATGATGGTCACTCCCCAGTTGACCAGTTGCGACCAAGACACATTTGTGAGCTGCAAAAACTCTGGCCGGACCACCTCCCGGATGCCCTCCATCCCGCCTACTGCGAAGTAACCCAGCGGGATGCCGATGAAAACCAGGCCTGCCATTAGGATAATCCATTGTACGGTATCGGTATAAATGACAGCTTTGAGCCCACCGGCCACGGTGTACACCACTGCAATAACACCCATGATGATCAGCGCTTGTTTTAGGCTCAGTGCTGTGAAAGTGGCCGAAGCTAATTTGGCACCAGCCAGCAACTGCGAACTCGTGAAGCCCAGGTAGCCAATAGCAGAGATGATCCCTGCCAATAACGCCACCCTCGGGCTAAAGAGGAATTCGAAGAGCTGTGGGAAAGTCAGCAGGTTTACTTTCTTGGACAGCCGATTGACCTTCGGAATCAGAAAAACAGCACTCAGCCAGGCACCGATGAGCCCTGTGAACAGCATCCAGGAGCCGGAAATGCCCATCAGAAAGCCCAGGCCCCCCAGTCCAATGGAAAAACCGCCCCCAACGTCGGTAGCGACTACGGACAGCCCGATGTGCAGGCTGCCCATATCCCGACCGCCTACATAGTAATCGTCGGAGTTTTGATTTTGCCTAAAAAAGAAAAAACCTATCCCCAGCATCGCCAGGAAGTAGACGATGAAAATAACAATATCAATCCAGTGCATAAACAGGGTTTATTGGTTCTTAAGGCGCATTTCCAGGTACTTATTGGTGAAGCCCAGCTTCTCGTAAAGGTGGCGGGCCGGATTGTCCGGCTCCACGTGAAGCGCAATATCACCTTGCGCCAGGCTAATGGCTTTTTGCATGAGGGTTTTGCCAATGCCCTTGCCGCGCTGACTGCCGTCAACCGCAATATAGACCAGGATGTTTTCTGGTATGTACCCTTCCATCCCTGTCCGATTGATCACAACAGCCCCCACTATTTTACCCTCAAGCGCTCCGGCGATGACAAAGCCACCATGGGAAGCCGTCTCTTTTAAAGCATATTGGATGGCTTTGTGGATGTCTTCCCGGGCATCGCCGTATTGATCGAGGTGATGGAACAGAAAATCGACGATACGTTCCTTTTCAGAAATAGTAGCAGGTTCAAAAGGGGTATATACCTTAATATCCATAAGTGGTTGTAAATGATTTAATTCAATGATAGAACGTTGCCTGCGCCCTCAGGTTGAGCAGCACCAGGCATATGGCGGAATATAAGGAATATCAGCTGAGGATAAAAGTTGGAAGGGGAAGGGTGTGCCCTCGGAGGCTCGAAACTTAAATCAAATCCCGAAGTACGAATGAGGTCTTGATGCGCTCCTTATCCCGTCTGACCACAATGCGCAAACGTTTACCGGAAGGTTTCTGCAGCCGGTTGATGATACTGCTCAGCGTAAGGAATGAGGCGGGGACCCAGTTGATGCGCCGGATCTCATCACCAGGCTTCAATCCGGCTTCATGAGCCGGGCTGCCTTCAATAACGCTGTAGATTAAGAAGTCTCGAAGCCCGGGCCCCGTGGCGATGACGAGCATACCACTGCGGTCTACCTTAAATTCATCATCATAGTTTTTATTGGGCTCAAGGTAGACTTCCTCCCGAACGTAATCCAAAATAACGGTAAACCGCCTTAATATTTCATTGCCCAGAATGCCATTGCGCTGGTCCAGGCTGCTGCTGTCTATTGCAGCGCCCAGCATGATTTCCTGGTAGCTGGTAACCACGCTTGAGAATTGATAAGGAGGGATTTCCAGGCTGGAAACTTTGCCCTGATAGCCCCTCAGGAAGCCACCCAGCCCTGCGCCAAGGTTGCTGGGAATGACCCGCTCGGGAAGTACCAGCCCGGGGTCACTGTCGGTGTTGATAAGCAGCGGAAGCGCAGCGCCGGTATCGAGAAGCAATTTTAGCGTACTGGTGTCGCCCTGCCGCAGCGCAACCTTAGGAAAAACGTAGGGTTTGCTTTTCCTGAAGGTAGCCCTGACCGATGTGAAGCCCCTTTGCGGCTTATCAAATTCACGAGGGTCATAAAGGGTGATGATCTGCCGGCGATAGTCAATTTCCACAACAAACCTCCGGAAAAAATCAGCCCCCAAAATGCCATGGATTTCCACACCTGTGTAGTCTTCAAACCTAAGGTAGTCTTCTTCCAGTACCAGAATAGACCGGTTTTTGGCCAGTACCGAGCCAGCCTGCAAGTTGATACCTGAAACCAGATAGGCATAAAACTCACGGCTGAGGTCGGAACCAATGAGGGTAAAACGCCGCCGGTATTCGAGCTGAAGCAGATCGGTGATTTCCCGCTGGCTCAGAATGGTATGCTCGGCTCCGGTGTCAAAGATGAAGTTTAGCGGGAACCAGTTTTCGAGCACAACGGGCACAACGATAAACCCATTGGTATACCGGAAAGGCAAGTCGATTTTTGTTTTCCCGCCGGTGATTTCCAAATCCTGGTATTGTGCATGTGAAACGGACATGCCTGCCAGACAGAGCGCCGTGAGTACCATACGAAGGCAACGGCAGAACAGTGTCGCAAACAAATCGTTGGGTTTTGGCATGTGGCAGGTATTCTTTGCTAAGATTCAAAACAGCATATTCCCGCAGGAGTTTCGGCATGCCCGGTATTTACCCGGCATCTGCGGAGATCTTTTTTGAACAGGCAGCGGAAAATAAAATTGAGGCGTTTTCCTTGCAGGAACAAGCAGTTAACGTTATTTTAACATCATAATTTAATTTGGTTTGAAGCTTATTTGTAAAAAACTGTTTGTTGATCTTTGTTTTTTCCTGCTAAATTGAGACTTTTACGAACTAGTTAGTGTAAAACGGACACAATTTGTCTGTGCCCCCTGAATTCCATCTGAATGATCTCCATGAACAAATGAAGCCCAGGCTTCAGTAAAAAATTGCAAGCGTTGCCCTCAGGGTTTGATGGTTTCGTTTGCGGTAACAGGATTTATTAATCAGACATAGTTTTTACTAACTAAACCAAAGTAGTGTATGAAACTTAACATCAACTCCATGACAAGGGGCGGTCTCCTTGTCTTGGCGCTCCTGCTGTGTAATTTCACTTTTGCACAGCGTACCTTAACGGGTACGGTCACGGATGCTGAGACGGGTGAGCCTCTGATCGGGGCAAACATACTCGTTGTTGGCTCCAGCACAGGTACCATTACGGACTTCGATGGTGCGTATTCCCTTAACGTTTCAGAAAATGCCAAAGAGCTGGAATTCTCTTACACAGGATACAGCTCTCAACGCGTTGAAATTGGCAACCAAACCACAATTGACATCAGCCTTTCTGCGGGACAGCAGCTGGACGAGGTCGTTGTTGTAGGTTATGGTTCTCAGAAAGAGAAGGAAATTACTTCTGCCGTAACTTCAGTAAGCGCTGAAGACTTCAACCAGGGGCCTATCACCGACCCTTCCCAGTTATTACAGGGTAAGGTGGCTGGCCTTCAGGTGTACAACCGTGGTGGAGACCCCAATGGACAGAGCGTTATCCGCCTACGCGGTATCTCTACTGTAGGGGCAAACACTGAGCCATTGGTTGTAGTAGATGGTATCATTGGTGCCTCTTTGGACAACGTGGACCCGAACGATATCGAGAACGTGACCGTACTGAAAGACGGTTCGGCTGCTGCGATCTACGGTTCACGGGGTTCTTCAGGGGTTATCCTGGTGACCACCCGCTCCGGTAGCCAAGGCAAAGGCGTCGAGTTCTCTTACAATGGCCAGACTGCTGCTTCTACCGCATTCAACAGTGTGCCGGTTATGAGCGCAGATGAGTTTGTCGCGGCTGGCGGTACAGACCTTGGCAGTGAAACCAACTGGATCGATGAGGTGACGCGCGTTGGCATCAGCAACGTACACAGCTTGTCTGCTTCCGGCGGTTCAGGCAACACCACTTACCGCGTTTCCGGCAACTATCGTAATGTAGACGGTATCCTTGAGAATTCCGGCTTTGAGCAGTTCAACGGACGTGTGAACCTCTCTACAAAGGCTTTTAACGACAAGGTAAGCATCGACTTCAACTCTTCCTTTACCAACCGGAACTCTGACTTCGGTTTCAATGAGGCCCTCCGCTACGGTGTATTGTACAACCCAACTGCTCCGGTCCGTGGTGCGGATGCGCCATTCCCTTTTGCAAGCGAGCAGTACGGTGGCTTCTTCGAAACACTGGGTCTGTTTGATAGCTTCAACCCGGTTTCTATCATTGAGCAAAACCGCAATCAGGGCCAGCGTACGGAGGTGACTTACGGTGCACGGGTAGGCTACGACATTACGCCTAACCTGGAACTTGCTGCCCGCGTGGCAAACCAAAAGATAACTATTGCTAACGAAGAGTACTACCCAACTACGTCTCTGTTCAGAGGTAACGCAACCAGCCCAACCCGTAAGGGCCTCGCTGAGTTTTACGATGAGATTACCTCTTTCCAGCTGTTTGAAGGTTACCTGACTTACGTTGCAGACGTAGGCAGCCGTTCTAACCTGCGCGTGACAGGTGGTTACTCTTATCAGCAGAACAACTTCGAGTCCAAGTTCCTTAGCCTGGGTGACTTCCCGGACAATTCACTGGACTTTGGCAACCTGATCCAAGCTTCTCAGGACTTACAGAATGCTGGCTTTATTCAGGCCAACAGCGCTGTTTCTCCGGATGAGAAGATTATTGCCTTCTTTGCACGTGCAAATATGACGATTGACGATGCGATCTTCCTGAACGCTTCTGTTCGTCGTGAAGGTTCCACTAAGCTTGGTGCGGACAACCGCTGGGGTATTTTCCCTGCCGTTGGTGTCGGTGTAGACGTGAACCGTTACCTGGATATCAACAACGTAGACCTCCTGAAAGTACGGGTAGGTTATGGTGTTACAGGTGCCCTGCCTGGACCAAACGGACTATCTCAGCCCATCCGCCAAGTTGTAAACGGAGACGATGGAAGTGTCTCTACAGAATTGATCCGTGCTGCTAACCCTGACCTCAAGTGGGAGGAAAAAGGAGAGTTGAACCTCGGTGTGGAATTCACTATGGGGCGCTTCAACGCTACCTTAGACTTGTATGACCGAAACATTCAGGACTTTATCCTGGAGCGTACAATTGATGTAACGACAGAAGGTGTAGACCGCCGATTTGAAAACGCAGGCTTGCTGAGTACACAAGGTGCAGAACTCACATTGGGGTACGATGTAGTGCGCAAGGATAGAATGGTTTGGAATACTGGTTTGATCCTCAGTACCTATCGTACCACACTTGATGAGTATGTTGTACCGGTAGAGCAGCGCGCTAACCTTGGTGCACCTGGTCAGAACGGTACCAACATGGTTATCATCCGTGAAGGGGAGGAAATCGGTCAAATCTGGGGCCCTGTTTTTGAAGGTGTAGGTGAAGATGGATCTCCAATTCTTCAAGACCTCAATGGCGACGGTCAGGTGATTGGTGATCAGGGTAACGCCCTGAATCCTGAAGCAGACTTTACCACATTGGGCAATGGTATCCCCGATTTGGAATTTGGCTGGACTAACCAACTTTCCTTTGGTGACTGGTCGGTTAATGCATTTTTCCGTGGGGCATTGGGCCATAGTCTTGTAAATACTTTCCGTGCGTTCTATGAGCCTCGCATTTCTTCACAGACTTCTTATAACTTTGTTAATACAGAGTTGGCAGAACCTGGACTGACTTCTGCACAGTTTAGCTCACTCTATGTTGAAGAGGCTGACTTCTTCAAGCTGGACAACCTGACGATCTCAAGAAGATTCAGCTTTGAGAAAGGAAGTGCCATTCGTGGCCTCACAGTGTCGCTGACCGGACAAAACCTGTTCGTTCTGACCAACTACACGGGTACTGACCCTGAACCATCATTAGTAGACTATGGTTCATCAGACAATGGCGGAGAAGTAGACTTCTCGAATCCTGATGTACTTAGCCCGGGCATCGACCGCCGCTACAGCTACTTTGCTTCGCGGACATTCACACTGGGCGTAAATCTTAATTTCTAACTTGAAAACTAAAAAGTAATGAAAAGACTTTTTAAATATTCGTTAATCGCATGCCTTGGTCTTTCGATGGCGGCTTGTACCGACCTTGAGGAAGATTTGGTGGGCGATATCACTGAAGATATCGTCGTTGAAGGCATTAATATAGGTGGTCCTGGTGGGGGCGAAGGAGCGCTTACCGCTTTGTACGCCGAGCTTCGCAACTCCGGTACCGCTAACCACGGTGGCTATTACTCCATTCAGGAGATTACTACTGATGAAATGTTCATCGGCGCTAAGGGTGGTGACTGGTTTGACGGCGGTGACCTGATCCGTTTGCACCAGCACACTTATACCCCCAACCACCCGTTCGTTAACGGTGCATGGGTAGCGACCTACAACGCTATTGCTACTGCTAATGATAACCTGGGTAGTGGCAACCTTTCCGAAACAGAAACGGCACAAGCCCGTGCGGTACGTGCCTATTTCTACTGGCGCTTGCTGGACTCCTACGGCCGTGTGAAATTGGTAACGGAGACCAATGAGGACCCACCACAGGCTTCCCGTCAGGAAGTGTTCGAATTTGTAGAAAGCGAGTTGCTTGCTGCTTTGGGTATTGCTGAGGTGAGCGAGTCTATGGACCTTACCAACAGCCCATTGGCAGATGGTGGTTCTGCTTATGTCATGAACCGTTATGGTGCATTGGGTATTCTTGCAAAACTGTACCTCAACGCTGAAGTATACACTGGTACGCCGATGTATGACAAAGCTGAAATTGCTGCCTCTTACATCATTGACAGTGGTCAGTATGTCCTGTGCGGCGACGGTTGTTCTGTTCCCAACCTGGGCAAGCGCCCACGCGTGGATGCGGATCCTGAGACGCTGGAAGGTTATGCGGCAGTTTTCGCAGCTAACAATGAAGGCAACCCTGAGCATATCTTCTCTGTACGCTACGATGAAGCTACAGGTGCCGGTATGAACTTCAGCCAGATGAACCTGCACTACTCCAGCCAGTTTACCTGGAACTTCCAGGAACAGCCTTGGAACGGATATGCTACCCTCGAGGAGTTTTATAATTCCTATGAAGACGGCGATGCCCGTAAAGAGAATAACTTCATCGTTGGTCCACAGCTGGACTTCAGCGGCTCTGCCTTGCTGGATTACGCTGCTGACGATGATGATATTCAGCTGAACTATACGCCGGAAATCAACGAGCTGGCACCAAACTCACAGCGTGAGGCAGGTGCTCGTCCGGCTAAATTTAGCTACAAGCAGTTTGGCCGTGCAGAGATGGATAACGACTTCCCCATCGTTCGTTTGGGTGAAGTATACCTGGTCCGCGCAGAAGCGGCAGCTCGTCAGGCTGGAAACTGGTCCGCTGCTGAGGCAGACGTAAATGTCCTGCGTGCCCGTGCCGGCGTTGCGGAGTATAACGGCAACCTGACTGAAGAGGAATTCCTCGCAGAGCGTGGCCGTGAGATGTTCCAGGAAACGGCTCGCCGTACGGACCTGATCCGCTTTGGCAAGTACAATGGCGAATGGTGGGAGAAGCCTTCCTCTGAGCCATTTGTAAACATCTTCCCGATCCCACAGGAGCAGATCAATGCTGGTGGTGGATTGACACAGAACCCAGGGTACTAATCCCTGAAGTTTGATAAACCTTGCTATCCCGGGCCCCTCCTTTATGAAGGGCCCGGGATACTTTTTGATACCCTAACCATCATGGTATATGCACTGCTTGATTCTTAAAATAGCTTTGAGAAAAATGTATAGTGTAAAAGGGATCACTATTCTGCTCGCTGCTGTATCCCTGTTCACTGCCTGCTCTGATCAGCCTGCAACGGTCTTTTCTGCTCTCGGTCCTGAGTCTACAGGCATTCAATTCTCCAATGACCTCCACTACACGGAGGACTATAACCCCTACACCTACCGAAACTTCTACAACGGCGGCGGCGTCGCCATAGGCGATATCAATAATGATGGCTTACAGGACCTCTACTTTGCAGGCAACCTGGTGCCCAATAAATTATACCTCAACAAAGGCGGGCTGCAATTTGAAGACATTACTGAACAGGCAGGTATCTCCTGTGCGGACGTTTGGACATCCGGCGTCAACCTCGTTGATATCAATGCGGACGGCTGGCTCGATATTTATGTTTGCAAAGCCGGGAAACCCGGTGGCCCTAACCGCCACAATGAACTGTTCATCAATCAGGGCGACCTCACCTTTACCGAGGAGTCCAAAAAATATGGGTTGGACTTTACCGGTCTGTCCATTCAGTCCGCTTTCTTTGATTATGACCGTGACGGCGACCTTGATTGTTACCTGCTCAACAACTCCCTGCGCTCCGTAGGCGGCTTCGATATGCAGGAAGGGCTGCGTGATGTTTATGACCCGGAAGGCAACAAATTGCTGGAAAACCGGGACGGCACCTTTGTCGATGTGACCCGGGAAGCCGGGATTTATGCCAGCCGCATCGGTTACGGGCTGGGCATCACCCTGGCCGATTTTAATCAGGATGGCTGGCCGGATATTTTTCTGTCTAATGACTTCTTCGAGAAAGACTACCTCTACTTCAATAATCAGGACGGCACCTTTACCGAAGCTTCGGACTCCAGCTTTATGTCCCTTTCCATGGGGTCTATGGGGGCGGATGCCTGCGACTTGGATAACGACCTGCTTTCCGAAATCTTCGTCACCGAAATGCTCCCCCGCGATGACGACCGCAAGAAGACAAAGACCGTCTACGAAGAGTGGGACAAATACCAGCTCAGCGTAAAGAAAGGCTACCATCATCAGTTTGCCCGCAACGTCCTGCATAAAAACCTGAACGGGCAGGAGTTCATCGAAGTGGGCCGGGCTGCGGGTGTGGAAAGCACCGACTGGAGCTGGTCTGCCCTAATGCAGGATTATGATGCTGATGGGCTGCGGGACATCTTCGTCAGCAATGGCATCCGTTCTGACCTGCTCGATAAAGACTACCTCAACTACATGGCCAATGAAACCCACGTGCGCGCCATGATCAACGAAGACGAAGAGGTGCTGAAAAAGCTGATTGACATTATGCCTTCCTCGCCGGTCCGCAACGCCCTCTTCCGCAATGAAGGCAACCTGCAGTTTTCCTACCAAAGCATAGACTGGGGCTTTGAAACCCCAACCTTTAGCAACGGCAGCGCCTACGGCGACCTGGATAACGACGGCGACCTGGACCTGGTCGTCAATAATGTCGATCAGCCGGCAACGATCTACCGCAACAATACCCCACGTAGTCAGGCCCACAGCATCGCTTTCCGGCTGGAGTTCACCGGAGGTAACCGGCAGGCCATTGGCGCCAAAGTGCTGATCGTAGCAGATAGCCTGCGCAGCCTGTTTGAGTATTTTCCAACGAAAGGCTTTCAGAGTAGCTCCGCTTGCCCCGTTTTCTTTGGGCTGGGGGCGCGTACACGAGTGGATAGCCTTTATGTGATCTGGCCTAACGGGCAGGTGAATATCCGCACGGGCTTGCAGGCCGATCAGATTCATGACATTCGTTTTGATGCGGCAAATGCGACTGTTCAGCAGCCCTTTCTATGGGCCTCGCCCAAGCCGGTTTGGAAAGCAGTGGAGCCTCCTGTCTCTTTTAAACACGATGAGGTAAATATTAATTTCTTTGGCCGGGAGCGTATGCTGCTCACCATGCCCGGTGGCAAAGGGCCTGTCCTGGCAAGGGCCGATGTGAACGGTGATGGCCGGCAGGATTTTTTTGCCGGGGGCGGTAAGAATCAGGAGTCGGTCTTGTATCTGGCGACAGCGGACGGCTTTGTGGAGCAAGCCTCCTTTGGCGATACCCGCCGGTCTGAGGCGACAGATGCCGTCTTTTTCGACAGTGATTTGGATGGCGATCTTGACCTGTACGTAGGGCATGGTGGGAAGGCCTTTTCGGAGTATTCCCCGGAGTTGCACGACGCCCTTTACCTGAATGATGGTACTGGACGCTTCGAGCAGGCAGAAGGTGCAATTGACTTTCCCTACCCGCTCTCCACCGGTGCGGTAGGCGTAGCCGATTTTGACCAGGACGGGCTGCCCGATATCGTAGTGGCAGAAGCCATGAAGACCAATGTGCACGGTCTGCCGGGCAGTTGCCTGGTCTGGCGCAATACTGGTGAAAACCACTTTGAATTACTGGACGTAAAAGCCGGTCAGGATGTAGGCATGATCAAAGCCTTGTCTGCTTCAGATATTGACGGTAATGGCTGGCCGGATATTTTACTGGCCGGAGAATACATGCCTCTTACTATTTTGTACAACGAGAATGGTAATTTTCAAAAAAAAGTGCTGCCCGGTACGGACGGCTGGTGGCAGGCTATAGAAATGGCAGACCTGGACGAAGACGGCGACCCTGACTTTATTTTGGGCAATATGGGCACCAACAACTTCTTCCGAAGCGGGCATAAGATATTCATCGCAGATTTTGATCAAAATGGAACGCCTGAGCAGATTGCCTGCACCAAAAGAGAGGACGGGCATTATCCCATTCAGGCCATTGACGAGCTGTACATGCAAATGCCGGTCCTCAAGAAAAAATACCGCCGCTACGAAGCCTTCTCAAAAGCCCCGCTGGAAGCCCTGATTCCGGAGGAAAAGCTCGCTGAAGCGCGGCAACTCCACCTTAGGGAACGGCGCAGCGTCGTATTGTGGAACGACAACGGTGAGCTACGCCTTCAGCCTTTACCAGCCGGAGCGCAGTATAGTAGTGTGCATGCCATATTGGTCAGAGATGTGGATGAGGATGGTACCCCGGATTTGCTGCTTGGTGGGAACGACTACCGGGTCAAGCCACAGTTTGGCCGTCAGGATGCCTCCAAAGGCTGTCTCTGCAAAGGGCGAAGAGCAGGACAAGCCGTTGTATTTGAACAGTGCCGGATGCTGAGCCTCCATGGGCAGGTAAGAAGTTTTTTAGACATCAACGAAAATCAAATTATTATTGGCTTAAATGATGAGAAAATTCAGTGGTATGAGTTCTACTAAGGGCTTCTCGAAAGAGAAAATGCACAACCGGTTTTGTTCCACTGCCAAACGCCTTTTACTTTTGGGAGTGCTGTTAGTGGCTTTTCAGAGCTGCAAGTCAGAGTACCAGCAGTATGTGGACCGGGAATTAGGTACGGGGGAAATCCGGGACAGCCTCATTTTTGGTATGCGGATGGGGCAGACCAAAAAAGAATTTTATGCCATTTGCTGGGAGCTTAATAAGCAAAAGGTCATCACGGCAGGCACCGGCAATCAGTATGCTAAATACGTGGTGGATGCGGATACCATAACCGGTGATTTGTCAAGAGCTAAGGACATGCTGTTTTATGGTATTTTTGATGAGGATGATGTGATGCGTGGCATGGATATGAAGTATGCCTACCAAACCTGGGCACCCTGGAACCGCAACCGGCACGCAGACAGCCTGATGAATCAACTGCGCCAGCAGTACCTGCAGGGGTATCCGGGCAATGATTTTATGGAGCTGAAGGTCGAAGGGCTCAAGACACCCGCAATGGTCAAAATTGATGGCAACCGTCAAATCCTGATGTACCCCATTAATAATAAGGATGTAAAAGTACGTATTGAAGACTTACGTTATAAGCTTGACAAATAATGAAAGCACCTACTGCATTTTGGATCGTTCCTCTTTTATTCCTCCTGAGCTGTGAGCCGGACGGTTCCGATCCTCAGTCTTCCTCCACTCCGCTGTTTACGCTGAGGGATAACGCTGAGGTGGGGATCAATTTCAGCAACGACCTTACCTATACCAAAGACTTCAACGTCTACAAGTACCGCAACTTCTACAACGGTGGTGGTGTCGCGATCGGGGATATCAACAACGATGGGCTGGCTGACGTCTACCTGACGGCGAATCAAACCGGCAATAAACTGTTCCTGAACAAAGGCAACTGGCAGTTTGAAGACATCTCGGAAAAGGCGGGCGTAAGCGGGCAGCGGGCCTGGTCCACCGGTGTCACCATGGTGGATGTGAATGGCGATGGCCTGCTCGACATCTACGTTTGCAACTCCGGCGATGTGGAAGGGGATAATAAGGAAAACGAACTGTTCATCAATCAGGGCAATCTGCGTTTTGAGGAACAGGCAGAGCAGTACAACCTCAACGACAAAGGCTATTCCACTCACGCCAGCTTCTTCGACTATGATAAAGACGGTGACCTGGATGTGTACCTGCTTAACAACTCCTTCCAGGCCATTGGCAGCTTCAACCTGCGCAAAAACGAACGCCCCAACCGCGATGCCCTCGGTGGTGATAAGCTGATGCGCAACGATGGGGGGCAATTTGTGGATGTGAGCCAAGAGGCTGGCATTTACGGCAGTGTGATTGGCTTCGGGCTGGGCGTAACCGTTGGCGATGTCAATAATGACAACTGGGAAGACCTCTTCATCTCCAATGACTTTTTCGAACGCGACTACCTCTACATCAATCAGCAGGATGGCACGTTCAAAGAAGACCTGGTCAATCAGATCAACTCCATTAGCGGGGCCTCTATGGGGGCAGATATGGCAGATATCGATAATGACGGCTATCAGGATATTTTCGTGACGGAAATGTTGCCTTCTGATTACAGCCGCCTGAAATCCGTCACCACCTTTGAAGGTTGGGATAAGTACCAGTACAATGTGACCAACGGCTACCACCATCAGTTCACCCGCAACGTGCTGCACCTCAACCGGGGCAACAGCACCTTCAGCGAAATCTCCCGCCTGGCGGGCGTAGAAGCCTCCGACTGGAGCTGGGGCGCCCTGTTCTTCGATATGGACAACGATGGGTACGAAGACCTCTTTATCGCCAATGGCATTTACAAAGACCTCACCGATCAGGACTACCTACAGTACATCGCCAATGAATCCGTCATACAGTCCATTATATCGGATAAAGGAGTCAATTACAAAGAGCTGATCGACATCATCCCATCCAACAAGGTGCCTAACCACGCCTTCAAAAACCTGGGCGGGCTTTCCTTCGAGGTATACGAAGCGAGCGGGTTGCAAACCCCCAGCTTTTCCAATGGCTCCGCTTACGGGGATCTGGACAACGATGGCGATCTCGACCTTGTGGTCAATAATGTAAGCATGCCCTGTTTTGTCTACGAAAACCAAGGCGCGGGCGGCAACTACCTGAAGTTTTACCTCCGGGGCGAGGGGCAGAATACCTTCGCTATTGGCAGCAAAGTGGAAATTCGGGCAGGCGATCAGACCTGGCGGGTGGAAAACCAACCGACACGGGGCTTTCAGTCCAGCGTGGACCCGGCAGTAGTCGTCGGCATAGGCAAGGTAGCGCAGGCTGAGGTAACCATCACCTGGCCCGATGGAAAAGTTACTCAACTCGGCACTGTTGAAGCGAATCAGACATTGACGGTTTCTTCGTCCACCGGTCAGGCTGTTGCTTCCATGGCATCCGAAAATACCGCCTTTGGCAAAGCCTTCGAGCCTGTAACCTCTCCCATTGACTATACGCACGAAGAGAACAACTACGTCGATTTTAACCGGGAGCGCCTGCTCTACCACGGGCACAGTACCGAGGGGCCCCGGGTAGGGCAGGGCGACCTGAACGGCGATGGCTATACGGATCTCGTCATACCCGGCCCAAAGGATGCGCCCTGTGTGGCCTATTTCGGGCAGGCAGATGGCCGCTTTTCCAAAACGGTGCTGGAGCAGATTGATGCCGGGGCAGAACATCTCGCGGCCCACCTCTTTGATGCGGATGGAGACGGCGACCTCGACCTCTACCTGGTAAGCGGAGGTGTAGAAATCACGGAATTCTCCAACCTTCTGCACGATGAGATTTGGTTTAATGATGGGAGCGGGCGGTTTACGGAACACCGGCAGGTCTTCCCCAATGATCAAAAAATGAGTACCCTCGCAGTGGACTCCCGGGACATCGACGGCGATGGTGATGAAGACCTCTTTGTTGGAGAGCGGATCAAAGTTGGGAAGTACGGTGCCAAATGCTCGGGCTTCATTCTGGAAAACGATGGAGCAGGCAACTTCCGCGATGTAACCCAACAGTATTATCCCGAACTGTCCAATATAGGTATGATCACTAGCGCCCGTTGGTGCGACCTAAATAAGGACGAGCGCCCCGACCTGGTGGTAACCGGCGAATTTATGGAAGTGCATGTTTTGATAAACGAGGGCTCAAGCCTGCGCAGGCAACCGCTGTCGTTTCCCAATGCCGGGCTTTGGACGGCACTGGAGGTCGCAGACTTAGATGGCGATGGCAACGAGGACTTAGTGCTCGGCAACCTGGGCACGAACAGCCGTATACGAGGCACCAAAGATCATCCACTGCGCCTGTACTACAACGATTTTGACAACAACAACTTTCCGGAAAGCATTCTGACCTTCAACGCAGACAACGGGAAGGACTATCCCTACGCCCTGCGGCACAACCTCACCAAGCAGATGCCGTACCTCAAAAAGCAATATCCGGATTTCCAATCCTTTAAGGAGGCAGATATCACCCAGATTTTTAATGAGCAGCAATTGGAAAATACAACGGTGCTGGAGGCCAATGAGCTGCGGTCTGTGGTATTGCGTAACCTGGGCGCCGGGCAATTCGAGAAGCAGGTTCTGCCGGTAACGGTGCAGTTCAGCCCGGTCTACGCCATTGAAGCAGCAGATGTGAATAGGGACGGTCAGCCCGATTTGCTGCTTGGTGGCAACCTGTATAAAGTACAGCCTGAGATTGGTATTTATGACGCCTCTTACGGGAATTGCCTGATTAACGATGGGAAGGGGCAGTTTGCTGACCGGTCTGTCGAACTTGGATTTGGCGTTAAGGGCGAAATTCGTGACATTCAGCTCATCAATGAGTTGGTTTATATTTTTCGGAATGATGATGAGATCAAGACATATCAGATTAACTATGAATAAAGTTGGGGTTTTTCAGGGGCTTGCTGTATTGCTGTTATGGTCGTTGAGCGCCTGCGGGGGAGACCCTTCGTCAGCGGGCGGGAATGCACCGGGCACTATGCGCACGCTCGGGCCTGAGGAAACAAGCATTAGCTTTGTCAATCAGTTGTCCGATAACCTGGACCGCAATATCATCGAGTACCTGTATTACTACAATGGGGGCGGCGTTGCGGTAGGCGACATCAACAACGATGGACTGGAAGACCTCTTCTTCACCGCCAATGAGCAACCCGACAAGCTCTACCTGAACAAAGGCAACCTTCAGTTTGAAGACATCACGGCGCAGGCAGGCATTTTGGCTGATGATGCCTGGTCGACCGGGGTGGCGATGGTAGACGTCAACAACGATGGTTACCTGGATATCCACGTTTGCAAAGTAGGCGTGGGAGTTATGCCGGCTGCACACAACCTTTTGTACCTGAATCAGCAGGATGGCACCTTTAAGGAAAGCTCCAAAGACCTGGGGCTGAACATTCAAGCCTTCTCCACTCAGGCCTGCTTCCTGGACTACGATCTGGACGGCGACCTTGATCTATACCTGCTCAACCATAATGTCCACTCGGTACGCAGTTATGGCTCAACCAAAAAACGTAAAGAAACAGATCCACTCGCTGGTGACCGGTTCTTCGAAAACCGCGTCAATGAGGCAGAAGGACAGTTTGTGGATGTGACGGCATCAACCGGTATCTACAGTAGCCCTCTCGGTTACGGGCTAGCCATTGCGGCGGCTGACCTCAATGGCGATGGCTACACCGATATCTACATCGGCAACGACTTTCACGAGAACGACTACATTTACCTCAACAACGGCGATAAAACCTTCCGGGAGGCAATCAATGACTGGACCGACCACACCACGCAGTTCAGCATGGGTGTCGATATCGCAGACCTCAACAACGATCAGTTGCCGGATATCTTCAGCACGGATATGCTGCCCTTTGACGAGGAAATCTACCTCAAATCCGGGGGGGAGGACACCGATCAGCTCAAACGGATAAAGGCAGACCTCGGTTTCGAGGAGCAGTTTGCCCGCAACCACCTGCAGCTCAATTCCGGTAAGGCCTACTTCACCGACCTGGCTTTACAAACCCGCACCTTCGCCACCGACTGGAGCTGGGGCGTGCTGCTGCAGGACTTCGACAATAACGGCTGGAAGGATATTTTCATCACTAACGGCATCGTAAAGCGCCCGAACGACCTGGATTACATCAACTACCTCAACAGTGAAGCCATCGCGCAGCTGGATGAGGACGACCCGGAGCGCACCCGTAAACTGATTGAAAAACTGCCTTCCGAAAAATTGCACAATATCCTCTTCTTGCAGCAATCCGAGCTGGAATTCACGAATCTGGAAAGCTCCAAGGTGGGTACGCCGACCTTCTCCAATGGCGTAGCTTATGCCGATTTGGATAAAGATGGTTATTTAGAAGTCATCGTAAACAACATCAATGAGCCCGCTCAAATACTGGCCTGGGAAGACCGTGCAGAGGGCGGCAATTACCTCAGTCTACGCTTAAAAAACAGTGCCGGAAAAACCGCGCTGGGCGCCAAAGCCTATGTTTACGCCGGTGGGCGCACCCTCTATCAGGAACTGCAAGTAGTCAAAGGCTATCAGTCTTCGGTTTCCCACCGTTTGCACTTTGGATTGGGCGATGTTAGTCAGATTGACTCTGTGCGGATCATTTGGCCGGGGCAGGGAGCACAGGTCCTGTCTGACCTGTCTGTTAATCAGCATTTGGAAGTGGAAAGACCGGCGGCTGACGCGCTAATAGCCGCAGCGGGCAATCCAGTCAAAGCTCAGGCTTTTGAAGTATTTCCGCTGCAGCACGAAGAAAACCCTTATGAGGACTACGAAAAAGAAAAACTCATGCCCGAGCGGCTTTCACAGGAAGGCCCGGCGGTTTTGTACGAAGACCTGAATGCAGATGGCATTAAGGACCTGCTCATTGGTGGGGCACATGGCTATCCCATGCGTTTGTTGCAGGGGCAGGCGGACGGGTCGTTTCAGAACCTGGAGGTCGAGGCCTTTACCCGAGATGCCGGTTACGAAGATGCCAGTTTTGCAGTCATTGATTTCGATGCGGATGGTGACCTGGACCTGTATGCCGTAAGTGGGGGAGGAGCGGCCAAAGAGCTGGAAAAGGCGCTGGAAGACCGGTTGTACCTGAACAATGGTAATATGGACTTCCGCCGCGTGCAGCTTTCCCTGCCCCATACCAACGGTAGCGTGGTGGCGGTTGCGGACTTCAACAAGGATGGTTACGAGGACATCTTCGTAGGCGCCCGCTCGATCCCGGGGTCCTATGGGCTATCTCCCTACAGCTTTATCCTGACCAATAAGCAGGGGATGGGCGTAGATATCGCCTACAAGCAACGGTTCGGCATGGTCACCGATGCCAAATGGGCCGACTTTGATCAGGACGATGACCTGGACCTCATCATCTGTGGCGATTGGATGCCGGTGACGATACTGGAGAACGATGGTGAAGGCGCGCTGGAGTACCTGCCGGAAGAAGCCAACGGCCCTGCACTGACCGGATTCTGGACGAAGCTTGCCGTGGCAGATGTCAATCAGGATGGGCAACTTGATATTTTTGCGGGCAATCTAGGCACCAACAGCCTGATGCAAGCGAGCCCGGAGGCCCCCATCAAACTCTACCTTGGCGATTTTGATGAGAATGGCTTTGTGGATCCTCTGGTCTTTTTTAAGTATTACGACCGCTACGTCCCGCTCGGTTCCAAAGATAAATTACTATCGCAGCTACCCGGGCTGAAAAAGGATTTCGTATCCTATTCCAAGTATGCTGAGGTGGCCAGTTTTGAAGCCCTTTTGCCGGAAGGGCAGGACTTTCTGGTAGAAGAAAAACAGGCGGAAACCCTGCAGTCCATGCTATTCCTCTCTACAGCTGATGGAGGCTACGAGGCCCAACCTTTGCCTGCAAAGGCACAGTGGGGCACGGTACAGGACCTTTGGTGGGAAGAAGAGGCCCGGCAGCTGTACTTCATCAGCAGCAATGCCGAGCTGATGGCCGTACACGGCAACAGCCAATCCGCCCGGGGCGGAGTGCTCGGAGACTACGATGCGGCAGCTTCCGCTTTTCAAACGGTCCAATCACTGGACCTGCCGAGAGGGGTTCAGGCGCGGGCGCTCCTGCCGGTAAGCGGGCGGCAGTTGTTGCTGATTACGAATAATGATTACCCCTATCTGCTAAGTAGCCGTTGAGGCGCTGCAACAAAAACGGGTTTTCAAGGTTGCCTCTATGTACCGCCCGGTGCGTGAAAGCTTGTACCTGCCCGTACAGTAAGGTCGAGGCTTTACTGCATTCAGGCGTTGAACCTTCAGACACTGCCTTGCTATGACGTCCTCACTAAAGTTGATTCCATTGTTGTGCCTTTTTCTCTTTGTGCTGCCGCAGGATGCTGACGCGCAGCGCCGGGGCAAACGAATCAAGCAGCGTTTTCGAGCTTCCCTCCTGGCAGGTTTTAACCTTTCCCAAATGGACGGGGATAATTATAATGGTTTCGACAAGTTCAATCCGCAGTTTGGTATAGGGGGCACTGCGGTCATCAACCGGCAGTCAGAGATAGGCATAGAGCTGCTCTACCACAGTAAAGGTGCTCGCACAGAATCAGATCCCAGGCGTGTGATCAACACTAAAGATCGTTCGGTAGACCTTTCTTACGTAGAAGTGCCCATCTACTTTCGGCACAATCGGAGGGAAACTTTCCCCACCGTTTATTTTGAAGGCGGTGGTGCCTTTGCGCGGCTCATTGATGTAAAGATTGATGAGCCAGTGGTTGTACAAGATGGCCTTATCCTCAGCGGATTGGAAAGCGATCTACAGGAAAATGAATTGAGTTTGCTGTTGGGCATTGGTTATCAGTTCACCGAGCACATTGGAGCTCGCTTTCGTTACAGTTTTGCCCTGACACGGGTGTACAGTACGGCAGACCTGAGTGAGGAAGCGGCCTTACAAATTGAGCAGGAACGGGGAGTCATGCAGCTGCGAAACTATTATATCAGCATTGCCGCCTTCTATCGGTTTTAAACGCAATTGCTGGCGGCGCGTATAAGTTGTTGATTTACAGTCTGTTTTCCGACCTATCTTGATTGTAGCCAAATAATATTCGCTGGTATAGAAAAAGGGCTGTATTGATCGAATATTCCCGCCCGTTTATAGAAGGTACCCATTTTCAAAGATCATTTCGTGCAACTTCCTCGTTATATAACCGTCTTTGATAACGAAGACATCAATAAACGATTTAGTTGATAAGCACCCGCTGACCCGGGCCATTTGCCCAGCGGTCAGGTTATGCCTTATTGCCTGATTGTTAGTTTTTTATCCCGATTGTTATACCTAAAATCAGTTTTGTTATGAAAACCTTTCGCATTGTTTTTTCCGCCCTTTTGCTTACTGCATTCGTTACGGCTTCCTTTGCTTCTGCGCCCGATAGCGCTACTGCTGCCAAGGACCTGCGCCGCGAGATTTCCAAAATGATCGAAGCGCCAAACCTGGATCAGCTGGGCATGAAGGAAACCTTTGTATTCATTAATTTCAAGGTGAACGAAAATAACGAGATCATTGTCCTCAATGTACTCGGCGTGACCGACGAAATCTGTGAACAGGTAAAGGAGAGTATCAACCACCGCAAAGTAGAAGGCCTTGGCCTGGACAAAGCGCAGGAATACAACCTGCGGGTCAACTTTGTAGCTGAGGGTGCACTCGCCAAACGGTAAACGTTAGTTTTCTTGGTGAAGGTAATGCCGGGTTGGGCCACGCGCTCCGCCCGGCATTATTTGTTGGGCAGTAAGCGCACAGGAAAGCTTTGGCCCGCTGGTGCAGAGCTTAAGCTTTGGTCTTTCCAGGCGCTCTGCCCCAGCTTCGCCCGGCGCACGCTCCGTCCGACGTAGTCGGGTCTTTCGCCGGGCGTACCCTTCCTTGCAGATCAATAGCGCACCGGGTGAATGCCTTGGCTCCGGCATGGGCTTAGTGCACCCGGTGAGCCCTTCAAGGACCGACGAAGCAATTAGAGACGCGAAGTCGTGAAAAGCATAATGCCACAAAACCTTCAGCCCCTTTGCCAACTCTTTCCGCCTACGCTCTTGCAGGTCAAGTTGAGGCCGGCAATGCGCAAAGGCTAAGCCGAGGTTGAAGTCCAGCCAATGGGCCTGATTAAAGAAAGGAATAGCCCGCTATTCCCGCCCTGAAGCCATCGCCAAGCCCTCAACCTTGACCGGAGTCTAAACCCTGGTCATCGCCCGGCAACCATAAAACCCACAGCCCGCCAAAGCCACAGGCAACGGCGGGAAAACACCACAAAACCCTCTTTCCGCTGCGCACAAGGCGGTTACTGAACCACCACCCGTTCCACCCAAGCCTGCCCTTCCGCTTCCACGCGCAGGGCATAAACGCCCGGCGGCAACTCCGGCAACTGCAGTGGTACCTCTGGTTCACAGAGCTGCGCTTCTGACCACACCGGCTGCCCCTGCATATTGTAGAGCGTGAAGTAGCCCGTGCCCGTGGGCGCTGCCCCCGCCCAGGCGACCGTGAGGTGACGGGAGGCGGGGTTGGGGAAGACGGATAGCTCAGGCTGCGCCGGAGATGGCAAAAGCTGACCGGCATGCACCAGGTACTCACAGGAATCCTGCCCGATGCAGCCTTCTGAGTTGGTGCGGACGAGCCAGCAGCTGCGATCACCATCGCCTGTTGCATAACCGCCTGTGACTAAATCACCATTGGGTAATTCCGCAAAGCGCCCGAAGCTACCTGAGGTATAAAAGTTGAAATCTTCAAACGGGGGCAAGTACGAACGGGACCATAGCGTATCGCCCTCCGGAGTAAATTTGAATAGCCAGCCGGCAGTGACGTCCTCTCCCTGTATCTTGGTGTAATGGTCTCCTGACCCAACAATATTGCCATCGGAAACCACTTTGAGTTCCCGGAAATTATTACCGAGGAGCTGACGGAAGGGCCTAAAGATGGTCCTTAACCAGATCGTTTGATAATTACTGTCTAACCGGGCAATGGTTGGCTGTACAATACTGTTCCCATATTGATCTTCACCCTGGTATTGATCGCCATGAACAATGATGTCTCCGTTCTCAAGGACAATCAGCTCCCGTATCCAGCCCATTTCTGGATTAAAACCAGAGGCTCCGCTTTCGATGACTTCCCCATCTGATAAGCGTACTCGCAAAAAAAGATTTTCAAGCCCATCGTCGGGGTTTTGTGACCTTCGTCCAATGCCCATGACAAGAATAGAATCTCCCTGCATGGTACCGTCTATCAGTGTTTCTGACTGGTTAGGTTCGCCATAGTACTTTAACCACATCGTTTCTCCTGTAAAGCTGATTTTCCGCAGGTAGGCGTCCCGGTAGCCATCCAACCGAAGAGCCGTGCCGTACAATAAATATCCATCCTCCACCTCGACGGGTACCTGACAATAAAAATTACTCAAGTTGGTACTGTCCTCGTACTCATAGCGGAATTCCTCCTGCAGCTCGCTATCCAGCTTGACCGCGACTTTATTGCTACGTGAGGATACTACGGTAAACAGATATCCCTCGTCTGAAGTCGGCAGTATTTGTCCATACCACCAAGTGATCCCGAAATTGCTAGTTATAGTATCCACAGTAATGGTATCTGTAAAGAGCTCATGGTTTAGCAATGTACCATCTAAGGTGTACTTTGCTGCTATAGTTCCAAAATGCTTTCGGTTCGTGCCTTCTATTAGCTCTTGGCCTCTTCCAAACCCAATAATGTATGGGCTGTCTACGGCTACATCCCAGAATGAATTTGAATGATAGCCCAAATCCTGCGCCTGATTAAAGGGCTGGGCACCAAGGAAGCCTGGCAAAAATACGCTAAATACTATCATCAGGCGCGATATGATAAGGTTTTTCATTTCTATGGTTTGTGATTGACTAAAGGACCTTTGAAGTGTTCCAGAAGACGGTAAAGGACCGCTTCGCTTTTCAAAAGCAGGCTTGTATTCAACAACAAAGGGTTACTGAATAACCAATAATTGCCGGTGCAGAAGATTGCTATCGGAGGTATAAATCATCACGATATAGACCCCTTGTACCCCTGGCAAGCGAACTTCAGAACGCTGACTAACAAGTGTCCTTTGAAGGATTTGTCGCCCCTGCATATCGTAGAGCTCCAGCTGCCCGGTTGTCAAGTGATCCGGCAGTATTACTGTAAGTAGTTCTCTGGCAGGATTGGGGGAAATGCGTAGTTCAGCTGCCTGTTTCCCCCTTTTAGCCTGTTCTATGGGCGGTTTTATAGTTTGCATATAGGTTTGGAGGTTCCACACTGATAACATCAGATAAATTGGAAACCGCTTGACACCAGGGGTGTAAACATGAGGTCCATTTTTAGCGGTTAGTGAATGACTGGTAAGATACGGAATTAGGAGGATGTATGCAATGTTGAAAAAAGCAAATATATTCACTTTGTTTAACCGGTCAGCCTGTCATCAGCGGTGAGCGTCCTGACGTTCTCAAACAGCCACGCGCTCCGCCCGGCATTATTTGTTGGGCAGCAAGCGCATAGGAAAGCGTTGGCTCGCTGGTGCAGAGCTTAAGCTTTGGTCTTTCCAGGCGCGCTGCCCCAGCTTTCCCATTATTTATGAAGACGAAAAGTTCGCCGGGAAGGACGCCGCAGCGCCTGCCAGATGCTATAGACATGCATGGCCGCACAAAATGGAAAAATGAAGCTCATCAATGGCACAAAGAGGGGATGGGTCAGAAAAGCGCCGTCTGGCATGGTGGCAAATAGCTGGTACGGGCTTTGCGG
The DNA here is from genome assembly GCF_022763345.1 of Phaeodactylibacter sp. Lineage (GTDB taxonomy): Bacteria > Bacteroidota > Bacteroidia > Chitinophagales > Saprospiraceae > Phaeodactylibacter. Next base: position 178,133 of record NZ_JALEGS010000049.1, read on the forward strand.
AAGCGAAACAAGGGCGATAGCCACCAAGTAAAGCAGCGAAAAGAGCCCAAAGGTATTCCAAAGTAGGGTCTCCGGTCTCCGGAACTGCCCCCGGGCGAAGAACACATAGCTGCCCATCAGCGCGCTGATGCCCACCACAATATCGTAATTGAACCACAAGAAGGTCAGCTGAGGCGGCACATACCGCCCTGCGTAGCCCATCCACAGCAGCAAACTGAGGACTATACGAATCCCTTGCACCTTGACGATCCACTGCGGGGGCGTGATGAGAAGGACCTGCCGGAAAAACCGGAAGCCCATCAACAGCAGAAAGAAAACGGAAGGCAGCAGGAAAAGGCTTAGCATGGTGAGTACCGGCTCGGCTGTCCCGTACCGGGCGCTACTGGCCAGCCCGATACTGATCAGTATCCAAATGCTGAGCGACAAAATAACCAGCCGGCCCGCTTTTTTGCGCTGAGCAGGCGGCTGCTTCAAACGGCTCATACCAATGCGCAGCGCAGTATACAAGCTGCCCAGCAATCCGGCGGTCAGCAGCAGCGTTATCAATTGGCCGATAAGAAATAAGGACTGGCTCATATCAGAATATGGTTCCGGAAGATAGGCTTTTGACAGCCGATCAAAAAAGAAACCGGGCAAGGATTTTCAAGACCAGCGTAAATCAAGTATTATTGTAAACTTAGCAGGTATCTCAATTTAGCCTGCTTCATTCACAACCTGAGACTCCTCCTGCATGGACAACAACAAGACAACGTCAGTACTGGAAGCCGCCCGGGCCTATACTCAGGAGCGTTTCCAGTCTGGTCTGACTGCCGACCACCAATACCACAATCAGGGGCATACCGAACGGGTATGCAAAGCGGTGCTGGACCTGGGGCAGTCAGCAGGGCTTGCAGGGTACCAGTTGGAAATCCTGGAACTCGCTGCCCTTTTCCACGACCTGGGCTTTACGGAAACCTACGAAGGGCACGAAGCGGTGAGCCGGCAACTGGCCGATCAGTTCTTGTCCGGTCAGGCGTATGAAGAGGAGCGCAAAGCGGAGGTGCTCAACCTGATCGATGTAACGTTCCCGCCAAAGGTGCCACAAACGCAGCTCGAAAAAATCATGTGCGATGCTGACCTGAGCAACCTCGGCAGCCCGCATTACTTCGAGTACCTACAGGCTCTTCGCCACGAGTGGAAGACTTTTCTCAACCAGGAGTACACCGATGAAGCCTGGTACAGACTCAACTATAAATTCGTCAAAAACCACCGCTTTTACACCGCTGCGGCTGTAGAAGCCTACGACAAACAATGGAATACCAACCGAAAGCAGTTGAAACAGCTCAGAGATGAGCACCGCAGCCCGGCCCTGGGCAATGATAAACCGGCCAAGCCGGAGCAAGCCAAGCTGGCTGGGGCTATCAGTGATAGCAAAAGTGCGCAGACCATGTTTAAAACCAGCCTGCGCAACCATCTCGACCTTAGCGCGCTTGCGGACAACAAGGCCAACATCATGTTGAGTGTGAATGCGCTGATCGTTACCATCGTTATGCCGCTTGCCAGCTCCTACGTCAGTGAGCATCCTCAATTGGTGATCCCAATGCTGGTGCTTTTAGTGACTTGCCTGACCTCTATGGTATTTGCAACCTTAGCTACCCGGCCCATCAAAATGAGTGGAGAGACCAGCCGGGAAGCCATTTCAAGCGGTACATCGAACCTCTTCTTTTTCGGCAACTTTTTCAAAATGGACTATCCGCAATACGAGTCTGGCATGCTTGAAATTATTTCCGATAATAAAAAACTAGACAGCTCAATTATGCGGGATTTGTACTTTCTCGGGCGCTCGCTTGGGCGAAAGTACCGACTGCTACGGGTATGCTACACCATTTTTATGATTGGTATTATTACCACTGTTCTAGCTTACGGCCTGCTGATCTGGATCAGCTCTGCTACTTGATCATATCCCGTGGCGGAGACAGGAATAAACCTACACGGAAGTAGGGTTGGGGTGAAGTACGGGCGCGGAAATTATAAGTGGCATCAAGGGTGTTGTCAAAGCGGGCCCGCCTTGGGATGAGATAACCTGTTTCAGCGGTAAACCAAATCCAGGAATAAAGCTTTCTGTCATAAGTTGCTTTTAGCGCAATCTCGGCGTGCCGGAAGTAGTAGGGAGTCATACCCTGGGTTTCCGGCTGCAACAAATCAAGGGCGTAAGAACGGCTCTGGTATTCCACACCAAAGAGCAGTAGGTTGGTAGGTGAAAAATTGTAGCGCATCATGATTTGAACCGGTAGTACCGTCTCAATGCCCCATTTTTCGTTAAAAGTTTGATTAAATACGCCAAAGGGAAGAATAGCCGTATTGAAAAAATTGCGCCCGAACATCAGCCCAATGCCCCACTCCAGGTCTTCCCGTTCCTTGAAGCCCACTGCTGCCAGACCACTGTAGGTGGCGTAACGTGGATCGAAATTCATCATCTGCTCGTAATCCCCCCGGTAAGAAGTACGCAAGCGCAGACCACCGTAGACCCGCTCGTTAAATGACTTGGTGATGTAGACAGAATATTTATTGGTACGCAGCGCTTTGCCATTAAGCGATTCGAAAAGCTCCTGATTGAAGTAGCCAATGCGGTCAAAATGGACTGATTCCTGTTGGTATTCATAGCCTGCCAATACTTTCAGGCTGGGCGCATTGACGATAGGAATTTTGATTTTAGCACGAAACTGCTCGATATAGTCGATTTCGCTGGCATTGGCACCCTCTATACCGCCAGCGCGGGGCGCAAGGTTTTGATCTCCTACCATAGTCCGCTCAATGAGCAGCCCGCGGCCGCGAGACTTATTGACCACCCCGGGGCGGCAAAAACCTGTACAATCTTTCGTTAGATCAATGTCTTCCTTCTCAGTAAAGGACAAGGACTGCCCATAAATGCTTTGCCATGGAGCGGCAAAGATCAACATGAGTAACCCTATCAAAGAACGAATTTTGATCATACTAAACCTGTCTGATTTTTCTTTTTGACGGCGGCTCCGGGAATAGTCACTGCAAAATTAGCAAACGAATCAACTTGCAAACTTATTATTTTGTGTTTTGCTTCTTCCCGGCAAAAGCGGTATCTCCTGCTTTATTATCAAAAAAGAATCAGGGGTTAAATGTTCCTTTCGGGGTGTTAAAGTCTGTTACCGCTATTAGTATTTTACGGTAAACCGAAGGGCTCGCAGCCCCTGTACACCCTGTAGTTTACCGATTTTGAGGTCCTCAATTTCTTCGGTAATGTACCCTTCGGAAATGAGGTAGTCCGCATATTCAAGGTACTCTTGCTTATCTTTCTCCTGCAAATAAACAATAGCAACTTTCCCCCCCTGTGTCAGCCGCTCATCTGTACCTTCGATCAGCGCTTTGTCAATGCGCTTCTTCAGTATCTCGTATCGGACATTGTAGGCACCGTCTACGTCAAATTGTTTTTCGTCCATCCGGAAACGGATAGACAGAGGATTGGAGTAAGTAAAGATCAGTTGCGCGGTGGTGAGGGGTACGGGCAGGTCGGCTTGTAAATCTTCCACGAGGCGGGTCACTTCGCACATGTCAATAAACTGCCAGAGCCGGAGATTGCGCAGGTGCATAGGCTTGAACGTGCCGGATTTGAGCAGGGACTGCCCGGCGTAGATGTCGTACTCCACACCATCCGTTTTGTAGCGCTCAAAGTAGTGGGGGACAATCTTTTGGGCTGCCTCCTGCTGATCTTCCAGATAGCGGGCTATAGTGGAATTGATCATGGATACGCTATCCTCGTATTTTCTGCGTTCCTGGTACACAATGCCCAGGTCGGCATCAATGTAGTTGAAATAGTGGCGGACCTTGGCTTGCATGGAAGGGTACCGGCTTCTGATGTCCTCAAGCACCGGGTGTATTTCGTCCTTCAGCCAGGAAACGATCCTGGACTCGTCGTTGGAGTTGAAGTCTTCCAGTACGCCTTTAAGGTTGCGTTCAGCCGCAGTCCGGTATTGGTTGAGCAAAGGGTAGCGGCCCATGCCAATTGCTACATCCAGGAGGTCCAGCAGCAGGTGCAGGTTTTCCGAAAGGTCGGCTTGTATGGCATGGTTCCGCCGGTCAGAGGAGCTTACAATATCCGCCTGTGCATAGAGCGGGTGCACATCCCGGAAGGCAATGGGCGGTGCGGTGGCATTTTTGCCCTCCGCCTCTCGCTTTTCCAGCAAGTTGTAGGAGGTTTCAATAAATTTCCACTCCACGCTCGGGTGGATAGCAGTATATTGCTCCCGGATGATGGCCTCAATCTGATTGTCGATCTCATCCCGGCTGCGTTCCACCGCCATACTAAATAAACTGACCAGCTCCCGGAATTTAAGCTCTACAAAGCTGTGCAGTTCGTAGGGCTTAGGCGAGCCGATTTCGAGCAGGCCGATAATGCGCTCTTTTTTGTTCAGCAAGGGCGCAACGATGATGCTGCGGATGCCCTTTTTGAGCAGGCCCTCTTCGATCGGGGTCTTATCTTTTATCCTTTCCAGGTCTTCTATCAGCACGATTTCCCGGTACTTACAGGCTTTCTCATAGATGGAGCCTGCGTTGTCCTCCGCCAGTAAGTCTGCCTGCTCCTCGGCAAGAAAGTCATATCGGATTTTATACTGATGGGCGACCTGATACTCTTTGGGGTAGTCAATCGCCGTAACGCCCATCTGCAAGCCAGGGATGTCAAAGAAGGTTCGGACAAGGCCTTCCAGCCGGCTGACCTTTTCTTCCTGCACCACAGCATTTCTTTCCAGCAGGGAAAACTTAAGCCTGGACAAGGCCTCTTCCTCCGTGATATCGATCAGCGTACCGATGGTGAAGCCCTGGAACTCGAAGTTTTCCGGGGGCAGGTACTTCATCCAAAGCTCTACATCGTACACATTGCCTAGCAGCTCGTTGATCTGTTCCTGGCTGAGGGGTTTTAGCGGCTTTAGCTTTACTATCCTCATGTAGTCTGTGTCGAGGCGGGTTTTGTAATGCCGCTCCATGCCCGTCTCCGGGTTGGAAATAGAGATCGACAGGGGCGATCCGATTTTTAGATCGGTACCGTAGTAGGTATTCAGGATGAAGCTGCAGGCGCTGATCACCATAGAGCAGAAGGTGAAGCCTGGCTTGTGGTTGATGACATACTTGAAATTTTTAGCCCGGATGTGCTCCTCCAGGGCTGGCGTCATGTATATCGGTGCCATTTCGAAGGGCGCCGACACCTTGATCAGCTGATTTCGGCGCAGGGCAGGAGGGATGACCATCAGCATGAGCAAGTCGATAATATCCTTATGTTTTCCCAGCTGTCTGCGGTCTTCAATGGGCTGCCATAACTCCGGCGCATCCTTCAGGCGGTCCATCACGAACTGCCCTACCCCTGACTCTACCGGGTTGTCGCTTTCTGCCTTCTCTTTGATCATCTCCAGCAAAGGAGCCAGGCTGAGCTTGAACCGGAAAGGCATTTCCCCGATATCGAGTTGCTCCAGCACATTCCATTCTTCATCTACAACGGCCTGCCGGGCGTGTGGCTGTGTCTTCGGGGGCTTCACAGGTAAGTCGATTTCTTCCATAGTATGCAATGCTTATTCTCCTAGTAAACGTACCACAGGAGGCTTTGGATGTGGAAAGTAGAGAAACGGGGTGTTTTTCCCGATTGAGGTCGCTTGTGGGACTACAAGGAAGCGTCCTGGTTTAACGATGGGTTTACAATCTTAATATTGGAGTGCGGATAAATTAAGGTTTAATTAAAGTCTCTGATTGTCAGCGGGTTGCAGGTGGTTGGTAACTTGCGTTTTTTCGGAAATCAATTCTAAACAAATGAAGAACATTACACTTACACTCACGACTCTTATGGTGCTTGCATTGCAGTCTGTCAATGCACAAAGCTTGGAGTTTTCCCGCTATATCATGGCGACTGACACCATCACAGATGAAGGCGTAACCTTCGCTGCTTCTTCTGATGATGCAGAACAGGAGAACGATGCCATTGATGCGCTGTTTGATGACGATATTGATGCGGGTTGGGAAGGCGCACCTGAAGACTTTAATATTCTATCCTGCGGTCTCCGTTTCCGCGATATTTGCATCCCGAAAGGAGCTCGTATTGACTCTGCCTTTATCGTGGTTTATTCACACGAAGCGAAGACTGCCGAAGACGTGGCGGAACTCACTATCTACGGCAATGATGTTGATGATGCCGAAACCTTCACCGAGGATGCCCTCATCACCGACCGTACTTACACTCAGGAACGCGTAGAATGGACCGTAGCTGAGGAATGGGGCCTGTGGACTGAAGAGCGTACGCCGGACCTTTCCAATATCGTTCAGGAAATCATTGACCGGGACGGCTGGAACTTTGGCAATTCCCTCGCCTTTATCATCGAGGGGGAAAATCAGGGCCCAAGCGAAGTGGAGAATGCCCGCGAATTTGAATCTTTTGAGAATATTGCTGACCCTGAAGATGGAGGCGATGGCCAAAACAAGCCGGAGCGTATACCGCAACTGTTCATTTATTACACTGTAGAATCCGCAGAACTGCAAATCCCCATCGTAGCTACAGACACGATCACCGATGAAGGCGTAACCTTTGCCGCCTCCTCCGATGATGCCGAGCAGGAAAACGATGCCATTGATGCCTTGTTTGACGATGACATTGATGCCGGCTGGGAAGGAGCGCCCGAAGACTTCAACGTCCTCTCTTGTGGCCTGCGTTTCCAAAACCTGTGCATCCCCAAAGGTGCCCGTATCGATTCTGCTTTCATTGAAGTCCACTCTCATGAGGCAAAGACTGCTGAAGATGTGGCGGAGCTGACCATCTATGGCAATGACGTGGACCATGCTGAAACCTTCACTGAAGACGCCCTCATCACAGACCGTACCTACACCAATGCCGTGGTCGAATGGACCGTGGCAGAAGAGTGGGGGCTGTGGACTAAGCACCGCACGCCGGATTTATCCAGCATTGTGCAGGAACTTGTAGACCGGGATGGTTGGGATGCTGGAAATGCGATTGCATTCATTATCGAGGGCCGAAACCAGGGCGCAAGCGAGGTAGAAAATGCCCGTGAATTTGAATCCTACGAAAACATCGCCGATCCAGAAGACGGGGGCGACGGTCAAAATAAGCCGGAGCGCGTTCCACGCCTATATGTATACTACTCTTCTCCTAATGTAACATCAGTCCGGGAAGTGTTTACACCTACTGTTGAGCCACTCAAAGTCTTCCCCAACCCTGCAACCGAGATGGTTACCGTAGAATTGGACACAGACGAACCATCGGTTATCCTGTTGTTCAACAGCAACGGGCAGCTGATGCGTCAGCACCAAAGTGATTGGGGGCAGCAGCAGCAAATTGACATCGCTGGTTTTGCCAAAGGCATGTATTACCTGCAGGCTCGTCAGAATGGCAAGCTGTATGCGCAAAAGTTAATCATCGAGTAAGCATTTTCCGGGAGTAGCCTTTGGGTTATCCTGCTTTCCCGCCTGTAGAACCGGCTTTTAGCCGGCTCTACAGGCATTGCTGTTTAAATCTATATCCTCATGCGGACACTCATATTTAAAGCATTGCCGGTCGCGCTCTGCCTGCTCTTTAGCGCAGCCCAACTACAGGCACAACTGAGCATATCAGGCCGGGTTATTGATGCCAGCAACGGCGAACCCCTCGTCGGTGCAAGTGTAGCGGTAGAAAATACCTCCCTGGGCGAAAACACGGATTCCAACGGCCGTTTTTCCATCAAAAATATCGAAAACGCGGATGCCAGGATTGTTGTCACCTACATAGGTTATGAGCCTCAAACCTTATCCCCCAATTTTGTCTCAGGCAAACCCGTCAACATTCGCCTTAAGCCTTCCTCGGTAGAACTGGATGAAGTAGTCGTTACCGGCATCGTGGAAGGGCAAATCCGCGCAATGGTTGAAATGAAGCAGGCGGAAAATATCAAAAACATCGTTACGGCCGAGCAGATCGTGACGTTTCCAGACCTCAATGCTGCCGAAGTCATGCAACGCATTCCAGGCATCACCCTGCAGCGGGATCAGGGCGAAGGGCGCTTTGTTCAACTCCGCGGCACGCCGCCTGAATTGACCAACTTCAATATCAACGGAGAGCAGGTCCCCTCTCCCGAAGGCAGCTACCGCTATGTAGGCATGGACATCATTCCTTCCGATCAGATCGAAGCGGTGGAAGTTACCAAAGTGATGACGCCCGATATGGACGCTGATGGGATAGGCGGTTCGGTCAATATCAAAACCAAAGGCCCACAGGGTGGTAAGCCTCAAATCCGTGCCACCCTGGCCAGCGGCTACAACAACCTGCGGGAAACGCCCAACTACAATATGCAGTTTTCCTATGGGCAGCGTTACGAAAAACTGGGCTTTCAGGTTACCGGCAGCTTTTTTGAGAATAACCAGGGCTCCGACAATATCGAGTATAAGTTTGCCAAAGGGCCATTCTTCAATGACGATGATCAGCAGGAAGGACAGGACAACTTCTTTGTGCACTACCGAGAGGCACAGCTGCGCCATTATGACATCAAGCGGACCCGGATTAGTGTGGCGCCTACCCTCGATTACAAGTTTAGCGAGGACTCGAAGTTGTACCTGCAAGCCATGTACAACAGCTTCACAGATAATGAGACCCGCCGCAGGCTGATTTATGACCTGGAAGACCCCCTAAATGCCAATTATTTTCTGTTTGGGGGCATTGACCATGATGTTCGGGACCGCATCAAGCAGCAACAGCTGAGTACCATCGCCCTGGGCGGTGAGCATAAAATTGGCCGGGTGACCATAGACTACCAGATGTTTTACGCCCGGGCCAGTGAGCGGGAGCCCAATCGCCTGGAAGCCCGCTTTGAGAGCCCCGGGCAGGCCATCACGATTGATTTCGATGTATCCGATCCGGACTACCCGCGTGCGACTTATCCCAACGAGACGAATGCCGCCAATGCAACCGACTACGAAAACTTCGAGCTGGATGAAATGCTGCTGGAAAATACAAATACCCGGGAAGACCTGTATACCCCAAGGGTGAATGTCACCATTCCTTATGAATTCAACAACGGGCAAGAGGGCTATTTTAAGTTCGGAGGCAAGATACGTTCCCGGGTAAAAACACAGGATATTCGCAGTCAAACCTTTGGAGCTTACCGGGAAGAATCGATTCTTTACCCCGGCACAGGTGATCCATTGAATTTGGTGACAATAGCCGATGACTTCTATGAGGACAATCTGCTCGATCAGGGCTATGTACTGCAAAATATGCCCTCGGCGGACAAGCTTCGGGACTTTTATGAGTTTTTCCCGCAATACTTCATCTTCAGCCGCAATGAGACCCGGAAAAATTCCTACAATCAGGATTACGAATACGCTGAGGATATCTACGCGGCCTACGGTATGCTCCGCCATGATATTGGGCGGCTGATGATCCTGGGCGGCCTGCGTTTTGAGCGTACAGATGTGACCCGCAACCGTGGTTTTGGGGTCATTCTGGACGGTAATCGGTTTATCGGGGTGGATACCATTGACAACCGTCGGGTCCAGGAGTTTTGGCTGCCTCAAATTCAGTTGAAGTACGGGCTTACGCCAAATGTCAACCTTCGCGCGGCTCTCACTTATACCTACTCAAGGCCTAACTACGTAGACGTTATTCCTTCCCGCGAGGAAGACCGCAACGAGGTCAGCATTGGTAACCCTGACCTCAACTTCCCACGCTCTACCAACGTCGACCTGATGATTGAGCGTTATTACCGCTCCAGTATATTCTCCGGTGGGTTATTCTACAAGCGCATTGATGATTTCGTCTTTTCCTACAAACGGTTTGGCCGTGAAGGTGCGCCCGGCTCTGGTAACTTCCCGGTTTTTGAATTTACCAAGCCCCTCAATGGGCAGGATGCGGATGTGCTGGGAGCAGAGTTCCAGGCACAGTTCAAATTTGATTTCTTCAGTGGCTTTTTCAGCAATTTTGGACTGTTTACCAATTATACTTACACCTATTCCCGTGCTTACCTGCCCCGCCGGGTGCCTGCCAATTATGCAGAAGCCATTATTATTGATCCGCTGGAGGATGACCTGAGCGATTTCTTTACGGAGGAAGACCGGGAAGAGATCGAACTGCCCGGGCAAGCGGCGCACACGGCCAATGTTGCGCTGTTCTATGATTCCCCAAAATTCTTTGCTCGCCTGACGGCCAACTATCAGGATGATTTTCTCGTGGAAATCGGGCCGGACCCCGACCTCGACGAATATTACGACGAAGCCTTGCGCCTCGATTTAACCATGAACTACCAGATGAATGATAAGCTGACTTTCTTCGCAGATTGGATCAACATCACCAATGAGCCCCTTCGCTTCTACCTGGGCACCCCTGATGTCATCAAGCAGCAGGAGTTTTATTCCTGGTGGATGCGCGCGGGTCTTCGGATTAGTTTATAAATAATCATTTGTGCTCTGGAAAGGGTCAAATGATGGGGACAGCCTCCCCGCTAAATAAGATGAACATGAAAAACCTACGCTACCTATTCTTGCTTTTTTGGGTGACTGCTTGCCAAGCTCCGACAGAGGAGGCACAATACAAAACCCATGAAAAAATCGTGCCCACTCTGAAGACTGAGCCGGTACAATTTGACACAGACGACCCCGCCATCTGGTACAATTCCGACGACCCTGCCCAAAGCCTGGTGCTGGGTACAGACAAGGAAATCGGCGGTGGTTTGTATGTTTTTGATCTCAAAGGGCGTATTATCGACAGCCTGACCGTTCGAGGGCTGTCCTATCCAAATAATGTTGACGTAGAATACGATGTTGCTCTTAGCGATTCTATGACCACAGATATCGCAGTGACCGTTGAACGGCCTCTTGGACTGGTCCGGATTTTTAGCGTTCCGGAGCTGCAACCGTTGGATGGGGGCGGGATACCTGTCTTTGAAATGGAATCCGACTCTCTAATGCGCCTGCCAATGGGCGTGGCGTTGTACAAAAAGCCGGATACTGGCGAGGTTCACCTGATTGTCAGCCGTAAGCAAGGGCCTACGGATGGGAATTATCTGGCCCAGTATGCGATCCTGCCAGGCGATTCCAATCAGCTGAAGCTAGAGCTGCTGCGCCAGTTTGGGCAGTTCTCCGGTGGCGAAAGCGAAATTGAGGCCATCATGGTGGACGATGCCCTGGGATATGTCTACTACTCTGACGAGATGAAGGGGGTCCGAAAGTATTATGCCGACCCGGCTATGGGAGAGGAAGAACTGGCTTTATTCGGTACCGAAGACTTTAAGGAAGACCGGGAGGGTATCGCTCTTTGGCCCACCTCAGATTCCACAGGGTATATCGTGGTTTCCAATCAGCAGGACCTAAGCTTTAACGTTTACCCCCGAAACCCGGAAAATCATGCCCATCAGCTGCTGACGAATTGGAAACTATCGACTGTAGAAACGGATGGATGTGAATTGCTGGCTAAGCCCCTGGGGCCGGATTTCCCGAACGGGGTCTTCGTTGCGATGTCTGAAGACACGACTTTTCATTATTACGATTTGAGAAAACTGGTTGTGGAATAATTTGCGCGCTTACCCAACCCTTTTGCCAATCCCCTACATCTGTACCCCCGGAAGCCTGCCACAGCAGGTCGTTCCCCTGAAATCACCTGACTTAATTTTAAAAACCTTTTGACTATGAAAGTATCCAAATCACTGCTTCAAGCCATCGCGCTGGGGGTTGCCCTGGGCGGCAGCGCCACATCCTGCACGCTACTTGATAACTCCGATGAGGTCAAGCCCGACACCGAAAAGGCAGCCGAAGATGACCGCTGCCCAACGGATGACAGCGATAAGCCCTGGTACAATTGCCCGGCTTGCGGAATGGGCTAAGCATGGAGCATTCCGGTTTACAGCGCCCACGCGCTACCCTCGCTTGTAATTTAGACACCAACCTGCTGCGGGCCGCTCACCCTTTGCTCGCAGCAGGGCAGGTGGAGGCATTGGAGTGGTCCTTCGATGCCCTTTTCCAGTTTCCGGAAATCCCGGACTGGTTTACCGCTCTCATCCAAGCCTACAGTGAGGAGGGACGGCTCGTAGGCCATGGGGTCTTTTTCTCGCTCTTTTCCGGACGGTGGAGTGCGGAGCAGCAGCAATGGCTCGACCGGCTCAAGGCACTTTCAGAAGTGTATCGTTTTGACCATGTGACGGAGCACTTTGGCTTTATGACCGGTGCTGATTTTCACAAGGGGGCACCCCTGGGTATACCTTTCACACCCCAAACGCTGCAGCTTGGCCGGGACCGTCTTAAGCGCATTAGTGCAGCAGCTGGCTGTCCGGTGGGGTTGGAAAACCTTGCTTTTGCCTATACGCTCGATGAAGTGAAGCGCCACGGTGACTTTCTGGAGCAATTGCTGGAACCAATCAATGGTTTTATCATTTTGGATCTCCATAATCTGTACTGCCAGCTCCACAATTTCCGTCAATCGGCAGAGGAACTGCTCCGGCTGATGCCCCTGCACCGGGTACGGGAAATACACCTCTCCGGTGGCAGCTGGGAACCGGCAGCAACGGCGGGCAATCGCCAAATCCGGCGGGATACCCACGATGAATCGGTGCCTCAGGCGGTATTTGATTTGTTGGAAAAAGCCCTGCCGAAGTGCCCGAATTTGAAGTATGTCGTTCTGGAGCAACTAGGAGGGGCACTGGAAACACCGGAACAGCAGCAGGCTTTTCAAGCAGACTTTCGCACCATGCACCGCATACTGAAAGGCCATAACCATATGACGGGAAAGCCTGCCCCGCTTAACGATTTCCAGGCACCAGCTTTCACCCTGTCGGCTACGCCCCGGTCTGACGAAACCCTGCACCAACAGCAGCAGGCCTTATCTGAAATATTGGAAAATGCAGAAAACCTGAGGGATGCCCGCACTCAATTGTCTGCTTCCCCCCTGGCGGATACCGCCTGGAAGGTCGAACATTGGGAAGACGATATGCTGGAAACCGCTAGGCGGATTGCTCAGAAATGGAAGGGCGGTTGGGGTTAAGGCGAACGGCTTTTTCCCCCTCGGCCTGCCGGTAAGCTTCGGCTGTCTCCCGGATAGTCTGAGCGATGGGCGTGTACGCAAAATCGAAGGGCTGCAGCGATTTCTGGTTGTCGTAGTAGAACACCCAGCTCGAATTGCGGGCGGTCTCCCGGGTGAGGAAAGGGCGCTTGCCGGTCAGTTTAGCTTGCAGCCAGGCCAGCCGCCAGGATAAACCGCGCAGTATTTTTCCGACCTTATACTTAGGCGGCTTGACGCCTAGCGCTTCTGCCACTTCCGTAAGCAACTGCTTATAAGGGTAGTGCTCCGCATTGAGGATGAAGCGCTCGTTTTTGATGTTGCTTTCCATCAGCCGGACCATATACCAGGCGACATCGCGTACGTCCACCAGGCCAGTCATGCCAACAGGATAAAAAGGGAAGCCTTTGTCGATCATAGAGAAGAAATGCGCCGGGCCACTATGCCAAAAACCACTGCCCAGTACAATGGAAGGATTGACCACCGCAATATCCAGCCCTTCGGCAAAGCCGCGCCACACCTCCATCTCACCCTGATATTTGCTAACGGCGTATCGGGTGTTGAAGGGGCTGCGCTCCCACTTGGCGGTTTCGGTGATGGTAATGCCCTGCTTGGTCCGGCCCAGGGCTGCGACAGAACTTACGTACAGCAATTTTTTAATTCCCAACTTAAGCGCAGTATTCACTACGTTAGCCGTGCCGGTAATGTTGACCGTGCGCAGGTGCCGGGCGTCAGCAGGATCAAAGGAGACGACGGCCGCACAGTGAAAAACATAGTCACAGCCCTCCATTGCTTGTTCCAGCGCGAAAATATCCAGGATATCGCCGTCAACCCACTCTACCTTCGCAGCCAGATCAGCCACCAGGTCCATCGGGCTGCCTGGCCGGCGGAAGGCCCGGATACGGTCAAAGCCATCCATCAGGAGCTGTTGCAGCAGATGAGAACCGATAAACCCGGTTGCACCGGTGATGAGTATGGAGTTGTTTTTATCCATTTAGCGGTTATGCGTTTTGGGCGGTGTATGCAGCCCGCCACCGCAGCTTGGTGCAGTGCTGCCAGTAGCTGTAGGCAGGGTGTTGGGCAGCTCCTCAAGGCGTAGGGCACCCATGAGGGCCATCAAAATGGCTTCTTTGTATTCGATAATTAGGGGTGAAGGCACTTCTACAGCTAAGGAACGGTTTTTTTCGCACTTCGCGCGGATGCACTCCACCAGAAACGTGTTGAACGCCCCCCCGCCGGTAAGCAGCATGGCATGAGGCTCGGGTTGCAGTTTGGCCTTTTGCGCTATAGCGCTGATGCTATCGTCAACACTTTGGGCAATTTGCCAGCAGGCCGTGTGCAGCCGGTCTGCCACAGAAGCCGGGTAATCCATGTAGAGGGGGAGCAGTTGTTCCTGTACCCAGTCATTGCCCAGCGATTTTGGAAAGTCAGCCTGATGATAAGGCAAAGCCATCGCTTGTTCCAGCAGTTCGGGCAGCAGTTTCCCCGTTCGGGCTATGGCTCCTCCTTTATCGTAGGGCTGCCCGGCTTCCTGTGCCAGGGCATTGAGCACCTGGTTCGCACCGCTGCAATCAAAGGCAACATAACCTTGCTCCGTTCGGGCGCTGATATTGGCAATGCCGCCCAGGTTCAGCATAAAGGTCTGCTCCGGAAACAGGTAGTGGTCCGCAACAGGGGCTATGGGTGCACCCTGTCCACCAAGCGCAACGTCCTGCATGCGGAAGTTGTCGATAGCCGGCCGACCGGTAATCGCTGCAATCGCCGCGCCGTCCCCGATTTGTGTGGAAACGCCTGATTCCGGGAAGTGAAAAATTGTGTGCCCGTGGGAAGCGATGGCATCAGCATCTACCGTCTGTACCTCCAGAAAAGCCTTCGATTGCTCTCCCAGAAACTGCCCGAACTGGGCGTGGGCTACCGCCAACTCCCGGGCACTGCCGGAGGGAAGCGCACGGAGCCGTCGAACCCAGTCTTCCGGAAAAGGGCGGGCTTCACATGCGAGAGTTTCCCAATGCTGAAGTGACTGACCATTGAACTCAAAAGTGCAAAGCGCCATATCCAGCCCATCCAAAGCGCTACCGGACATTATGCCGAGTATGGTGTGCTTATTGCCCAAGTTTCATGGTGTATTTAGCGACTGCTTTGATTTCTTTCTCATCCAGCAGCGCTTCAAAGGCGGTCATGGCTTTGCGGCCGTTGGTGATGACGTTGATGCGCTCTTCCAGCGTTAGCTCTGATTCCTGAAGATTATAGGCACCGCTTGCACCCATATCGCCGTATAGGCCATGGCAGGTGACGCAGTATTGCTTGTAGATTTTCTCACCATCTGGTTTGGCTGCAGCCGCTACAGCTTTAGCACCGGCGCTGGAGTTGCTTTCAGCAGGAGCACTACTGCCACCACAGGCGTAAACGAATGCGGCAATAGCTATAAATACCAATCCTTTTCTCATTGATCTTATTTTTTGGCAAATTAACAAAATAGAGTGGGGTAGGTTGGTAAGGCGAAGGGGTTTGTGGAAAAATGAGCACCTGGAAGGGCGGTAAGGAAGCTACAGCACATACCTTTGATACAGCCTTTCAAGCACCGCTTCGGGATCATGGCATAATCCGGGATGGGTTGGGGAGCTCTGAATGATGGTGCTCCTGGCGGCCACCAGCCACCGGAAACGGGAGGGCATGTCGAGTTCGCCAATCTTACCGCCCTGCCGCCCTCCGCCGCATACCGCTTCCCAGGCTTTCAGGTAGCGGCGGACCATATCTACATCAGTTTCCTTTGAAAAGGCTTTGACCTTTGCCTCATCTATCTGGTACCTGATGCCCAGAAACCGCTTCCGTTTGGAAAACAAAATGACACCAATGTTCAGGAACTCCTCCCGCTCTACTTTGGGTACCAGCCTGACCACCGCGTATTCGTAGGTTACTCTATTTTGCATCTAAAGCTTCTTTGGCCAGTACATCAATTTTATCCAGTTTAGCGTTCAGGAATTCTTGGTAAGCGCTTCTTTTCTCTCCAGGTGTCAGTTCCATATCCTCTTCCATCAGCCATTCTTCAGGGATGGTGGAAATGATTTCGGCGATTTTGGCTTCGTCGATGGCTGCGCGGATATCCCCGGACGCCTCAGGCAGGTGGTTGGCTTTTGCCAAAAGGACGTGGTCTTTCACTTTTGGGAAAGTCCGGGGTAGGTAATCGCGCCAGTTTTTCCAGTTGTGGTGGAAGTAAAGGCTGGCACCATGATCAATCAGCCACAGTTCCCTGTTCCAATTGAGCAGGTTGGTATTTTTTGCGGTCCGGTCGATATTGTTGATCAGGCTGTCCAGCAAAACCACCTTGGAAGCGGAATAAGAATCGGCCTCGGACACCAGGGGGTCGTAGGTGATGGCTCCGGAAAGGAAGTGGAGCCCGAGGTTAAGTCCAACGCTAAACTTCAGCAAATCCTGGATTTCCTCGTCCGGCTCCGTTTTGCTGAACGAGTCGTCGAGGTTCATGAAGACCACCTCCGGCACATTCAGCCCAATTGTTTTGGCCAGCAGCCCGCCGATGAGTTCGGCGATCAGGGCTTTCTTACCCTGTCCGGCACCCCGGAATTTCAGGACGTACAAAAACTCGTCATCAGCTTCCACAATAGCGGGCAAAGAGCCGCCTTCTCTCAGGGGCTTCAGGTATTGCACCACATCAACGGTTCTCACTTCTATATTACTCATGTCCTGTTTACGGTTTGTGCTGGCTGTGCGCCCGCTTGTCCTGCTTTTCCGGGTGGTCATTCGCTCAGCCACAGGTTTTCAGGGCTTCAAAGATACAGGGAAAAGGAAATAAAAATAAATCCGGTGGCGGAAGGGCGCTGGCTTAGTCTGTGCTGCCAGCCCCCTGACAAATGTCACCCCGAACATTGATCTTTTTCACACGGGCCTGCGCAACAATTGCCTAACTTAAGGTAGTGCTTTATCAAGTGTGTGGAGGGAATTAAGCTACCACAAATTACCCGGTTTTTCACACTTTGCAAAGCCCCGGGATCTAACCCATCCTGATTCCTTAACCGAAGCCGCTGCCCGTGCAGCTGCGCGACCAAATTGCAAGTCATGAGAACCATACTCAGCCCTACCGATTTTTCCCTTTGTGCCCGGTACGCGACAGATGCCGCTGCACAACTTGCACGCCGGCTTAATGCCCAGCTTCACTTACTGCATTGTATGAACCTGCCTGATGGCTGGGATGACTGGAGTGAGCAACAGCGCGCTATGCGCCCCGATATACAACAGAAGGTGGCTAATGCTCAGCTGCAATTGCAGGATTTGAGCAATGCTTACCCCAATTTGGAATTAAAGGCTACCGTTTGCAGTGGCGCATTGCCTAAGTCTGTGGCTGAATATGTTGAACACGCAGCTGCAGACCTCGTGGTCATGGGCTCCCACGGCGCAAGTGGCAAGAATGAATACTTCATCGGTTCCAATACTCAGAAAGTGGTTCGGGAAGTACACTGCCCGGTATTGGTGGTCAAGGAGCCGCTTGAACAGATTAATTTCGATAAAGTGGTCTTTGCCTCTTCTTTTCACCAAAAAGAGCGGGAAGCTTTCCTGAAGTTCAAGGAGTTTGTCAAGCCTTTTGTACCGGAGATTCATTTGGTGGAAATCCACACCTCTTCTTTCTTCGACCCTCCTTACATCCTGAGCCGTCAAGCCATGGAAGAATTCAGGGGGCTGTGCGCGCCGTTCCGCTGTGAGACGCATGTGTTCCGCAACTTCAGTGTAGACCGGGGCGTACGGGCTTTCGCCGAAAAGATCGGGGCGGGCCTGATTGGCATTTCCAACCACCATCGTCATCCGCTGCGGCGCATGCTTAGTGGCAGCAACGTAGAAGCTTTGGTGAACCACTCTGAAATCCCTGTGCTGAGTATTGACTATCTGGATGAAATAGATAGCCCGGCACCCATAACAGAACGGAAACGGCAACAATTATCCTTTTGATTTTATAAAGCCAGGTGGGGAAAGCCTCCTGCCTGGCGCTTTTGAAAAACTTGTAGCCGATGCGCCACAACATCCTTTTTCCCACTGATTTTTCTCCGGCCGCCCACCATGCCTTTAAGTATGCACTGCAACTGGCTGAGAAGCTGGATACTGCTCTTGACCTCTTGAGTGTTTACCACCTGCCCATAAGCGATAGCAGCCGCGTGTCCCCTCATCAGATAGACCCTCTGCTTCGGGAAAAACGGGCCGTGGTAATGCAACAGCTTGGAGAATTGGCGGAAGAAGCCCCTTCAAACCGCATCGGGCAGTTGCGGGCAGATTATGGTTTGTTTGTGTATCAGGAAATTATTGATGCGGCGCGCAGGGGCGGGCATCAGCTCATTGTGATGGGTACCAAAGGCGAGCGCAACCCCATGCAGCAAATGATGGGCAGCGTCACCACTCATACCCTCATGAATGCGCCCTGCCCAGTGATCGCTGTGCCGCAGAGTGCGCCGGTACGCCCCATCAGCCATATCGCCTATGCTACTGACTTCGAGCCTAAGGATGAAAAAGCGGTGGCGAATCTGACGGAGTTGGCAAACAGGCTCAAAGCAAAAGTCCATTTCGTACATGTGGATAGGGAGGCGGATATTTCTAAAACGGAAGCCTACAAAGTGGTGGATCAGTATCCGCTTCCTTTCACCGATTTTACGCTGATGTCCAATCTCAACCCGGCTGAAGGGATCAATGCCTTTATCGCTGAGCGGGATATGGATGTACTGGCGTTGTTCGTTCCCAACCGGCGCCTGCTGGAACGCCTCTTCCATCGTAGTTTTACGAAGCAGATGGCCTTTCATGTCAAGGTGCCTCTATTGGTTTTTAGGGGATAGCAAATCTGATTTTTCTGTTTTTGGCACGGTTGTTGTAATAGGTAGAGTGGTTAATTAAGGTCAAAAATTAGGATTACGATTTGTTTGAAAATGCCCGCCTTTGTGCGGGCTTTTTTTATGGTTGTACTGAGGGTTTCACGCAGCGTTCGCGAAGGAGGGCGCAAAGTACGCAGCGCTTCCTGATTAGGGCCGTTAACGTGGCGCTCTTTACGAAGCCCTTTGTCCCCTTGGCGTGAAAGCCCGAATGAGCCTTATCAAAACGCCTGTAGTTCCACCAGTTTCTGGTACTCTCCGTCCTTCTGCAGCAGGCTTTCGTGCGTGCCCCGCTCCATGATTTGCCCGTCCCGCATCACAATGATCTCATCTGCGTGCTGTATGGTGGACAGGCGGTGAGCTATGACGATGGAAGTCCGGTTTTTCATCAGCTCAAGCAGGGCTTTCTGGACTAATTTCTCAGATTCGGAATCCAGGGCGGAGGTTGCTTCGTCCAGAATGAGTATTGGTGGGTTTTTCAGAATGGCGCGGGCGATTGTCAGCCGTTGCCGTTGCCCTCCACTCAATTTGCTGCCCCGGTCTCCGATATTGGTATGGTAGCCCTGCTCGGAAGCCAGGATGAAGTCGTGCGCATTGGCTGCCCGGGCGGCAGCCTCTACCTGATCTTGTGTGACGCCCTCCATGCCAAAGACGATGTTGTTGTAGATGCTGTCGTTGAAGAGGATCGCTTCCTGAGATACAATGCCCATGAGGTTGCGCAAGTCGCGAAGGCGGTAACGGCGAATGTTCTGTCCATCCAGGAGAATCTCCCCTTCCTCCACGTCATAAAATCGGGGGAGTAGATCGGCCAGCGTAGACTTCCCCGCCCCGGAAGCGCCCACCAGCGCCACCACTTTGCCTTTAGGCAGGCTCAGGTTAATATTTTGGAGCACCGGGCCTTCGTCTTTGCGGTAAGCGAAGGTAACGTTGCGGTAGGCTATACCCTGTTGAAAGCCCGAAAGGGGCAGGGCATCGGGTGTGTCCTTGATGTTGACAGGTGCGTCAAGCAGGGCTTCCATACGGCGCATGGCCCCCACGCCTTTTTGAACGTTGTAAACGGCTTTGGATAGTTTCTTCGCCGGGTCAATGACGTTATAGAAGGCAAAGATGAATGTAAGGAAAGTCTCTGCATCCAGCTGCCCGCTGAACACCTGACGGGATCCATACCACAGTAGTACTGCCACCGTGCCAATGCCCAGGAATTCTGAGAGGGGAGAGGCTAGGTCGCGCCGCCAGAGCAGGCGGGTGAGGGAGCGCCGGTAGCCGTCATTCTCTACCCGGAATTTCTCTTTCTGATAATGCTCGGCATTAAACCCTTTGATGATCCGCAGCCCGCCCAGGCCTTCTTCCAGTATGGCGACGAGGTTGCCAAGGCGGTCCTGCACATCTGCTGATTTTTTTTTGAGCCGCCTGCCAATACCACCGATCACCACGCCTGTGAAGATCATCAGCAGAAAGACAAAGCCCGTGAGTGTGGGGCTTACATACACCATAAACCCCAGCGCCCCTATGATGATGAGGGGCTCCCGGAATACAGCTTCCAGTACATTGAGAATACTCCATTCTACTTCCTGTACATCGCTTGTCATACGGGACATTAGGTCACCTTTGCGCTCCTCGCTGAAGTAAGCGAGGGGTAGGGCCATTACCTTGTCGTACATCTGAGCCCGAAGGTCACGGATGATGCCATTGCGTACCGGTGCCATGAAGAAGAGGGACAGGTACCGGAAGAGATTTTTGAGCAGAAAAACTGATAAAATAGCTGTGCAGACGAAGATCAGCGCGGCTTCCTTGCCCTGCTCCACAATCAGCTGACTGATGTAGTAGTTGAAGGAAGCTGTGGCGCTTTCGATATCCCAGCCGAAAACAGGCTTGTCCATCACTAGCTCCCGCCGGTCAAAGAGGATTTCCAGGAAGGGGACCAGCAAGGGGATGCTAAGAGCTGTGAACAGCGCCGTCATAATATTACTGAAAATATTGAGCCCTACATACGCTTTGTAGTTGCGCATATAACCGAGCAATCGCCAGAAGCTGCTGCGTTCTTTTTTCATAGTTAGTTTGATCTGCCTATTCTACGGGTTCCAGGCGATAGCTGGTTTCTCCCTTTTTCAGGGTGTAGGTTATCGTTTGAGGATTGCCGCTACGCTGTTCGTTTTGGGGCGTGGAGAACTTCCGGAGCAAAGCCGTTTCCATAAGTTCGAACGTTTCCACCCCGTCGCGGTCGCGTTGGTTGGCAGCGTTTTCAGCCTCAGCCATATAAATCTGCCCGTAGGAGCGGTTGCGGTAAGAAGCAAAGGCGTGTACTTTTTCCGTACCATTATCCGAACGGGTAAAGATGTAAACCTCCGGGTAGCTGTCCTGGTTGAGGTCGGCCAGTTGAGCACGCACCACTGCACCGTTTACTTCCATTTTGGTCTCCTCATTGCGCACGCTCATCCCTTCTGTGTTGAGGGTGAAATAATTGGAGCTGGCATTAGGGGATTCCACGATGAAGGTGACGGAGCCTGCTGTAAGTCTTTCTTCAAAGGGGCCAGCTGCCGCAGGTGCTGACTTCCGGGCCATTTCGGCGGGCTCAGGTGCGGCCGTTTCCGCAGCCACAGAGGCTTCATCGGAGGCACTCTCGGTTTCAGTGATCGTATCGGTTGAGTTGGCGGCTTCGCCTGAAGCTTCGGAACTGCCCCCACAGCTGCATACGATAAAGGACAGTACCAGTAAAAGCAAAAAAATGGATCTCATAGTGCGGTATTTTGGTCTGTAAATAACAACAGGCTTGCCGGGCTCATTATTTTCCCATGCAAACCTGTTATTTTGTAGTATGGTGCAGGCGGTTGCCTACTTCTTTTTCTTAGGCTCCTCGGGCTTCAGTTCAAAGTCGTTGAGAAAGCCGGTATGGAAGTCCCCGTTGCGGAAACGCTCGTCCTTCATCAGTTGTTGATGGAAAGGGACAGTGGTCTTCACGCCTTCAATGATGAATTCATCGAGTGCACGCTCCATTTTCTTGATACACTCTTCGCGGGTTGGAGCCCGGCAGATGAGCTTGGCAATCATGGAATCGTAGTAAGGTGGAATGGTGTAGCCAGCGTATACGCTTGTGTCCACCCGAACGCCATGCCCTTTAGAGCTGTGGAAAGACGCGATTTTGCCCGGGCTTGGACGGAAGCCGTTGAAGGGGTCTTCCGCATTGATCCGGCACTCCATAGCATGCGCATTGGGATAATAGTTGCCCCCTTTGATGAGCTCACCCGCTGCGATTTTGATCTGCTCCTTGATCAAGTCATGGTCGATTACCTCTTCTGTGACCGGGTGCTCAACCTGAATCCGGGTGTTCATCTCCATGAAGTAGAAGTTCCGGTATTTGTCCACGAGGAACTCCACGGTACCCACACCTTCGTACTTGATGGCTTCTCCTGCTTTTACAGCCGCATCGCCCATTTTCTCCCGGAGCTCGTCGGTCATGAAAGGAGAGGGGCATTCTTCCACCAGTTTTTGGTGGCGGCGCTGAATAGAGCAGTCCCGTTCGGAAAGGTGGACGACTTTGCCTTTTTGGTCACCAGCAATCTGGAATTCGATATGACGAGGCTCTTCGATGAATTTTTCGATGTAAATGCCATCGTTGCCAAATGCCGCCTTTGCTTCCTGACGGGCGCGGTCCCAGTTCGGCTCAAACTCCTTTTCTTCCCAAACGATCCGCATCCCTTTACCGCCACCGCCGGCAGTAGCCTTCAGGATGACCGGATAGCCGATATCCTTAGCGATTTTGAGGCCGGATTTGGTATCCTTGACCAGCCCATCGGAGCCGGGGATGACCGGGACGCCTGCTTTGATCATGGTCTCTTTGGCCGTAATTTTGTCTCCCATCTTGCGGATCTGCGCAGGGGTGGGCCCTATAAACTTAATACCATATTCGGCGCAAACTTCGGCAAAATCAGCATTCTCTGCCAGGAATCCATAGCCCGGGTGGACCGCATCGGCGTTGGTAATTTCTACCGCAGCCATGATTCTTGGTACGCTCAGGTAAGACTCGGCAGAGGAAGGCGGGCCAATGCAGACCGCTTCATCAGCGAAGCGCACGTGCAGGCTTTCCTTATCGGCAGTTGAATAGACCGCCACCGTTTTGATGCCCATTTCCCGACAGGTGCGAATGATACGCAGGGCAATCTCTCCACGGTTGGCTATGAGTACTTTTTCAAACATAAAACCATTCAATTGGATGAGCAGCAAAGGGCTACTGCCCTTGCAGCGATAGGTGTTTCAATCAGCTTTTAGCCCTTAGGGTCAACCAGGAACAGTACCTGATCATACTCTACCGGCTGTGCATCTTCAACCATTACCTTAACAATTTTGCCGGCAATTTCGGACTCGATCTCGTTGAAGAGTTTCATAGCCTCCACGATGCAAACGACCTGCCCGACCTCAATCGCGTCACCTACTTTTACATAAGGTGGCTTTTCCGGGCTGGAAGACCGGTAGAAAGTACCGACAATCGGAGAACGGACTTCCAGGTAGTTGGAATCCTCCGCTTTGGCCTCGCTGGCTGGTGCTTCTGATTGAGCAGGCTCTGCCTGTGGCTTTGGTGCCGGGGGAGCAGGAGCAGGCTGCGGGGCCTGCGGATAAGGCTGCTGCACAGGCGGAGACATCTGAATGATCGGTGCGGTGGGCTGAGGTGCAGAAGGAGCCGGTACCGTGCCGGAGGCCTGGTCCTTTGGCTTAGCCTTCTGATGTTTGTTGGTCCGGATGGAAAGCTCAAACTCTCCGTCCTTCATTTTAAATTCGGTCAGGTTGGATTTGTTGATGAGCTTCACCAACTCTTGGATGTCCTTAAAAGTCATAGGTGTTATTGTTTTACGCGTTCCATGTAAGCGCCGGTTTCAACCTCAATCTTCACTTTGTCGCCCTGATTGATAAACAGAGGGACCCGAACTTCCGCACCGGTTTCTACGGTAGCTGGCTTCAGTGTGTTGGTGGCTGTATCGCCCTTAACACCAGGCTCTGTGTAGGTGACTTCCAGAATGATGTACTGAGGCATCTCCATGGTCAGCGGCACCTCGCGGTCTGCGTGGTAGATCACGTCTACTTCCATACCTTCTTTAAGGAAATGGGCATGCTCTACGATATTGTCGCTAAGCGCAACCTGCTCATAGGTTTCATTATTCATGAAGTGGTAACCCATGTCGTCGCTGTAGAGATACTGGAATTTGCGGCGCTCCACACGCACTTCGTCCACTTTGTGACCGGCAGAGAAAGTATTATCCAAAACCTTTCCGGAAGTCAGGCTTTTGATTTTTGTACGTACGAATGCCGCACCTTTTCCTGGCTTAACGTGTTGAAACTCAATAATGGTGAAGATATCATTATTGAAGTCAATGCACATGCCTTTTCGGATGTCAGAAGTTGTAGCCATTTGCTATAGCTTGCGTTTTTATTTGGTATTCAAATTGCGATGCAAAGATAGAAAAATCCAAGGACTTGAAACGGGGCCTTAAGCGGGAGGTCTCCTGCCGGGCAGAAGGCTCGGTGCCATTCGGCTTAGTAAGCCCACTTGATATAGATAGCTCCCCAGGTGAAGCCACCCCCAAATGCGGTCAGGATGATGTTGTCCCCTTTCTGAAGCTGATCTTCCCAGTCCCACAGGCAGAGCGGCAGGGTCGCAGCAGTCGTATTGCCGTATTTCTGTATATTGACCATCACCCGCTCCATCGGGAAGTCCGCCATGCGGGCTACCGTCTCGATGATACGCTTGTTGGCCTGATGGGGTACCAGCCAGGCAATATCGTCATTAGTTAGATTATTGCGGGCCATCACCTGAGTGACTACGTCCGACATGCCGGATACCGCAGCTTTGAATACCGGGCGGCCATTCTGAAACACAAAGTGCTCCCGGTTGGCTACGGTTTCGGCGGTCGCCGGATAACGGGAGCCACCTGCTTTCTGATGCAGGTAAACCCGCCCGGAGCCGTCGCTCTTGAGCAGGGAGTCCATCACGCCAACCGGTTCCTCAGTAGCTTCCAGCATCACGGCACCGGCACCATCTCCAAAGATGACGCAGGTTGTCCGGTCCGTATAGTCCACAATGGAAGACATTTTATCTGCCCCAATGACGACTACCTTTTTGTGTGCGCCAGCTTCGATAAAGCGGGCGGCTGTAGTCAGGGCGTAGAGGAAGCCCGAGCAGGCGGCATGAATATCGTAGCAAAAAGCATTTTTCATGCCGGTTTCGTCGGCGATGATATTCGCCGTGTCCGGGAAAACCATATCCGGGGTAACGGTGGCACAAATGACAAGCTCTACCTCGCCGGGATCGGTATTGGTCTTTTCCAAAAGCCCTTTAACGGCTTCAATGCCCATCACCGAAGTGCCTTGCCCTTCTCCCTTAAGGATATGCCGCTGCTCAATGCCAGTGCGGGTGCGTATCCACTCGTCGTTGGTATCGACTATGGTTTCCAGTTCGGCGTTGGTCAGGATGTAGTCCGGCAAATATCCCTGAACGCCGGTAATGGCAGCTTGTGTTTTTGCCATAGTTCCTTAGTAGATTGTAATCTTCGATAAATGCCTGGGTTTTGAAAAGCTGGCAACCGTTTAAAAGAGCCGTATTTCATGCGCTTTTGCCTTCCGCTTCGTCAATGGGCCATGGGATTTATCAAAGACTGGTAATTGTTGCTAATCCGTTTTGTGGTATTGCCCCTCATGAAGGACCATTCCTAAAATGGGCAGCAAGGTAGGAAAATCTTAGGGATCAGGCAATTTATTGAATCAGAGTAAAACGGCTAAGGCTTTTTCTTCCCCTATACCTCCTCCGAAATCGCCCAAAGCCCGCCAAAGGTGAGCAAGCCGTTCAGGGCGATGATAAGAAAGCCAAACTGAAAGCCCATGAAGAGTACTTCGGAATTGGCGTTCAGCACATAAGATAAAATGGGTGCTGCAACACATACGGGGATGACCAGTCGCGGATTGACCCGGCGGTTGGTGAGCAGCCCGAAGGTGAACAACCCAAGGATCGGGCCGTAGGTATACCCGGCTGCCTTAAACAGCTGACTGATGACATCCTTATTGTTCAGGGCATTGAAGACGACGATAATGATAAGCAGCAGTACGGAGAAACCAATATGTACATAAAGGCGGGTGCGTTGCTTGTCTTGTTCTGATGCATCGCTCTTTTCAAAATTCAGAAAATCCACGCAAAAGGAGGTCGTCAGCGCAGTGAGTGCGGAGTCTGCACTCGAGTAAGCTGCAGCAATCAGGCCCAGCACAAAAAAGATGCCTACCGCTGCCGGCAGGTGGTTGAGCGCAATCATCGGAAAGAGCTCATCGGTCCGCTGCGGGATGTCGATTCCGATGCTTGCAGCATAGATGTAGAGCAGTGCCCCCAGGGAAAGAAAAAGAAACTTTGCCACCACCAGCACGCTGCTGAAGACGTACATGTTTTTCTGCGCATCGCCAATATTGCGGCAGCTCAGGTTCTTCTGCATCATATCCTGATCAAGGCCGGTCATCACGATGGTAATGAGCGCTCCGCTGATAAACTGCTTGAAGAAGTTGTTAGGGTCATTCCAGCCCCCTTCGAAGAAAAACATCTGAGAATAATCGCTGGAGCGCACCATGGCGACCATACCACCGATATCGGTTTCCATGGCTTTGCCGATGAAGACGATGGTGAGGACAACGGCTGAAATCATGGCAACGGTTTGCAGGGTGTCCGTCCATACGATGGTATTGATACCGCCTTTAAAGGTGTAAACCCAGATTAGCACAATCGTGACGGCAACCGTTGCGAAAAAAGGCACACCGAATGGGCCCAGGACAAAAGCCTGCAGCACAATCGCTACCAGATAAAGCCGGAAGGCAGCGCCAATGGTACGCGAAAGGAGGAAGTAAGCGGCACCTGTTTTGTAAGCTTCCAGCCCCAGCCGCTCTTCCAGATAACCATATATAGAGGTGAGGTTCTTTTTGTAGTACAGCGGCAGGAGCACCTGGGCAATGACCACATAACCAAGGATATAGCCAAAAACCATCTGCATGTAGGAGAACGCCTGGTTTTCTCCTCCGGCACCTACCACGCCTGGTATGGAAATAAAAGTAACGCCCGATAGGGTTGCCCCGATCATCCCGATGGCCACAAGCGGCCAGGGAGAATTGCGGCCCGCCAGGAAAAACTCAGCATTCCCTGCTTTGCGGCCGGTGAAATACGAAACGGAAATCAGCACTAAAAAATAGAGGGCGATGATCCCGAGTATGATGGTTGGCGTCAGTTGACTTAGCATAGGTTTTATCTTGGTGGCTTCCACTTGTTTGCAGCAGGCCGGATTATTGATTTACCGGATTTACAGTCGTTGCCGTTTTGAGAATGAGCCCTTGGCTTTCCTTGGTACAAGCCATTTAGCCGGGGCAGTCTTTCATCTAACAAGTGGGTCTAGCACGGCAAATATAGTAGATTCTAGGACAAATGGAAGACCGGAGCAATGAGGAAACGATCATTGGGGTTGTGGGAGCATAAAGTGGGAATTGAAACGCAGGGGCACATCTGGTTCCTGAATAGAAAGTGTATATTTGACGAAAAGCCTGAAATGATGCAACGTCTGTCCTTTCTCTTTCTCCTGGCGCTTGCCCTGGTCAATTGTTCAGGAGGGGGCCGTAGCGAAAATACGGAGCAGGCACAGGAACTGCCTCCCCCTGATGCGCCTGTGGTGAATGAAGACGAAGCCATTATGCAGTTATCGGCTTACCTGATCGGGGAGCCCGCTACGCTGGCAGAGCAACAGCAAAATGCTATTGTGAATTACGCGATTGATGAGATTGTCCCGTTGCAGCGGACCCCTTCCGGCTTGTTTTACAGAATACTGGACCCGGGCAACGGGCAGCCGCTGGAATGGGGCGATTACGTAAGTGCCCATTACAAAGGTTATCTGCTGGATGGCAAGGTTTTTGATTCTTCCTACCGCAAAGGCCGGCCGATGAAGTTTTATATTGGCAACATGATCGACGGCTGGAACGAGGGACTGCAACTGGTCAAAGAGGGGGGGCGTATTCAGCTGTTTGTGCCTTCTGAGCTGGGCTACAAGGAGCGGGGTGTACCGGATGGCAAGGATGGCTATCTCATTCCGCCCGACACGCCCCTGGTTTTCGAAGTGGAGGTACTGAGCCTGGAAGAAAAGCCGGACTGACCTTTTTGCAGGAAAGCTCTAAATGGGTGCTGGACAAACAATTGCCAGCTTCACCCGATTCTTTATATAGAATGCTTGTCTGAACACATCACAAATGCCTGATACGAGCAGGCGCGTTGGATCAGCCAGCGTTTTTTAGTCAAGTTTAGGAAACTACTTAACCGGAACGCAATCTATGGACCTTAAACAAGCGAAAATTACACTGGAAAAAATCAATGATCTTTTCCACAGCCTCGAAAGAGATGCCTCTAATGTTTCGTCAATTGAACGAGACCTGATGCGGGGCTATATTCAGCAATTTTACGAGCACTTCATAAGTGGCGCTACCGCTGCGAATAACACGGCAGGAGCTTCCGTTCGGGAAAAGGCACCGGTGCGCCGGAACTACACGCCACCCCGTATCATCGAAATTCCGGATGCGCCACGTGACAATTACAGTGCGCCTAAGCCTGACCCCACCCGCCGGCCCAACCCGCAGCCACAGCCCCGCCCCGAGCCCCGCCCTCAGCCTAAGCCGGAGCCGGAGCCCAAGCCTGATCCCCGCCCAACCCCGCCACCGCCGCCAAAGCCTGAGCCAGACCCGGAGCCGCAGAAGCCCGAACCCGTTAAGGTTGCTGAAACGGTAGCCCCCGCTGCCCCCCGGCAGGATATCCCCGCCAACCTGAAGCATCTTTTTGCTTTTAAAGAGGCAACCGAGTTGTCTGAAAAGCTTAGCGAGCGCCCCGTTCACGATCTGACCAAGGCCCTCGCCATCAACGACCGCCTGCTTTACATGAACGAGCTTTTTGGCCGCGACCTCAATGCCCTGAACGACACCCTGGGCCGCCTCAACCAAATGAACAGCATGGACGAAGCACGGGGCCTGATTGTCCAAATGGCACAGCGCTACGACTGGGGCGCAGACGAAAAAGAGGACACCGCCCGCGATTTTATCCGCCTGGTCCGCCGGAAGTATCAATAAAGGCAACATTTGACGAAAGTCATTACTTGGTGTTTGCCTTACACTTACTTTCGCACCAAACTTGAAACACAATCAGACCATGAAAAAAATAGCTGTTTTTACTTCCGGAGGCGATGCGCCTGGTATGAATGCCTGTGTCCGGGCAGTTGTACGAACCACGATTCGGCGTGGACACGAGGCTGTGGGCATCCGCAGGGGGTATCAGGGCATGATAGAAGGTGACTTTTGGGAAATGGAAGCCCATTCGGTGAGCAACATCATTCAGCTGGGGGGGACTATCCTCCGTTCGGCCCGCAGCCAGGATTTCCGTACGGAGGAAGGCCGGGCTAAAGCTTACGCCAATCTGCGTGCCAACGACATCGACGGGATTGTGGCGATTGGTGGCGATGGCAGTTTCACCGGTGCCCGCATTTTCATGGAAGAATACCCCGATATCCACATGGTTGGCTGTCCGGGCACGATCGACAACGACTTGTACGGGACTGACTATACCATTGGCTACGATACTGCCATCAATACGGCAATGAACGCCATTGACAACATTAAGGATACCGCCAATGCTCATGACCGCCTGTTTTTTGTAGAGGTAATGGGGCGGGATGCTGGTTTTATAGCCATGAATGTCGGACTGGCCACAGGCGCAGAAGCCGTGCTGGTACCAGAGAGCAAAACTGATGTCAATAACCTGATCGATACCCTCAACAGCAACTACAGCAACAAGAAAAATTCCAGCATCGTAGTGGTGGCCGAAGGCGATGAAAGCGGAGGTGCTTTTAAGCTTGCTGAAGAGGTGAAGAAGCACTGCCCCTACGAAACCAAAGTCACGATCCTGGGCCACCTGCAACGGGGCGGCCGCCCAACCTGTATGGACCGGGTGCGGTCGAGCCGGATGGGCGTTGCTGCAGTCAATGCCCTTCTGGAAGGAAAGTCAGGGGTAATGATTGGCGAAATCAATGGAGAAATTGTACATACCCCTTTCGAGCAGGCCATCAAGTACCACAACGAGATCAACCCAATGCTCCTTGAAATGGTTGATATACTATCCTGATCAAAAATTCAAGCCATGAGTACTGCCCTGGATCGTGCCTCCCGCAATTTCAATAGCGCCCTTAAAATCGCGCTGTGGACGGTGGGCATCATCTGGGGCATCCATTTGCTGCAGGTCCTGACCGGCGCTGATTTTGGTACGATGGGGATCTACCCCCGCCGCCAGTTCGGGCTCAAGGGGATTCTTTTTGCGCCCCTGTTGCATTCGGGCTGGAAGCACCTGCTTGCGAATACACCGCCCCTTTTTGTCCTCACCGGTATTCTTTTCTTTTTCTACCGCCGGGTGGCTGTCGCCAGCTTTACCACGATTTACATTTTGACCGGGCTCGCCGTCTGGAGCTTTGCGCGGCCCGATGCCTTTCATATTGGTGCCAGCGGCGTGGTGTACGGGCTAGTGGCTTTTGTCTTCTGGACGGGTATTTTCCGGCGCAATATCCGTTCCATCGTGTTGTCTCTAATCGTGGTGGTCTACTACGGAGGCATGTTTGCCGGTATTGTGCCAACGGATGAGCGGGTGTCTTGGGAGAGCCATCTCTTTGGTGCCCTGGTCGGCATCTTTGTCGCCTTTTGGTTCAAAAACCGCATTGAGCCGGAGGAAAAACGCCCCACCTGGTCCTGGGAACGGGAAGGAGAAGCCGAAAAGCGTTTCTTTTTGGAGCGCGATGCCTTCGACAAGACTAAAGCCGAGCGGGAGCGCGAACGGGACGAAGGCAATGATAGCTGGTTCTCCACCCGAAGCTGGTAAGTATGAACCGTTCAAACGCCAAACAACCGGACACCTTATATACCAGGCTTTTCGCTAAGCTGTACAACCCCGTCATGGAAAAGCTGGAAGCCCGCCTGTTGATGGATATGCGTCTGGCTTTACTGGCACAGGCACGGGGCAGTGTGCTGGAGGTTGGGGCTGGTACAGGTGTGAATTTCCCACTCTACGATACTTCGGCACGGGTACTGGCTATCGAACCCGCTCAGGCAATGGCCAGGCAAGCATTAGCTGTCCTTCAGGAACTGGATGCTCCGCACATTCGGCTGCTGGAAGCAGGTGTTGGCGATGCCGAAGTGAGCGCTCAGTTGGGCGAAGACACCCTTGATACCATTGTCAGTACGCTTGTGCTATGTACTATCCCTGATCTTGAGCAAGCCCTGAAGCACTTCCGTAAATGGCTGCGCCCCGGTGGTCAGCTTCTGGTCCTGGAGCACATTCACGACGACCGTCAACCTCAACGCTGGATTCAATCTGCCGTAACGCCGGTTTGGAAGCACCTGGCAGAAGGCTGTTACCTCAACCGCCGGACCGATGAACTGCTTAAAGATTATGGCTTTGCAGTGGAAACAGAGGATTATCACTACACGCGATGGGTGCCTTTTTACAGCGCGGTGCTGCGCATGGAAGAGAAAGAGAAAAATGGGTAAACGCTCAAAAAATGCCATCCGGGCATCAACTCCGGACCGCTGTTGACAAAATTTTAATTGAGGGTGCTAACCACTGAAAAAGCAGTAACAAATGCCGGATTTTATTGCGCTCAGAATTTTTGTCCTGATTTTTTTTCGTTTTTAAAATATTGAGCCTGTTCTTTGCGATGCTTTAGTTAAAACCGTGTGGTTCAAGCGGTTTCGTTAATATTTATTTTGTAATTCCGGTTAAATTTGTGTTAAAGGAAGCAAAAAAATCAGGGCCGCACTCGCATTTGTCCTGAGATGCCCTTATATTTGAATCGTTATTATCCGTGTCACGGACAATTTTTCAACAAAATCACAGGTCTATAGAAAGTAACTTCTACACTAAAAGAATTGCGACATAATATCCCATAACGCTAATTTGATTTTAGTTATGCAAGTTACACCACTGAACGACCAACAGTTGATCAACAATTATTTGTCCGGCGACGAAAGAGCTTTCGAAGAATTGCTCTCCCGCCACAAACAACGGATTTACACTTCCATTTATCTTTTCGTCAAAGACCAAAGCCTGGCTGAGGATATCTTTCAGGAAGTCTTCATAAAAATTATCGACACCCTGCGCAAGGGCAAATACAACCACGAAGGAAAATTCCTGCAGTGGGCACTTCGTATTTCCTACAACATGTGCGTGGACTACTTCCGCCGCAACAAGCGCCGTCCAAAGGTGTCCCCAACCGAAACCTTCGACATTTTTGATGTGCTGCAGTCTTCTGAGCGCAACGCTGAGCAAGGCATCATCCGCAGTCAGACCCACGATAAAGTGCGGGCACTGGTGGATATGCTGCCGCCTGAGCAGCGCGAGGTGGTCATCCTGCGCCACTACGCCGACATGAGCTTCAAGGAAATTGCCAAGCTGACCCGGGTGAGCATCAACACCGCTTTGGGCCGCATGCGCTACGCGCTGATCAATATTCGCAAATTAGTAGAAGAGCGCGAAATCGTGCTGCAGTAAGAGACGGGAACAAAATAAGTTGATCCATTTTTGGTTTTGTGTCCCGGTTTGACCGGGATCATAAGCAACTGACAGTCGGAAAGTTGCGTTGAAACATCACAAAAGCTCTAAGAAAAAATGGAGCAGCTTATTTCCGTCAAACTATCAAATGCATAACAAAAAAACTACCACTGTCCCGGCGCATCGCCGGGGCACCCATTCTCCTCACGCCTGAAAATCCATAAACCAAAAATTGGGAGCCGGTAGCTTTGCTGCTGGCTTTTTTTTGTTGAAAGCATCATGGCTGGCATTAGGTATTTTCTCCACTCACACAACCCTAACCCCCCTCCACTGTTCTACTGATGTAGAAAAACTTCAACCTGCATCTATGTCCAAAAAAGCGACTACGCCAACGCTTGACAAGCCTAGTGAACAGAACCTCAAAGAGGCGATCCGGATCAAGGGCGCCCGGGCGAACAATCTCAAAAATGTCAGCCTCGATATCCCTAAGAATCAACTGGTGGTCGTGACCGGCGTGTCCGGTTCCGGTAAGTCTTCCATCACCATGGATACCCTCTACGCGGAGGGGCAGCGCCGCTACGTGGAAAGCCTGTCGAGCTACGCCCGGCAGTTCCTGATGCGGATGAAAAAGCCCGATGTGGACTACATCAAAGGCATTTGCCCGGCCATCGCGATTGAGCAGAAGGTCAGCACGAGCAATGCCCGCTCCACGGTAGGCACGCTTACCGAGATTTACGATTACCTGCGCATCCTTTACGCACGGGTGGGGCGCACTTATTCCCCCGTCTCCGGTGCTTTAGTCCGCAAGCACGAAGTCAGCGATGTGGTGGACTACATCAATAGCTTTGAGGAGGGCACCAAGGTGCAGTTGTTTATCCCGCTGCCTTATAAATACAAAGACCGTCTGGTGAAGCAGGAGGTGGAATTGCTGCTGCAAAAGGGCTATACCCGCCTGCAGGTGGAAGGCGATTTGCAGTACGCGGAAGACCTGCTGGAATCCGGCGCGGCCTACCTGGACAAAAAGCTGGGCGATATCAAAGACAAAGGCATCCGCATTCTGATTGACCGCTTTGTGGTTAAGCAAGAGGATGAAGAAAACAACAAGCGCATCGCGGACTCTGTCCAAACGGCCTTCTACGAATCAGAAGGGGAGTGCATCGTCGATATCATGGGCAGGGAAGAGCAGGACTTTAACAACCGCTTCGAGCTCGATGGGGTGTCCTTCCTGGAGCCTACGCCACAGCTATTCAATTTCAATAACCCCTACGGGGCCTGCCCTACCTGCGAGGGCTTCAGCAAAGTCATGGGCATAGATGAAGGGAAGGTGGTGCCCGATCAGACCAAATCCGTCTACGAGCAAGCCATCGCCTGCTGGCGGGGCGAGAAATACGGGCGCTGGCTGGACCAGTTACTGGAAACCGCCCACCACTTTGACTTTCCGGTGCATACGCCATATCAGGACCTCACCAAAGCCGAGCGCCGCCTCCTTTGGAAAGGCAATCAGTACTTCGATGGCATCAACGACTTCTTTGCCGAGCTTGAGCAAAAGATGTACAAGATTCAGAACCGCGTCATGATGGCCCGCTACCGGGGCAGAGCAACCTGCCCCACCTGTGAGGGCGGCCGACTGCGGGAGGAAGCGACTTACGTGAAAATCCAGGATCGTCCCATTACTGATCTGGTAGAGATGCCGGTGGATGAACTTCTGGACCACCTGCGTAGTCTGGAACTCAGTGAGCACGACCGTAAAATTGCCAAGCGGTTGCTGCTGGAAATCAATAACCGCCTGCAGTTTATGAGCGATGTGGGGCTAAGCTATCTGACTTTGGGGCGGCTTTCTGCTACCTTGAGCGGAGGTGAGACTCAGCGTATTAACCTCACCCGTACCCTGGGTAGTAATCTCACGAGCTCCATGTACATTCTGGACGAGCCCAGTGTAGGGCTGCACCCCCGGGATAGCGGCCGTCTTGTGCGGGTGCTGCGCTCTTTGCGCGATCTTGGCAATACAGTCATCGTAGTGGAGCACGAAGAAGACATCATCGAAAGCGCCGACTACCTCATTGATATTGGCCCGGCAGCAGGTATCCACGGTGGGGAAGTGGTCTTTGCCGGCCCCTACGAAGGCATTTACTCCGAAGCGACGGAAAGCCTGACGACCAAGTACATGAGCGGCCGCATGAGTATACCGGTGCCTGCACATCGCCGCAAGTCTGCTAATTACATCGAGGTACAGGGCGCCCGGCAGCACAACCTGAA
The DNA here is from genome assembly GCF_022763345.1 of Phaeodactylibacter sp. Taxonomy (GTDB): domain Bacteria; phylum Bacteroidota; class Bacteroidia; order Chitinophagales; family Saprospiraceae; genus Phaeodactylibacter. The sequence continues at coordinate 212,850 of NZ_JALEGS010000049.1, forward strand.
GAACATCACAGCCCGATTTCCACTCAATACCCTAACGGTGGTTACAGGCGTTTCCGGCTCCGGCAAGACCACGCTGGTGAAGCAGATTCTGTACCCTGCACTGAAGAAGCACTTGGGCGAAAGTTACTCCCAAGCCCCCGGGCAGTTCGATCAGCTGGCGGGCAGTGTGGATACCATCACGCAGGTGGAAATGGTGAGCCAAAGCCCGATTGGGAAATCCTCCCGCTCCAATCCGGTCACCTACGTGAAGGCCTACGATGGGATCAGAAAACTGATGGCAGATCAGCAATTGTCTAAAATCCGTGGCTTCAAGCCCAAGCATTTTTCCTTCAATGTGGATGCCGGGCGCTGCGATACCTGCAAAGGGGAGGGCGAACAGGTGGTGGAAATGCAGTTCCTGGCCGATGTACGCCTGGAGTGCGAAGCCTGTGGCGGCAAGCGGTTCAAGCAGGAAGTGTTGGATGTGCAGTACAAAGGCAAAAGCATTTACGACATTTTGGAGCTGAGCGTGGAGGAAGCGTTGGAATTTTTCGAAGAGGAAAAAGACGTGGTCAGCAAACTGCAGCCGCTCTATGATGTGGGGCTGGGGTATGTCCACCTGGGGCAGTCCTCAAGCACCCTTTCCGGGGGAGAAGCGCAGCGGGTCAAGCTGGCGTCCTTCCTGACGCGGGAGCGGGCTAACGAGCACATCCTGTTCATTTTTGACGAGCCTACCACCGGCCTGCACTTTCATGATATCCGCAAGCTGTTGGATGCCATGAACGCGCTCGTGGAGAACGGGCATACCGTCATGGTCGTAGAGCATAATATGGAGGTGATCAAAAATGCCGACTGGGTTGTGGACCTGGGCCCCGGAGGCGGCAAAGAGGGGGGCGGTCTGGTCTTCCAGGGCACGCCTGAGGAGTTGGCAAAAGTGGAGGCATCGTATACGGGGCAATTCCTGAAGCCTAAGTTAGAAATGTAAAATTTGCTACCTTCACCATCTGAAAAAAACCAACAAACATGGGACTATTAGATGGAAAAGTAGCGCTGGTGACCGGGGGCTCCCGCGGCATTGGTGCTGCTATTGTTCGCCGGTTTGCGGAGCAGGGCGCTAATGTGGCATTTACCTACCGTTCCTCTGCGGAACAAGCCAACGCACTGGCTGCCGAGCTGGAACAACTGGGCGTAACGGCCAAAGCTTACCAATCAGACGCATCCGATTATGAGGCCGCCGAAAACCTGGCTAAGGAAGTGCTGGAAGCGTTCGGGCAAGTGGATATCCTGGTCAACAACGCCGGCATTACCAAAGACACCCTGATGCTCCGCATGACGGAAGCCCACTGGGACGACGTGATCCAAACCAATCTGAAGTCGATCTTCAACCTCACCAAGCACCTCATCCGCCCAATGATGAAAAAACGCGGTGGCTCCATCATCAATTTGAGCTCTATCGTAGGCATGACGGGCAACGCCGGGCAAGCCAACTACGCCGCCTCTAAGGCTGGTATTATTGGCTTCACGAAGTCTATCGCCAAGGAGATGGGCTCGCGCAACATCCGCTGTAACGCGATCGCGCCTGGCTTTATCGAAACGGACATGACAGAGAGCCTCGACGACAAGGTCAAAGAGAGCTATCTTCAGAACATCCCCATGAACCGCCTCGGTAAAGCGGAGGAAGTCGCAGACGTTTGCGTATTCCTGGGTTCTGATTTGTCCACCTACCTGTCCGGGCAAGTCATCAGTGTCTGTGGCGCACTGAATACATAGCAGTACAGGGCTTCCCTGTGCGCAGAAAAGCGAAAAGTAGCCGGGGGCTTTACCCCCGGCTTTTTTCAAGCAAATCGTGACAAACTTTCGTGAATCTTATGGTGAGTCTCAGACTATGTTGGGAATTCGCTTTGAGAGCCAATGCAGCCCAAAGGGCGAAATCCCTGTATAGTCTCAATCTGTGCATTTAAGCTCCGACCCCATCATTCTTTATACAAGGCGGCAAGCGCCTGTACAGATTTACGGGTTTGGAATAGCTGTCCGGCATTGATTGTGTAGTGACAGCCAAGGATGTCGTCGTGGCGGCGGACTGCTCTGGATAAGCAAAGCTTCTCCAGTTGCGTTTCCAGTATTTCAGTGTTATACTGGGTGTGCAGGGCAATGTCCATCAGCTTGCTTTTCCCGTTTTTCCGGAGGTACTCCAGAATTAGGGAAGAGACAGGACGCTCAAGGGTTTCCAAGACTTCAATAGCTCGGTCAAGTTTGTTTGTGCTTACGGCTTTGATAGTGTTCCATGTGTGCATGGGTGAAAACTTTAGACAGTTCCACAATAAGGTTTCAAATAAGTAGTGTGCATAGCTCCTGTAATCTGAAGGCTCATACTGGCTTAAATGAGCATATTTACAGACCCGCCTTTCCAAAAGGTTGCCCTATGAAAAGAATGGAGTAAATTCAGATTAACGCTACAACGCATGGCTGTAGCCTGGTACAGTGTGTAAATGAAGTTGGTGTTGTGGTTGGTGTGTAGTAGCCGTTTGCTTAGTGTGGGATGGGGGGATAAGACTGTTCAGTAGGTTTGTTTTAACAAATCTAAAAGTAAGATTTTAAATATCCTAAGTTTTTGAATTAAAAATTTTCTACATACGAGTATTTGTCTCTGGATATTCAACTGCTTTAAGGGGGTATTTCACCGCTTTTGCGCATACAAAGGCATCCACAAATGCTGTGTTTTTAAAATGTCAGGGAATGTGTTAGCGTGCTTATTTGTTGAAGGGTAGAGGGTGGACAGCGTGGGAGGAAGCAGTCTGTCCGTTTGTGTTGACAATTGATACGGTAAGGAACAGGGCTTTGTTACACCTCATTGGTAAAAAGTGACCAGTTTTTTTTCTGACGTCTGTATTTTTGAGCAGTGAAAAGTTATTTAACCACTCAAAACACAACGACTGATGCCTATTCGAATGGAAAAAGATGACCCGCAGCCATCGCGGGGCAATAACGGTAATGGAGGTGGAAAAGGAAACTTCCTGATTCGGTTGCTTCCACTCATCATCATGTTTTTGGTGCGCCGCCCCAAGCTGATCATTCCCGCCCTGCTAGTGGGTGCAGTATGGTACTTTTTCTTCGGTGGCAGCGAAATGCTCAGCGGAGGGTACGCGGCACCGGACTCCGATCAGGCCGCTGCCTTTTCTATCGGGGCAACGCTCGATCCCAATGAGTATGATAAAGCTCAGGTATTCGAGCCCGTTAGCTATGGCTTCGGTGCGCAGTCCGGGCTGCCTTCCAAAGCATCATTGGAGCAATATGCCCCTACCCGCCGGCATCAGGGCAAACAGGGGTCCTGTGTGGGATGGGCAAGTGCCTACGCGGCACGTAGTATTCTGGAGGCTCAAACCACCGGACAACCCGCAGACCGGGTGGCATTTAGCCCGGCTTATCTGTACAATCAAATTGCCCTATCCGGCTGTCAGGGGGCCTACATGAATGCTGCCATGAAAGCTATGATGCAGTACGGTGGGCTGCCTTTCAGTGAATTCAATTACGATGAACGGACTTGCACCAAAGAACCGTCCAGCCAGCAAAAGCAAGCCGGACAGCGCTATCGAATCCGTGGCTACGACCGCCTGTCGGTGGGCGCTTCCAACTATAAAACGGACCTCAACGGCATCAAGCAACACATTGCCCAGGGCTATCCGGTAGTTATCGGTATGATGGTCGGCGGCACCTTCATGCAGAATATGATGGGGCAGCCGCTTTGGAAACCTTCCCAGCGCGACTATGGCATGCGGGGCTACGGCGGGCATGCGATGTGCGTTATCGGCTACGATGACAACTACGAGGGGGGCGCTTTCCAGATTATGAATTCCTGGGGCTCGCAGTGGGGCGATGATGGTATAGCCTGGGTGCGTTACCGCGACTTTGACCATTTTAACAAGGAAGCCTACGCCATCTACCCTCAACCCTCCGCTGCGGATTCAAAGCGCATGGCAGTGGAGTTTGGCCTTTACGATACAGAAGCAAAGCAAACCCTGAAGCTGGAGCGCAGGGATGACATGACTTTCCGTGCCCAGCCCATTCAGAAAGGGGACAAGTTTAAAGTGCTGATTGCCAATTCGGTGGAATGTTACACCTACGTCTTTGGGCAGGAAACGGACGGCTCCAGCTATGTGCTCTTCCCATACACGCCTAAGCACTCGGCTTACTGTGGCGTGACGGGAACGCGCCTTTTCCCACGGGATTATTCCATGGTGGCAGATAAGATTGGCAGTCAGGACCAAATCGCCATCGTTGTAAGTAAAAAAGAACTCAACTTTGAGGATTTCAATCAGCGCATCAACCGCAGTAGTGGCACGACCTATGCCGCTAAGCTCCGGGATGCACTGGGCAATGAGCGCTCCCGTCAGGTGGAATTCAAATCAAGTGCAAATGTCGCTTTCGAGGCCAATACCGAAAGTGCCAGCGCGGTGGGCATGGTCATCGAAATTCCGAAACAATAAAAAAGCACCGTGCCTGGGAATAGGCAACGGTGCAGGTGTCAAACATTTGGGAAATTTGGGGGTGGGTAGCTTGGACAGCTACCCACGCTCAGTTGTTCATAGCATAGCTTAAAACTTAATGCCCACACTTAAACTCAGGACATTATTGCCTCCTTCTGCATTAGCGAAGAAGTCATCAAGGCCTATTTCGTAGTTCAGGTCAGCCGTGAGGAATAGGAAATTGACGCCTACGCCCACGTTAGCGCCCCAGGTGAAGCTGTTGAGGTCTTCCTTGTTGAAATCGATGCCGTTTTTCTCATCCACACCTAGTATATAGGTTGGGGTGACACCGCCTCGTGCCTGAATGCCAATCAGCCCGTTGTCGCCGGTCAGGCGCAGCCCTATGTTCAGCGGAGCTTTCAGTGCCTGAATGGTGGTCTCATCGGAAAAAGCGATATCATCGGGATGCTCTACGCCTTCCACAAGGCGGGCAGTGAAGTTGTAGTAGTGCAGTCCCGGTTGCAGGTAGAGGGCTTTGTCGCCCATGCGCAGGTCAACGCCCGCGTTCCAGCCCACACGCGCCTCAGCAGTGATGTCCTGCAGCTTGGCTTCCACGCCGGAGAAGTTGACGCCGACTTTTGGGTTGATTTGGGTCTGGGCCGTAGCGGCAACGCTGGTGATCAGTGCAGCAACCGCGATGAATAGGATTTTGGCAGATGATTTCATGGCTTATCTCTTGTTGTTGTGAGGGAATAACGCCCCCTGTTTTGCGATTCGTACCTGCTATGCGTTAAAGTGGCGTTAACCAGCGCTTGTTTTTCCTAAGGAAATTCACTTTTACGCCAAAAACATCAGTCAGCGTAGAACCTACCCATGCTCAAATTGATTATTTTGGTGACTTCACTGCGGGAAATTACAAGCATTGCATGACCACAACAGACTTCAAGGCCATTTCTGATACCATCCCCCGGCAGCCCGGGGTGTACCGGTTTATCGATGAGGAGGATACCATATTGTATGTGGGCAAGGCTAAGAACCTGCGCAACCGGGTCTCTTCTTACTTCGGGCAGCGCAAGGACCGCGCCCACCGCACCCGCGTGATGGTGAAAAATGCCCGCCGCATTGAATTCACCGTAGTGGAAACCGAAGCGGATGCCCTTCTGCTGGAGAACACCCTCATCAAAAAGCATCAGCCCCGGTACAATGTGATGCTGCGGGACGACAAGAGCTACTCTTACATCTGCATTAAAAAAGAGCGGTTCCCCCGGGTGTTCATTACCCGGAGAGTGGTCCGGGATGGTTCCACCTACTTCGGCCCTTACACCAGCAAGGGGCGGCTGAAGATCATCCTCGAACTCATCAAGCGGCTGTTTCCCCTGCGGACCTGTAGTTACAATTTATCCGCTGAGAATATCGAAGCGGGCAAGTTCAAGGTTTGCCTGGAGTACCACATCAAAAACTGCATGGGCCCCTGCGAAGCCCTGGAGAGCGAGGAAGCCTACAATGAAAAGATCGATCAGGTCCGGAATATCCTGAAGGGCAACTTCGGGGCGGTAAAGCAACACTTCAAAGGTGTGATGGAGCAGCATGCCGAAAACCTGGAGTTCGAGAAAGCCCAGCGTATCAAGGAAAAACTGACAGCTTTCGAAGACTATCAGGCGAAGTCTACAGTGGTAAGCACCACCATCCGGGATGTGGATGTCTTCTCCGTGGCTTCCGAAGAGAAAGAGGCCTTTGTCAATTACATCAAGGTGGTGAATGGCGCCATCATCCACACGCACACCCAGGAACTGGTCAAAAACCTGGACGACGACGATGAGGCGGGCCTGTTGCAATATGCCATCCCGGTCATCCGGGAGCGGTTCAATAGTATTGCCACGGAGATTATCCTGCCACAGGATATCCCGCTGGAGGATGAAACCCTGCAGGTCACCGTGCCCAAGATTGGTGATAAGCGGCGGCTGCTCGACCTGTCCGAGAAGAACCTGAAGTACTACATGCTGCAGCGGCAAAAACAAAAGGCTTCAGCCAAACGCAAGCAAACATCCGCGGAGCGAATCCTGCGCACGATGCAGTCCGATTTGGGTATGGACGCCCTGCCCCTGCACATTGAATGTTTCGACAACTCTAATATGCAGGGCAGCTATCCGGTTTCTTCCTGCGTGGTATTCAAAAATGCCAAGCCCAGCAAAAAAGACTACCGGCACTATAACATCAAGACGGTGGTTGGCCCGGATGACTTTGCGTCTATGCGTGAAGTCGTGCACCGCCGCTACCGCCGGCTGCTGGAAGAGGGGGAGTCGTTACCGCAGCTCATCATCATTGACGGAGGCAAGGGGCAACTCTCTGCTGCCGTGGAAAGCCTGAAGACACTTGGTATTCTCGAAAAAGTAACCATCGTCGGTATTGCCAAGCGGCTGGAGGAAATCTACTTTCCGGGAGATTCCGTACCCCTGTACATCAACAAAAAGTCAGAGTCTTTAAAAATCATACAGCAGGCACGGGACGAAGCCCACCGGTTTGCCATTACGTTCCACCGCAATAAGCGTTCTCAAAACTTCACGGGTTCTGAGCTCACTAAAATCCCCGGTATTGGAGAGAAAACGGCGCAGAAGTTGCTGGCGCATTTCGGCTCCGTAAAGCGGGTGAAGGAAGCCCGTGCTTCCCAGCTCGCCGAGGTGGCCGGGCTGAATGTAGCCAAGAAAGTTAAGACCTACTTTGCCGATGCAGGCGCAGAATGATAACTTAGTGATGGAGAAAATTGCATCATTTATCCTGCCTGCCCGTGAGGCCACGGCCGAACAGGCAGGTCCATTAAACCACTTAGTACCTCCAAACCCAAAAGAATACCATGTCTGAGACCATCATTATCGGAGCCGGACTGGCGGGCCTTACCGCCGCCAACTATCTTCACCAAAAAGGCAAGCCTTTTCTATTGCTCGAAGCCTCCGATCGGGTGGGTGGACGGGTGAAAACCACCGAAAAGCAAGGCTTTTTGCTGGATCACGGCTTTCAGGTATTGGCCACCGCCTATCCGGAAGCCCGCGCCCTGCTCGATTACAAAAAGCTGGATTTGAAACCGTTTCTGCCGGGCGCTATGCTCCTCCAACCGGACGGCAGCCGCGACCGCATTGGCGATCCGCTGCGGGACTGGAGCAGCCTGCTGCCTACCCTGTTTGCCAAAGCAGGCGGGCTGGGGAGCAAGTTGGGCATTCTCCAACTCCGCAACCGCCTGAAGGAGATGCCTCTGGAGGCTATCTTCCGGCAACCGGAAATGACCACCGCTCAGGCATTGGAAGAGGAATACGGTTTTGACAGTCGTATGGTAAGCCGGTTTTTCAAGCCCTTTTACAGCGGGATTTTTCTGGAAAAAGAGCTTGCTACAAGCCGCCGGATGTTTGACTTTGTATTCAAAATGTTTGCCGAAGGGGCAGTCGCAGTGCCGGACAAGGGCATGCAGCAGATTCCACTTCAGCTTGCCGCCAATTTGCCGGAAGACAGCATCCGTCTGAATTGTAAAGTAGAAAAAGTGGAAGGCCATCAGGTCTCCCTGGAAAACGGAGAAGTGCTGAGCGCTAAAAACATCGTGCTGGCCACTGAAGCCACCGGCCTGGTTCGGGAGTACCTGCCGCTGGTGAATACCGCATACCAAACAACCACCCACCTGCATTTTATCACAAGCCATACGCCGGTTCAACAGCCGTTGATTGCATTGAATACGAGGAGCGGCGACCTGGTCAATAGCATTACGCCGATCAGTCAGGTAGCGCCGGGATACGCGCCCTCCGGCAAAACCTTGTTGTCCGTGTCAATTGTAGGCAAGACGGATTTGGATGATGTAAGCCTGGCGGGCAAAGTACGGGGCGAGTTGCAGCATTGGTTCGGGCCGTCGGTCAACGAATGGGATTTGCTGGATATCCGAGAAGTCACCTACGCCCTCCCTGCGCAGCGGCATGTGCAGCACGAGGCTGATTTGTCGGTTGGTGAAGGGCTTTACGCTATTGGGGACCACCTCCTGAATGGCTCCATCAATGCGGCTATGCGAACCGGGCGGTTGGTGGCGGAGGAAATTTCAGCGAACTGAGGGTGATACTTGTCAATTCGGCTGCACTATCAGCGCAAAATAAAACAGCTCTGGCAGTCCTTTACCTGCCAGAGCTGTCTGGCTTTTTATGCTAAATAAAGCCTGCTAGGGCATGACAACCGCATCAATTGCGTGGATGATACCATTAGATGCATTAACGTCAGTAGCAATTACCGTAGCGGTATTGCCCTGTGCATCAGTAAGGACCACTTTCCCATCCTGAATGGAAGCAGTGAGTTCTGCACCATTGACAGTGGTAATGGTGTAAGTGCCTTCCTCCGCATTTTGAATAGCGTTGGTAAGGGTAGCTGCATCCACCTTGCCGGCTACAACGTGGTAAGTCAGTATTCCCGAGAGCTGATCCTTATTCTCAGCTTCCAACAGGGACTCCACGGTGCCTTCGGGCAGCGCAGCGAAAGCATCATCGACCGGTGCAAAAACCGTAAAAGGGCCCTCGCCTTGTAAAGTTTCAACCAAGCCCGCGGCTTTTACGGCAGCAACCAACGTAGCGAATTGCTCATTATCCATAGCTACGCCAACGATATCGGCAGGCCCCAGAAGGGCAGCAGGGTCTACGTCACCCGGTAGCAGTACCGCATCAATGGTGTGAATGACGCCATTCGAAGCCATAAGGTCAGTTCCGGTTACATTTGCTGTGTTTCCCTGTACATCGGCAAGCTTGACGGCATCCCCTTCAAGAGTGGCCATAAGGGCAGCGCCATTGAGTGTTTCTACGGTATAGCCTTCTGAAGCCATGCTTAGTGCTTCCTTGATCTCGGTTGCTGTTAGCTTAGAGGCGGCGACATGATAGCGGAGAATGGCAGTTAAAGCGTCCTTGTTTTCGGGCTTCAGCAGGGCTTCAAGAACCCCTTCAGGAAGGGCCTCAAAGGCTGCATTGGTTGGCGCAAAGACCGTGAATGGGCCCTCGCCTTCTAATGCAGAAGCCAACTCAGCAGCCCCCAGGGCTTCGACTAAAGTGCTTACATTTTCGTTACCGGAAGCGACTTCCACGATGTTTTCAGTTGGAGCGGGCTCGCCGCAGGCAAAGGTGAATACTGCCAGAACGCTCGCCAAAAACAAGGCATTAAGGCTGAAATGGGTTTTCATAATGTACTTGGATTGTGTGATTGGAATAGTTTACTAAAGACAAAGCTGATTTGCTTTGCCTGCGGAACAGCAAGAAGCAGGTTTTGTTGCAGAATTAGGTCAGGAAGGAGCTGAAAATCAGCAGGAAAGCATTAGGGCTTATACTGTGGTATATCGATATGATGCTCGCAAAAGTCAAAATCGACCTCCACATTGGAGGCAATGACGAGGGTGCGGCCGGCGGTGTACTGCTCAATGAGCTGCCGGTACCACTGTACCCCTTCGGTGTCGAGGTTGGTGGTGGGCTCGTCAAGTAGCAGGTAAGGGGTGTCGGAAAGAATCGCCAGGGCAAGTTTCAGCCGCTGCTTCATGCCCGATGAGAAGTTGCGAATGGGCTTGCGGCGGGCTTTCTTGAAACCGAGAATACGATAGATGTCATCGGATTGCAGTTGCTCCTGAAAGGGTTTGAAGCGTTGGTGAAAGTCGAGCGCTTCGATCAGCGTGAGCTCTTCGATCAGTTCGATATAGGGAGCGGCATAGGCCAGGTGTTGGTAGACCTCGCTGACAGGAACCGGCTTATCGTTGAGCGTGAATTGGATTTTTCCTTTGGAAGGTGTCAGATGGCCGGAAAGCATCTTCATCAGGGTGGACTTACCCGAGCCGTTCGGGCCCGTGATGGCATAGCGCTGTGCCGGGTGGATGGTCAGCGCCACGCCTCTCATGATCCATTCCATTTTGTAGCGCTTACCTACGCCCGCTAATTCAATCTTCATCCGGGTTTTTTCCGTTCAGTTGCTGAAAGCCCCGCATAATACCCGGGTCGGCGCTCTTGATGAAGTCCAGGATGGCATCGCGCTCGTCGGTGGGCTCCAGGGAGTCTTCGATAATCTCCAGCGCATGAGAGGTACTGTATCCCTTAACAAAGAGGATGCGGTAAATCTCCTGAATCTCGTTGATTTTCTCTGTCTTAAACTGCCGCCGCCTTAGGCCGATGCTGTTCACACCTGCGTAGGAAAGAGGCTCCCGGGCCGCTTTTACGAAAGGCGGCACATGCTTGCGCACCAATGATCCGCCCGCAATAAAGCTATGCTTGCCGATATGGATAAATTGTTGCACGGCAACCAGCCCTTCCAAAATGGCGTAATCTCCCACTTGTACATGGCCGGCCAGGTTGACATTATTGGCCAGAATGACGTTGTCGCCCAGTATGCAATCGTGCGCCACATGAGCATAGGCCATCAGCAGGCAGTTTTTGCCCACTTTGGTGGTATTAGCGTAAGAAGTGCCCCGGTTGACGGTCACATACTCCCTTACGGTGGTATTGTCGCCAATTTCAGCAGTGGTTTTTTCGCCTTTGAATTTTAGGTCCTGCGGGATGCCGGCAATGACAGCCCCCGGGAAAATCCTGCAGTTTTTGCCAATCCGTGCGCCTTCAAAGATGGTAACTGAAGGGCCAATCCAAGTGCCATCGCCAATTTCAACGTCTTTGTCAATATAAGCGAAGGGGCCGATGGTGACCTCTTTCCCAATCTTGGCTTCCGGATGAATGTAGGGTACGGCGTTGCTATTGTTCGTATTCATCTTATGAGCGCTTAACGATTTGAGCAGTCAGTTCGGCCTCAGACACAATTTTATTGCCGACATACGCAGTGGCTTGCATCTGGCAGATTCCCCGGCGGATAGGAGCCATAAGTTCCATCTTGAACAGGACCGTATCGCCCGGGACGACTTTATTTTTAAATTTAGCGTTCTCGATCTTAAGGAAGTAGGTGTCCCAGTTGCCGGGCTCATCTACGGTTGACAAAGCCAGGATGCCGCCGGTTTGGGCCATAGCTTCGATTTGCAGTACGCCGGGCATTACTGGGTTGTTGGGGAAGTGCCCCTGGAAGAACCCTTCGTTGAAGGTGATGTTCTTGACACCGACCACGTGGGTGTCTGACAACTCGATGATCTTGTCAACGAGCAGGAATGGAAAGCGGTGGGGGAGCCATGCGGCGATCTTCACGGAGTCAAACAGCGGTTCTGCATCGGGATCGTAATTAGGCTTGCCTTTGAGCTTTCGCTTTTCGACCAATACCTTTTTAAGCACTTTCGTAAATTCGATATTGGGCGTATGCCCCGGCTTGGTCGCCAGAATTTTCCCCTTGATCGGCATGCCGAGCAGGGAAATATCGCCTACCACGTCGAGCAACTTATGCCGGGCAGGCTCATTTTTGAACTGCAGCTTAAGCGTATTCAGGATACCGTCGTCGTAGTCGACCGTGACGCTGGGTTTGCCCAGCTTTTCTGCCAGCCGGTCCAGTTCGTCCTGCTCCACTTTCCGGTCTACGATAACAATGGCGTTATCGAGGTCACCGCCCTTGATGAGGTTCTGTTCAAAGAGGAACTCCAGCTCGTGTAAAAAGACGAAGGTCCGGCAGGGCGCGATTTCCCTGGCGTAGTCTGTAGTACCGTTTAGGTGGGCATATTGCTGACCGAGTACATTGGAGTTGAAGTCAATCATAGCAACGACTTCAAAGTCATCGTGGGGCAAAGCCACCAGTTCGGAACCTGTTGCTTCATCTTTATAAAAGATGGGCTCTTCGACTACGAAGTATTCCCGGGCTTTATCCTGGGCTTCTATGCCTGTTTCCTGCAGTGCTTTGACAAAAGGGCCCGCACTGCCGTCCAGAATAGGGACCTCAGGGCCATCCAGCTGAATGAGCACATTGTCAATGCCAAGCCCGGAAAGGGCAGACAGGACGTGTTCTACGGTATGTACTTCTGCCTGGCCAACCTTAATGGTGGTCCCGCGCTGAGTAGAAACGACCCGGTTGATGTCTGCGCTCAGCACCGGTTCGTTTTCTAAATCTATGCGCTGGAACTTGTAGCCATGGTCAACCGGAGCCGGGTGGAAAGTCAGCTTCACAGTTTTGCCGGTATGAAGGCCTACGCCTTCCACACTGACCGGGTTTTTTATCGTATGTTGTTGCTCCATAAGAGGTATAGTCAGCTGAATTTTTCTGCAAAGATAGGATTTTCGAGGATAGTACTGTTAAAGACGGCTTTATTGGTCTGCCTCAGGCGTCTTCAACGTTTGTAGCTCCCGTTCCAATCGGCTAATGGTTTTGTAGAGTTCCGGCAGCTTCTTGAAAACAGAATGGGAGCGGATGAAATCACGATAGGGGATGATCGGGGAGCCAAACCAGGCCTGATTCGGTTCTTTAATGTGTCCGGCGATACCGCTCTGTGCCTGTATCTGCGAGCCGTCCGCAATTTCTACATGACCGGCGAACCCAACCTGCCCGCCAATACGGCAGTACTTACCAATTTTGGTACTGCCGGCGACACCGCTTTGTGCTGCAATAACGGTATGGGCACCGATTTCCACATTGTGTCCAACCTGTATCAAATTATCGAGCTTGACGCCCTCCCGGATGATGGTGCTGCCCATTGTGGCCCGGTCGATGGTCGTATTAGCGCCAATTTCGACTTCATCTTCAATAACGACATTCCCAACATGGATGATTTTATCGTAGCTCCGGTCTTCTTTTGGAGCAAAGCCAAAGCCATCGCTTCCGATCACCGCGTTGGCATGGACAATGCAATTCCGGCCCACCTCACAGCGGTCCAGGATTCGGGCACCGGGATAGATCAGTGTATTCGGACCGATTTTGGCGCCTTTGCCGATATAGGCCTGCCCCATAATGATCGCACCCTCTCCAACCTGAGCTCCAGCCTCAACGATCGCGGCAGCGCCAATGCTCACCTGATTGCCGAGTATAGCTTCATCGCTGATTACAGCCATATCAGAAATACCGGGCGCCGGCTTTGCCTGTTGCCCAAACTGTTGCAGCAAGCGGGCAATAGAGGCGTACACGTCGTCCACCCGTATCAGGGTAGCGGATACGGGTGACTTAGGTTCAAAGTCCTTGCTCACCAAAAGGACGGAGGCGGTTGTCGTATAGGCATACGATTCGTACTTCGGATTACCGAGAAATGAGATGGTACCCTCTCCTCCTTCCTCAATTTTGCTGGGCTGACTGACGGTTATATCGGGATTCCCCTCGAGGGTGCCTCCCAGAAAATGTGCGAGTTCTCTTGCTGTAATTTGCATCCCGCAAAGGTAATAAAAAGGCAGAAATGGCAGGCTAAAGCTATGGCTCCTCTTTCTGAAAAAACTGCTCCACCTTATCCTCAAACCCTTGCAAGCGACCCTTCTTGTCCTTTTTTCGCAGCCAGTTCATCACCCGCTCCAGAAACGGGATTTTGTGGTGTAAAAGATAAGAGCCGACAAATACGCCTACGTAGCCCATCGGGATGATTGGGAACAGCATCGTCACTGCGCCTATGGCCAGGATGATACTTCCATAGACCACGCGGGCGTACTTGAAGGTGAAAAGGCTTTTAAATTTCATAGCACCTTTTCAAAGCAAAGGGCGGTGGGGATGTTCATTGTCCGCTTCACTCCACCCGCTCAAACACATCCCGCCCAAACGAAAAGTCGACCACTTTGCCGTCTTTCATACCAAAACAGATGACCATGCCGGAGCCCGGCGCCATTTCCACCCGGGCACAGTTATCGTGCGGATAAGGCGTAGCCACGGTGCGGATTCGCCCCATGCGGGCGACGAGTTCCCCATCTTCCATTACAACAGTGACTTCGCCAAGGTGGGGATTGCGGAATGTGCCTGTGTAAGCCGTTTTGGGCAAGGTAAGCTGCCAGGTGCGTTTGGCCATCTTGGATAGGTGCTTGCTTTCCCATTTGCGGTAGCGCCGGAGCTGTTTTTTGAGTTGCCGGGCCGCCTGACGCTCGTGCTTTTTGACCGCGCCTTCATTGCCCAGGTACAGGTCGTAGGCATACTGCGTGATACGGATAGCCAATGCTCCACTGATGTTGTTATTGGCAAGCACGGCTACCCCCAGCCCTGCTTCAGGCATAAAGGACAAACTGGAAAAGAACCCCGGATAACCGCCAAAGTGGTAAGCCAGGGCTTGTTCGGCGTAGGCACCGGTACGCCAGCCCAGCGCATAGCCATTGGCGTTAAACGCTTCCGTGAATTCGTGGGTGGCGCTGACCTGCTTTTCATAGGATTGCCGAACGATAGCAGTGGGGAAGGGGCCTTGCTCCGGAGCAAGATAGCACGCCAAGAACCGGGCGGCATCTTCACCCGTCGTCATCAGGCCGCCGGCAGCGTGCATGGTGGCATCGACTTTTCTCAGGTAAACGGGCAGCAATTTGTCCGGGTACAAGCCATCGTAGGGTACGGCCTCATTCGGTGTGCTGACTTTCGATGCATAGGCGGTCGTATACTGCATATCCAAAGGGCTAAATACCTTTTCCTGCAACAAATCGCGCCAGCTTTTCCCCAACTCGGCCTGTAGCAGCACATCCAGCAGATAGTAGCCAAAATTGGTGTACGCAAAAGCCTTGCCCGTTTCATTGGCTTGCGTTTCTTCTTCAATCAGGCGGAGGACCTGAGCATCCGTATACGCGCCAGAGTAGGCAAGAAGGGTAGAGAGGTAGGGGTTTTCTAGGCCGCTTTGGTGGGTGAGGAGGTCCATCACGGTGATGCCCGCAAAGAGGTCCTGCTGTTCAAAGCTGCTGAAAGGCTGGTAAGACAAAATTGGGCGGCTCAGATCTAGTTGTCCTTCAGCGGCGAGGATAGAGGCGAGTAAGCCGTTGTAAGCTTTGGTGCAGGAAGCAATATAGAATGAAGTCTTCGGCGTGACCATTTCCTGCTGTGCACGGTCGCCGTAGCCAAAGCCTTTAGCATACAGCGTGCCTTCCGGATTGGTAATGGCAACGCTCAACCCGGTCAGGTGGTCCGTGGCGGCCAGGGTTTGCTTGATGAATTGGGTGAGCCGCTCTGCTTTATTGGTTTGGGCCGTGAGCGAAACGGTGCAAAGGCAAAAAAGAATCAGTGGGGTGAATTTCATGTTGATGGTTTGATTTTTTTCTTATGATGTGTGAGGAAGTAACGACCCCCTAAGGAGTCAGCTCAAAGGTTTTCCCCTCCGGATATTCCAGCGTCAGGGTGTCATTTTCTAAAAGCTCCCGGATGCCCAGGACGTAATCACAATAGTTTTCGTATAGGTCGCAGGGGCGATAGCCATCGATTCGGGCGATGGTGTCTCCAAACTTTACGGGGCTGTTCACAGGGCATCTTCGGACTTGCCAAAGGCTATCGGAAAGGATACCAGGGACGAAATCCGGACCAGTACGAATGGCCGTGGCCATGGCGGGGACAAAGGCGATGGTATTATTGTCGTAATTGAGGGATACAATGAATTTTTCCAGCACCTCGTTGCCCAGGTAACCACCGTGGCGGGTGAATTCCACCGGAGCTTGAAGGGTGTGTTCCCCAAACCTCAAAGGAAGCAGCATACGGAAAACGGTGTCGGGCGCTGCCGCATGCCCGTAAATACCGGTGCCGGATTGATCGATGAGTGTATCTACCGGGTACCCTTCAAATTCCGGGAGGAGCGCCATGGGCAGCGTCAGGCTGCCGTTATAGCCCGTGTCCATAATCAGGTTTTTTACCGTATTGCCCCCAACATTTATGGCAATGGAAGGCTTGCCGGAAAGCGTGGGGTGGGAAAATGGCAATACAGCGGCTTCAGCACCTGCTTCAAACGGCTGATCGCTTATCCACAGTTGTTGTTGCTGATAGTCGATTTTCCAATGCGCATGTTGAATGAGGTTGGCCCCGATCAGCCCGCCGGGCGCCAGGCACCGGCTTGCTGAAAGGGAGTCGTACTGCAACAGCCCGGCAGAAATTTTGCCGAAAGGCACTCCCCCCAGAGATATGGTATCCATTTGTGTGATGGTGATTTGCCGGGACACGCCCTGAGCCGCATGATTGAGCTTTGTGGCTTTTTGGGACAGGCCCATGGACAAGCCCCAGCTTTTCTCCACCTTGGATTCAAATGCGCCGGTATCGAAAATGAAGCGCCGGGGCGCTGTCTCCGATCCGATCGTGGCTTCGACCAGGATCAAGCCTTTCCCGTAGTGGAAAGGTATGGCGGTTCGGAAGTCATCCCGCAGGAGTTCCCCCCGTGACAGCAATAGCACATTTTTGCTGTAGTTGCAGGCACCCATACCGAATACTATGCTAAGCATCAGCAGGATGAAGTTATTTTTTAGCATGCCGCTTCGTTTTGCCTACGTGGTACATCCGCTGCGGATAAAATACCAGCTGTATGAAGTTGAATTCCAGTTGGTCCACCCGGGCTTTTCCGCCAGCGACACTATTGATCTCCAGCTTAGGATAGTAGCGCAGATTCGTGCGCAATACCCAGGTCTCCAGGGGGGAAGGCAGGATATCCCACCCAAAAATCAGCCCCGGCTGTAGGCCTTCCGTTCGGGCCACTTCACCTACTTGTATATTGCCTTCAAAGTCGCCCATTGCCCAGCGGTCATAGGACAGCGACAAGCCGAGGAAGGGCACAAAACCGTTGTAGTTGAGCAAAAACTTGTATCCTTCCAAAGCGACCGACCGCCGCCGCAGGATTTGCTGATAACCGAAGCTGCCCACCCGGCTGTCGTAGTCGCGGTAGGCAATCCCGACATGCACCCCGGGGCGGTGGAACAGGTAGCCCAGCCCAAGGTCAAGGTGCAGCGCGGTTTTGTGTTCAGGCAGCGACTGCCGTACGAAGTCATCAAAGGCGGGCCGGCGGAGAAAAATACCACTGCTGGCGCCAATGCCCACCGAGAGGCTGTTGAGCTTGCCCGCGGATTGGAGTTGTTCCTCCAGGGCGTAGGTGCTGCCATCTTTTATCCCGGGTTCCTCCCGCAGGGTGGTATCGAAATAGCGGGAGAGCCCCAGGCTGAGTTGCCAGGGGGGCAGTTCCAGGCTGACCGGTGTTCTGGAATCGACGTAGAAGTCCTTTTCCGGTGAGAGGAAGTAGGTGGCTTTCAGTGTCGCCTGCCAGTTGCGGCTGCCGAAGGATAGGCCTGCTTCCGGGTAAAAAGTAAGCCAGCCATCAGTTCTGTCCCGCCCATTCTGCTCATAAGCGAGGTTGTGCCCGACGTAGGTACCTCCGATGAAGGGGCGTAGCTTGCCAAACTCCATGCGCCAGGGGTAAAAATGGGCGCCCAGATCTGCAAATTGCTGCCTTTTGATTTTGGTGTTGGGAGCGATATCCTGCGCTCCGCTTACAGGCAGGTCGAAGTGCATCACAAAGTTGAGGTGCCCCCAAAAGTGCAGCCCGCCTATGCTGATTTGTGGGGTGCCAAAAGCAGGAAATGTACCGGACTCCAGACCATCCGCCCCCTGCCAGAAGATTTTCCCCCCTTCCGGCTGATAGCGGTAGTGCAACCCCACATGAGTTTGTGCAAACCGGTGCTGGTTTTGTTCTTCGAGGTACACTTGCGCCTGCAGGGAGAGGCTGCAAAGCCAGGCCAGCGTAAATAGTAAGGTCGTTTTCATTGCGTTCGTGATTTTGGCGCAAAAGACCAGTATAATCAGGGCTTTTGCAACTCAAAGGGACGAACGGGACCATGCCGGGATGAACGGGAAGCCTATGTTTTTCCGATTATTGCCATGACAGATGCGGCCTTGCTGCGGGCTACCGGAACCGTCTGATTGGCCCCTTCCAGGACCAGCTCATAATTCCGGGCATTGCCCTTCACCTGACGAATGAGCTGCCGGTTGGCCAGGTAGCTGCGGTGGCATTGGATGAACTGGTCTTCAGGGAGGACCTCGCTTAGCGCCTTGAGGCGGTTGCGGAGGAGCTCCCGCCGTGGCTGCCGGGTTTCATCCAGAAAATGCACTTCAGCGTAGTTGCCGGCTGCCTGCAAAAAGAGGATGCGTTCAGCGGGGAGCTGGAGGACGGGTTTGCCATTTTCATCCGGAAGGGAAACAAGGGCTTCTCCCGGCGTTGCTGCCGGTTGCTGCAATTGGCGGGTGTACTGCTCGGCTTGTTTTAAATGGCGTTTCAGCAATCTGTTCTGGTCGCGGGCTACAAAGATTAGGATTGGGATCAGTGCAATCAGGGCGGTATTCAAAAGAACCTTAACGGCCTGGCTCAGGCTACCCAGCACAATGATGTCCTGAACGTGCAGGATGCCCCCAACGGCAATGGCGATGAGCAGGATAGTGCAGAGCGTCAGGATCAGCTCATGCTTTACCATCCAATGATCTGCCGGCTCAAAATTCGGGAAAAGGCGGGACAGCAGCCACCAGTTCAGGCAAATGAAAAAGGTAACGGACGCTGAGATTTCCAGGCTGACCATCAATAGTGCAGCAGAGGAAAGCTGGTAAAACCCAAAGGGCTCGAAAAACCAAAGCACTGCAAAAGTGATAGCCCCGAAGCCTAAAGCCTGCCGGAATATTGCCCATGGGCGGTCCTCCCAGTAATGCGGGCGACTGAGGTATTGTTTGAGTTGTGCCCATCCGATGCTCATGCCTGCTGCTGTTTCTTGACCCAGGCGCGGGGCGTCATTCCCGTCGATTTTTTGAAGTAAGCGTTGAAGACGGTTTTAGAGTTGAAGCCACTTTCGTAAGCCAGCCCAAGGAGTGTCAGGTGGCTGTTGGCGGGGTCAAGGGCCAGCCGTTGGAATTGCTTCAGGCGGAAGGCGTTGATGTAGGCATTGAAGTTTTGCCCGACATGCTCATTGAGCAGCCACGATAGCTTGTTAGCCGTGAGGCTGAGGCGTTCGGCCAGCTGGCGGAGCGAAAGGTCGGCATTTTGGTAGGCCCCTTCGGTTTCCATTAGTTGTTGAAGCTGGGTGAGCAAGGCTGGGATTTCTACATCGTCTATAAGGCTTCTGCTGCCTGCAGGTTCCGGTTTGCCACCTTCTGTGGCAGGAGGGAGGCGGTTGGGTGCAAAGCTTTCCTGTAGCAACTGCTTAAAAACAGGGGTGCTGTGCAGTGGCTTTAGAAAAGGGATGTGCGCGAAATTGACATACTGTCCGAGATGGCGGCTCGTCATGCCTTGCAGGTGAACAAGTGCCGATGCGGTGTCTTCGGAATGGGTTTGAAGGAATAAATCCCAAGAGAATAAATGGATATCCCTTCCTGACTTGGGCGTTTGGATCAGCCGGGCCACATCGCTTTTGTCAATTTGCCCATGCAGGAGTTGGTAAAGCGCACGGCACTCCTCCGGGCACTCCACTAGGCGGTTGCTTTGCAAAAAGGCCTCCAGTGCTTCGGGGCGGCCCAGCAGAATGAGGCAGAGCTGTTTGAGCCCAATAGCATGGGTGAAATTGGGGGCGATCTGCAGTGCCGCTTCGGCCGCAGCCAGTGCCGCTTCGTAATCGCCAGTCAGGTAGCGGATATTAGCCAGCGTGAAGTGGTGGTTGGGCGAGAGGGGGTTGAGCGTCAGGATATGCCGGGCGTGCTCCTCTGCCAGGTCAAAATACCCGATGGCGGTGTACAGCTCGGTCAGCCCCTCCTCCGCTTCGGTATTGGAAGGGTTGATGGACAGCGCTTTGAGGTAAGCTGCTGCTCCGCCTTTGAAGTCCCACCGCCCCCAGAACAGCAGGGTGCCCTGACTGAAATGCCCGAGATCAGAATGCTGGTCCAGCTCAAACCCGCGTTGCAGGTAGTGTTCGGCGGTATCCAGGAGGCCGGGCATGCCGCTGAAGGAAGCCCGCATGGCAAAGCAATAGCTGATGCCAAAGTAAGGGAGAGCAAAGTTGGGATCAATCGCTATGCAATCCTGATAGTACTGAATGGCGTTGGTGATGCCCTCGTTGTCCCATTTCAGGTGGTTGTGGCGGGCTTTGAGGTAGAGGTCGTAGGCTTTGATGTTTTGCGTGGGCGCCTGCACCAGGTGGTCCTGCATTTCGAAGTGGCCGTAATGCTCGCGGATTTGGTCGGCAATGAGTAGGCTAATCTCGTCCTGTAGCTCAAAGATATCGGCCAATTGCCGGTCAAAGCGGTGGGCCCAGAGGTGGGCACCGTCTTCGGCATTGACCAGTTGAGCCGTGATGCGTACCTTATTGCCGGATCTGCGGACACTGCCTTCCAAAAGGTTGGCCACCCCCAGTTGCCGCCCGATTTCCCGGATGTCTGCGGGTTTATTCTTGTAAGCAAAAGCGGAGGTCCGGGCAGTCACTTTCAGCCCTTTGATTTTGGTCAGGGCATTGATGATCTCTTCGGTAATGCCATCGCTGAAGTACTCGTTTTCGGGGTCCGCACTCCGGTTGACAAAAGGCAGGACAGCGATAGAAGCAGGAATGGGTTGGGCAGTCATTTTTTAAATAGGTTCAGGGCAAAAATACAGGATTCTGGCTGAATGGGGCCAAGATTACCATGCTTTACGGCCAACCTTTTGGCTCATCCGATATTCTTATCCCGTAATCTGATGTATATTACCGGTCACGAACCAATCATTACTACTGCTATGCGACTTTTCATTACTCTTGTCTTTGCCTGCCTCGCCTTTGCCCTGAAGGCGCAGGTGCCTGCTCCCGCTCCGGCTCAGGCGCAGCCCGTTTACATCACCGGTGCCACGGCTCATTTGGGCAACGGGGTGGCTATTGAAAATGCGGTCATTGCTTTCGCCAACGGTAAAATTACCTTTGTGGGCACCGCTGCTGAAGCTGCTGGTCAAAACTGGGCCGGGCATCAGCAAATTGAAGCCAACGAACAGCATGTATACCCCGGCTTTATCGCCACGGCTACCAATTTGGGGCTGGTGGATATCAGCGCCGTACGGGCGACCCGCGATTACGACGAGACCGGTACGATGAACCCCAGTGTCCGCAGCCTGATTGCTTACAATACCGATTCTCCGGTGACGCCCACAGTGCGTTCCCAAGGTGTACTGCTGGCACAGATTGCACCATCCGGTGGGCGCGTTTCGGGTATTTCCAGTATTGTGCAGCTCGATGCCTGGAACTGGGAGGATGCGGCTTACGCTGCTGACGATGGACTGTACATCAACTGGCCATCCCTTTTCAGCTACAGCTGGAAGGATAGGCGCTACAGCAAAAACGACGACTATACCGAGGATGTGGAAGCGCTGCGCGACTTCTTTAAGGAAGCCCAGGCCTACAATCAACGTAAAGACCGCGAGCAGCCCAACCTCAAGCTCGAAGCCATGGCCCCGGTGCTGAGCGGTGAGCGTAAGGTTTACATCCGTGCACAGGAGGCTAAGGAAATCCTCCATGCCGTACGCTTTGCGCAAAATTTCGAATTGAACCTGGTCATTGTGGAAGGGCGGGATGCCTGGATGGTTGCCGATGCGTTGAAGGAGGCCGAAGTGCCGGTCATCCTCAGTTCCACTCAAAGTCTGCCCGCCCGGGTGGATTCGGACATTGATCAGCCCTTCAAAACGCCCACCCAACTGCAGGAAGCCGGCGTGCTGTACGGTTTTGGCCACGAAGGCTTCTGGCAGCAGCGCAACCTGGCTTTTCAGGCCGGGCAGTCGGTTGGTTATGGGCTGGAATACGAGCAGGCTGTGGCCGGGCTGACGGGTAATCTGGCAAAGATACTGGGCATAGACGACCGTGCGGGGACTCTGGAGGTAGGCAAAGATGCCAACCTCTTCATCAGCCGGGGGGATGCCCTTGACGTGCGCACGAGCGAGGTGCTGCATGCCTTCATTCAGGGGCGCAAGATCAACCTGGACAATCAGCAAAAGGTGCTCTACCGTAAATTCCGAGACAAGTACGATATGGGCGGTCGTTAAGGTTGTCCTAAATCCGCAATGATGGCCGGTGCAGGGCGTTACCTGTAAGTAAGACTAACGTCTAAATTCCAGAAATACATGGGGTTTAAGCAACTTATCGCCCCCGTTTGTACGTTGTCTGTATTGGAGCAGTCGGCATAAGCTTAGCCTGCTGACCCGCTCCTGAATCACTGAACTGTAGCAACATGAAAAATATACTTCTGACCTTCGCAGCATCCCTGTTTTTCCTCGGCCTTTCGGCTCAGGAAACGAGTGGCTCTGTAACCATCAACGGGCAGCGCCTGCCTTACATGATCGACGCCTGTGGCGATACCCTGATTATGGCAACGCTTGATGATGTCTCCGTCTCTTCCATGCGGGAGTTTGAAAACCGGGAGGACTACCTTAAGTACCGCCGCTACCGCCGTTACGCTGCCGTGGTATACCCTTATGCCGTAGAAGCCATTAAGCTGTTCCGGGAAGTGGAATACGCGACTGAGCATATGAAAGACCGGGAGCAACGCCGCTATATCCGTCAGCTTCACCGCGACCTCAAGCGCGAATTTACGGACCCCCTCAAGGGGCTGACCAAGACACAGGGCATGATCCTGATCGAGATGATCGAACGTGAGCTCGACACGCCGCTTTTTGAACTCATTAAGGACCTCCGCAATGGCCTTACCGCTTCCTATTGGAATACGATGGGTAGCCTTTTCGGCCATGATATTAAGGAAGGGTATGTGGAAGGGAAAGACCCCATTCTCGATTCCGTACTCCGCGATATGAACATCAGCTACGAGATTCCGGCCAGCCGCCCGGGCGGAGCTGTGGGGGGAGAGTAGCACGCAGTTAGGTCAGCGTATCATGCGGGCAAACATACAACGGCCCCGGCAAAGGCAGTGCAAACCTTTACCGGGGCTGTTTTTTAGAACTTTATACCGAAATACAGATTGGGCTCAAACAGGAAGTAATTCCGCCATTTGTCATCCAGGGCTTTAAATTCATCAGGCGTATTGGTATCAAACATCCAGTGCTGGCAGTGGACCTGCGGTTCTATGAAAAACCGTTTTTCCTTGCCAAAGGCAAAATGGTAGCCCAGGTGATAGGAATTGTACAGCTTGAAGCCATCTCCAACCTTGTTGTTGTCCTCGTCCAGGTAGGTTTTGAACTGCGGGAGGACTTCAACGGTTGCAAACAGCCCTTTCCACAGCATACGTTGATAGGTGATGCCTATTCCTGATTCCCTTACATGGCCGGGGTAGAATTCGCTTTCAGACTCTATCTTATCCAGCAGGCCGTCCCACCACACAATGCCCATAGGCTGGAATAACCGCCAGGTCGCCAGCTTGAGCCCGATGATATTCTTGTCATCCAGATCGCGTTTGATGTGGAGTTCTATGTGCTGTGTATGGGTCCGGTCGTCCCAGGATTTGGTGGCCAGCTGAGGCAGCGTGATAACGGGCAGGCTAACCCTGTACTTACGGGCTACATCGGCGGCACTGCCGGTCTGCAGGTCGCGCTGAGCAAAAACACTGCTAAGGGTGCAAAAGGTGAAAATGAGGAGGAGTGTGTTTTTCATTTTGAAAGAATTAATGGTGAAAAGTCGAGTGATTGATTACACCACAAAGATGCAGGGGCAGGGCGCGGCGGTCGTCCTGAAATGAGATTGAGGACGTTTAGGGGGCTGTACCAAAATTGATGGGCGGCCCGGGCAGCCGCAGCCTATGAAAACCCCCAGGACTTCAAGCGGACAGGTGGTTTTGTACTTGTATGGATTTGATTTGAAACGCTGATGAATAGGGTCGAAACCCTGGTTTGGTGAGATTTGGGACGTTTTTTAGGGGAGGTGTGGGGGATGAGTGGCAAAAGTCCCATTTACAAAAAAAAGTATCTTTTAGTTTGCCCTGACAGAATGTTCGGGAGCTCGATACCGCTACCGGTCTGTTACGGATTAGCGGGGAAACTATGCAGGTCTCTTTATTTTTCTATAGTCAGCGAGTAGTTTAACAGCTATCACAAGACCGTTTTTATCATTGCTTGTGAGGGTTGACACAATCCAAGCCCTCTATCTTCTGGAAATCTATAGTATTCCGAGTAACTAAAGTTAGTTGGTAAGTCAATGAAGTGGCTGCAATAATAGCATCCGGCAACTTGATTGTATGATTTTTGCGCAGATCAATGGTTTTTTGCACCACTACGTCCGAAAGTGGCAATACAGTGGACACATTAATAAATTCTTCCAGCGTTTGCATTTCTGTAGGAGAGCCATTGAAACCCAATAGCTCAATTTGGTTAATAACAGAAAGGTGGTGCAGATCCTCATCAACGATATCTTGCAACCATTTGCTGCCAGATTCAGGGACTGCACCGCTCAGGAACTCAATGACCGCATTAGTGTCTATCAAATATTTCGTTCCCATTCGTTACGGCTTTGTTCAGCATGTTGAAGCATTTTAGAAGCAGTCTCTTTAGAAATACTTCCAGCCCATTGGCGTTTGAGAGGTTGGTCGGATTTTTGTTTGTTCGCAACCAACCGAAGAATGTTAAGCTGTTCTAATTGCTGCAGAAGGTTTAGAGCATTTTTATTAATTAGTTCGACTGTTACGACTTGCATGATTATAAATTTTATTGAGGCTGATCAAACTGGCAATACCCTGCCTTGGTATCGGTGCGGATGCTTCCTGCTTCTCTTTTGGTTGTTGGTTGCAAACAGAAAAAGATACAGTAAACTAGAAGTATGACAACTACAAAAATAGCGAATAAAGGAGTCTAAGTCAATTTTAAGGTGATCTGAAGTCAATGCGAGTCAGAATGGATATTAATAAAAGGGCTCAACTTTACCACACTTGTACTTATTCAATTGAAGCTGCACTACTGTTTTTGAAACGTTTCGTCAAAATAAGGCTGATTAGCAGCATCATACTCCAGGCTGATGGTATATTCAAAGGGCTGCCCGTGCAAGCGCAGGGTCTGTCCATCTGCAGACAGCTGTAGCTGAAACCGTCGGACGGGAGGTTGCTGTTTTTGTTTTGCTGTGCGTTGGCCGCAGACTACGTAGGCACCATCGTAAGCTGTGGGCTGTAGCTCCAGCCATTGTCCCTGTTGTTCAAAACGGCCTTCTTCGGTGAACGCCGCTTTGTTTTCGCAGCCCTGCGTGAAATTGTCGTAGGAATAAGTAAGCCGGTAGCTACCATCCTGCCGAAGTTCAAGCAGGTGGCCGTAGCCATAGGAGCCGTAGCTGATTTTCCCGGATACCGGCTCCTCATACACCTCACCGGTCTGATAACTGACCACCTGCATCCAATTGCCGGTAAGGGCTGCGGTCGGAGGTGCCTGCGCGGAAGTTTTGCCAGGATTTTCGGCAAAAGCCGTGTAAAAGCAATTGATGGCTTTTGCCTTCTGAACGGGCGATGTGTAACAGCCGTCCCTTTACCGAAGCCACGATGTTCTTCTTTTCCTTCATAGCAGAATATTTAGATAGCGCTTTATAATGTTTTCAACCCTTAGCAGGCGGGCGAAGCGGAGCAATTTTTCAATGTTTCGATCTCTTTCTTTTAGAAAGTTTTTCAGTACTTCTTTTTCAATATCCTTTCCGACTTTATTTCTAAACCGAATTGCATCACAGACTGACTTTTCCTTTTCGTAAATCGGAACTTCCGTGTTCCCTATTTTGACGTAGGTGATGCCCAACTGCCAGTAGGCTTCACTCCAATAGTAAAGCTTTATTGGTGGGTAATCTGGCAGCGCAACCTTTTGGGACTTCTCAATGGCAATGTGGTACTCAGGAGGTACAAAGTCCGAAAGCCCGTAGTAATCCCACGCGGAAAAGAGGCATACGACACCCTTCGGGACGATCCGGCAAACCTCTTCCAGCTCGCTGTCTGCACTGACCGAAGTAAGACGGTACAGCCCCCGTTTAAGCTTGATAATGGCTCCTTTTTCCAGCAGTAGGTCAAGGTAGTGGTTGTGGAAGCCTGCTTTAAGGATCTCACCTGTTTTTGCATAGCCGTTATTCCGGCGGAATATTCCGAGAATAGCCTCTTCTTTTTCCATATTGTAGAATATACTGCTAATTTAAATAAAGGCAGTATATTTTACAAATCTTGATTGCATTCATGACATTGGACAATTAGCAACCGCGCTTTTGATCTGCTGCCCAGGCTTTAGTATAGAGAGAAGCTTGGTTATCAAAAGCCTATATTGGTTACCTTTGTTTAGACTACTACGAAGTGATGTAATTACCCATTTGGCATGGCGCAGCTGGGCAGCTGTACCGTCCACCGTAACCGCGTGCAGGCGGCCTACAGCACCGTAGCCCCGGACAACGACTACCGCTATAATGGCAAGGAGCTGAATGGGGATTATGGGATTGGGCTGCATGATTATGGCGCTCGGTGGTATGATGCGGCAATTGGGAGATTTACTACAACTGATCCAGTAGCTGAGTCTTATAGCTTTCAAACTGCCTATGCTTATGCAGCTAACAATCCCGTATCTAACATAGATTATATGGGCATGGCCGCAGAAAGTGTTTTGGACTTGGTGCAGCAGGCATGGGACAGTACACCAGAAGATGGTTCTTCTAAATTTGATAATGATGGAAAAAAAATAATAGATAATGAAGAAAATAATGATACGGAGGACTGCTGCCCAGACCCTCCAAGCGACATACTATATCAAACAATATGGACCCCAATAGAAGACTTTGTTGGCAACTATCTTCTTTTACCATTGATTCCAAATTCTTATGAAGTTAAGGGAATCAGAAAAATGGCTCTTGAAAGAGGGTTAGACTTATCAGGATTTACTGATAAAGAAGTCTTAGCTAATATTACTCTAAGGAAGGTTGGAGGGGAGCTGGTTTTATCATCAAATGTTGCGTTTATGACTAAACTGGTTCGTTTTGGGTTTGATGCTCTCTTTGTTTCTGCCATATTCATGAGAGGAGGAGGAGCGGGAGCTTTGATGGCTAAAGGTGGTCTTCCTGGTTTTAAAATGATTACAAGTAATGCTAGAGCTGACGAATTAGCCAGAAAAGCGGGATTCATAAATGCACACCATTTCAAAGACACCTATAAGACTTCGGGAAAAACAGCACATTGGAATATGCTATTCAACCACAAAACAAAAGAACTTGGAATAATATATAGAGGATCAGGTATAGAGCTCCCTACTGGTGCCTATGCTAAATAAGAGATACATGAATAACTTATTATAAGTGATGGTGACTATTGTACAAATAAAAATTTAAGGTATGAATGATTTATCACTAATAGGATTGGTGTTCAAAGCAACGGATTTTTCAAAAAAACCCAAAAGCATATCGAAGGTATTCGAGTTTTTGCCTTTTTCACCCACAGATTTTTGGGATAAAGGAATAGAAGGGAGTTTCGCCAATAGCCAATTAAAATCTAGACCCGGTAACTCTTCTTGGGTATATAGAGAAGTCTTTAGTTACGGAATTAATCTCCTTATCGAAGATAAATTAGAGCGCTTCCTCCTGAAATTCCATACGTCCAAAAGAGATTTGTTGAGCGTAAAGCATGAGGAAATGGAATATGATTTGGAGGTGCATTACTCTCACGAAGATGTTCATAATGGTTTGATATTTAATAGGGCTGTAATGACGTTGATAATGGAGCTGGAAATGGATTTGGGTATTTACCCGATAAGTAAAAATGTCTTGCAAGAACAGCTTAATTCTGATGATCGCTGACATTTTAAATGCTCCGTATTCTTGTAGAGGGGGATCCCAAGAACGGCGACTGCCCCCCCCTCCGCTGGCGGTAGCTTATAAGCGGCTGTCTAACAGTTGCCGCCGCAAGTCGCTTAAACCGCCGCGGCAGCTATCCAGCCAGCATCAAGGCCATAGCAGTTGCACTGAGGCTGGTTAGAGTGTATTTTGGAGGTTTTCCCCCGGCGGAAAAGGAGCTGGAGATTACGCAGGCTGTGGCGCAGCGGGTATGATGCGGCGATTAGGGTGAGTCCATTTGGGATAAAACCTTTATATTTATGACTACAAAATAAATGCTTATGAGTGCTGTAGAAATCAGAGCCGAAATCCAGTCTTACCTGGAGCAAGTGAAGGATGAGCGCTTTTTGAAAGTTGTTCATTCTATGTTGGATACTTACGTCAAAGAGCAGGAAAACGAGATCGTTGGCTATCGGACCAGTACACACGAACCTGTCTATAAAAATGAGTTGGCTGCTGAATTGGATGCTGCAGTTGCTGCAGTTGAAGCAGGTGATTTCATTACATTGGAAGAGCTTCAGGCAGAAGTCGAGAAATGGTGAAATCCTATCAGGTAGTTATTACCAGTGGGGCCAGGCAGAGCCTCAAAGATATAACAGATTATATCCGTCGAACAGACTCAGACAAGCAAGCTAACTACGTTAGTTCGGAAGTACTAAAGTTGGCTCAGTCCTTAGTCAAACTCCCCAACCGGTACCCTGAACTGCTGACTTCCGAAGCAACAGGTGCAATTTACCGGTATATCCCTAACAGGTACAAAGTGAAAATCATTTACAATGTTCAAGAGGACAAAGATCGGGTAATCGTCGTGAGAATGTATCATGATCGCCAAAGTCTTGATGCGTTGAAGAAAATCTTATCTTAGTTCCTAAACGCACAAGTTTGACGTAGTCTGTACACCCCCCCTACCGCGCCTCATCCTCATAATCATCACAGTGGTAGTGGCGGTACTGCCGTTGTCTGCTCACCTTCTGGGTTTTGCCACCGTTTTTCTTGTCGTCCAGCATCAGCTGAATGAGGCGGTGGCGCTCGGCAGCGATGTCTTCCCGGGCCTTTAGGTCGGCAGCCCGGTCAAAGAAGAGGGTGCCGTCGATGAACGTCTTTTCCGCCCGGCTGTACATGGACAGGGGGTGATCGGACCAGAGTACTACATCGGCATGCTTGCCTACTTTGATGCTGCCCACATATTTGTCCAAGTGCAGGAGTTTGGCAGGGTTTAGGGTCACAAACTTAAGGGCGTCTTCTTCGGATACGCCACCAAAAAGTACGGCTTTGGCAGCTTCCTGATTGAGGCGGCGGGCCATCTCGGCATCGTCTGAGTTGAAGGCCACCGTGACGCCCTGCTCATGCATTAGCGCACCATTGTAAGGGATGGCTTCCTGTACTTCATATTTGTACGCCCACCAGTCGGAAAAGCTCGAGCCGCCGGCGCCGTGGGCCGCCATTTTGTCCGCTACTTTGTAGCCCTCCAAAATGTGGGTAAAGGTGTTGACCCGGAACCCAAACTGCTCGGCTACCTTCATCAGCATATTGATTTCGCTTTGCCGGTAGGAATGGCAGGTGATGAAGCGCTCGCCGTTGACAATCTCCAGCAGCGTCTCCAGGTCGAGGTCGCGGCGGTAGGGGGCGCCCGAGGCTACCTTTTGGCCGTAAGCGACGGCCTGCGTGAATTTATCCACATACACCTGCTCCACGCCCATGCGGGTCTGCGGGAAACGGATACGGTAGTCTTCGCCCCAGTTCGACTGCTTGACGTTTTCGCCCAGCGCAAACTTGATGAAGGGGGCGGCTTCCTTAAATTTCATTTCCTCTGGCGTGTAGCCCCACCGCAGCTTGATGATGGCCGACTGCCCGCCGATGGGGTTGGCAGAGCCGTGCAGCAGTTGGGAGGTCGTCACTCCGCCCGACAATTGCCGGTAGATGTTGACATCTTCGGAGTTCACCACGTCGCCAATGCGCACTTCGGCCGTACTGGATTGTGAGCTTTCGTTCACGCCCCGGCTGATGGCAATGTGGGAGTGCTCGTCAATAATGCCGGGCGTGAGGTGGAGCCCGGTGGCATCGATGACCGTTGCGCCCTTGGCCTTCAGCCCCTGCCCAATGGCCGCAATTTTGCCGTCCCGCAGCAGCACATCGGCCGATTCCAGTATGCCGTCCGCTTCGTTGGTCCAAACCGTAGCGTTTTGGATGAGGTAGGTTTGGGGCTCGGGGCGCTCTGTCCAGCCATAAGCGGTGAAGGGGTAGATGAGGTCGCCCATCTCGGGTAATTCCGGAGTAGGCGCGGGCTTTTCGGCTTCCTTTTCTTCTTTGTCTGTTTCAGCCGGTTGTTTGAAGGCCGCCCGCCAGTCTACCCACTGCCCATCGGCCGATTGCCCGCGGCCGCTCCAGTTGCGCCCGTTGAGGGTGCCGGAGAGGCGGACCTGCCCGGTGGAGTCGGGGGCAAAAGAAAGGGTCAGCAGTTCATCCGTTCTTTCCAGTTTGACCTTTACGGAAGTGGAATCCGTGGTGTTGATTTTGGCAGCGGGCTGCTCGTCGGTGCCGGTGATTTCCAACGCATAGGTGTCGCTGCCGACTTGGAGCTCGTACAGCCCGGTCAACTGCGGGGTGGTGATGGCTTTGTGGGTGTATGCTTTGCCCTTGACCCAGGTCTGGTAAATTTCCGTGCCGTCCCCAAAGAGGGAGCCATCGGTGACGATAAAATTGGCCAGCTTGCCTTTTTCCAACCCTCCTAGGTGGTCCGTCGCCTGCACCAGTTCTGCCGGGGTGTAGGTCAGCGCTTTCAGGGCGGCGGTGGTGTCGAGCCCGTACTGTACCGCTTTGCGCAAATGCTTGAGGAAGTCGGTCTTCTTTTCCAACCCATCTGCCGTAAAAGCGATGGGGATACCGGCATTGGCCAGGCGGGCAGGATTGGAAGGGGCAAGCTCCCAGTGCTTCAGCTGTGCCAGGGTGACCTGTTGGGCATCGTAAGGGTCGGTCACATCGTAGGCATCCGGGAAGTCGAGGGGGAGAATGAAGGCGGTATTGAGGTTTTTCAGGGCATCCAGGCGCTGATATTCATCCCCCGTACCTTTGAAAATATAGGTTTTGTCAAATTCTGCACCCAGCTTCGCCGCCCGCAGGATTTCCAGCCGGTCGCCAATCGCAAAAAACTGAGGCAGCTCCTGCACGGCATTCCAGGCTTCCAGCGACAGGTTGACCTCTTCGCTTTGCTGTTGGTACCAGTCGGCATCGTAGTAGGTTTGGCGGAGCAGTGCGATCATGCCCATCAGTGAATTGGGATAACTCTGCGTGGAGGTCCCTTTGCTGAAGGCAAGCGCATGGCCGGCTTTTTCGGCGACAATCATTTCGTGGGCGCGTTCGTCCCCCAGCCCTACCAGCGTCATCGTGCCGCGTGAAATCCCATCCATCCGCTGAGCTGCTACGGCACCAAAGCCGATTTGGCGCAGGGTTTTGGCCGCTTTGGCATCCGGGTTGAAATGGGCATGGGCTTCAAAGTCGGGCTTCAACGCTTCATTCCAGCTGTAGGCCCCCTCTTTATTGGACAGCATCTGTGGCTTGCGGTCAGGAGATTTGCCTTCCGCTTTAGGCTCAGGCATGCCGTAGTCGCTGTAGAGGTCGATAAAGGCGGGGTAGATGACCTTACCTTTGACTTCCACCTCCACAGCGCCCTGTGGTACCTGCCCACCGGCCACCACGGAGACCACATAGCCATCACGGATGACCAGCGTGGCATTTTCCACTTTGGTGTTATAATTGGTGAAGACCGTTGCCCCGGTCAGGGCGTAGTAGCGTTCGCGCGGGTCTTCCACGCCGTTGTTGGGGAAGGTAACCTGTGCGGATAATTGGATGGAGAGCATGCTCAGCAGGAGGAGAATGGTGTTTTTCATACGTATCGCAGTAGTTTGGAACAAAATATAAAAAATCCGGCTTTGTTTAGACTTTCAACCATTAGTTGCTGAAAAGACTTAATAGAAGTATGGAAGCCAAGGAAACTTTTTTGCAGCATCTGCAGCGCAGCCTTTCGCAGGGCACTTTCGTAAAACTGACCCTGAGCAAGCCGGGCGGCGCGGACAAGTCGTTTAAGAATGTCTACGCCCGCCTCATCGAGCTGAAGGGGGCGCCGCAGGTGTCCTTTACCCTGCGCTACAGCACCAGGGACATCACGAAGAACCATCCCCCGGAGGAGGCGGTGCCGATGATCGGACTGTGGCTGGGAGAGGACTTCCTGAATGCCGATTTGCTAACTACCGAAGCGGATTACAGCCTGCAGTACAACCGCAAGCGGAAGCCCCGTCTGCATCAGCGGCAGGCCTCAAAAGCGGCACCACCCCCGAAAGCGCACAACAAGCCCAAGCAGTATTTCATCGAAGCTTCCGGCAATGCCTACCTGCAGGCCATGGGCATCACCACTGCTGAAGGCAAGGTGCGGGCGGACGGGCAGCGTAAATTCCGCCAAATCAATAAGTACATCGAGATTGTGGATAGCCTCTTGCAGCAGCACGGAAATTTCCCCCGGCAGCCGCATATAGTCGATATGGGCTCGGGCAAAGGGTACCTGACTTTCGCTCTTTATGACCACCTTGTCAACAACCGGGGCTGGCAGCCTTCCATTACAGGTATTGAGCTACGGGAAAACCTGGTCGACTTTGGCAATGAACTGGCGCCCAAAGTGGGGTTTACCGGGCTGCAGTTCCGCGCACAGGATATTTTTGAGTACGAGCCGGAGCGCATTGACATGCTCATCGCCCTGCATGCCTGCGACATCGCAACGGATATTGCTATTGCCAAAGGGGTACAGGCGGGAGCGGAGATCATCATCGTGGCGCCCTGCTGCCATAAGCAGGTTCGCAAAGCCATGCAGCCCACCGAAGGCTTACAGCCCATGCTCCGGCACGGCATCCTGCAGGAACGGCAGGCCGAGCTCGTTACCGATGGCATCCGCGCCCTGCTGATGGAAGACCAGGGGTATGAGACCAAGGTATTCGAATTCGTCTCCACCGAGCATACGCCCAAAAACCTGATGATTGTGGGCATCAAGGGCCGCCGCAATGCCTCCGCTTTAGCTGAGGTGGAGCGGATTAAGTCGGACTTTGGGGTGGGGGAGCACTACCTGGAAGGGCTATTGGACAGGTAAGGGCATAAAAAAAGCCCTACCGAAAGCAGGGCCCTGAAATATAAAGCTATGAAAACTAAAAAATCTTATAGTTGAACCCATTGGGGCGGCAAAGAGCCTGCCCCAACAGTTCCTGTGTTTTACTCCTTCTCGTCGCTGACTTCGCGGCCACCGTCAAGGCGGTCCTGAAGCGCTTCGAGTTCTTCCCACTGACCTTCGTGCGCAAGTTTAGCTTGCTTAGCCCAGGTAGCAGGGTCGTGCATCCGGTAGCGGGGACCTGCCTCATCAAGGATCGCCTGTACCTTTTCAGTAGGTGCATTTGCGAGGTCTTCCCAGGTGTGGATACCGCCTTCGTTCAGCAGACCTTCGATTTTCGGGCCTACCCCTTCAACCATCTTCAGGTCATCCTGATTGATTTTCTTACCGGAAGGTAAGGTAATTTTTTCAGATTTGGAAGCTTTTGCCTTTGGCGTTTCTTCTTTTGCCTTTGGTGCTTCCTCAGCCGGAGCTGCTGCAGCCTTTACGGGCTCTGCCTTTGGAGCGGGTGCTTCCTTCTTTTCAGGAGCCGGAGCCGCTACTGCTGCTGCGCCGTTGCCGTTAGCAGAACCATTAGGCATTACGTTAACGTAAAGGCGATTCTTGCGGCGGCGGCGGAAGGTTACGGTACCTTCGATGCCTGCGTGCAGCGTGAAGTCTTTGCCCATGTAAACATTTTCGCCCGGGTGGTACTTGGTACCGCGCTGACGAACGAGGATGTTGCCGGCTTTAGCGTGCTGGCCTCCGAATAGTTTAACGCCGAGTCTTTTCGATTTACTGTCCCGGCCGTTGTCCGTACTACCTACACCTTTCTTGTGTGCCATGTCTTAAACAATTTTAGGTTTTACAAAAAACCGCACCCCTGGCCGGGGATTAAACGGCGATACTGTCGATTTGGATTTGGGTAAAGTGCTGACGGTGACCGTTCTTACGACGGTAGCCCTTGCGGCGCTTCTTTTTGAAAACAAGCACTTTGTCTCCTTTCTGGTGACCGAGTACCGTAGCGCTTACCTTAGCGTTCAGCGTTGGCGTGCCTACAGAGACTTTGCCGCCGTTGTCGACGAGCAGCACGTCCTCGAAGGATACGTTGTCTCCTTCACTGGCTTCTAGCTGGTGGACGAAAAGCTTCTGCCCTTCCTCAACTTTGAACTGTTGACCAGCTATTTTTACGATTGCGAACATGATTCTATCTGTTTGAAAAGATGAATATTGAAATTGAGGGGCAAAGATACAATACTTACGTCAGATTACCAAGCCTTTCCGCTTTTGGGTTTTCCTACTTCCCTTTGCCCTGCAGGAGTACCAGCAAGGTGTAGAACATGATCTTAAAATCCAGTGCTAAAGACATGTTTTCAATGTAAAGAATGTCAAACTTCAGCCGCTGCAGCATTTGCTCAAGGTTGGAAGCATAGCCATACTTTACCTGCCCCCAGGAGGTGATGCCAGGGCGTACTTTGAGCAGGTGTTTGTAATGTGGGGCTTCTTTGGTGATGAGGTCAATGAAATACTGACGTTCCGGCCGCGGGCCAACAAGCGACATGTCCCCTTTCAATACATTCCAAAACTGAGGCAGTTCATCCAGCCGCCACTTGCGCATGACCGCCCCCCAGGGCGTGCACCGGTTGTCGGTATCGGAGCTGAGTTGCGGCCCATCTCGCTCGGCGTCAGTGTACATGGACCGGAACTTATAAATCATGAAGGGCTTGCCGTTCAGCCCGATGCGCTCCTGCTGGAAAATGATGGGCCCCTGTGAGGAAAACCGTACCCGGGTGGCGATGTACAGGTACAGGGGCGATAGGATCAACAACATCATCGCGGAGGCCGTCAGGTCAATGAGCCGCTTGACCAGGCGTTGCCACTTTGGCATCAGGTCCTGCCGGATTTCGATGAGGACTGCTCCGTAGATATGGCTCATTTTGACAGTGCCCAGCATAATGTCGTACATGTCCGGGATGATCTTCACCAGCACCTGCTCATCGAAATCGAACAGGATGTTAAGGAGCTCCCTGAGCCGGTTATGCTCTGAGGTCTCTATAGCGATAATGACCTCTTCAATATTTAGGTCAATGATACTTTGTTCCAGTACTTCCATACCGCCGAGCCGGGGCAGGTGCGCGGCGAGTTCTTCCTCTTCCGTGCCGTTCAGGCTGATGAACCCGATAAACTTGTTGCCCAGCCCCTTCTCACGTCCACTGATCTCTTCGTAGAGCTCCACGGCCTTTTGATTGCTGCCAATGATGAGCGTATTGTAGGTGATCAGGCCTTTCTTCAGGCGTTGGCTGGCGCGGGTCAGAATGTACATGCGCACCGTAGACGTCAGCAGAAAGTGGAGCAGGAACAGCGTGGTGAAGGAGGCCCGGTAGGTCGTGTAGTTGGTAACAAAGTCATCCAGAATGAGGGTGAAAAACAGGAAGGTGACCCCCAGGAAACTGAGGAAGAAGGTCCGGGCGAGCGTAGCCAGGCGGGAAAGGCGGTAAATATCCCTGTACTGATCAAAAATGGAGTAGAAGAGCAACCATCCTGTAGGGATGACCAAAACACCGTACCAGAAATTCGTATCCGTACTGATCACCGACCAGTCCAGTTGGGGGTCTTCCAGTTGCTTGCGGTACACAAAAAAACAAGCCCAGGACAGCATGGCTGTAATGAAGTCTGCTACCTGATATTGCAAGGTGTGCAAACGGCGCTGTCGGTTCATGTTTTTTTGCATGTAGAGGAAGTTGCTATGGTTCAGGCTTTACACGTTAGAAGTGCAGCAATTTGATATTATCCATCATAACTATTGCTTCATCACGGGTAAGCTGTCCGTTTTCCGTAGGGATAGCAGCCTGGAAAACAATTTGAAATTCACTCAGCCCGGATTCAACGATGACTACCGAAAGGTTGAAATAAATTTTCCTCCATTCGCCGGAAGGATTGAACCCGGAAATAAAAAGCGCCTGTCCGTTTCCTGTTGTCCCACTCCCATCATATCCTATGACCCCAAAAGTAACCGGGACATCAGATTTGTAGTCTACCTCAAGGTAGACGCTTGTAGTAAACTGACCGGTCAGGTTGGCGTAACGTTCAATGGTGGCAGCCTCTACGATGGCGGCAGAGGTGTCCAGTTCAATGCGCAGGGAACGATCTTCAAAGGCACCCTCTGTTACGGATGACATTTGGCTGAGGCTACCCCGGCGCATTTGGGAAAAAATCTGACCGCCCTCATCAAAGTTTTCAATAAAGGCAAACTTTGTATTGTCGCTATACCGGAAGACCGGGCGAATCGTATCCGTGGTATTTGGGCCCATTTCAACTTGGGTCTCGTAGTTGGCGAAGAAAGGGTAGATATCAGGCGAACTGCCAAGGCCGTTATCCTTGACACCGGCCTGCACGACAACTTCAGAGGGCCCCTCCTCCAGGACAGGCAAAGTAGCGGGCAGGGAATAGGCACCTACAAAGTCTCCGTCAACCGAAACCCAGGCCTCTGAAAGATTTGAGGAAGCAGAGCCCTCGTCACCTGAAGTCTCCACACGCATAGCGGGGATGTGAAGGTAACCTGGCACGGGCTCTTCCGGGTTGATAATATCACAGCTGACCAAGAAAGCGGTAGCAAAAATCAGAGCAGGTAGGAAAGAAAAGTTTTGCTTTTTCATAGCTTGATAGTTTGTCGGCTCTGATAAGCAAGAGCCAAGATTTAGCGTCAAAGGTTGGGTAGTAGAGGATTTAAAACCTCAAAAACGTTGTCCAGCTTGCCAGATTACCCAGTCTTCGTCATTTATCTGACGAAGTTAGGAGGACTTGGCGGCGATCAGCCGTTTCTCAATCTGGTCCATGATCTGGTGCGCAA
The DNA here is from genome assembly GCF_022763345.1 of Phaeodactylibacter sp. GTDB lineage: Bacteria > Bacteroidota > Bacteroidia > Chitinophagales > Saprospiraceae > Phaeodactylibacter. The sequence continues at coordinate 249,792 of NZ_JALEGS010000049.1, forward strand.
GGTCAAGTGCACGGTATCCATCTTCAATGCTGACTACGGGGCGCTCGTTCTTTTCAATGCTATGGGCGAGGGACTCCAACTCCATTTTGATGGCATTAACCGGCGCTGTTTCGGGCATAGAGAGGTGTATATAGCGCTTGCCGCTCTGCGTTTCCAGCTCCATGAGGTTGTCCTGCGGCAACTGAGCAGGGTCGGCATCCGTGTCGTAAAGGCGGACCACCTGTGCTTCTTTTTCCAGAAAATCGAGGCTGATGTAAGCATCCTTTTGGAAAAAGCGCACTTTGCGCATCTGCTTCATGGATATGCGGCTGGCAGTAAGGTTGGCGATGCAGCCATTCTCAAACTCTATGCGCGCATTGCAGATGTCGGCGCTCTCACTTACTACCGGCACGCCACTGGCACTGATGGATTTTACCGGCGATTTCACCAGGCTTTGAATGATGTCCAAATCGTGGATCATCAGGTCGAGGATCACACTGACGTCCGTACCCCTCGGATTGAAGACCGCCAGGCGGTGTGCTTCTATAAACATGGGGTTGAGCGGCTGATCGCCCAAGGCCAGCAGTGCCGGGTTGAAGCGCTCTACGTGGCCCACCTGCACCTTTACACCCTTTTCTTTGGCCAGTTGAAGCAGGGTTTTGGCCTCTTCCATGGTGTTGGTAAGGGGCTTTTCGATAAACAGGTGCTTGCCCTGCTCGATGACCCGTTTGGCGAGCGCAAAGTGGGTAGTGGTTGGCGTGACGATATCGATCACTTCCGCTGCAGCTATCAGTGCATCGAGGTCGGTCCAGCGCTGCACGCCATATTGCTCCTCTGCCTGCCGGGCTGCTACATCATCAGGATCATAGAAGCCAATTAGTTCGTAAGTCTCCTCCGCGAGCTGAATGCACTTGAGGTGGATTTTACCGAGGTGGCCAGTGCCCAAAACGCCAATCTTTAACATAGGTGGTCCTTTTTTTACGGCTGCAAAAGTAGGGGATTTTCGGCATATTCCCACTACACTGACCCGACCCATCAAGTCTATTCCTCACTCCTACCGGTAGTACATCAGGATAGCACCGAACAGGGTAATCAGCGCAATCAGCACCGTAGCCATGCGCATAGAGTATTGGATGTGGCTGGTGAAGGTCTCGATTTCCTCCCGCATGTCCGGGTACTTCGGCATCACCTCCGCCTCCATTTTTTCTTTGTTGAACAAATGCGCCGCGCCAAATTCCACCCGCGCCTTGATCAGCTTCCGGTAGCTCTTCAGCACCTTCACCCGGAAGTAGACATTGACAAACAGCATGGCCACAAAAAGGCCGATAACGATAGATATGAGGAGGATGTACATGGTCTGTGAATTCGTTGATGGACAAAAATACGTTTCTGTGGGGGCTTTGGTTTGAAAAAAAGGGAATTCTGTTGCTGCTTTGAATAGCTTTGGCAACAATTCCCAAAAAATCCTCATTTTAAGGGCAAACAATAATAAAAATCAACACTAATGAGTCATAAGCCCGCTCTGCTAGCCTTCCTGCTGGCTATTTTTGTCCAACTTAGCTTCGCACAGCAACCTTTAAGCTACTACCTGCCGGACATTGAATACGATGAGCGCATCCCAACACCGGAGTCCTTTTTCGGGCATCAGATTGGGGAGTGGCACCTGAGCCACGATAAACTGGTGTACTACATGAAGGCATTGGCGGAAGCCTCTCCCCGCGTGATGTATACCGAATATGCCCGCAGTTACGAAGGCCGTCCATTGCTTTACCTGACCATCACCTCCCCGGACAATCAGGATCGGATAGATGAAATACAGGCGCAGCATGTGGCCCTTTCCAACCCGGAAGCCAACCGCAAGCCTGCGAAGGAGCAGCCTGTGGTCCTCTATCAGGGCTTTAGCATACATGGCAACGAAGCGAGCGGGGGCAATGCCGCGCCAATGGTTGCCTATTACCTGGCGGCAGGGCAGAGCCCGGAAGTCTTGCAAACCCTAAAAGAAGCGGTTGTGCTGCTCGATCCCTGCTTTAACCCGGATGGCTTCCACCGCTTTTCCACCTGGGTGAATATGCATAAGAACCTGCACCTTACTGCTAACCCTCAGGACCGGGAGTATGACGAAAGCTGGCCCGGTGGGCGCACCAATCACTATTGGTTTGACCTCAACCGCGACTGGCTGTTGGTGCAGCACCCGGAAAGCCGGGGCCGCATTGAGGTTTTCCATCAATGGAAGCCCAATGTGTTGACAGACCATCACGAAATGGGCTCCAATGCGACCTTTTTCTTCATGCCGGGTATTCCGTCCCGGACCAACCCCATCACCCCGCCCCTGAATCAGGAGCTGACCGGGCGCATCGGCAATTTCCATGCGGAAGCCCTGGACGACATCGGCTCACTCTACTACACCAAGGAAAGCTACGACGATTTTTACTACGGCAAGGGCTCTACCTACCCGGATGCAAATGGCGGCATCGGCATCCTGTTCGAGCAGGCGAGCTCGCGCGGGCATGTGCAGGAGACGGAGAATGGCCTGCTGACTTTCCCCTTTACCATCCGCAATCAGGTGCGTACGGCGCTTTCGACCCAAAAGGCGGGCGTGGCGCTGCGTCAGGACCTTCTGCAGTATCAGTATGATTTTTACCGGGAGGGGCTGGAAGAGGCCCGGGGCGCCAAAGTCAAAGGCTACGTATTTGGAGCACCGGAGGATCCGGTACGGACTTCGGCCTTTCTAGATCTTTTGCTGAAGCATAAAGTGCAGGTCTATCAGCTGGAGCGTGAGGTGGAAGCTGATGGGGTGGTGTATGCGCCCGGTCAGAGCTATGTGGTGCCTGCAGAACAGGCGCAGTACCGGCTGGTAAGAGGGATGTTTGAGACCATGACCTCCTTTACCGACAGTATTTTTTACGATGTGTCCAGTTGGACGCTGCCCTTGGCTTTTGGCATGGATTACACGGAGCTGGTTGATGGGCAGTTTAGCAATCGATTGCTTGGTCAACGGGTAGAGGCAGTACCGGAAGCTGCTTTTGCTGCTCCTGAGCAAAGCGCCTACGCCTATCTGCTGGAATGGGAAAGCTACTGCGCTCCCAAAGCTTTGTATCAGATTCAGGCAGCCGGCCTGCGCACGAAAGTCGCTACCGAACCCTTTGTGTTAAATGGAAAGGCCTATCAGCGGGGCACAATTTTGGTACCCGTTCAAAATCAGGAAAAGTCTGCCACTGAAATCCATGAGCAAGTCAAAAAGGCAGGCGCAGGCTGTGCAGCTATCACCGCCGTCAGCACGGGGCTGACCCCAACCGGCATTGACCTCGGCAGCCGGAGTTTTGAACGGCTGGAGGCACGGAAGGTGGCCCTTGTCGTAGGAGAGGGCGTCTATGCCTACGAAGCGGGCGCGGCCTGGCACCTGCTCGATCAGCGCTACGGCATTCCACTCACGATGCTGGAAACCGATGATCTTGGACGGGCAGACCTGACGGATTTTAATACGATCATCATGGTCAATGGCAGTTACGGCGGCATTAGCCAAAGCGGCAACAACAACCTGCGCGAATGGGTAAGCGATGGCGGCAACCTGATTGCTGTAAAATCCGCCATCGACTGGGCAGACCGGCAGGGGCTGGCGAAAGTGAGCCCCATTGGAGATGCCCGGGAGGCTTCCGGGCAGCGGCCCTACGAAAAGCTCAGTGCGGACCGAGGCTCTGATCGTATTGGAGGTGCCATTATGGAGATCGAAGCTGATCTGAGCCATCCACTGTTTTTTGGGTATTCCCGCTCCTCTATTCCTGTTTTCCAGCGAGGCACTACAGCCTATCGCCCCACCGGCAACCAGTACGCCACGCCTGCCGTTTATGCGGAGCCGCCTCTGATCAGTGGCTATGCCAGGCCGGAGCACGAGCGCAAACTGGCGGGTTCGGCAGCCACTATAGTCAGCGGTGCAGGCCGGGGGCGGGTCATTTGCCTGCCTTTTGACCCCAACTTTCGGGCTTTTTGGTACGGCACTAACCGTATTTTCGCCAATGCGCTTTTCTTTAGCGATGCAATTAGTGGCAGCGCAGTGGAGCGGGCGAGTGGGAAGCCGAACGGCCGGTAGCCCAATCTGTCCAACCTGATTAATAGAAACCACCATGAAGTCCATATAAATCCAATCCTATTTCCCGCCTGCGCTACCACCGGATGTTCATCCGAAAGGGGTGGAAGGGGATATAGCGGGGTAGCGCCGGAAGGAGCGGATATGGCCTCCTGATGTTACTGAGTTATACGCAATACGAAGTGGTCACCGACGATAAATGTCGGGATCTTGGATTTGCGACATCGGAGCAAGCCACTTCCCAGCGTAAATGCTGACATTGAGTAGGTTTGCTGTGGCAAACCACTTAATCGTCAGTATA
>NZ_JALEGS010000050.1 GCF_022763345.1 Phaeodactylibacter sp.
GTCACTAACTTCATGGCAGGCTTGTTTAGCGTGATACAATGATTTTGTGATGCACCGGCTGCTGCCCGACTATTTGCAGGCGTGCCCAGTAGATGCCCGCTGGCACTGGCAATTGCAGGGTGGTACGCTGCCCGGTAAGCAGGGACTTGAAGGCAGGTTGCCCCTGTAGGTTGTAAAGTATCAGGGAGGCCTGATCAGCCCCTTCCGGAAGGACGACCTGTAGGGTGCCCTGCGTGGGGTTGGGGAAAAATGCAGCATTCATGCGGTCCTGCCTGTGGCGCAGCTCCTCTGCCTGGGGACCTCCGCTATTTTTTTGAGCCATTGCCGGGCTTTGGCTGTTGCACTGTACCGCTGCTTCTACCCCATTGCGCCGCAAGAGTTCCACAGCGAGAAAGCCCGCTTCGTTGCAGTGCGTGGTAAAATTATACAACGCTTCGACCAAAGGTTTTGGCATATTGGACAGGTCACCCCCTTCGGACACATAAGGGAACAGAGCCGAAAAGAGTGCAGAAAGGCTGCTATAAGTTCCTGACTGATAAGGGGTCAGGGCTACCAATTGTGGGATGCGCGCCCAAAGCACCTGGAAAAACGGCATGTCTCCGAAAAAGAATTCCTCCCTGGCCAGCAGGTACAGGCTGCCAAAGGTCCGGGTGTTTTCCAGCCACTGCCGGATAGAGTCTGCTTCTACCGCTACCGTATCCAAGGCATAATATCGAAGGATTTGCCCGGCAGCCCGCCGGCGCTCCTGCTCAAATAACCGGCTTTGCCGCTCCGCTTCCTCTTTTTGAGCTCCTGACAGCCCGGAAGCTACTTCCAGAAGGCTATCCCGCCGGAACCCAGCGCCTTCAAAACGAGCTTTGATTATGATGGGGTCTTGCGGGCAGGGCGGGGAGCAGGGGGCAGGGCCGCAGTAAACCTCTTGTACTTCTGGAATAGATAGCGTAACTCCAGGTGAAGGGCCTGGATTCTGAGATGGCGCTCCGGGTTTGAAATAATAAATAACTTCATACGAATTATTCTGCCCCACCCCGCTTTGATTACTGATGGAGGAGGCGAAAATATTGCCAGCAGGTGTAACATCTCCAACTTGGTTACGACCATGCTGCTCCTTTCTAATCGTCCCTCCGGGCTCAATCAGTATGTCCACACAGTTCTCAGGGCCCGGGGCAAAGCCCGGCGGCTCTGCCAGAAAGTCGTTGCAGAGGTAAACCAGACCGTTTTCTTCGTTGCCATTATTAAACCGGGCGGCGTTTCCAACCTCCATCGAAACGTAGTCATTATTGATGATTTCATTGTCCAGCCCATGTCCGGTAACCGTACAGATGGTACCGTAGTAGCGGCAGTCCTTGCTCAGTTCTTCTCCAAAAAGGACAAAGGTATTGCCCGAAACGGTAAAGCCCTGCGCTGCCCCAAAAATTTCGATGCAGGATTTATCAATGGGCAGTTCAGCATTAAAATAGGTGGGATGTTCGTCCGAATCCATCTCAAAAAGATTGTCCTGAATTTCGAAACTACTGCAAAACCTAGAAACTATGCCCTTTGTATTTTTGGAAAACGTGCAATTACTGACTGCAAAGCTGCCCTGCTGTATGCTCAGGTTGGATACCCGGATACCTTGATATAGTTTAGAAAAAGTAGTGTTCGCCCGGCACAAAAACCCAGCTTCCCGGGCATCAATACCAATGGCACGTTTTGGGCAGGCCCCACTTGGGGCAGAACAATCAGCTGTCCGCTCATCTGCAAAAGTGGTGTACCTGATCCGGGTGCCCCGGTTGCCGCGCAAGACCATGAAATAGGGCCGTTCATCAGAAGCACCTTTATACTGGTCATTGAGCTCAAAGTTGGCAAAAAAGACCTGATTGCTCGTCTCAATCGCATCATCCGCATCTACGCGCAAGCCTATCGTATTATTCATAAGAGTACCCCCTAGAATACTCACCTCAGAGCTATTCCCGACTACATCTATCCCGCATACGGCATGTTCAATAACGCCCTGCCCAAAAACTTTGACGATACCTCCTGACTCTACTTTTATTCCCTGCCACATCTCATCGCAGGCACTCGTCAGGGTGCTTTTAATGTGGAGGGCTGCACCAGTTTTCACGGTAATGGTTGCGCCAGGCAGCATTTGCAGGGGCGACAGTATTTCAAGCACCTCTGATTCTACTGTAAGATTACCTGTTACACCGGAAGGGGCCGTGCCGGGGTAGGCGGCTTCCTGTAGTTGGATTTTTTCCAATACGTCATCCGAATAGTAATCCTTCAGCTCCCGCAAATACATTTTCATCCTTAACCCTTGCTGTTCCGTAAACGCATTTCGGCATTTATCCGGAGATATGTAGTTCATGTAATTGCGGCGTACACTCGGTGGTATAGATTCGGCACCAGTGCAATCTGTAGGGTCAAGCTCAAAATCCTCATTCAGATCATAGTCCGTATCACAAACGTAATCGCCACAGCAATAGCAAAAATCTTGTTCATCCAGGCAGTTTCCTGCTGGTGCAGGGACAACCCCTTCATTGCATTCACCATTATCCTCACCGGCGAAGGTGTGAAGTAGGCCTAGTGCATGGCCCACTTCGTGCACCGCTGTCGTGGTGTTGGTGGCTAACTCACCATCTTCGTTGCCATTGAGCGCCACATGATTGCTAGGCACCTGAAATGCCCAGCCCCCCGTTGGGCCTTGATCGCTGCTTACGTAAATATTTAAAGCCCGTTTAACCTCGTTTTCCGTTTGATATTCCCCCCTGATCAGCTCCAAAACACTTAACCCCTGTGGGTTTTGCAAATCAAAATAAGTACGATAGGTAGCTGGCGTAGCACAATCCGTCGTTGGCTCGTCTGCCAGGAAAAATATTCCATGCGGGTTAAAAGCCTGATTGAGGTTATCCAGCCCTTTTTGAGCTTCGTCCGCCAGGTCATACCCCTCTACTGTCCACCATGCAGCATCTTCATTAGGTGCATCTGCATCTATAAAATTAAACTGAACGCGCAGGAAATAGCTCTTGGGGTCTTCATCATACTTCCCATACAAACCATAAGTGACGTAGTCTTGCCCGGTTGCGGTGTACAAGCCTGTTATCATGAGCATGAAAAAAAGAAACTTAACAGAATGTCGTGCGCAGAATGTGTGTCCTCCTTCGCCTGTTGGCTTCGGCGGATGGAATGTGTGTGTGTGTGTGTGTGTGTGTGTGTGTAAACATGAGGTCCGTTTTTAGCGGTTAGTGAATGGGTGGTAAGATACAGAATTGGGTGGAGAAAAACAATGTTGGGAGCTCGCCCGTTTTAGCTGGAAGGCGAAAGGAAGCTAAACCTCACAGCCTCCTCGCAAAGGGAAAACCAAGACCGGATAGATGCTCCGTCAAAAATTTAGATCAGCACAATAGCCTTATAGCCCTGCAAACCTCCTCACCCCTAGCCCTAATCCACAAATAATATGCGCCCGCTCGTGGTACGCTGAAACGGCAGTTGATCCAACTCCCTGAAGCAGTCAAGCCTTGCGCGCCAGAAATAAATGCCCGCAGCCAAAGAAAGCTTTGTCTGGCTCAGGCTTTCCTGATCGCCTGACCAGACTTTCTGCCCGGCGGCATTGAAGAGTTCAAGGGTGTAACTTTCCACATTTCGGGAAGGTAAAGGACCTAATTCGGCAGGCAGCCGGCTGGGAGAAGGAAAGGTTATATCACAGAAACACCCATCGGTTTCAACGGTAAAAGACTGCTGGAGGATATCACATCCATAGTAATGATTGAGCGTATACCTTCCTGGCCTCCGGGTTTGCAGCACAGGTTCGGTACCTTCCCCAACCCAGTAATAACCATCTGCATCAGGCAACCCTTCGAGCATTGCACTGCCACTATCGCAAATCACAGTATCTTTTGGAGGCAATTGGGTGACAGAGCTGCCTGTTTCTCCGCATTGTTCCAACACGACCTGATCTACATAATAGTAAGCCCAGGGCAAAGCATTCCCAACCCCTGTTTCCTCAAAAGTGGTACGTGCCTGATCGTATAGATTGCCAATAAGCAAGTATTCTTCACCACCCTCAGCCAGGTACTGCCCCCGGATTTCCATCCATCCGGAAGTATCCGAAAGAACGCGGCCTTCAAGGTTTTTTACCGAATAATGGTACTTGCTCAAGCTGTCCTGTTCAGGTCGGTTGTGCAACAGCATAGCCCCAAAATCATCAGTCCGAAACTTTGACCGCTCCAAGAGACTAACCTGAAAGGTTAGGGTATAAACCTCTCCCGGCTCCAATGGCGCTGTCAACTGCACTGCAAGAAACTCCCGGACATCCAAAGGATAAACAATCATACCTGCATATCCATCTCCCATATAAGGGTCCTGAAATCCACGTTGATTAGCCGGCACACTGGCAACAGCGGCATAAGACCGATGAAAAAACTCTGTCGTAAACAGCAATTTGAACCAGTCTACAGAACTATTGACCCCTGTTGGCCTGAATTCCGGATCATCAATTACAAGCTCAAAGGACGGATTCGGTACCAGGTTTTGAGCGGATATATGCTGAATCATTAGAGCATGCGCTACCAGGCAAACACCTACACGGAGGAAAAAAGAAATCACACTCAAAATTTTGATGGACATAGTTGGCAAGAGAGGTTTTTTCATAGCTTAAACAATGTACCATATAAGATGCAAAAAAAAACAGAAGCTCCTAATTTTTAACACTTCGGGAGCAGAAAACTGAAAGGCATGAATAGCTATCCGTTTGCCGGTTACACGGTTTTGCCAGGAAATCTGCCGGATACCGGTAAAGTAACCGCGAGGTAAGCTCTACGACAGGAACACTGAGCTGCTGGGGTAGAGCTTGAGCCTGGTCCTTCCCAAGCGCTCTGCCTCAGCTTTCCCAGGTAGAACCTGCCGGATACAGGTAAAACCGGGACACAATAGGAGGGCTTTACTGCTGGGGTAGAGCTTAAACCCGGAAATTGCCAAGCGCTCTGCTCCAGCTTCTGCCATGGAAACCTGCCGGATCCCGGTAAAACCGGGATACGACAGGAGCACCGAGCTGAAGTGAGAGCGCGAAGGGAATGCGCACCCTAACAACAAGCTGCAAAGTTAGGGCGCGAAGGGAATGCGCACCCTAACACGCTGCGAAGTCAGGGATACAGCAAATACCCCTCCCGCATCTCCCGGTAAGCCGTCAGCCCTTCTGCCCAGGAGGCCCGGATTTCCTCCGCCGATTGACCGGCGATAATGGCTTTGCGCAAGGCATCTGTGCCCGCCAGCTTGTCGATAAAGAGGGTCTCCAAAAAGAAGTTCGCCTTATCCGGGTGGGCTTGATAGAAATCAACGAGGTAGTCGAGGTTCAGGTAGCCTTGCTGTCGAATGTGCTCAGGTGCAGTGGTGGCCAGAGAAAAGCCGCGGCAGCGCTTGCCTTCCAGTTTGGGGTATTTGGCGCCCGGCATGGGCTCCGGCGTGAAGTAGTAATCGCCAATGGTGGCGTCGGGATGGCCATAGACCTGGAATTGGGTGTTCGTCCCCCGCCCTACGCTGACCACCGTGCCTTCAAAAAAACAGAGCGACGGATAAAGGTAAATGGAGCGGTTGTTGGGCAGGTTCGGGCTGGGCTTTACCGGCAATTCGTAGGGTGTGGAATGGGTGTAGTTCAGGCAGGGCACCACTTCCAGTTCACATTTGATGCCACCTTTTAGCCAGCCTTCGCCATTGACCATTTTGGCATATTCCGCAACCGTCAGGCCGTGTACAACCGGCACCCGGTGCATGCCTACAAAGGACTTGAAATCCGGGTCAAGGATTGGGCCGTCCACGTAATGCCCGTTTGGGTTGGGGCGGTCGAGGACGAGGACTTTGATGCCTTGTTCCGCACAGGCCTCCATGACGTAATGCAGGGTGGAAATGTAGGTGTAAAAGCGCACCCCCACATCCTGAATATCGAATACCACGACATCCAGGCCTTGCAGCTGGGAAGGTTTCGGCTTTTTATTGTCGCCGTAGAGGGAAATGATGGGCAGCCCGGTTTGTTTGTCTTTGCCATCCGTCACCGTCTCTCCGGCATCAGCCGTGCCCCGGAAGCCATGTTCCGGTGCGAAAATTTGTCGGACGTTGACGCCCTGAGCCAGGAGCGTATCCACCAGATGCGTGCTGCCCACCATCGAGGTGGGGTTGACGACCAGCCCCACGCCTTTGGCTTTCTGCAAGTCCGGCAAATAGGCATCCATACGCGCTGCGCCGAGAACGAGCGTGCTATCGATGTCCACAGCCGATGGTATATCAACCGGCTGAACCGCCTTTTCTGACACACTTTTTGCACAATTTAGTGGCAAAAAGCCCAGTATTGCAAACAAAATTTTTAACTTCACAACATATTGTTTTTACTGACGGAGATTAAACTATGCAACCCAAGCGTTACGCGATTGTCGACCTGGAGACTACCGGAGGCCGGGCTTCCCGCCACAAGATCATTGAAGTGGGCATTGTCCTTCACGATGGGCAGCAAGTCCTCGACACCTACAGTTCTTTGGTCAACCCCGAGTGCTACGTCCCCTACGGCATCACACAACTAACGGGCATTACGCAGGAAATGGTGCAAGACGCGCCCAAATTCTACGAAGTAGCCCGAAAGATAGTGGAAATGACGGAAGGTGCCATTTTCGTAGCCCATAATGTGCGCTTTGACTACAGCTTCCTGAGGGAGGAGTTCAAACGGCTCGGCTACACCTATTCCCGGAGGAACCTGTGCACGGTCCGCCTGAGCCGCAAAGCTTTCCCGGGGCTGCCATCCTACAGCCTGGGCAACCTCATCAAATGGATGGGCTGGAAAGCCGATGCCCGCCACCGCGCACTGGATGACGCCCTCGCCACAGCCGAGCTGCTGCGCCGCATCCTGGCAGAAGAAGACAATCAAAAGCAAGTCGTGGACATGGTCAACCTGGGCATCAAAGAATCCCTGCTGCCCAAGTCCTTCGATATGGAAAAGATGCATGCCCTGCCTGAGGAATGCGGAGTGTACTACCTGCACAACGCTCAGGGAGAAGTGGTTTACGTAGGCAAGAGCATCAACATCAAAAAACGCATTGCCGAGCACTTCGCCGACAAAACAGAGAAAGCGGGGAAGCTGCAACGGCATGTGCACGATATTTCCTACGAAATTACCGGCAGCGAGCTGGTGGCCCTTTTGCTGGAAAGCCACGAGATCAAACGCCTCCACCCGCCCATCAACCGGGCACAGCGGGTGCGGCGCTTCCCTTATCTGGTGCATACCTTTATGGATGAGGCCGGATACATTTGCTATGAGGCCACGCAGGCAAATGCTGCCCGCCGGAAAACCCTGCAGGTCATTTCGGAGTATCCCAAATTTGCCCACGCCCGCAACCACCTCAACCGCGTCCGGGAAGCCTTTGAGCTGTGTGCCCGGCTTTGCAAACTACAGCCCGGCAACAGCGGGCCCTGCTTTCACTACCACATCAAGCAGTGCCACGGTGCCTGTGCCGAACAGGAATCAGTGGAAGATTACAATGAGCGGGCCATGGCAGCCAGAGAAGTGCTTTCCACGGTATTCGAAGAAGACTTTTTCCTGCTGGATGAAGGCAGGGAGCCTGGAGAATTGGCAGTCATTCTGGTTGAAAATGGCAATTACCAAGGCTTTGGGTACCTCGATGAGGAAGGGCTGAATGGCAGCATGGATAACCTCCGGGATGCCATTACACCCTACGCCGGCAATCCGGAAACCACGCGCCTCATACAGCGCTACCTGAACAAAAAGCCACACCTGAAGCGCATCCCTGTGCAGACGGAAGCAGTGGAGTGGTAGAGGGTTACGCCTGCATTTGTTGATATTCCTATTGACGAATCAATCCAATACCGCAGCAATGCAGCCCAGACGATCTTTTCTAAAAAAAGCCATTGGCGCTTCCGCCCTGCTTGGTGGCTCCTTTGGATTTCAGCAAGCCCCCCACATTGCCCCGGACCGCAATGATCTACTTGAGCAATTCCAGGCTATTGAGCGGGAACCTATCGTTCAGCATCAGCACATTCCCAATCCGGTACCCATCAGCGATATTGGTGTGTACCGCAATGGGGAGCACTTCTTCCTGCGTGCCCGTTCCAAGAGCGGAGTGGAAGGCATCGCTGCAATGAAGCCTAAATATGCCGAGCGGCTTTACCCGATCATTTACGAAATGGTGGCGCCCATTCTCAAAGGCAAAGATGCCCGCAAATGGGATGAACTGCTGGACGATTTATACCTCAAAAAGCTCAACTACAAATGGCAGGGGCTCGCACTTTGGGTCGCTGTGGCTTATGTTGAGATTGCGGTACTGGACATGCTGGGGAAAGCCGGGGGCGTGCCCATCAGCACGCTGCTGGGAGGCCGGGTGCGGTATGAAGTCGATATTTATTACGCAAGTGGCCGACGGGGCAATGCCCCGGAAGCAGAAATGGAGCACTTGCTGGGGCTCGTGGAAGCCTCCGGTGCCAAAGCCGTGAAGTATCGCCTGGGTGCCCGCATGCATTACACCGATGAAAGCATGGCCCGCGACAAAGCGCTCATTCCGCTGGTGCGGAAAACCCTGGGCAGTGATGCCACCATCTATACTGATGCCAATGGAAGCTTCGATGTGCCCACGGCTATTGAAATTGGGCGCCTACTGGAAGCGCACGGCACCGATTTTTTTGAGGAGCCCTGCCCCTTTGACTACTACGACGAAACCAAAGCCGTAGCCGATGCCCTGAACGTGCCGGTAGCGGGTGGAGAAGAAGAGGCTAGCATGCGCCGTTTCATGTGGTTCCTTACCGAAGATGCCCTGCAGGTCGTCCAGCCAGACCTGCTCTTTTTCGGTGGCTTAGTCCGATCCGCTAAAGTTGCCAAAATGGCCAAAATTGTGGGCAAGCCCTGTACGCCACACATCTCCGGTGACGGGCTCGGCTTCCTCTACATGATGCACTTTGCGTCATTCGTACCCAATATTGGCCCCTACCAGGAATTTAAAGGGAACGAAGATGGCATCCCGATAGAGAGCAGCGTGAGCCTGCAGCCCAGTGAAGGCAGGATCAGTGTGCCGGATGCGCCAGGGCTCGGCATCACTTTTGACCCGGCATTCCTGGATAAGGCAGAGCGGGTGAAAGCGCTGTGATTTATGACCATATCCAGCGATATTTAGTAACTTTCATTACTGATGATCCAACTCCTGCGCAGTAATGCAAGGTATCTTCTTCGTATTAATACCTAAATGCAAAATCCTGCTGCCGGATTGGTTGATGGGATTGACGCTCTTCCCAATGACAACCCCATCTTCAGGGCAAAAGTATTCCTTGACGGTTTTTCCAAAAATGGTTTTGACGGCGGCAATTTTATCGCCCTTCTTTAATTGCTGCCCGAGCTGCGGGAAGACATTAAGGATCCCTCCTTCATCGGTGTACAGCCAGTAGGAAGACTCGCATAGGGTGATGTCATCAGCAGGGCAAAGGATTTCACCGGGCAGCATCTTCAGGTCGTAGAGTATGTTTCTGACGCCTGTAAGGCTGTCGTTGATCACATCCCGTTGAAATAAATGAGGATCTCGCAACTCTATGGTGATGGTCTTTATGCCATGGATCGCGGCCCGCCCCCTTAACGTTATGCCGATTGGAGTATGGTTGAGAATGATCTCGGGATTCTGCAGCCTTGCCATCCTTGAGCTCATTTTATCAGACATATCAGCGCGGATGTAGTAGGTGTTCACACGCCCGAAACTTGCGGTATGCAAATCGATCAGGTAGTCAAATTTCTTGACGATCCTTTCAAAAAGCCGGTAGACATACAGCTCGCTTTGGGTACCATCGCGCTTGCCCGGGCTGATCCGGTTGAGGTCGACACCATCGTTGAAAGCCCTTTGCTCCAGCAACAGCCCGGGGACATTTGCGACGAGTACGCCCACAATTGTCCCCCTGAGTTCATCCAGATTTAAGTCGTTGATGAGCTTTTGGATGACCGGGATGCCGTTCAGCTCATTGCCGTGCAGGGCGGCATTCAGCCCAAGTACCGGACCGTCTTCCTTGCCCTTGGCAATAATGATGGGTATCCGGACCGGCTCACCAATCCCATTGTTAATGATGTGCAACCACGCTTCGCTAATCTGCCCTTTTGGGAAGCTTTCAATATTTAGCTCTTTGATTCGATAGGAATGCTGTCCTTCCATTGCCCTGTTGTTTTTTATTCCTGACAACCAACGGTACAATATACGAAAGACCCGTTATTTCCAATCATCGCAATGCCCGCTGCATCCGCTTTATCCGGCCGGGATAAAGCACCAGCTGAATGAAGTTGAACTCCAGCTGCCGGAAGGAGACTCCGCCCTCAGGTCCTATATTTTGAGTTGGCGTATACCGCAAATTGGTGCGCAGGATAAAGCCCTGCAGCTGATTGGGGCGGATATCCCAGCCGAAGGTCACGCCCGGCACCCATTGTACTTCGCTGCCCTCATAAGGCGTAGACCGCTGCACCGTTTCCTCCAAACTGAGCCACTCACGGCTGAGGTGGGGCCCAATAAACGGCACAAAGCCGTGGTAATCGAAGAGGAATTTATAGGCTTCGAGTGTTAAGGCCCGGCGTTGCAGGACCTGAGCGGAGCCGTAAGCCGAACGCTCCGACCGGTTCGCCCGGAAAGCCAGGTTCAGGTGGGCATCCCAGGGATAGTGGTAGTAGCCCAACCCGAATTCCGGAAAGATCGCCGCACCGCTGTGATCGCCTATGGCCGGGTACAACTTTTCATTGCGGGGAGAATTGCCTACTACAAAGGCAGATGAGGGGCCTACAGCGACCGACCAGCCACTCAGGGCACGCTTTTCCGCCAGGCGCTCCACCGCAGCCGCCGTTTTCCCGATTTCCCAATTGGGCTCTGCGCTGAGGGTGGTCTCAATCTGCCAGTTGCAGCCCAGCCAGAAGTAAGTGGAGGGGAGTTCAATATCAACGGCATCATTTAGATTAACGTAGTAGTCCGTTTGGCTATTCAAAAACTGCCCGGCTCCCAATTCAAACAGCAAATGCTTCCGCTGATAGGTCAGCCCCAGCTGTAGTGGAAAACGCGTTTGATGCGCGAATGCTCCCGAGCCCAAATTGGTGTTCTGCTGCCAGTCGCTGACCGCGAAGGCAGTACCAACGAAAGGCCGGAATTTCTTTTCCTCAATACGCCAGGGGTACACCCGCAGCCCGGTTTCAACGCCGGGATTAAAGGTATAATCCCCACCAAATGGCACACTGTTGTCCAGCACATTCGCAACGGGTATGGAAATGTAAAAATTAGCGTGCCCCCAAAAGTGTGTCCCCGCGATATTGATGCGCGGGACAAGGGCTGCATTGGGCGTAAAATCCGACAAGCTGCCGTCTCCATCCAGCGCGAAAGTCTGCCCTGATGCCGGAAAGAATACCGCGTCCGCCCCGACCAGCAACTGCGCAAAGCGGTGACGGGTCTGCCCGCCTTCCACGTAAGGCTGTGCAATCGCCTGGATATAAAAAATAGGGGTCAGTAAGCTAAGCCATAGGTACCGCATAGGTCAAATATTTTTAAACAAAAATACACGCTTTTGGGGCGCTGAGGTTGTGACAATCATATTTATCGGTTAGACATCTCCGAGCCTCACTTTGCGCTCCTTTGCGTACCCTCCTTTGCGCACTTTGCGTGCCCCCCCTCATCCCAAAACCCAATACAACACCAACACCCCCACCAAAACCGTCGCCCCCTGAGCCGCCGTCACCAGCGTAAAACTCCGGTACGCCTCCCGCATTTCCATGCCGCTAAACTGCGTGACCACCCAAAAGTAACTGTCGTTGGCATGAGAGACCGTCATTGCGCCACCGCCGATCGACAGCACCAGCAGCGACAGTTCCACCGGGCTCTCCATCCCGAGTTGTAAGGCGACCGGTGCCAGCAGAGAGGAGGTAATCACCAGCGCATTGGTGGAGGAGCCCTGCGCCGTTTTCAAAAACGCCGCAATCAAAAAAGCAACCACCAGCACACCTGCTCCGGCATAACCGCCACTGCCCAGGCTGCCTTCCACCAGCTCCGCTACCGGTGTGGCTTTCAGAACGCCCCCAAAAGCACCGCCCGCACCCGTAATAATGAGAATAGGGCCTGCCAGTTTGATGCCCTCTCCTATCCAGCCGCTGAGATGGGCGCTATCCCATTTGGGCATTAGCCACAGGGCTGCCACCGTGCCCAGCATGAGGGCGATGAGCGGGTGGCTGAGAAACAGCAGTACGGACGTGCCTGGACCATCGTACCCCAGCAGTTTGAGGACGGAACCCGCTGCGATGAGCAAAATCGGGAGCAGTATGGGCAAAACGGAGCGCCCCAGGGAAGGCAAAGTATCTGTCTCAGGGGCTTCCTTTACCAGCTCCGGCAGTTCCAGCCGCTGCCCCAGCCGCTTAGCCAGGAATACCGCGACCAGCATCGTAGGCAGGGCCACCAGCAGTCCAAGCAGCATAATCGTGCCGAGATAATCCGCAGCGCCGAGGTTACCGGCGGCGGCGATTGGGCCCGGAGTAGGGGGCACTAGGGTGTGGGTGGTATAGAGCCCCGCAGAGAGGGAAAGCGCCAGCACGCCTTTTTTAACGCCCGACTGCCGGGCGACCGCGTCATTCAGCCCGGAAAGGATGATGAACCCGCTGTCACAAAATACCGGGATGCTGGTTATCGCTCCAATAGCTGACATCGTCAGAGCAGGGCGACCCTTCCCTACGCTACTGAGCAGCGCAATCGCCAGCCGGTGGGCAGCCCCCGATTTCTCCAGAATATACCCGATGATACTCCCGAACACCACGATAAGCCCGATGTAGCCCATCAGTCCACCAAAGCCTTCGTTAATAGCCGTAATTAGGCCAGAGAGTGGCATACCGGCCGCCAGCCCCAGAAACAAAGTAGCGCTCAAAAGGCTAAGCAGGGGATGCACGCCCAACCGGGCAGACAGCACAATAATCAGTACAATGGCTGCAATAATCGCCAGCAGCAACGGGATTCCGGTGAGCATAAACTATAGGTTTTGAAGCAATGCAGCCATAGATGTTTGCAGGGCTTGAGCGGCACTCCTTGCTTTTTCTGCAAAGTCCTCCCCTTCCCCGGCGAAAATGATGCCCCGGGAAGAATTGACCAGCAGCCCCACATCCGCATTGGCACCGTGGCGGGTCAGGGCTTCAAGATCGCCGCCCTGTGCACCGACACCGGGCACAAGCAGAAAGTGGTCCGGAGCAATTTCCCGGATTTCCTTAAACTTCTCCGGGTGGGTGGCCCCAACGACGTACATCAGATTGCCGGGCGTACCCCATTCCTGCGCCTTTCGCATGACCTTCTCATACAGAGGCTGGCCGTTTTCCTGCTTATCGAATTGGAAATCCTGACTCCCCTTATTGGAGGTCAGCGCTAAAAGGATCACCCATTTGCCTTCAAACTCCAGAAACGGTTTTACAGAATCCACGCCCATGTAAGGGGCTACCGTAACCGCATCAAAGCCCATCTCCCCGAAAAATGCCTGTGCATAAAGGCGGGAGGTATTGCCAATATCGCCCCGCTTGGCATCGGCAATCGTGAAGTGCTCATCAGGGATGTATTCCAGGGTCTTGCGGAGGCTTTCCCACCCATTACTGCCCAATGCCTCGTAAAAAGCCAGGTTGGGCTTGTAGGCTACGCACAAATCTTGGGTCGCGTCAATAATGGCTTTGTTGAATTCAAAAACTGGGTCATCTTTGTCCAGCAAGTGGCGGGGCAGGCGGTCGATGTCAGCATCGAGGCCAACGCACAGGTAGGATTGCTTTTGCCGGATTTGGGCACTGAGTTCCGCTCGGGTCATATTCTTTTGGAGCGAAAATAGGAAAAAGTGTACATTTCAACTCTATCTGCCCTGTCGTGTTACTATGGCTGGCACAACCGTCTAAGTAAAGGAACCCAATCCGAATTATGACCATAACTACCGACCGGCTGACCGCTCAGCAAAGTATGAATGACTTGGGTAAAGACCGCCGGCCTTTTCTTTTTCTGATCGACTTTGAAATGCAACGGCCCATTGTGCTGCCCCTTGATGCCATAGACCCGGCGCAGTTGCAGTTTGCCATTCACCATCACCGGAATGATCAGGGAAAGCCTTCTGCTACAGACTTTTACTTCGAACGCCATCCGGTATCGATTGCAAGGTATGCCGCCGCATTCGAACAGGTGCAGCAAGCTTTGCACGACGGCAATACCTATTTGCTAAACCTGGCATTCCCCACAGCCATTGACACCAACCTGAGCCTGCACGATATCTTCCTGCTCAGCCGGGCGCGTTACCGGATTTGGATGAAGGGGCAGTTTACCTGCTTCTCTCCGGAGCCTTTTGTGCGCATCAGCCAGGGCGGGCGCATCGCTTCCTTTCCTATGAAGGGCACGATTGACGCTACACTGCCTGGTGCCGAACAACAATTGCTAAGCAATGAAAAAGAGCGGGCGGAACATGCCACGATCGTCGATCTCATCCGCAACGACTTGAGCATGGTGGCAAAAAAAGTACGGGTTAAGCGCTACCGCTACGTAGAGGCTATTACCACCCATACCGGGAGCCTGTTGCAGACCAGCACCGAGATTGAAGGGCAGCTGCCGGTCGATTTCCATCAGCATCTGGGCGACCTGTTTTTCAAACTACTGCCGGCCGGCTCCATCAGCGGGGCACCAAAGCAGAAGACGGTGGAAATCATCCGGTCTGCGGAAGGGCAGGACCGTGGGTATTACACCGGTGTATGCGGCATTTACGATGGGCAAACGGTAGACAGCGGTGTGATGATCCGTTTTGTAGAAGCCACCCCCGATGGGCTGGTCTTCAAAAGTGGCGGAGGGATTACCGCCCGCAGCCGGATGCAAGCTGAGTACGAGGAACTGCTTCAAAAAGCCTATTTGCCTTTTGCCAATGCAACTGCGCCGTTGTTATGAAACCCTGCCTGCTCGAAACCATTTGTTGTCAGGATGGGCGACTGAAGGGGCTAGCATTTCACCAGGAGCGCGTCCGGCGCAGCGCACATGCCCTTGGCTGGACGACCTTTCCTGAACTACAGCACATTCTAATTCCTAAATCGCACCGAAAAGGGCGCTACAAGTGCCGGGTGCGCTATCGGGAAAACATCGAAGAAGTCGAATTTACACCCTATTCTATACGCCCCGTGCAACGGCTAACCTTAACCAAGGCTGACCACATCGACTACGCCTGCAAGTACGAAGACCGGAGCCTGATCAATGCTGCTTTTGCAGAACGTGGCGCTACTGATGATGTCCTGTTCGTTAAGCATGGCTTGCTCACCGATACCTCCTACGCCAATATTGCCCTCTGGGATGGCATCCGCTGGCTGACGCCGAAACAACCAATGCTCCAAGGCACAAGGCGGGCACAGTTGCTGGAGCAGAACCGCATCTCCATGGCGGATATTTTCGTTACGGACCTATACAAGTTCGAAAAGCTCGCACTGTTCAATGCCATGATGGACCTGGAGGAAGGGCCGGTAATTGCAGTGCACCCAACCAACATTAGGCAAAGCAGCCCGTTTACAAAAAAATAACGCCGGGTAGCTTGTTTATCCCATTTTGAAAACCATACCTTACCCGCAAAAACGGAAAAGTACAACGCATGAAGTCCCAACTATTCCAACCCGGACAATTCGAACCGGAAGACCACTGGTACGCTAAGGCCCTGAACGCTACCATCCATCCCATGATCTCTTTTTTTCTCAACCTGAGCCAGGAACGCATCATTAAACGGTACTGCCACCTCCACCCTATGGTGAGCCCGGATACGCTGCGCAGCCTACTCAAATACAAACCCCGATATTTCGTCTGGGCGGGTGCTGACCTCATGCACGTGACGAGCGAAAAAGGCAAACGCCAAATGGTGGTCATTGAGAACAACTCCTGCCCCTCCGGCCAAAAGTCTATGCCGCTGCTCGACGACAATCAGGAGCAGGGCGGCTACCGCTTGTTGATGGAACGGACCTTCAAACCCCTGACCAAGTCCCGCCGGGGCCCTTCAGGTGAGCTGGCAGTGGTTTATGATAAGAATCCTATGGAGGCAATTGGCTATGCCAAGGCTATGGCTGATGTTTTCCAGGAGCCCGTACATACCGTGACTTATTACAATACTGACGAAGACCCGGCCGTACGCTTCAAAGACGGGGTCATGTACGTGCTCGGTACCGATGGGGAATGGCATAAAATCAGAATGGCCTTCCGCTACCTTACCCAAAGCCCCTGGAACCGGCTGCCGGTAATGAGCAAAACGCAGATTTTCAACCCGATCGTCGCTTGCCTGGCCGGCGGGCGCAATAAAATGCTGGCCTCCAAAGCCTACGACCTCTTCAATGCAGAACTGGAACAAGCCGGGCTGGAAATCCTCACTCCCGAGACCATATGGGATGTCAGCCTGGAGGAAGTGCCCATATGGGTAGCTAAGCTGGGCGGGCAGGCTGTGGTCAAAAACCCATATAGCAACGCCGGACAGGGGGTCTACACCATTGTAAATGAGCAGGAGCTGGAAGATTTCATGAAGCAGGACTTCAAATACTCCCGCTTCATCGTACAGTCGCTCATCGGCAACTATAACTGGAGCTCCACGAGCAGCAAGGGGAAGCTTTACCACATCGGCACCGTACCCAGCAGTAAAGGCAATGCCTATGTGGCTGATATCCGCATGATGGTCAGCTACACCGCTGACGGGATACGCCCGCTGTCCATTTACGCCCGCCGTGCTGCCAAGCCGCTCGCCAACCACATAGAGGATGGCACCGATTCCTGGTCGATGCTCGGCACTAACCTTTCCATCAAAGAAGGCTCCAACAGCTGGGGCTCCGACACCAACCGGCTACTACTTATGGACCGCAGAGATTTCAACAAGCTTGGAATAGGCTTGGATGATCTGGTGGACGCCTACATCCAAACGGTATTGTCCATGATCGCGATTGATAAAATTGCGATACAGCTGTTTAATTCCAAAAATAAATTCCGTACCCGCCTCTTCAAGTCACTGGATGACGATCAGGCCTTACTGGATGAAATTATGCTTTCGTAATGGAGCAACTCAAACCGTATGCGCTGTTTTTAGGGATCATCGCTGCCACCATTGTGCTCGCTGCTGTTTTCAGCTGGCTTTTCCGGCGGTTCCTGAAAAAGTCGACCATTATCATCAGAAATGATCCGACCAATTATATTTTTCTGCGGCATGCTATCACGGGGCTCATTTACATTATAGGATTCAGCTGGGCGGTCTATACCATGCCCAATATGCGTGCTATTGCCAATTCATTGCTGGCTGGTGCAGGCATTTTGGCGGTAGCCGTTGGCTTTGCTTCCCAACATGCCCTGGCCAACATCATCAGCGGGGTCTTCATCATCATTTTCAAGCCTTTCCGGGTCAATGACCGGCTCAAATTTCAGTCGGGCCTGCAGGGCGTAGTGGAAGACATTAGCCTGAGGCACGTGGTGATCCGGGATTTTGAGAACCGGCGTATCCTTATCCCTAATTCGGTGATCAGCGAGGAAGTCATCATTAATTCCGACTTTGGGGATGACTCGATCTGCAAGTGGCTGGAGCTTTCGCTAAGCTATGATACCGATCTTGAGTTGGCGAAGTCCATACTTACCGAAGAAGCTATGGCACACCCCAATCTGTTGGACAACCGCTCGCAGGAAGAAAAAGCGGAAGGCGTGCCTATGGTCAGAATCCGGGTCATTGATTTGGGAGAAAGCGGGCTGCGTCTGCGTGCCTACCTATGGGCAGAAGATAATGCAAGTGCCTTCGCCATGGGGTGCGATGTCATGGAGCGCCTGGTGATACGCTTTAAGGCCTCTGGGATTGACTTTGGGCTTCCGCAACGGGTCGTAAGCATGCGGGAAAATCCAGACTCCGGGAAATAAAAAAACCGCATTCAGACAAGAATGCGGTTCAGCAAATAAATTAGTATGAAAAAACTCTGGTAAATTTAACTTGATAAGCCGGCTTTTGTTTCACTTTTTTAATTTTTTTAATAAAAGATCACAGTTAATTAGCAAAGAGCTTACAAATAGTTAACCAATTACCTGTTTTTTGCCTAATGCCTGATAATAATCATTGAATTAGCCAGAACTAAAGGTGATTATGCCTACCCTTGAAATAGGCAAGACTTAACCAATACCAAACCAGATAAAACCACACATGAATAGAGACATTGAAATTGCTCAGCAGGCAACCCTTCAGGATATTGGAGCGATTGCCGCCAAACTGGGTGTGCCCGAAGGCAGCCTGGAACGCTATGGCCACCACAAAGCCAAACTCCCCCTCTCCCTAATTGATGCAGAAAAAGCCAGGCAAAGCAACCTTATCCTGGTGACGGCCATTTCCCCAACACCCGCTGGTGAAGGCAAAACGACTGTGTCCATTGGATTGAGCCAGGGGCTGCAAAAGATCGGGAAGAAAACGGTGGTGGTGCTTCGGGAGCCCTCCCTGGGCCCGGTTTTCGGCATCAAAGGAGGTGCTGCCGGCGGTGGGCAGTCGCAAGTCCTGCCCATGGAGGACATCAATCTCCACTTTACCGGCGACTTTAGTGCTATTGAGAAGGCCCATAATCTACTGGCCGCACTCATCGACAACAACATTCAGAGTAAGCAAAATAACTTGGGCATTGATCCCCGGACCGTCCTCTGGAAGCGGGTAATGGACATGAACGACCGGGCTCTCCGGCAAGTTATCGTTGGGCTGGGCGGCACCGGCAACGGGCTGCCCCGGGAGACCGGCTTTGATATCACTGCGGCTTCAGAAATCATGGCGATTCTGTGCCTATGCGAGAACCGAACTGATTTAAAGACGCGCCTCGGCAATATATTCGTTGGCTTCACCTATGACCGTAAGCCGGTTTATGCCCGTGATCTTGGCGCACAGGGCGCGATGGCCGCGCTGCTCAAAGATGCCATCAAGCCCAATTTGGTTCAGGCGCTGGAAGGCGTACCTGCAATCCTCCACGGTGGCCCTTTTGCTAATATCGCACAGGGGACCAACTCCGTTATGGCGACCCGAATGGGGCTCAGCCTGGCGGACTATGCGGTCACCGAAGCTGGCTTCGGAGCAGACCTGGGCGCTGAGAAATTCCTGGACATCAAATGCCAAAGCGCAGGGTTATCGCCCAAAGCAGCAGTGCTTGTCGCAACCATACGGGCATTAAAGTACCACGGAGGCATCAGCCTGGATGATCTGAAGCACCCCAATCCGGAAGCGGTTAAAAAGGGCTTGCCCAATCTGGAGAAGCACCTGGAAAACCTACAGCAATTCGGCCTGCCAGTTGTGGTAGCCATCAACCGGTTTGTCTACGACAGCGAGGAAGAACTTGCCGCTGTCGAAGCTGCCTGCGCACAGAAAGGCGTAAAAGTAGCCCGCTCAGATGGCTGGGCCCATGGAGGCGAAGGGACCCGCGCATTGGCAGAAGCCGTTGTGGAACTTGCCGAAAGCGGCAATACCCAGTTCAAGCCCATGTACGAGTGGGGTATGCCCGTAAAGGAAAAAATAAAGGCCATTGCCACAAAAATCTACGGCGCTGCTGATGTAGCCTACAGCCGGGAAGCAGAGCGCGATTTACGGCGAATCCGAAAACTGGAGCTGGAAGGCTTGCCGGTTTGTATCGCCAAAACACAAAAATCTTTGTCGGACGACCCCAAACTAACAGGCCGCCCGAAAGGCTTCACCCTGCACATCCGGGGCATTGAGATAGCTGCCGGTGCAGGCTTTCTGGTACCTCTTAGCGGAAATATGATGCGCATGCCGGGCCTGCCTGCGGCCCCTGCTGCATTAAATATTGATATTGATGACGAAGGCGTGATTTCTGGCTTGTTCTAGTCCTGGCCCTTATCGATGAGGTGGTCTTCCAACGGCAGCCCCTGCCGAAGCAGGTGCAGCCGCTCCTGACACTTTTCGCAGGTGCCCAGGTGGGTGATTAGCTGACGATGGGGCTCGCTGCCCGGTCTTAATTTTCCACGCCAGAAGGCAGTGAGTACCTCATCCGACGGGCATTCATATACCCTAAGGATTTGCCGGACCGCCCGGTAAACGATATAAGCCGCAATAAGAAGGAATATTGTAAACATCAGCACTTTG
Source organism: Phaeodactylibacter sp. (assembly GCF_022763345.1). Taxonomy (GTDB): domain Bacteria; phylum Bacteroidota; class Bacteroidia; order Chitinophagales; family Saprospiraceae; genus Phaeodactylibacter. The sequence continues at coordinate 20,089 of NZ_JALEGS010000050.1, forward strand.
TTGACCCGCAAGGAACAGGGCAATAACACCCCTTTCTTCCCGGAATTGAACTATTTATTCGGGAAAGCCGTTTCTAATAATGTAGCAAGTTGTTTAAAAGTTTGTGTAAAATTTGGGTTTTCTTGCATTTTTCCTCTAATCATCTGATAATCAATTCACTCGAATAACCGTTCGAAGCGATTATTTTTGATGGCAGAGGCCCCCTGATAAGTTCCGGAAAATCTGCGCTGCTACATCCAAAACAGGAAAACACATTAACCAGGAAAAAAATTTCATGGCAAAAATTAAAACCCGCAGGGTACAAGTTATTGAAGCCGGCGCAAAATACGTCACATTGCTCTTTCTCGATCAGCATTGCCAAATCCAGCTACCCAGATTAACTTTTCTGCACCGGAAAGAGTTGGGGCTGTATGAAATTTTGAATCCTGAATTCATGAAACCTGCAGTATAAAACCAAGAATACCATGTGGTTAAAGAAAGTTGTGAACTACTTCACTGGAGAGGACGAATCATTTGAAAAAAAAGGCAAAGTCAAGTTTTTTAACCGCAAGCGCGGCTATGGCTTCATAGAGCCTGAAAACATGGACAGAGATGTGTTCGTCCACGTCACCAGTCTGGAAGACAAAATTTCAAAAGGCGATGAAGTTGCCTTCGAGGTGGAAGCCAGCGACAAGGGGCTAGAAGCTCGTAGAGTCCGGTTGATTTAGTATCCGGCCGTTTAAGATTCATTCTATTTTTTCACTAAACTATTACTATGAAATTGCGTAAGAACTTTGCAATGGGTAAAGGCAAATATTACTTTACGATAAAATCTGTCCCCAACAATATTACCATTTTCAGAAAGTCAAAGGATGCTGCTATCATTACTTTTAAGAAGTATCAGAAAGCAGGAAAAGAAATTGAGTGGCTCGGTAAGTGGGATGGCAAAAAATTCGTGGACAATTCCATGCCTGCTGCTCTAGCTTCCTGATCTGCCCGGATAGAAAGCAAAGTTCAAGTTTCATGCAAGGTTTTTCTGGTCAGAGATACAACTGGTTGCCTTCTGTATTCCAAGCATCAGGAGGTTACAAACTGGTATTTATCTTTGGCTACAGCCTTTAAATTGGTCTGCTTTATAGAAACCTGCGAACCTGGCATACAGTATAATACAACTGCATACCAGCCTCGGATCCATATAAAGTTTTGCTAATTCTATCGCACATCACGCTTCTTCCCTGGTTTTATCCAGGGAGGCGCAACTAGAAATTGTTCCATCATTAAAAGCCTCCATGATATGGTTACGTCTGAAAAAGATGAAAAAGTTTACGAAAAGGCTATTACCTGGGTCAAACAAAGGGGTTACTCTAAAGTGAAAGCCAATGTAGAAGACGAGGAGATTGAAAAACCCACGTCTTTTAAGCAGCCGCCGTCCTCTCCCGATGAGGAAGAGTCTTATATCACTCCTGATATCACCGCGGTGATGCGGGGCAACAAATGCTACTTTGAAATCGCAATGAAATCAGACCAAAAACAAGACCTTATCACCAAATGGAAACTGCTTGACCGACTGGCCTCCATCAAAGAGGGAAAGTTCTTCCTCTTCACGCCGCATGGCCACCGCGCCTTCGCCGACCGGCTGGTTAAGCAACATGACATCAATGCGACCTTGATTAACATCTAGGTGCGCCTTTATTTGACCATAAGACGGTAGCCGATTAATCGAACTTACCGGACAACTACTTTCTTCAACATTTTAATCGACAGCAATTATGATAGATCGCAGCATCAAAGTCAAAGTACTCAAGGAAACGTCCAAAACCGTTACCGTACATCTGACGACTTTAAATAGAAAAATGCCCGTGCCTCGAAAAGAATTCGAAAAGCGCGTAAAAGATGGTCTGTATGAAGTTATCGGTGGTTACGAAGTAGAGGCTGAAGAGTAACGCTTCCCGGACCTGCCGTATTCCCAAAACATGGATAACTGCAATCCAAGAACTTACTTTTGTACCATTAGGCGCTTCATACCTATACATTGACCGCTTTTCAGGTAAAAGCCGATCAAGTAGGCAGCAGGCGGCAATCCGGCAAGGCTCATTCTCCGACCATCGGGCTGAATGAGCCTTACTAGTTTGCCCTCAGCTGTAAAAACCCTGCACTTCAGATCAGGCTTTTCTTCAGGCAGTACAATATATACCGTATCTCCGCCTGGGTTGGGAAACACCTCCACTCTTTTCATGAAACCCGAGGCCTCTTCTTGGACCTCAGTGTTTACATTGGCAAACAACCACTCGTAGGCAGCCGGGAATTCCCGTTTCCAGTACCATTCAGAATGTGTTCCGTCCGGGTGCCCTGCTGCAATAACTTCACTCTCTTCAAAACCGGCGTCCAAAAGTACCTGCTCCATGGCCAGCATATCCGCTACCTGCTGCCCGTTAGCGCCTTCCTGAGCACCGGCAATCATATAAATACGCATATCCTCCTGCTTACCCTGACTGCTGACATGATCATAGCACGCTTCGGCAAACCAAAAAGAAGCAGAGAAAATGCCTGCTTTGCTAAACACGTCCTGATGCTCCATCGCTGCATAGAGCGAAATCAGCCCGCCCATGCTTGATCCCATAATCCCTGTGTGGTCCCGCCCCGGCAACGTCCGGTAGTTATCGTCTATATAGGGCTTCAGCGTCTCCACAATGAAATCTACATAGGCATCGCCCTCTCCGCCACCGTAGCTGGGGTTCACCCATGGGCTATACTCATCCAACCGGGCAGCGCCGCCGTTGTCAATGCCTACCACGATTACGCCGTCATCCCCATTTTGGAACAAGGCGTTGAGAGATTCATCCACTTCCCACTCACCAAAAGCAGCGGTAGCTGCATCGAAGAGATTCTGCCCATCGTGCATGTAAAGAACCGGATAGTCCGTTGTGGAAGTCGTGTAATCTGGTGGCAAATAGACCCAAATGCGGCGATTGCGGTCCAGCTGAGGCATGTAAAAGTCTTCCGCCACCACGGAAACGTTATCCGCAGCGGTAGAACTGCCCGGGCTGTCCCCTTCCCAAGATGCAATTGCCAGATCGACTTCCAGTTGCCCTCCATCATACTCCAGGGTCCGGTTGGGCAGAAAACCGCCATCCGCATTGCCCTCCACAGTTGCCCAGCTGCCCCGGGTAAACTTGAACATCAGGGTACCCGGATCTGGCTCAAAAGTTAAGGTGTAAGTCCCATCGGCTACTTCACTAAAGGCATAATCCGGGTTGCCCTCCTCCCAGCCATTGAAGTTGCCTGCCGCATAAAGGACTGCGCCCTCCGGCGTATTGGCTGGCACGCTCGTGATATTGAAAGTCACCTGAGCCAGTGCCGTTATCCCGAAAGCGATCCAAATGAATGTAGCCAGAATGATTTGCCTCATCTTTTTTACACAAATATAAGGCTTTAACCCAACCCTCCCGGCTTTTTCCAACGTCTGGCTTTGTGAGAAGTCATCGGGAATAGATCATTTCTAAACTTTTCACAAATTTAACTTTATGAAAACGATCCCGACTTTCTATTATCTGATGGGGCTGCTCAGCCTTGCGCTGGCTTTGCCTTCCTGTATACAGGATACTTGCGAAGCCACCACCACCTTTCAGGCTTACGAGCCAGTCTATGTGAAACCCGCTGACTTCCGCCATGCTACTGAATTTGAAGCGCCCAGAGATCTGGAAAATCCCGGTAAAATTTATGTTTACCAGGATATGCTCCTGATTAATGAGCGTGGTGCAGGCATACACCTGATCGACAACAGCAATCCGGAGGCACCACAGCCCTTTGGGTTTCTGAATATTCCGGGCAATGTAGATATGGCAGTCCGTGGCAATATGATCTACGCCGACAACTACGTTGACCTGGTCGCCATTGACATTACCAATCCTAGCAGCCCGGTTTTTGCCGGACGGACCGAAGAAGCCATCCCCAGCCATAGCTTTGATGCGGAAATGGGCTATCTGGTCCGGTATGAGGAAGTACCAATGACTGAGGAAGTAGACTGCGATTCATATACGGGGAATTCTTTTTGGAGAGACGGCACTTTGTTCGTCGATGTGGCGGCAGGCGGCGTGGCACAGGATTTCGCAAATGAATCCGCCGGGCAGGCGCAGGATGTGGGCGTTGGAGGCTCAATGGCCAGATTCACCCTCGCCCAGGACCACCTTTATGTGGTAGATGAACACCGGTTGCATGTATTTGGCTTATCCGCTACCCCAGAGCCAGAAAAGATCAATGTCGTCGATATAGGCTGGGGTATTGAGACCATTTTCCCTTACGGAGACAAGCTATTCATTGGTGCTGCCGACGGTATGTACATTTTTGACAACAGCGTGCCCACTGCGCCGGAGCAGCTATCGGTATTTCGCCACGCAACAGCTTGCGACCCTGTATTTGTAGATGGGAATATTGCCTACGTGACGCTCCGGAACGGCACGGAGTGTGAGACTTTTACCAATCAGCTCGATGTAGTCGATGTCACCAACCTCACGGACCCGGTACTGATCAAAAGCTTCAGCATGCACAACCCACATGGCTTGTCCAAGCTGAATAACGCCTTATACATCTGTGAGAACAAACAGGGCGTAAAGATTTTTGATGCAACCGACCCCGCAACGGTGGGCAACGAGCAGATTGGAAAAATGACTGGATTCCAGGCGTATGATATCATTACGCTGCAGGGCGGCTTAGCCATTGTTATCGGGGAGGATGGCTTATATCAGTACGATATTACCAACCCGGAAGCGCCGCGACGATTGAGCAACTTATTATCGCTGTAGTATGGTAAAGCACGTAACAACATGGACGTTTGCCGCATTTTCAGCTATAGTGCTGCTCCTTCCAGGCATAGGTAAGGCACAGCAAGCCACCGAGAGCACCTTTCAGCCCGGATGGGCGCATGAAGTGCACTACGGTAGCCTGATTGGCTCCTCAGATTCAGAAATACAAGCCGGTGCCTCCCTGCAATACATTGGCACCTACCGGATAAAACGTTATCTTGGGATAGGCGGAGGAATAGGGGCACAAAGCTATCAGTTCAACAGTGGCTACAGCTACTTCCCCTTTTGGGCGGTTTGCAAGCTTTATGACCCTTCCCAAACTGGTGTACAGCCGTATTTGCAGTTGGCAGCCGGTTACGGGGCGGCGCTTAACCGTAGGGACGATGAGACCCTGCTGGTTGATGCCAAGGGTGGGTTTAATGCCCACGGGGCGCTGGGCCTGGAAGTCCCCATCCGTCAGGAACTATGCCTGTTGCTAAGCCTGGGCTATCAGTTTCAGGCTGCACAGTCAACATTTGACCATTTTGGCTGGTGGTGGGGAGACCGGCAGACTACGCAGGAATGGAAGTTCCGGCGTATACAACTGCAAGTTGGAGTTAAATTTTAGCCTTCTTGGACAAATCTCGTGGTCAAGTCGAAAAGGGAAGCAAAAGCAACCAACGGGAGCGTTGATTTCCTTTTTGGCTTGACTCTAAATCACGAGATTTGTCTAAGAACCAATTTTAATATGGCAAAGGACGCATCCGCATATACCGATGAAGAGCTGGTGGAAGGCTGCCTGAAAAACAGGCGGCTTGCTCAGGAGATGCTCTACCGCAAGTACTTCAACAGTATGATGCGGATGTGCCTGCGATATACCCAGGATAAATCCGTTGCCCTTGAAATCCTGAATACAGGGTTCCTAAGGGTGTTTAAAAAGCTGGAAAAGTACTCCTTCAACGGGTCACTGGAAGGCTGGATCAGGAGGCTGGTTTTCCATAGCCTGTCTGATCACTTCAAAAAGCACAACAATCAGGTACATTTTCTCGATCTGGAAGACCGGGACGGACCTGCACCTGATAATGCGCTAAGCCAGTTATACCTGGAGGATATTCTCAAGCTGGTATCTTATTTGCCGGATGCCACGAGAGAAGTTTTTTACCTCTATGCTATTGAAGGATACACGCACGTGGAAATTGGAAAGCAGTTGGGGATCAGCACCGGCACCTCAAAATGGCACCTTTCCAATGCCAGGCAAAAACTGAAACAATTAATCAGAACGCATTACAACCATGCAGGATAATTTTACACCGGATATTAACCCGGATTGGGTGGAAGAGGGCTGGTCAGGCATGCGGCAAATGCTGGACCAGGAAATGCCCGTTCAACAGCGCCGCCCGTTTGTATGGGTATGGTGGGGTGCAGCGCTGCTGGCCATCGGTATTGGTACAGGTTGGCTGCTAAAAGATTATGCCGATCAACGGACAGTGATCGGGCAGTTGCCGGTTCCTTCCGCAGGGGCAACGGCAGCTCAATACCCGGAACGCTCAGTGGCAACACAGGAAACTCCCCTTGCCGGTGCGGAGGCCTCAGCGCCAATTGCAAGCCATACTCCCCTAACGGCAGTAGCACCTGATGACCCATATGCCGCTTTGCAAACTTCCCCAATTGCCCGACCTGCGAAGCAGGCTGAGTCTAATGCTGCGGCTCAGGAGACACAGACAGCAAGTGCAACGACATCCATAAAGCAGGAAAAAACACTTACGCTCTCCCCTACCCTTACCGCTATTCCCCCTCTGAACACTCTGGCAGCACTCCGCCCTGCTCCGTTGGAAAATCAAAGCCTTCCGTCGCTGCCCGAACAGCCTAAGGTTATTAGCCAAACCGCTAAGTCTCCCTGGCAGCCCGGGCTTTTCGTAAGCGGGCGCTACGGTCCGGAACAAGGCACCACAGGGTATGAAGCAGGTGTTTTTCTCGGCTGGGAGCCTAAAGGATCAAGATGGTACAGCCGCCTTAGCATGAGCTACCTCCGGTTCAGCGCGGACCAGCAACTGGAGGAAAGGCAGTTCGCGCTTTCCAACAGCCGCTTCTCCAATAATCCCGCTTTGGTCGACTTAACCCGAGCAGTTGAAACAGTACACTTCACAAATACAGCAATCCGGGCTGGCTATCAAATCACCCCAAGACTAGGGATGGAAGGTGGTTTTTTCATGGCGTACCTCACCGGTGCACGGCAGGCAGATGTCTGGACAAGCACAGGAGCCCCGGACAATAGTGGCGGAATGGACGGAAACGAGGAAAACCTTGCCGCCCTCCACCTGACGAACCGCTCCCAATCGACGGTAGGGTTAAGCCGCTGGAATGCAGGCTGGACAGCTGGTTTACGATTTAAGTTTAGTAACAATATTTTCACCGCGCTGAATTTTAGCGCCCCATTGACGGACCTTTCAGCAACAGCCAATCAAAAAACTCCCTTAAACCACAACATTGCCCTGTCACTATTTGGAAGCTTCTGAAGCCTGAGTTTCCCTATTTTTTATTAGCTTTTCGCTCTGAATTTCAGAGTCATTGACCGGAACGAATCATGTCTAAGCTAAAAAAGGGTGATTGCCTGCTCAGGTGTGTTCTTTTTTTTGCGCTATTTTCGAACAGCTACCTTCTACACGGCCAGGTCAGTGAGGAGCAACTTGTGCATTTTGATATTCAAGACGGCCTGCCTTCCAAGGTCATTTATGGCGTGGAGCAAGACAGTTCTGGCTTTATTTGGGTCTCCACTGATGTTGGCCTCTCCTACTTTGATGGCTATGAATTTCATACCCTCACCACCAAGGACGGACTGCCCAGTAATGATGTGATTGGCACCGATTATGTGGACCACAGGCTTTGGGTAAACACGTTGGGACCACTCTCCTACCTCACCTCAGACTATAAGGTCCATTTAGCTCCTATATCATCCACCACCTTTTCTTCCTACATTGACCATCAGTTCGTAAAGGCGGACAGTGCGCTTTGGGTAAGCCGGTCAAATGATCTTTTCAGGCTCAATGACGACTTGGAACCTCTACCTGTTAACCCGGGCCTCCTCCGGGGGGACAGTACCTATTATTGGGTCTTCGAACATCAAGGCAAGCCCTGGATGGTCAGAAAAAAGAAAGGTTACAAAACAGAGCTGCTACAAATAGCCGGCAATCAAGTCAACAAGCACTTCGAAGTTGGGGAGCCAAAGGATGAGGTCTTTTACTTCTACTATGCCTCCAAAGGCTCTTTGCTTTATTGCCACTTTAATGGCAATGTGTTGGTCATCGATACGGAAACCGGGACGGAGAGGGAATTGATTCGGGGGCGGGACCTCAATAGCCATATTCGGTTGAAAGACGATAATCTCTGGATTATACAGCCGAGAAATGGTGTTGAAGTTTATGCCATTCAGGGAGATACTGCGGCTATTTACCGGCAAACACTTTTAAAAGGCCAGCAACCATCCAGTGTTCTATTGGACAAAGAGGGCAATGCCTGGATTGCCACACTTGGGAATGGGCTCTACTTTTTGCCCCGTCAAGCCAGCGCAATACAGGTAGTGCGCAAAGCAAACGGGTTAGCCGAGAATACCATCAACAGCATACTGGCTACCGATCAGTATCTGATCACCGGCAACCGTAGCAATACCCTTGAATTCTTCACACCCAGCAACACCGGTATGGTGGCAGTGACAGGCCGGAAAACCCTCGCAGACCAACCTGGATTTTTTATCACCAACCGGATTCTAAAAATTGTCATGCCCATTCCCGGGCATTATTTTCTGGCTACAGACATCGGCTTGATTCACTACAGCCAGGATAGGGAACAGCTCCTCCTGCAAGAGGCTATCAAAAACCTGAATATTGGCCTCAATGGAGACCTCATTATTTCCAGTCATAAAGGCATTCGAAGGATAGCAGCAGCTGACCTTGCCCAAATAGACAAAATGACTGCTCCATGGGAGATGCTCAATAAAAAAGCGGTTAAAATCAAGATTGTTATCCCTGGCCGGTCCTACGCCAGTACAGTAGACCATAGTGGAACAATCTGGGCACATACTATTGCCGAAGGCTTAATGCAAATCACCCCGACGGATACCATTTTTTGGAAAAACCGCCACCCCATATTCTCTACTCAGATCACTGACCTTGAGATTCTGGCCGACAGCACGGTTTGTGCCAGCACCCGAGGAGAAGGACTGATCCTGATCAAAGACAACCAGTATCGGATACTCAATCAGGATAGCCTCTTGGCCAGTGACTTTATTAATGTCCTTTACCAGGACCAGCAAGGAGACCTTTGGATTGGAACAAACAAGGGGCTAACCAATTGGATTGCCCCCTCTTATGATGGGGGCAGCGCCCAGCTCGTAACCTACAGCAAGTCTGACGGTTTGCTCTCTAACAGTATCAATGATATCGCCCTCTGGCGGGAGCAGGTATTCATTGCCACCAATGAGGGAGTGATGTACTTCAAGCCCAGCGAAATCATTAATGCGTCACAGTCCCCTAAGCTGGTGCTTTACCCGCCTCAGGTTAATGACACCATGCTCGTCAAGGCCACTGTAGCCAGTTTAGCTCCTGATGAGAACAATATCCAATTCAGGTTCGCCTCCCTGAATTTCCAGGACCGGCAGACCATTACCTTTCAGTACCGGCTCAAAGGACTGAACGAGGAATGGGCTTCTACGAAAACACCAGAGGCAAGGTACGCAGGCCTGCAGCCCGGGAGCTATACTTTTGAGCTGAGGGCGCTGACGGACAAAGGACAAATCAGCTACCTTCCTACCCCTTTCCATTTCAAGATCAACCGCCCGTTCACCCAGTCCCCTCCATTTTACTGGCTATTGTTCATTGGCGCTTTGGCAGTTATGCTGAATATCCTTCAAAGCTTCAACCGCAGGGCTAAAAACCGGGAGCTCAATCAGCTGGTAAAAGAAAAAACCAAAGCCCTAAAGGAGCAAAACCAAGCGCTGGAAGCTTCCAACGTTAGGCTCCGGCGCTCCAATCAAGAGCTCAATCAGTTTGCTTATGTAGCCGCCCACGACCTCAAATCGCCCCTGCGCAATATTTCCAGCTTCGTGCAGCTGCTGCGCCGCCGTGCCTATGACAAGCTGAACCAGGAAGAGCTGGAGTTTATTGACTTTGCAGTAAATGGGACCCAGCAACTGGAGCGGCTTATCGACGACTTGCAGGCTTATTCCCAAATTACCGCATACGCTGAGCAAAGAAGCTGGAATACCGTTAAAGACCTGGTTGAACATGCCATCGCACAAATACCGGACCTTCAGAAAGAAGGACAGGTGAGCCTTCTTGCCCCGAGCTACAATATCTGGATCAACACCCGAAACGGGCAGTTGCTTTTTTATCACCTCCTTTCCAATGCCTCGAAGTTCCGGCATCCAGACCACGATTTGATGGTCCGTGTTGGGGCCAGGGAAGAGAAGGGCAAGCCCTATATCTACGTTGAGGATAATGGCATCGGTATTCACCCGCAGTATCAGGAAAAGATCTTCAAAATATTCCAGCGCCTGCATACCAGCCGGGAATTTCCAGGCACCGGCATTGGCCTTGCGATCTGCAAGAAAATCATTGAGGAAGAGGATGGCCAAATCGGGCTGTCCTCAGAAGAAGGGAAAGGCGCTACTTTTTATTTCAGCTGCGCTATCTACGAAGAAAGGGAAGCAGCGCTTGCTACTCCCCTTCCTGACTGACGATCATTTCTGATCTGATTACTTGTTCACCACCAGGTTAACCTGTAGGTCAAACTCGTCGTAGATGGTCTTATCACCCAGGTTGTCAAAGAAGCTTCCTGAGCCATAACGAACATTGAATTCAGAGCGGTCCACTACAACTTCTGCCACTGCTTTCGCCTTGTCGCCCATATCTTCCACGTTGGCCTGGAACTTAATTTCCTTGGTAATGCCTTTTATGGTCAGGTCACCAACAATTTTGTACTCGCCTGGCTTGCCCCGAGATACCACCTGAGTAATGTTGAATGAAGCAGTTGGAAACTTGTCCACACTGAAAAAGTCGTCAGACTTCAAGTGGCCCATAAGTTTTTCCTTCCATTCCCCTTCAAGGTCGTTATTCGTCATGGAGGTCATATCGATCACAAAACTGCCACCAGTTAGCATATCGCCGTCGAATTCCAACTCCCCAGACTTCAGCTGAATGTTGCCGGTGTGGGAGCCGGTCACTTTGTAGCCGTTCCATACGATGTTGCTTTCCGCCACGCTTACTGTGCGGCGTTCTTTTTCGCCTTCAACGGGATTAGTAAAGCTCATGCCGATCATCGCTACCGCTGCCAGCAGCACAGAGAAAATACTTGCCTTTTTCATAATGGTTTGGTTTGATTGTTTTTTATGGAAAGGGTAACAACGCTACCCTTGTTAATGTTTAAACTTTGATTGGCACAAATATAGGTGCTTATAATCAAAGTTGCAACATCGAAATGAAAATTTCTGCTTATTCCTGGTAAATTGTAGCTTTACGCCTCATCCGGAGCACCTTTGAAAAATTCAACTTTATGAAAATACTGATCATTGGCGGCGGCAATATGGGGCTGACTTATGCCCAAAGCTTCCTGCGATCTCACATCGCCAGTAAGGAGGACATGATGATTCTGGAAAAATCGCCTCAAAAAGCGGCAGAGCTGGCCAAAAGAGACATCGGTACCGTTTACGGCAGAGCTGAGGATTGTATCCAGCAGTCTGACCTTGTCATTTTTGCAGTAAAGCCGCAGGACTCATCTGTGTTGTTTGAGCACATCAAACCACTTATTGACCCGCAACAGGTCTTTCTATCTATAATGGCCGGTGTGAAGCTTTCGACCATCTCCGGTAGTTTGGGCGCGGAGAAGGTGATCCGGGCCATGCCCAACCTGCCTGCACAGATTGGCATGGGCATGACCGCCTTTACGTCTTCTGATGCAGTCACCCGGATAGAGCTCGTCATGGTCCAAAACCTCCTGAACACCACTGGCAAAACTGTCTACGTAGAAAAGGAAGAAGCCATTGATGCGGCTACTGCAATATCTGGCAGTGGGCCGGCTTACGTCTGGTTTTTCATGAAATCCATGATGGATGCCGCCCGTAATATGGGCTTTTCTTACTCTGAGGCAGAACTATTGGTCAGCCAGACGTTCCGGGGCGCTATAGAACTCTTTAACAAGACAGATTTCACTTGCGAAGAGTGGATTGAGAAGGTTTGTTCCAGGGGGGGCACCACAGAAGCCGCCCTGGCTTCCTACGATAAGAACCTGGTCCGTGATGACATTATTGCAGGCGCACAGGCCGCGCTTGACCGGGCGGTGGAGCTGGGCAATGGGTAAGGTGAAACCCAAATTCAAAAAGTACACATAAAAGAGGCGGCACCGTTACCAGGCACCGCCCCATGCTCTATAATCTCAATATCTTAATTTCCACCCGTTGGTTCCGCCTTCGGCCGTCTTCTGTTCGGTTGGAAAACAAGGGTTTCCGTTTCCCATACCCTTTGTAGAACACCCGGTCTGAAGGGATCCCTTTAGCTACCATATACTCCGCCACAGCGCGGGCACGAGCAGTGGACAACTGATCGCAATACTCGTCCGGAGGCAGGTTATTCGTATGCCCGCCGATTTCCACCACGATGGAAGGATTGTCTTTGAGGAAAATGTAAATCTCGTTCAGCAAGGGCTTCACCGATTCCTGAATCGTGGAACTGTCCGCTTCGAACTGCAGCTTTTGCATCTGAATCGTCTGGCCACTGCTCACGGCGCTGGTCAGTTCCTTCAGTACTCTTTCCGTGATTTCAAAGTCAGCACTTGCTATGCAGCCGTTGGCATCTGTAACGGTGACACTATGCTGCCCAAGGCCAAGGTTTTCCACTTTAGGGCCCGCAGCCCCGTTGTCCCAGCTGATTTTGTAAGGCGGTGTACCTCCGTTCCCACTTGCTTCTGCCTTCCCATCTTCACTGGTATCGCTGAATGCAGGCTCTACGCGTCCCAGTTCAGCAGTGAGAGGCTCTGGTGCGGACAGAGAAACAGCGGCTGTTTTTTCGTTCCCCGCCTCATCGGTCACCGTCACCTCGTAGCTGCCCGCGCCTAGTCCCGTACGGTTTTCACCAGCGGTGCTTTCATCACTCCAGGTGATGGTGTAAGGTGGTTTGCCTCCGCTGACAGCTGCTTGTACGGCACCATCCGAAGCGCTGCTGCAGGAAATGGGTTGGGTTGCGGACAATTCCACTTCCAGTGGGAGGATATTCTCGGAAATCACAACCGACGCCTCAGCCGTACAGCCCCTGGCATCCGTAATGGTTACCTGATGGGTAGCCGGTGGCAGTCCGGCTGCCTGTCCCTCCGTACTTCCTGTGCTCCAGGCGTAGGTATAAGGAGCAGTACCTCCGGTCGCAGTTACCTTGGCAACGCCATCGCTATTGTTCGTGCTGGCTGGCTGCACCGCTGTGGCTTTCGCGGAAAGCGCTGCCGGCTCTGTCAGAGTTGTTTCGGCCTCTACCGTTGTTCCTGCCGCATCAGTGAGTGTGAGCTGGTAAGCCCCAGCGGATAAACCTGCTGCCTGGGGCTCTGTGGCGCCATTGCTCCAGGCATAGGCAAACGGTGGCTTTCCACCGGTGATGGCGGCATTCAGAGCGCCTACCCCACCCTTACAGCTTATGGGAGCGGAGACTTCCAAATTTAAAGCCAGGGGTAGAATGTTTTCAGTAATCTCCACGCTTTCCTCTGCGGTGCAACCATTGGCATCCGTAATGGTTACAGTGTGGTTGCCCGGTGGCAGGTTATCCGCCAGGTCGGCGTAGACTTCGGTACTCCAATCATAGGAATAAGGTGGGGTGCCCCCCTTTCCGGAAGCCTTAGCTTTGCCATCTGAAGCATTCGTGCTAGCGGGCTGAATGATTACTACTTCAACCGATAAAGCTGCCGGTTCGCCAATCGAAAGCGTGGCGGTAGCGGTAGTGCCGGCTGCATCTGTTACGGTAAGTGAATAATCTCCGGCAGTGAGTTGGCTTGCTTCCGGCCCGTTCTGCCCGCCGCTCCATGCATAATTGAATGGAGACTTGCCGCCTGTGACCTCGCTGGCAATGGCACCCGTCGCTGCTCCATTACAACGAACAGGACCTGTCTCCGTAAGCGATACTTGCAGGGGTAGGATGTTTTCAGTAATGCCCACCGTAGCGGTAGTGGTGCACCCATTGGCATCCGTAATGGTCACTGTATGATCAGCCGGTGGAAGGGACTCTGCCACTTCTGTGGATGCCCCCGTACTCCATGCATAGGTATAAGGCGGCGTACCACCGGTGGCACTGACCTTGGCTATACCATCTGCATTATTGGTACTGGCGGGCTGTACAGCAGTGGCTGTTGCCTGTATGGGCTCGGGGGCAGCAAGCGAAAGGGTAGCTTCCGCGGTCGTCCCTTGTGCATCTGTGACGGTTAGGGCGTACGATCCTGCGCTCAGCTCCGCAAGGGTTTCTGTAGTGCTGCCGTTGCTCCAGGTGTAACGGTAAGGCCCTTTGCCGCCTTTCAAGGAAGCCACCAGAGCGCCATCCGCTGCTCCGGCGCAGGTAATGGAAGCGTCAGGAGCTATAGTGACCTGAAGCGGTAAAATATCCTCTATCATCTCCACCGAAATGGAAGACGTGCACCCTTTCGAATCTGTAACCGTTACGGTTTGCATACCGGCCGGCAACTTGGTAGCCTCAGCACTGATTTCGCCACTGCTCCAGAGGTATTCGTAGCCTCCATTTCCACCGGAAGCGCTTACCACCGCACGCCCGTCTGCCTGGCCCGGACTGGCTTCTCCAGTAACTTCCACACCGACTTTAAGCTTGGGCGGTGCCGTCACTTCGACGGTGGCGTTTGAGGTATTGCCTACTACATCAGTTACCGTCAGGCTATAGGTGCCCGCCGGGAGGGCTTTTAATTGTTTTTCGGATGTGCTGCCATTCGACCAGGCGTAAGCGAAGGGGCCTTTGCCGCCGTCCACTACTGCCGTGAGTTGCCCATCAGCGCCTTCTGTACAGCTTACGGGCTGACTCATCTCCAACTGCACCTGAAGGGGAGCGATATCTTCTGTGACTTCTACTTTGGCTGTTGCCTGACAGCCGTTGCCATCGGTTACGGTAACGGTGTAGGCACCAGAGGACAGGCGCTCAATTTCGGCTGTACTGGCACCGTTGGTCCACAAATAAGCATAAGGCGTAACACCTCCGCTAACCTCTGCTTTTGCAGCCCCATCGGAAGCGCCGGTATTCGCAGGTGTCACCTGAACTGCACGGGCTTTTAAAGCGGCTGGTTCTTCGATGGTAAAAGAAGCCTCAGCGGCAGTTCCCGTTGCATCCGTAACGGTCAGGGTATAGGCTCCGGCGGTCAGGCCGCTGAGGACTTCTCCTGCACCACCGTTACTCCAGGTGTAAGTAAAGGGGCTTTTGCCGCCCGTAACTTTGGCGGAAAGCGCGCCGGCTGCGGCACCCTGGCAATCAATAGTAGCGTCCTGACTAATGTTCAGCGATAAGGGCAGAATGTCTTCGCTCACGGTCACCTCGGCGGTAGTGGCACATCCGTTGGCATCCGTTACGGTAACGGTATGTTTACCCGCAGGCAAACCAGTCACCGCTGCAGCATTACCACCGCTGCTCCACGCAAACTGATAAGGGGGCACGCCTCCGGACGCTTCCACCTCTGCGGTGCCATCGCTGCCATTAGCAGAAGCCGGCTGTGTGACTTGAGCTTGTACCTGAAAAGCGGAGGGCTCCTCCACCGTATAAGTTGCTGATGCAACCGTACCATTCGCATCCGTAACCGTAACGCCGTAATCGCCGGCAAGCAGTCCGGTCAGCTGAAGGGTGGGCGCATCGGCTGCACTCCACTTGTACGTGTAAGGCTTGGCGCCGCCTTCTGCATTTACTTTCAGCACAGCACTTTTATTACCCTGACATTTGATGGGCTTAACCTGCTCAATTTGAACGGCCAATTCCTCAAGGGTACGCGAAATATTGACCACAGCTGACACTTCACAGCCCTGCCGGTCCGTCACGGTCACCGTATGTGCGCCTTCTGACAACTGCATGGCGATGGGTGTTGTCTCTCCATTGTCCCAGGCATATTTATAGGGGGGCATGCCTCCCGTGGTTCTTGCTTCTGCCTGCCCGTCGGCAGCACCAGCACTACTGACCTCACTGCGGGCCTCTGCCCGAAGGGTAACCCTGCGGTCCGGGACACTGATATCCGTCAAACGGCTGTTGCCCTTGGTATCCGTGATGGTCAGGCGGTAAGTACCTGGCGTAAGACGGTCGGGGCTGTCACCTGTTGCATTGCCGCTCCAGTTGAAGGTGTAAGGTGGAGCACCGCCGGTTACTTTTACCCGCAGGGCACCATCTGAGCCATTCCCATTGCAGGTGACCGGGCTGACAAGCTCTACGGTAGCAACCAGAGACGAGCCTTTTTGAATAACGTAGACACCTTTGTCTTCTGTACCAATCCAGACTGCACCGTCCAGGTCAACGGCCAGGTAATTGGCAAATTCACTGGTATATTCTTCCGCTCCTCCAAAAGTGCTGGTTTCCCCACTGGTCGGGTCGTAGGAGGCAATGATGCGGGAAGCAATCCAGAGCCTGCCTTTCGCATCCAATGCAATATCGGTGATGCTGCCTTCCACTGCGTCGGTTGGGATATCGATAAGCTCCCAACGGTCCTTGCGGTCTACTTTTCCAACCAGCCCGTCGCCCATCAGCCAGACTTCCCCATTCGCCACAGCAACAGACTCAATGATTAGCCCCTTCTCAATCAGGTCCCATTTGCCATCCCGGCCGACCAAAGCGCCATCATTGGTAGCAATCCAAATACGGCCAGGCCCGTCCTTAGCGATTTCATGAACGAAGTTGGACCTCAGTTTGGTGTTGTCCATCGACAACTGCTCTTTGAAAACCAACTTGCCATTTTCTTTTTTCAGGCGGTAGGCGCCGGTCAGGCTAGTACCCAGCCAGATATCCTGATTGACCTCATCGTAAAAAGCGGCAGTGATGTAGTTGTCTTCGTCTATGATATCCCCGATCGCTTCCGTGAGCTCCTGCCGCTGCCAGCGGATGTCGGCATTGCCGCCTGAAAACTGGAACAGGCCCATTTCTCCGGGCTGAAGCGTGATAGGGTCTGCAGAACGGGCACCACTGACTTTTTGAATAATCCGGGTGTTGGCCACCCATTTGGTATTATCGGTATCAACAAATATATTTTTGACCGGGCTGCCCCACGGTAGGGCCGTACTCCGGATCACCTCCAGATTCTCTTCCTGTGCCTTTCCGGCAAAGCCCAGCAAAATCAAAGCAAGCGATAGTAGGTAGCTTCTGCTCATGGTATGGTTTTCTACATTTTCGGCGCAAAGTTAGGCAACCTGAAGCAAAACGCAGTATATGGTTTAATATTACCTTTGTGCCGCCACTGAAAGTCTGCTCATCGCACGGCTGGCATTAACGAATCGATGAATAATATGAACATAATCCTGTTTTACTTGCTGATCAAGCCCCTCTCGTACGTGCCTTTGCCCGTAATGCACCGTTTTTCTGATGCCCTCTCCTGGCTGCTGTTCCGGGTTTTTGGCTTCCGCAAAAAAGTGATCCTGGGCAACCTGGAACGATCCTTCCCGGAAAAATCAGCAGAAGAGATTGACCGGACCGCCCGGGAGTACTACCGGCATTTGTGCGACCTTGTGGTGGAAGCAGTGCGCTGCTTTAGTATCCCGGAGGCAGAAATCAAACAACGGGGCGTCATTGTCAATCCGGAAGTCCTTGATCCCTTTTTTGAAAAACAGCAGCCCGTAATCCTTTGTGCCGGCCACTACAACAACTGGGAAATGACCGCCACAGCTATGCCTATGTATATTAAACACCGGGTTGTGGGCCTTTACAAACCGCTGAAAGACCAATTCTTCAATCAGAAAATCACAGGCTCTCGAAGTCGTTTCGGGATGGACATGGTTTCCATCCGTAAAACCCGGGAGTTCTTTGAGGCTGATCATGGGGTAAGCATCATTCTCTTTGCCACCGACCAGGCCCCTTCCAATCCCAATCGGGCGTACTGGACGGAGTTTCTAAACCAGGATACAGCGGTGCTTTTCGGCACGGAGGCCTACGCCCGAAAGTACAACTACCCCGTTGTGTTTGGCTACATCGATAAGGTAAAGCGGGGCTATTATGAAGTCCGGTTCAAAGTCATCTCTGAGGACCCGTCCAGCCTGCCCGCAGGTGCCATTTCAGAAGCCCACACCCGGCTGCTGGAAGAGGAAATCCGCCAAAAGCCTGAATACTGGCTGTGGAGCCACCGCCGCTGGAAACATACCCGCCCGGAAGGCTGGAAACTCGAAACCCAATCGGCTACAAATTGAGCCAGTAGGTGGCTTTGAGCACAATCGCCCGGTTTTTACCGCGCGGATTCGCCAGAAACTGGTCGGAAAAATAGTTGTCGGTGTACACCAGAAAGATATCCGATACGGGCTTAAAGCGCCACTGCAAACGGGTATTGATGTTGACGTTGTCAGCCTGAGTGTTGTACTGCAAAAAGACACTGAAGAAAACACTCCTGGAAAAGGAAAGCTCCGCCCGTGGCCCCACCAGCCAGATACCGGCATCGTTATAGGGGCGGGGCAATTGAATATCCGTGTACGTAGCATCCAGTGCCAGGATACCCAAAGGCTGCCAGCGGTAGTTCAACTGAAACCGAAGGCGGGAAAAATCCCCGTTGAAGTATCGCCCGTAACTGCCCTCCACACCATAGTAAAAGTCCTTGCGCACATCCGAGCTGTAGCTCAAGTTAAGGGTAGGATAAGTATAATCTGTCCCTTCCGGCAGTTCTACGCCCCCTGTGTTGGTAGGGTCAAATGGGAAGAACAGGAAAGTATAATTCTCTGTATAGTCCAGGCTAAGCTCGCTTTGCCCTGGAAATTCCACAAATGCGCCTGCGCTCAGCTCCCGGTCGGTCAGTTGATAGTCCGGTTGATTAAAAATAAACTCTGTCCTTGCGCTGAGCCCAAAAGCGATGACCCGCTCCGCCCACCACTTCTTTTTCGGAAAGATCAAATGGGTGATGCCCGGTGAGGTGGACAGGAAGCCCCGGCGCGGTACAAAGCCCATCTCGGCTTCGTGGTTGCGCCCAATGTAGTGGGTTGGAAAAAAGATCCGCCAGTTGCGCAAATAATGGCCCACAAAAAGGGCGGCAGCCTGCGCATCCACATTATTATCACTCGTAAAAGAGCGGTGGTAGAAAGCTTCGGCTTCCCATTTGTTATCCTTCGAAAAAAGATTGTATTCCAGCCCTGCCACCCGGTTGAAAGCATCAGGGTCGACTTCATAACCGCCCGCACCGTCAGGCCGGTAGTTCACTTTGTTGGTAAAAATGGCACCGACGAAGGACCGGTCAAAGACCTTTCGCTGCAGCACACCGACGGAATAGTTGGCAGGCGCGAGATCAGCATCAGAGACAGCGTCCGTTTGCATATTCAGCAAGCCCACCCGCCAGTTATTGTCCAGCTTACCGCTGAGCCGGGCGCCCGCCAGAATCGGCACGTTGAAGCTGCGCTGCACTTCGATCTCGTCCCCATCGGTTGTGGTACGCCGAAGCGTGCCCTGAGCCAGGCCAATCCTGCGGCTGAAGAAAGGGCGGCTGCTGGGGAAACCAAACTTGCCAAACAAGTCCTCATTTTCGAGAAAAAACTGCCGCCGTTCCGGAAAGAAGAGCTCAAAACGGCTCAGGTTGGTCAGCTGCTGGTCTACTTCCACCTGACTGAAATCAGGATTAAAGGTCAGGTCGAGGTTCAGGGAGGGGGTAATGGCAATCTTGGCGTCCCCACCGGCATTAAAGTTGCGCTCTGCAGGCAACCGGAATTCTTCATCCCGCTCCACACCCGCAATAGCGTACGGGATAAGCGAAACGTTTAAGCCCGGGCTCGGCGGTGGCGTGGCCCAGCGCATGGGCAAGGTGAAGGCCAGGTTGTTGATCCCAAACTGCCGGGGCACCGGATTCCAGGTGGAACGTTCGTTTTGCCTGACAGAAATCCGGCTGAAGTTAATCCGCCACTGATTGGCCCCTTCAGATCGTTTGTAACGCAGTGTTTTGAAAGGGATCGCCATTTCCACCACCCAGTACTCCGGGTGATTGGACACCTCGGCGTACCATTTATTATCCCAGTCGGTGGAAATACTGTTGCCGTTATCGATGAGGCCCTCCCGGCGCACATTCAAAGGTGTAACAGCGAAATGGAAACCATTGATTTTATCCTGGAAGGGATCAATATTGACAGCGAATTCATCAGAAGGGCCAAGTTCAAAGTCCCGGCGCAGGGAGGTGACGATGTAATCTTCCTGTGACTGATAAATGACCGCACCAATGTACAGGGCTGTCTCATCGAAGGTGACACGGACTTCCGTATCCAGTTCAGCGTAGGAGGTATCAAACGGGAAGTTTTGGTAGAAATCAGTCGCCACCCCGGCATTTTCCCAGGCTGCTTCATCCAGCACCCCGTCCAGCCGTATGGGCGTTGCAGCAGAACGGATATCCAGCCCTTCTGACGCCTGCCCTATAGCTAAGCTGCTGAAAACACAACAAAATAAAACAGTTAGCCCCTTGCGGCTAGCCCAAACCCTTGCTCGATCCGTCATTAACCCAAAATAGTTGCCAGCTCCCTAAAGAGCCCTGTATGTTCCTGAAGTATGCAGCAGGCTGAACCCAGCCCGTTTTTTAATCCTCCTCGATGGTATCCGTCACCATCGTTTCAATATGGTAGTCGTAAAACCGCTCAAACAGCGCCCAGTCCAGGGTCTCCGGCCAATCGTTCTCGTCCAGGCTCCAGCCTTCCAGCAGAACACTGAGCAGGTCCTCCACATTGGCTTTAAGATGAGAAAGGATATCCTCCACATCTTCGAAATCTGGCAACAGAAAAATATCCGCTTCATCGTGCTGGTCCATATCAGCGTAATCAAGGGGCTGTTCCGGAAAAACTTCATTGGCCCACTCGATCAGAGCTGGCTTGGGCTTCACGACAAGTGCCGTGCGGTTGATTTTGTAAAATTCCATTAGTCTTCTTTCATGTTGTGGAAGACCGCGTTGACATCGTCATCGTCTTCCATGATTTCGATTAGCTTAATGACATCCTCTACTTCGCTGTCTGTAAGCTCTTTATAATGACTGGGAATGCGGACCAGTTCTGACTCCGTCACTTCCAGCCCGAATTCTTCGATACCTTTCTGGAGGTTGCCGTAATCTTCAAAAGCGCAGACCAGGACAATTTTATCTTCTTCCTGCTTCAGTTCTTCCAGGCCAAAATCAATGAGGTCCAGCTCCAGTTCCTCCTTGTCCTGCCCTTCGGCTTTGACTTTGAAGTTGGCCTTGCGGGAGAACATGTAGTCAACCGAGCCGGAGGTACTCAGGTTGCCCCCGTACTTGGAGAAGATGTGGCGGACACTGGCTACGGTGCGGGTGGGGTTGTCCGTTGCCGTTTCCACCATGAGGGCTACACCGTGTGGGGCATACCCTTCGTAAACCAGCTCTTCGTAGTTTTCTGCATCCTTTGAAGTCGCCTTTTTGATGGCATTTTCGACGTTAGCCTTAGGCATATTAGCCGTCTTGGCATTCTGTATAGCCAGACGCAGGCGGGGGTTGTACTCAGGGTCCGCCCCACCCTCCTTAACAGCGATAGCAATCTCCCGGCCGATACGCGTGAAAGTCTTGGCCATATTGGCCCAGCGCTTCATTTTCCGCTCTTTACGGTATTCAAATGCGCGTCCCATTATCTGCAATTTAAATTTGAATCAATAAAGCAGGTCTGCCTTAATCTGGCCTCCCTGCTTCAGAATGCATGCAAAATTAGCGTTTACAAATCAGCCTGCCATATATAGTTCTCAAAATTTTTCCTCCAATCGCCTCAGGTATGCTTTCAAAGCGGCAAAAATCCCTTATTTTAGCCCAACAAACCTCAATATGGAATATTTGGTAATTGACCTCGAAATGTCGGGCGACGACCCGAGCTATCACGATGTTATCGAAATCGGTGCGGTGCTTTACACCGATAACTGGATGGAACTGGGCAGGTATCAATCCTACGTATACCCGGAAAACGAGGAAGCGTTCTCTAAACCCTCCGAAGAAGTCCACGGCATCAGCCTTGAACAGTTAAAGGATGCGCCTATGCTGGATGATGTCCTGCCTGAATTTGAAGCCTGGATGCTGGGGCTGAGAAAGCTCAAGCCGGACCCCTTTGATAACAGCCGGGCGCTGCGGCACACTATGATTTCGGGCTTGGGCATCGTCAATGACTTCGCTTTCCTGCGCGCCGCCTACGGCATCATCAACCGCCGCTGGCCCTTCAGCTACCACATGCTGGACATGCAGTCCCTGACCCACGCGCTGTTCCCAATTTTCAAAGCCGCCGGAGAAGCCGTGCCGGAGCGCCAAAGCCTCACCGCTATTGCCGCTTATTTCAATCTGGAGCGTGAAACCGAAGAGCACAACGCGCTGGAAGATGCCGTGCTGACCGGGCGCTGTTTTATCGAATTGAACAAAATGATTGACCGGCTAAAGGTTGACCCCGCGGTTTAATTCTCGCCGACAGGACTGTTGTATCCCAAAGCATGGTCTCCGTGCTTGCTGTATGGTCGCCCCTCCGAGAGCGTGGCGGGCCCCTGCCTGCCCCTGCGTTCAACTCAAATGATAAAGATCAAAGTGGAAAAAGCCAAAGGGTGACGAAGATCATCGTACACCACAGGCAAGTTGATTTCTTTTGTGGTTATCGAAACAAACAATCAATTGTAATCAGAAAACTTAGCAAATGGTTCACGAAAGTCGGGTTTTGCTCAAATTTATTCCAAAATTAAATAGGGCAATTACGAATCAAGGGATATATTTGCCGAAGGACTTGGTATAAAAACTACATTAACCCCCACTGCTTACTGTTACTAAAAAACAACAAATACCAAGTTTTCAGAGATTTACGCCTACCACTCAAACTATTGAATTAGTGTAAAGTGTACACTAAAATTGACACGGGTAATCTAAACTTACCATACAACCAAAATTAAATTGTAGCTCTTATGAAAAACATTCTGCGATTGGTCGTGGCATTGGCAGCTGCGCTGCTCCTGGTCCAACAGGGGTATGCTCAGGGTACAGTACAAGGCCAAGCGATCGACGAAAATGGCGAGGCCCTGATCGGGGCTACCATTCTGCTGGTGGGCAGCAGCCGGGGAACGGCTACCGACTTTGACGGTAACTACGTCCTCGAAAATGTGCCGGCCGGCGAACAGCAACTCCGGGCATCCTATACTGGATACGGAGACCTTACTAAAACCATTACCGTAAGAGACGGAGAAACCGTTACGCTTGACTTCCAACTGGGCGAAGATGCCGAAGTGTTGGAGGAAGTGGTGGTCATCGGTTATGGCTCGGTGCGCAAGGAAGATGCGACCGGGGTAGTCGCGAAAGTAGAAACGAAAGACTTTAACCGCGGTGCCATTGTTTCGCCTGAACAACTGATTTCAGGTAAAGTGGCAGGTGTACAAATTTCACCAGGCGATGGTTCCCCAGGTGGTGGATCCGCCATTCGTATCCGGGGTGGTACATCCATCAACGCCAGTAACGAGCCGCTTTACGTTATTGATGGCATTCCCATCGACAATGAAGGTTTCGCAGGTGGAAGAAATCCACTGAACTTTCTCAATCCTAACGACATTGAGTCTTTCACTATACTAAAAGATGCCTCTGCGACAGCAATCTACGGTTCACGGGGTGCGAACGGTGTTATTGTTATTACGACCAAGAAAGGAGAGGCTGGCAGCCGCCCTCAAGTTAATTATGACGGGTATGTTACCATGAACGAAATTCGTGGCGAACCTGGCATGCTTGATGCCGACAACTTCCGCAGAGTAGTTACCTTTGCAGAGCCAAACCGCCTTGATTTATTGGGCAACGCTAACACCAACTGGTTTGACGAAGTGCTCCGTACTGCCTATGGTCAAAGCCACAACCTTAGCATTAGTGGTGGTGGTCAGAACAGTGGCTACCGTATCTCTGCCGGATATCAAAATTTGGAAGGTATTGTACGTACCTCTGAAACAGAGCGTGTGAGCTTTGGTATGAACTACAACCACAAATTCTTTGATGACAAGCTGATCTTAAATACAAATGTTCGTGGCGCCAGAACAAAAGATATTTTTGATCCGGGCATAGGTGCAGCATGGGACTTCGACCCTACACAGCCAGTTTTTGACCCTGCCAATGAAGCTTTCGCCGGCTATAATGAGTATGGCAATCCGTTGGCACCACGTAACCCGGTTTCTGCAATTGAACAGCGTCAGGACCAGGGCCAATCTTTCCGTACCCTTGGCAACCTTGACCTGGAATACAAACTGGATGACCTCGTTGAGGGATTGTCGTTCAAAACAACGGTTGGCTTTGATGTAAACCAAGGTAGCCGAAACCGCTTTGAACCTACAACCTACACTAATACAATTACTGGATCTGATTTTGCTGGTTTGGTCAACCTGGAGGATTATACCCGGACTAATTACCTTTTTGATGCTTACTTAAAGTTCCAGCGGCAACTGGCAGAAAGAAGCCGGCTGAATCTCACATTGGGTTATTCGTATCAAGACTTTACCGAAGAGTATACCGGATTCACCGCTCAGGACCTTTCGACTAATCAGTTTGGAGTAAACGGTCCGGATCAGGCAGAAGAGACTTTCCCTTTCAACAGTATTTTCGAAAACCGCCTGATCTCCTTCTGGGGCCGTGCGATTTACAGCTTTGACGAGCGCTACGTGCTGACAGCAACCCTTCGCCGTGACGGTTCCACCCGCTTCGGCCCGGAAAGCCGCTGGGGGTTGTTCCCATCTGCAGCTGTGGCCTGGCGGGTGCTTCAGGAAGACTGGGCAAGTTCACTGAATAATATTTTCTCCGACCTGAAATTCCGTGTAAGTTACGGCGTAGTGGGTAATCAGGAGATTGCTGATTATCTATATATACCTCAGTATACATTCAGTGACCAACGTGCACAATATCAGATCGGTGTAGATAACGATGGAAACCCGATTTTCGTCAGCACGGCACGCCCAAATGCCTATGATAGCGGGTTGCAGTGGGAAGAAACGACTTCCATCAATGCCGGTCTTGAATTCGGCTTTGCCAATGGGCGGATTAGCGGTTCACTCGAATACTATGTACAGCGGACCAATGAGCTTCTTATTGAGGTTAACGTGCCCGCCGGTACCAACCTCACCGATAGGATCACTACAAACGTGGGTGAAGTCGAAAACAGTGGTGTGGAGCTTAGCCTGAACGCTGTAGCCGTAGCAGGAAAGGACTTTAACTGGGACCTGAATGGTAACGTAGCCTATAACCGAACCAGAGTAATCGATCTGGGTAATATTGGTGGATCTGCTGGTATTCCACGGGGAGGCATTGCTGGTGCAGTGGGCAATAACATTCAGCTGATCCGGGAAGATGAAGAAATCAATGCCTTTTTCGTTTACGAGCACGTACTCAATGACGATGGCACTCCGGTATCTGCAGCAGATGACATTCAAATGTACGTAGACCAAAACGGTGATGGCATTATTAACGAGCTGGACCGCCGTATTTTCAAGTCACCAGCTCCCGATATCATTTATGGCCTGACCTCAAATATGAGTTATAAAGGTTTTGACCTCGCGCTGACGATTCGTGGAGCAGTAGGTAATTATATTTACAACAACAACGCATCAAACCGGGGGCACTTCGACAGAATTGGAGTCCTGCCTGGCTTTGTAAGCAACCTGCATGAATCAGCTTTGGTAACTCAATTTGAGAACCCACAGTACTTCTCAGACTATTACATAGAGGATGCTTCGTTCATGCGCCTGGATAACATCACGCTTGGTTACACGTTCCTGCCAAAGCGCGGCATTAGTAGCTTGCGTGCTTATGTCACAGCTACCAACCCACTCGTATTCACGGAATACAGTGGACTGGACCCTGAAGTAGGAGTTGACGGCATTGACAACGCGCCTTATCCACGGCCAGTTGGTTTCATTTTTGGTGTAAGCCTTGGTCTTTAATTTTTTGATTAAAAAGAACTTGATCCATGAGAAAGATCATTAATATATCATTAGTTGCGCTGGTGCTGGCTATGTCTGCCTGTACTGATTTGGATGTTACTCCACGCAACGACCTCATCCCTGATGTTTTCTTCGGTGAGGAGGATGCCTACCAGCGTTTTTTAGCACGGCTTTATGCTGGTTTGGCCGTAACCGGGCAGCAAGGGCCTGCAGGCAACCCGGATATCAAAACTATTCCGGATGAAGGTTTTTCCAGTTACTTGCGCCAGTACTGGCAATTGCAGACTTTGCCTACTGACGAGGCCGTAATCGGCTGGAATGACGAAGGTCTTCCCGATATTGTTACACAGCAATGGGGAAGTAACAATCAATTCGTGAGAGCTATGTACTCCCGGGTTTTCTTCCAGGTTTCTCTAGCAAATGAGTTCTTGAGGGAATCTACCCCTGAGAAGCTCGAAGAACGTGGCGTAAGTGAGGAAGTACGTGCCCAAATGCCTGCATTCCGCGCTGAAGCTCGCTTCCTCCGTGCCCTTAGCTACTGGCACGGTATTGACTTGTTCCGCAACATCCCCTTCTACACAGAGGATCAGTTGGTAGGTGGTAGTGCACCTTCACAAGCTAGTGCAGCCGATATTTATACCTTCCTGGTCGATGAGCTTCAAATAATCGAAGCCGATATGCTCGATCCGGGCACAGCTCCTTACGGCCGCGCAGACCGCGCAGCACTGTGGATGCTTCAGGCAAAATTGTACTTGAACGCTGAGGTATACAGCGGCCGGGCAGCCTACAATGAGTGTGTCGAGGCTTGCAATAAAATTATCGAATCAGGAACTTACTCGCTTGCTGAAAACTATCAGCACAACTTCCTGGCCGATAATCACACCTCACCAGAGATCATCTTTGCTGTCAATTTTGACGGTGAAGCTACTCAGACTTTTGGTGGAACAACCTACCTTGTACATGCGGCTCTTGGCGGTGCAATGACTGATACAGAGTATGGAGTATCTGGTGCTTGGGGCGGTCTGAGAACCACACCTTCACTGGTGGACTTATACCCGGATGAAACAGGCAACATTGATGAACGTGCCATCTTCTTCACAGAAGGTCAAACCAAGGCGATCGAAGCGCTGGATGAATTCACCAATGGGTATGCTTCTCCAAAATATCAGAATATCACTTCTGATGGAGTTGCAGGAAGCAGTGTTACATTCGTAGATACGGATTATCCCTTATTCCGCTTTGCAGACGTACACCTAATGTATGCAGAGGCTGTACTTCGGGGCGCTACCAACGGTGACCTGGCCACTGCAACAACCTTAATCAATCAACTACGCCTGCGTGCTTATGATAATGAAGCGGGCAATATTTCAGAAGCTGATCTGAACCTTGACTTCATTTTGGATGAGCGGGCTCGTGAGTTGTACTGGGAAGGTCACCGGCGCACAGATTTGATCCGTTTCGGTAAGTACACAGAAGAAGGGGTATGGGCATGGAAAGGAGGGATAGCCGAAGGACAAACTACGGCTGAATTCCGCAACCTCTACCCTATTCCAGCGGAAGAGTTGCTGGCCAATCCAAGCCTGGACCAAAACCCAGGCTACTAAAAAACAATCCGGGGCTGCACTTGCAGCCCCGGACCATTCGAAAATTTATCAAATTTTCAATCAGATTAAGACATGAAAAATTTTCTTAAAATATCTTCCATCCTGGTTTTGGCGGGGCTCGTTGCCTTTAGCTGTACCAAGGATGAGATCGACGTGGAAGCGTTGACGGACTTCGCGCCCGGTATTGTTTCCATCACTCCGGCCAACAACAGCAAGATTGTAGTTGGCAACTTCGACCTGAAAGTCATCGTGGCAGATGGTGAGTCTTCGCCTCTTTCCGAAATCTCTGTGCAGCTGCTGGATGAATTTGGCAACACCCTTGCCGATGCCACTCAGGCAGTGACAGGTACCCGCGACAGTATCGTGGTGCCTGGTGCCGATTTTGCAGTGCCTGCCGAACAGCTTGGCGCAGGCATCTACAATATGAATATCACGGTTTCGGATGCTAAGGGGCAGACCACCAACCGAAGCACGTCCTTTGAAATTTCGCTGCTGCCGTTCGCGGCCAACCATGATGAAATGTGGATTGCCGGTGGCTTCAATGGATGGGGCGGTGATGCGATGACCCTCGTCGCGGACCACACCTGGGAAATTTCAGGTATTGACCTGCTCGGCGACGAGTGGAAATTCAAAAACTGCCTGGACTGGTGTGATGAGGACTGGGGCGACACCGATTGCAACAACTTCATGGAAAGTAACCTCAGCGGCGGCAACGGCAATACCGCTTGTGGTTATTCCGGTGAAGTGACCGTAACCTTCAACGACGAAACCCTGGAGTACACGGTACGTCCGGCTGTTGAGTTTGCCACCAACCTCTCCGGTCTTTACCTGCTCGGTACCTTCAACAACTTTGACGGGGACGAATTCCGCTTCCAGCTCACGGGCGACAACACCTGGGAACTGGCTGAAGTGGAACTGGCAGAAGGCGATGAGTTCAAATTTGCTGAAATGCCCAACTTCATGGGCAAAAACTTCGGTGATGCAGATGGTGATGGTGTAGCCGAAGAGTTTGGCAACAACACTATGTTCATGGGCGACCCTGGCATTTACAAAATCACCTTCAACGACGCTACCCTGGAGTACACTATGGAATTCCTGGGCACTGGTGGCGGTGGCGGATTTGAGTCCATTGGTATCATTGGCGACGCTACACCCGGTGGCTGGGATGCAGAAACGCCTATGACAGACAACGGTGACGGTACCTACTCCATCCTCATCGGCCTGCTGGACGGTGAAGCGAAGTTTCGCGCTGATAACGACTGGGCTGTCAACTGGGGCGCTACTGACTTCCCAAGTGGCACCGGTACACAGGACGGGCCTAACATCCCGGTTACCTTTGGCCTCTACCAGGTAACGTTCAACCCTGAAACAGGTGAATACAGCTTTGAGGCAGCTTCAGTTGGCATCATTGGTGACTCCACGCCTGATGGCTGGGACGCAGATACAGATATGATGCCTGATCCTGCCGAGCCTTCCGTTCAAACCGTGAATATCGAACTGACGGATGGTGAGGCCAAATTCCGCCTGAATAATGACTGGGGCGTAAACTGGGGAGCTGGTGATTTCCCAAGTGGCATCGGCACACAGGATGGACCGAATATCCCCGTTACCGCGGGTAATTACACGGTACGTTTCAACGTGCTGACTGGCGAATACTCCTTTGAGTAAGTCATTTTGATTAGGCGATGTCTTATCGCCTGACAGATACGGGCAGGTGTTCTCCGGAGCATCTGCCCGTTTTCATTTTGCCCTCCTTCGAACATCAACAACGACGAGCGCTTTTTTTACATAAAAGCCTTTGAAAAGAACACAAGTTACCGCCTCCTTTCTCACCCTGTTGCTACTAGGCAGCCTGGTCGTGCTTTACTTTGCCTCACCTTCAGTACAGCAAACCGTCAATGAGGGATTCCGGCTGGCGAAGGCGGGTGATGAAGCCGCACTGGCAAAATGGTTTGAACAGTTCGGGATATGGGGCCCCATCGCCATCATTTTGTTCATGGTCCTGCAAATGTTCCTAATCATCTTCCCCAGCTGGCTGCCTATGGTTGTAGCGACAATTGGCTACGGACCGGTTTGGGGTGTGATTATTTCTATAGTCGCCGTCACTGTGGCTTCGGGCATTGGGTATTGGATTGGCCGGGTGTTTGGAGCGCAGGCCCGGGAGCGTTTTATAGGGAAGGAAAAAGAGGAGGAAATTTCTGAAGCCCTGGAAGAATATGGTTTTGGGACAGTGGTACTGTTTCGCCTCTCCCCTTTCCTGTCCACAGATGCCATCAGTATTATTGCCGGTTTATTGGGGATGCGCTTTGTGCCCTATTTGCTGGCTACCCTTGCAGGCATCACACCACTGGCATTGGGGATCGCCTACTTCACCCGGGACCTGGACCAACTCAAAACCGGGCTTTACTGGCTGGGCGGTATTGGAATACTCCTCTACGGCTTGTACATTTGGCTGGACCGAAAACGAAAAAAATCATGAAAATCGTAATAATAGCTGCCCGTTCAGAGAACGGGGTTATCGGTAAAGATGGAGGACTGCCCTGGTCTATGCCCGCAGATGAAGCTTTTTTCCTAAACGAAATCGAAGGCTGTTTCCTCCTGTCTGGCCGGAAATCCTACGAGTCCAATCAGGGCACTACCATTTTTAAGGATAAACAATTTGTGGTCATCACACGGCGGGAAAATTACAAAGCCGGCCCCGGTGGAGCAGTTGCCCACAGTATGGAAGAAGGTATAGCCCTGGCCCGGCAAAAGCAAGTGCCCCGGCTCTGCGTGCTTGGGGGCGGAGAAATCTACCGGCAGGCCCTACCCTATGCCGACGAGCTGATCCTTACGGACATTCACACACAGGTCGAAAACGGAGATGCCTTCTTTCCAGCGTTCAGTGCTGAAGACTGGGAGTTGACCCAACAAGAACCGCACGAAGCCGATGCCGATAACCCTTTCCCCTATACCTTTAAGTGGTTCAGCCGTCGTTAGCAAAGCACAATCCATTCATAATCAAAACAGTAAGCAAAACATATCGCCGCCATATTACGTTCTATTGTTGATTATCGATGACATAAATTAACTTTTTAATGGAATACCTCGTAGCAGGAATAGCGGGTTTGATGGTCGCTATCGTATACGGATTAACGCATCAACAACAACAAAAGCAAGAGAAAAGAAGAGCCCCCCACCCTTCTCTGGACACTCAAAATACCACTAATTACAATATGGAAATCCTAGAGGAAGCTCCACTGAAAAAGCTCACTCCAGAGGACGCTCAACGTATGATCGAGCACTGGAAACGTGGAGGTTATATTCCTTCGCACCGGGAGTTTTATGCCGTACAGCGCGTCCTTCGGCGCGACGCTAAAGCTCAGCTCAAAGAAGCTCAGGAAAATTAAACGCCAAAAGCCTTGTACCGCAGGGCTTTTCTTTTTTGCAGGAACTGCCTATCTTACCCATTCTTAAAACTTAACAAGCCATATGCCCAACCGAAAATTAATGAAGCGGAAAGACCAGGCCGTCATAGGAGGCGTTTGTGCAGGCATTGCCGACTACTACAGCTGGGACCCTACGAATGTGCGCCTTTTTTATGTGCTGCTTTCTGTGTTAAGTGCAGCTTTTCCTGGCTTATTGGTATATGTGCTGCTCTGGCTTTTCATGCCGGAGCGATAAACACTCAGTTCATGATCAGACTAAGCGAAATCCCTACAACACCGCCCGACGACCTGGACCGGGACGACATCGAAGATAAGACGAAAGAACTACAGGAACGCCTGGGCGACCTGCAAAAAGTCCTGTATGCTGAGCAAAAACACAGCGTGTTGGTCATCTTTCAGGGCATGGATGCCAGTGGAAAGGATGGCGCAGTGAAGCACACCTTCAAAGATTGCCATCCGCATGGCCTAAACGTATACAGCTTCAAAAAGCCTACCGATGAAGAGCTCGCCCACGATTTCCTCTGGCGGGTCCACAAGCAGGTACCCCCCAAGGGCATGATTCAGGTCTTCAACCGGTCGCACTACGAAGACATTCTCATTCAAAGAGTGCATGGCTGGATTGATGATGAACACGCCCACCGGCGTATGGCTGCCATTAACGCCTTTGAGGAGCTTCTCGCCTTTGACAACAATACCCACATCTTCAAATTCTATCTCCACCTGTCCTACGAACAGCAAAAGGAAGAACTACAAGAGCGCATTGACGAGCCCGAAAAGCACTGGAAACACAACCCCAATGACTGGAAGGAGCGCGAGCACTGGGATACCTACCGGAAGTACTACGAGTACGCCATCAATGAGAGCCGTATCCCCTGGACGATCGTGCCGGTAGACAAGCGCTGGTACCGGAACTATATCGTGGTCAAAACGTTAGTTGAACGACTAGAGGCATTGAACATGCAATACCCGCCTCTGCCGATTTAACTGAGGAATCTATGTCGAATATTGAGAAAGTACGTGTAGACAAGTGGCTGTGGAGCGTCCGGATTTTCAAGTCGCGCACTCAGGCCACAGATGCCTGCAAATCCGGTAAGGTTCAGGTTAATAATTCAGTGGCTAAGCCCTCTCAGCTGATTCAGCGGGGCGACCAACTTACCGTCAAGAAAAATGGTTTCAACTTACAGTATAAGGCGGTGGACCTAATTCGCAAGCGCGTAGGTGCGCCTATCGCCCAAACCTGCTACGAAGATCTGACACCTGAGGAAGAACTCAACAAGTACAACGAGTGGTTTGTAGGCAAGGGCAAAACCGAATTCCGTGACAAGGGTGCCGGTCGGCCTACCAAACGGGACCGACGAAAAATTGAGCGCTTTAAAGACAAGCTTTAATCCGTTAGAACGCTCACCTTCAGGCATTGCCGTGTCGAGGAACGTACCCGGTTGGCATGATTGCTCCGGTGCCCAACCAACCACAGTATGCTACCATTTGCATCCACCAAAATCCAGGTAGCGGCTTTCTCCGCCCGGGTGAATTTATGGTTGCTAAAGTAATCCTGAATTTTCTGGTGCTTCCCGCCCATCCCAAAGGGCTGGAAATGATCGCCTGCCTGCCATTTGCGCAGGGTCAGCGGAAATGCCAGTGTTTCGAAGTCGAAGTAGGCTATTTTGGAGTCTGCAGAGAAGGTCTCCGGCACCTTTTCCAACAACTGGAAATACAGGTATCCGCCGGGAAACGGCAGCTGTTCCGCGTCCCTATCAATAATCAGTGACTGTGGCCCTGTTTCCCTTTTAGCTACGACTTCCAACACCTCCGCGGCCAGCGCTATCTCGTGGGTTGGGGTTATAAAAATCTTGCCCGGTTGCCCTTCGTGGATTGCAGAGGCAAGGTCATTCGCCTGTGTGGTGTTCAAGCCAAAGGGCGACAACAACTCAAAGAGCACAGTGGGCAAAGCCGGAGCAAAAGCTTTGAGTGCATCCAACTGATATAATATTCGGTCGCCATCCTGAGTTTTGGCAGCTTCTTCAATCCGGTTCAGCATTTGTTCCATCAGGAAAAGCGACTCCCGAAACCGCTGCATGTTCTCCCCCAGCGACTGCTCCAATCTTGGGTTAAGCTCCCGGAAGGCTGGCAGGACACGGTGGCGAATAAAATTGCGGGTGTACTTGGTTTCCGCATTGCTGGAATCTTCCCTGTAAGCCAAACCCTGAGTCTCCTGATAATCGGATAGTGCAGACTGACTAGCGAACAACAGGGGCCGGACCACCTGCCCATTGCGCGGAGGGATACCCAACAGCCCCCTCAGGCCTGTGCCCCGAACCAGATGAAAGATCTGTGTCTCTACAGCGTCGGTGAGGTGATGAGCCGTGGCTATATAGTCATACCCTGAGGTTTCCCGGATGACCTCCAGCCATTCGTACCTCAGCTCCCGGGCCGCCATTTGTACGGAAACAGATGATTGTTCTGCAACAGCGACCGTATCGAAAGTGGTTTGGTGGAACGGGCAATCGAGCTGCCGGGCCAGGCCCTCCACAAATGCGGCATCCTCATCAGCAGCTTTGCCGCGTAGCTGGAAATTGCAATGCCCTATGCCGAAAGACAAGCCAGTTTGCGCAAATAAGTGCGCCATGACCACCGAGTCTTCCCCTCCACTCACGGCCAGCAAAAAATGCTGCTGTTTTGGGTGGTCTACCCCACAGGCATCAGCCAGGTAGTGCAGCATCTGTTTTGCCAGGTTCATAGGCGCGCATTCGCTTCGTAGTGCTGCCGCAGCATCGCTTCCGTATCAGGCAGCGACTTGAATACCTCAAAAGTGGTACCCTGTGTCCGCATAGCCCCCAGCGCATTGGCAAACTGCGCTGCCCGCACGTAATCCATCCGATCGCGCAGCAGACCGTAAGCCAGCCCTCCTGCGAAGGAATCGCCACAGCCCGTGGTATCAATGACTTCAGCTACCGGGATAGAAGGGACAAATTCAGCTTTAAACTGCCCGCCGGGCATGGAGTACACCATACAACCTCTGGAGTCGAGGGTAATGATTACTGCTTTCACGCCTCGTTCAAGGCTGTGCTGAGCGAAATCCGCCATATCTTTTTCGGACAGGTCTTGATAAGGTTGCTGAAGGTCTTCTGGCTTATACTCTTTGCTGAACCAGCTGCACCCCGCCTCCTCAATATTCATTTTCAGAATATCGATATACGGCAGCCACAGGTCACGCTCTATCCAGAAGCGGCGTACCCGGTCCCCCTGAGTTGTTACCGCTGTGGTTGGTCCGTGCGCATCGAAGATGGTCAGCGCATCCGGCTTCCGGTTTTCCTTGATGAACCGCAGGGTTTCCAATGGCACTTCATAATCAGAAATTGGAACGCCTACAAATACATCACTGTCCAGAAAGGGCTCCACATCTTCCGGCCGGATGGGCGGCATAAACGCCGTTTGCTTCTCCAGACGGTTGTTCTGATCTACAAACCGAAGCTGAATGACGTCTCCCTGATCTAAATGGGCGTAGACGCCTTCTGTGCTGATATTGGAATACCGCTCCAGCAATGCCTTTACCTGTGGCTCGTCTCTCTTTCGGACATGCGTAACGGGCACCACTTCACCCTGCTGACCCAGCAGAGCAGCAGCCCCAATTGCGGTATGCGTGGCGCATCCGTACTTTTCAATCACCCGGTTTTTGCTCGTGGTAATGTGGTCAAAGGGAATAGGGCCTAATACAGCCATCTTGTAATGCTTATCCATAGAAATGCTTACGTCCTGGTTCGAAACGAATATAGCATTTCTTGCCAAATTGACTATTGGATTGAGCCAGAATTGCCAAACAGTTTGACCCGATTTCTATCGGTGCAGCACCGGCAAGCGTCGTAGCGCAGAAAAACCAACAGGTCATTCAGTCTCAGCACGCAGCATATGCTGCACCGTAAAAGGATAAATCGACTCCCGATTATTCGCGCATTTCTTTCCAGGCATTGATCAGCCCGTTGGTGGAGGCATCATGACTGCTGACATCCTCGGCCCCATCCAGCTCGGGAAGGATTTTCTTAGCCAGCTGCTTGCCGAGCTCCACGCCCCATTGATCAAAGCTGAAAATATTCCAGATGATGCCTTGCGTGAAAATCTTATGCTCGTACAGCGCGATAAGACTTCCCAAACTACGCGGCGTTAATTTTTTGAGCAAAATAGAATTAGTGGGGCGATTGCCTTCAAAAACTTTGAATGGCAACAGCTGCTCAATTTCAGAAGGAGTCTTCCCCTCTGCTTCCAACTCTGCGCTGACCTCATTTTCGGATTTGCCCATCATCAGGGCTTCCGTCTGGGCAAAGAAGTTAGACAAGAGCTTGGCATGATGGTCTCCGATAGGATTATGGGAAATAGCTGGTGCAATAAAATCGCAGGGGATCAGCTTCGTACCCTGATGGATGAGCTGGTAGAACGCATGCTGTCCGTTGGTCCCAGGCTCACCCCAGATAATCGGCCCGGTCTGATAATCCACAGGCTGCCCACTTCGGTCCACATATTTACCATTGCTTTCCATATTGCCTTGCTGGAAATAGGCCGGGAAGCGGTGGAGGTACTGGTCATATGGTAAAATCGCTTCCGACTCTGCTCCAAAAAAGTTGTTGTACCAAATCCCAATCAACGCCAACAGCACTGGCAGATTTTTGTCCAGCTCGGTTTCCCGGAAGTGAAGGTCCATCGAGTGGAAGCCCTCCAGCAGTTGCCGGAAATGATCAAAACCAATAGTACAGGCTATGGGCAGCCCAATTGCAGAAGTCAGGCTGTAGCGGCCGCCGACCCAGTCCCAGAAACCAAACATATTCTCTGGCGCGATACCAAAATCCTTCACGCCATCCGCATTCGTGGAAATCGCTACGAAGTGTTTTGCCACTTCTTCTTCATTGCCTGCGGCTTCCAGGAACCACGAGCGCGCCGTGCGGGCATTCGTCATCGTTTCCTGAGTAGTGAAAGTCTTGGAGGCAATCATAAAGAGTGTCGTCTCCGGATCGCACTGCTTCAGGGTCTCTGCCATGTGGGTGCCATCGACGTTGGACACAAAGTGTACCTGCATACCCGGCTTCCAGTAGGGCTTCAGCGCTTCAGTGACCATCACTGCACCAAGGTCGGATCCTCCGATGCCGATATTGACAATCGTGCGCAGCGGCTTGCCCGTAAACCCCAGCCTTTCCCCACTCACCATCTGATTGGCGAAGGTTTCCATACGGCCCAGTACCTCATTGACCTCAGGCATGACGTCCTTCCCGTCTACCATAATGGGCAGATTGGTGCGGTTGCGCAGGGCAATGTGCAGTACGGACCGGCCCTCCGTTTCATTGATCGGTGCGCCGGTAAACATCTGCTCAATGGCATCCTGCAGCTTGCACTCTTTGGCTAACTCAAGCAGCAACTGAAGGGTCTCGTCGGTGATCCGGTTTTTAGAAAAGTCCACCAGAATATCCTCAAACTGAATCGAAAACCGGTTGAAACGGTCCGGATCATCAGCAAAGAGTTGCTTCATTTGTGCATCTCGGGCCTGTTCAAAGTGGGCTTCCAGTTTTTTCCAGGCTTGGGTTTGGGTGGGATTTTGTTGGTTTAGCATGGATGTATCGCTTATTTTTTATTTTTGGATGGCTGCGCTGAATCTAGTGTTCTGCAATATCGGAGATTAATGTTAACTCAAAGTGAAGCTTATGCCTGAGCCCATGCACTATTTACCCTATACCCGGTAAAAATGCAAGTCAACGCGCCAGAGAAAGAAGTAGGGACAACAATAGCGCCTATCCTTCCCCACGCTTAAAGCCGATGGACTTCTTATTGAAAACAAAGCTGCTCTTATCAAGTTTGAAAGGCTCCACATCTTCGTAGGTCAGCAAATTAGGCGGAGTATTGGCCCGCACCTCAGGTGATAGGGCAGCTAAACGCAGGTTGTGGTTCTTGATAGCTTCATTGACTACATTGCGCACAGTGCGGGCATTGCCAAAGTATTTGTCCCGGTAGTCGTAGAGAAAGGTCAGGTAACTCCTCAGGTGTTCCTCGGCTTCCGGTGAAGGCACCACACTTTCTTCGCTCAGCATCTGCAAAGCAATGCGGTGCAGTTCCTTTGGATTATAGTCCTCAAATTTAAGGATCTTGTCGAAGCGGGAATTCAGCCCCGGATTGGCCTTCAGGAAGGCTTCCATATTGTCCGGATAGCCCGCCACGAATACGAAGAAGCGTCCCCGGTGGTCTTCCATACGTTTAAGCAAGGTCTGAATGGCTTCATCGCCAAAATCACTTCCGCCGCGGCTAATCGATAAGGCATAGGCTTCGTCAATAAACAAGACACCGCCCATTGCTTCATCAATGCGCTCAGCAGTTTTGATGGCGGTCTGCCCAACGTGCCCGGCCACCAGCCCCTGCCGGTCCGTCTCAATCATATGGCCCCGCTCCAGTACGCCGAGGGCTTTGTAAATCTTGGTCAGAATGCGGGCTACCGTCGTCTTACCCGTCCCCGGATTACCGATAAATACGGTATGCAGGAAGAAGCTATTCAGCACATCGCGATTCGTCTCCCGGTAAAAGCGGACAAGGCGGACCAGTTCATTAATTTGCTCCTTGATATTGTCCATGCCCACCAGCCGCTGCAGCTCGTTGAGGGATTCTCGAAGCAGGGGCTCGTCCACCGGAATATTGGGGAGTTGAATGCGGGGCTTGACTTCAATTTTGGCGACATCATCGTATTCGACCAAAGCCAGTTCCTCCGCAGGCAACGTCTTGGGGTCTTCTTTGGACATGACCCTCAGCCCCAGATTGATTTTTGATTTTTCAATGAGGTCATAGACAAAGCGGGCATTACCGAATGACCGGTCACGCGTCCGGAATGCACTGATGATCAGCTCGTCAATTTTCTCTTTAGCTGCAGGGTGCAGTTTCACGCCTTTGTTGTCCGCAGCGACCTCAGCAATCAGCGACAACTCCTGCGGCAGGTAGTCAGGGAATTCGAAGTAAAGCTTGAAACGGCTCTTCAGCCCTGGATTGGAATCCAGGAAGTGCTTCATTTCTTTCGGATAGCCCGCCACGATAACGGCAAAGTCCTTACCGCTTTCGCCCGACATTTCCTTCACCAGGATTTCGATTACCTCCCGGCCAAAGTCCTTGCTGTCATCATTCGAACGGGCAAGTGCATAGGCCTCGTCAATAAAGAGAACGCCACCGCGCGCTTTCTCAATCGCTTCCTTGACCTTGGGGGCGGTTTGCCCGATGTATTCTCCCACCAGGTCCACCCGGTCTACCTCGTGCACATGCCCTTTGGAGAGCAGCCCCATTTTCTTGTAGAGCAGCCCCATCATCTGAGCGACGGTTGTCTTGCCGGTGCCAGGGTTGCCAATGAATACCGAGTGAACGTTGATCCGTTCCTTTTCCTCAAACCCACGGTCCTTGCGCAATTGCAGAAACTGAATATACCGGGCATGGTCTTTTACCTGTTTTTTAATAGCCTCCAACCCGATCAGATTGGTCAGGTTGCTCATTACCTCTTCGAAGGTCTTATTCAGAGACTCATCAGGCGCAAAAAGCACGGAAGAATGCCGGTTGGGCAAGAGCACACCGGAAGTACCCTCCTCAAAATCTTCTGCTACTTCAAACGGGATGACAGCCAAGAGCTTATCCATGAAGACCAACTCGGCAGTATAGCGGTCGCGGCGCCAGGAGCCTTTGACATTAGAACCCCAACCAGCCGTAATCCGGATGAGGTCATCCCGCTTGTCAATACGCTGCAGGCGGACCACCTGCCCCTTCAGCTCACGGGCATCGTTATAAAACTTGGTAAACAACTCACAGTGCCAGGATTTTTCCTGGAACAGGTTGCGCAGCACAATCTCCACATAAATATAACGGGTCTCCTCACTGCTGAACGTCTCGTAGTACAGCCGCTCATCTTCAATCACATCATCATAAGGCCCTTCGTACAACTTCAGAGACTGCACTTCCAGGTAAGGGTTCTCGCCCGGCAGGGCATCCCGGCCAGCCTCTTCCACATAGAAGTACTTGGTCGCGACCTTCTCCCCTTCAATCCAAGCTTCCCAGAAGTACGTGCCTTTTTTCCAGAATGCCCCTTCGGTCTTATTGCCCCACCCTTCGCGTATAAACATAAGGTGGTCGTACTTGCTTACCTTACGGCGGAACGGCAGAGAACAGAGCAGCTTGGAATTCTTCTTCATGGCGTAGCAACGAAGCTCCACGTCCACCTCCCAGTCTTTGACATCAAAAAGCTTGTTGTGAAAGGAGAGCTCCGCGTAAATGTAAGTGGTCTCATACCGGTCGAACACCTGCCGATACTTTTTTTTGTTATCGGCAAGCCACTCCGTGGAAGCGTAAACTTTCAGTTCCCGGAATTTATAATTTCGCGTTGTGGGATTCGTTATTTCCTCCGCCATTCGGCAATTAACTGGTTAAAGTCATTAAAGATAAACAAATAGCGCATTTTCAATTTAGTTCTATACGTTGAAATGCCCCTTAAGGTACATTTTTTCTAAAAAAGTCGGTTTTGTATACAAAAATGCGCCCTGCCGTTATTCCCGACAGGGCGCAATCCAATCAACTATAAAAAATAGTCTTCAGATAATTTTTCAATCTATTTCACCACTACCAGGCGGCGGGTAATTGTACCCAGTGGAGTGACCAGATTGTAGGTGTACATACCAGCAGGCAGTGCACTCACCTCTACAGTACGGTTATGCTGACCCGCTACCTGTGTGCCCAAATCGCTGGCATATACCACTTGTCCGGTAAGGCTGCGAATTTCTTCAGTCACCTGCAGTGGCTCATTG
Organism: Phaeodactylibacter sp.; assembly: GCF_022763345.1. Lineage (GTDB taxonomy): Bacteria > Bacteroidota > Bacteroidia > Chitinophagales > Saprospiraceae > Phaeodactylibacter. The sequence continues at coordinate 59,771 of NZ_JALEGS010000050.1, forward strand.
ATGCTGAATTGAACCGTCGCCTGAGTGCGTACCGGATTCGGTGCAATCAGGAACTCGTCAAAGGCCGCATCCACTTCCCTTGTGCTTGTCAGCTCGCCGAGTGGGAAAGTGGTGCCGTCAGGTAAGGCTACCCATACTCCAAATGCCGTTGGGCCGTCGGCTTCACCCAGGAAGCCAGTCGCAAATACCGTTGCTGCGCCGCCGTCCAGTCCGGTGAGGTCTGCCTCGTAGGCTTTCACTGCGGTGTTGTTGTCGTCAGCAGGCGTAACATTCAGCTGATAAGTGGCCGCCGGCACATTCACATAGCCCTGATAATCTCCGTAGGCCACATCGTCAAACAGTACGCCAACAGTGCTTTGAACCGTAACATCAACATCAGGTGCATCGGTGGAACCGTGGTACAGCAGCAGGTCTACGCCTTCATCAGCTGCCGCAGTTTGTGCCATATCGAATACCGCCAGGTCAAACGGTGTATCAGCATTGCCAACCAGGCCGGTTGCCATGACGACATACTTTTGACCATCATTAAAACGGATATCCTCAAATGTCGCAATCGCATCATCCGCAGAGTTGCTATTCTCACCAGCTACTGCCAGGTCAATATCCGTACGGGTTGGCAGGTCAACGAATGGCGTTGCGGTACGGTAGGCAAAATCATTAAGTAGCAGATCTCCGTTGGCATAGACATCCACGGTAGGATCAGCAGAGTTGTGAATCACCTGCACTTGTGCTACCGGCGTAAAGCGCACGGCATCTCCCAGTGGAGAGAAGGCAATCAGATCGAAAGGCGGCTCATCGCCCAGCAGACCGGAAGCAACTACGGTTACGCCAAAGCCTGCAAGACCTTCCGGAATTTCTGATTCGAAAGTTGCAACGAGGGCATCGCTGTCTCCGGGTGTGATTTCCAGGTAGTAAGTTTCCGGATCAATTGGCAGTACGCCGGAGAAGTTACCATAAGCCAGATCGCTAACCAGCTCAGCACCCAGGTCGCGTGCCGTAACATCTACTGCCGGTGCACCCGGTGAACCATGGAATACGGTTACATCCACCTGAGCTGGGTCTTCTGAAAACAGTACCCCTTCTGTGTTTTGTACAAGCTCGAACGGATTGTCTGCATCACCGGGAATACCGTTGGCGATGATGATGTTGAACTTTCCGTCTTCAAACACAACAGGCTCCGTTACATTGAACAAGATATCACCAGGCTCATCGCTGTCTGCAGGCGCTACGCCAATCGTAAGCGGCGTACGGGTCGGGTAGTAAGTCGTTGCGCTTGTGGCTGTTTGGAAGTCCAGGTCTTCCTCGATTTTCACGGCATTGTTTACCCAAAGGTCTACACTTGCAGCAGCTGCCGCCGGTGAATTATGGATGATTTGTACACGAGCCGCTGGTGTGAATGGAATCACTTCCCCATTTGGCAGCACTGTCAGCAGGTTAAAGCCAGGATCGCCACCAACAATACCTGAGGCAAAGACAACAGCAGCGAGCCCTTCCGTACCAGTCAGGTTCTGAATAAAAGTACCAACCAGGTCATCCGCACCTGCCGGGCGTACTTCGAGGAAATACTGAATACCGGCCAGATCAAGATAGCCTTCGGTAAATGCTCCGTAAGCCAGTCCCGTGATGAAAGGAGCATCACCAGAATCATTAATATCCACAGCTGGTGCACCAGGGGAACCATGGAAGGCCATCACCTGAAGGGTTTCAGGGTCTGTGCTTGCTTCCTGACCCATGGCGCTGACTGCAAGGCCGAAAGGATTATCAGCATCACCAACGATGCCATTGGCAAAGACAACATAGGTTTCTCCGTTCTCAAACATAACCGGGATGTTGACCAGTGTGTCTTCTACAGATTCACTGTCGCTGAGCGCCACACCAATATTGATCATCGTCTCGGCTGGCAGGGTTTCGAATGGAGTAGCCGTCTGGAATGCAAAGTCGTCCAGCAAGAGGCTGCCATTCGCATAAATGTCTACGGTTGGGCTCGGTGAGTTGTGAATGATTTGCACGCGTGCCACGGCAGTTGCCGGGAATTCGACAACGGTACCATCCGGCAGTGCAGCAAACAGGCCAAAGGCAGGTTCACCGCCCAAAATACCGGAAGCAAATACCGTAGCAGCGCCTCCGCCCAAACCACTCAGGTCCGCTTCGAATGTCGCAACAATATCAGGGCTGCCAGCAGCGCGTACATCAAGGTAGTACAGGCCGGGCTCGGCTTCTAGGTAGCCGGTGTAGGAACCATATGGCAAATCCTCGATAATGTTACCTACCGTGCGGATATCTATATCGACATTCGGCGCACCCGGTGAGCCATGCAGTGCGGCAAACGCCACAGTCTCCGTATCGCTGGCGGCTTCCTGCCCCATGTCATTCACATGCAGAGTGAAGGGAAAATCAGTATCCCCGACAATACCATCAGCTGCAACAACGTAGGTCTTTCCATTCTCAAAAGTCACAGGGAAGTTCACCAGGGTATCGGCTACTGAGGTGCTGTTGTCCAGCGCTACACCAATATTGATTTCCACACCGGCATCTACAAAGATGAATTCAGACGCTGTACGGAACGCAAAGTCATCCAGCAGCAGCCCACCATTCGCATAAACATCGACAGTAGGGCTTGGGGAGTTGTGGATCACCTGCAGGCGCGCAACAGCTGTCGCAGGCAGCTCAACCACGTTACCATCCGGCAGTGCGGCGAACAAACCAAACGCAGGGTCACCACCCAAAATGCCAGAAGCAAACACTGTTGCCGCACCTCCACCCAGACCACTCAGGTCAGCTTCGAAGGTCGCTACAATATCCGGGCTGCCGGCTGCACGTACATCAAGGTAATACAGCCCCGGCTCGGCTTCCAGATAGCCGGTGTAAGAACCGTAAGGCAGGTCTTCGACAATCGTGCCTACCGTGCGGATATCCACATCCACATTGGGCGCACCCGGCGAGCCATGGAGGGTAGCAAAGGCCACAGACTCCGCATCACTGGCAGCTTCCTGCCCCATGTCATTCACATGCAGGGTGAAGGGGAAATCGGTATCACCGACAATACCATCGGCAGCCACAACATAGGTTTTTCCATTCTCAAAAGTCACAGGGAAGTTCACCAGGGTATCGGCTACGGAGGTGCTGTTGTCCAGCGCCACGCCGATGTTGATTTCCACACCGGCATCTACGAAGATGAACTCGGAAGCCGTGCGGAAGGCAAAGTTGTCCAATAGCAGCCCACCGTTCGCGTAGATATCTACAGTGGGGCTTGGGGAGTTGTGGATCACTTGCAGGCGCGCAACGGACGCAGCAGGCAATTCAAGAACCGTCCCATCCGGCAAGGCAGCGAACAGGCCAAATTCAGGCGTGGCACCCAGTAAACCGGATGCAAAAACAGTGGCAGCACCTCCGCCGAGGGTGCTCAGATCCGCTTCAAAGGTCGCCACGATATCCGGATTGCCGGCGGCACGGACATCCAGGTAGTAGGTCTGCGGTTCCACAGAAAGGTAGTCTGTAAAGTTACCATACTCCAGACCGGGGACAAGTGTGCCGACAGTCCGGGCATCTACATCTACAGCGGGTGCATTGGTGGAACCATGGTATACATTAAGGTCTACCATGCCCATCATTTCGGCTTCTGTTCTGGCGTTGGCATTGACGGCCAGGTCGAAGGGCGTATCCATATCGCCTACCACGCCAGTAGCAATTACCGTGTAGTTGACGCCCTCTTCCAACGCCCCCAGCGGGAACGTGGCAATGGCATCATCAGCGGAATTACTGGGCGAGACCGCGACATCAACCTCAATATCTGCACCAGCCGGTACTTCGAGGAAAGCGGTTGCAGCCCGGTAAGGCACACCTGTAAGTTCCGGTAATAGCGCGTCATTGACATAAATGTCGACAGTAGGGCCGGTATCGGTACCCGGCGTAGGCGAGTTGTGGATGATTTGAACGTTAGCAGTTTGGGCAAAGCTCAGACACGCCAATAGCAGTGCAAGGCTCACCATGTACAACTTCTTCATGGATTGCTTTTTTAAGGTTGGAGATTTATCATCATTCACCCAAACCAACAGAGCGCCTGTTTTTATGTTTCGGCAGATAATTGAAGATAGGCCGCCAAGTTACCTTTTTGCCAGATGCTTGTCATTTCGGTCAAAATACAGCTCGCCCGAGGCCATACTGATTGTTAAAGTGCCGGTGGCATTCAACAAAATTGAATTGAGGCTTCAGCCAAAACGATGCCAAGCCATTTCCGTAAAAGGCTTATATTGGCGCTTCACCTCGTAATAATTTCATGGCCAACGTCAAGCTCCAAGTCCCTACTCTGGTCAGCGATCTCGAACTAAACGGGAAGCGCCACTACAGCCTGCGCCCTTTGTTCCTGGATTATCCCTTAACTACACACCGCAGATACGAGCACGCCGTTGTGCAATACCAAAAGGAGATAAAGAACCAGTTCAAGGGCTTCAGCCTCGACCGGGAGAACGCGCTTCAGCTGCTTTGGATGATGTTCCGGCCTGAGGTTCGGTACTTTCAGTTCCGGCACGAGTTCACCGTTGACCGGCAGTTCATCGCCGGGCAGTACCCGGTTGCTGTTTTCACCCTACAGAAGATGAACTTCGTAGTTCTGCCTACCCTGAACAACTACATGTACATCTCGGATGCCAAATCGCATACAGAGTTTGAACAGGCTTGCCGCCGGGTCATTCGAAAACTGTTGAAGCAAATCAAAAAGGAGGAACAGGAAGATTTTTCCCCTCAGAACTATTTTTGCGGAGATAAGGACTTTCTGACAGAAATAGACGTGACGGTCAATATCGCTGCCACGCCCTTTTCCTTTGATGCGCCGGCCAACAACTGGTTTCTCAGCAGTTTGCTGGACGACACCTCGTTTGATGGTGCCGTGGAAGCCGAAAAGACCGGGCAGGACTTAAATGCGCTTTACCCCTCCGAACTCAACCGGGCCTACCATCAGGAAGAGCGGGTACAACAGCTTTACCAACTCATGTACCAACCGGCACAAACACCTATCGCCATTGTCGGGCCGGATGGGGTCGGCAAGCATACCATCGTGCAGGAAGCTGTATGGCGTTACGAGTCCGGCTACTACGAAAAGACAAAAGGAAGGCATCAGCGCCTATGGCATATTGACCCTACCCGACTCATTGCGGGCATGAGTATTGTAGGCATGTGGCAAAAGCGACTGGAAGCCATCATTGAGTTCATCATGCAACCTGCCGAAAAAAAGGGCGACAGTGATAAATTGCTGATCGACAACCCTATCGCGCTGCTTCGTATCGGCAAATCGGCACAGAATGACATGACCCTTAGCGATGTGCTGCGCCCCTACCTCGAAAAACGGCAACTGCACCTCATACTCATCGCAACGCCTGAGGAATGGAAGACCCTGCAAGAAAAAGGCCGGCGCTTCAGCAATCTGTTCCGGGTGGTCCGCGTAGAGGAGCCCGATATGGAAAAAGCCGTTCAAATCATCATTGAAAAACGGCGGCAACTGGAGCGAAATAATGACAATCAAATCAAGATTCAGGCCATAGAGCAACTGCTCACCATTCAGCGCAATTACCTGCGCAACAAACCCTTGCCCGGCAGTGTAATAAGGCTGCTGGAACAACTAGCCGTCAAGCACCGGTATGGCATTGTGGATGCGCCAGAGGTACGGGAGGAATTCCGCAACTTCAGTGGCCTGCAGGAGCATATATTTGATGCTGCCGAACCCTTAAATCCGGAAGCCATTCAGGGAACGCTGGGGCAACAGCTCGTTGGGCAGCCGGAAGCGGTGCGCGCCCTGGCTGATGTTGTCCACCTGGTAAAAGCCAAACTCAACCACCCCAGGCGCCCTTTGTCCTCGTTTTTGTTCATCGGGCCTACGGGCGTAGGAAAAACACAGGCAGCGAAAGTCCTCTGCAACTACCTGATGGGCAGCGAAAAGCAGTTGTTGCGGTTCGACATGAATGAATACATCGACAGCAGCAGCCTTCAGCGCCTGATCGGCGACTATTACAATCCGGAGGGGCAACTGACCGGTGCAGTGCGCTACCGTCCGTTCAGCATCGTACTGCTCGATGAGATTGAGAAAGCCCATCCCCTGGTACGAGACCTGCTCCTCCAATTGCTCGATGATGGCCGGCTGACCGATAGCCTCGGGCGGACGATTGACTTTACGAATACGATCATCATCATGACCTCTAATGTCGGGGCGCGGGAAGCCGGCACGCAGCTGGGGTTCACCCACTCGGACCAGTCTCAGGCACATGCCTACCGGCGGGCCATGGAGCAACAGTTTCGGCCGGAGTTCATCAACCGCATTGATCATACGATCGTTTTCAACCCGCTCAGGCCGGAACATATCCTTGGCATCGCCCGGATTCAGATCAAGGAACTCCTGAAACGGGATGGATTCGTGCGCCGGGCCACCATCCTCAACATCAGTCAGGATGCACTGGAATGGGTGTCCCAGCGGGGCTTCGACCCACGCATGGGCGGGCGGGCGCTAAAACGGCAAATTGAACGCGACCTTACAGCGCTTTCGGCCGAACAGCTGATCAACACCCATTCCGACCACCCCATCCTGATGGATATCATCCTAAAGGACGGGCAGCTCCACCCAAAGATTACACCGCTAGCGTTTGTTGAGCCACTCGAGGAGGAATGGATGCCAGCGTTGCCGGAAGAAACCAAAGGCAGGGGGTTTTACCGTCGGCTGATTCGCACCCTCGACCTGATGCTGGAGGAACTCGAAGCCTACGAAGCCGCGAACCAGGAAGATGGCCCGATTGTCTACATCGACGGGCAATCGGCCGGGCAGCTCGACTGGGAGTACCACCACTTTAAGTCGAAGGTGGTTGAAGCGAAGGAAGCCATAAATAACATCAGCCTGGCGTTCCGGGACCGTTACTACAAGATCGGCCCCGCAATTCCGCTCCGCCTGAAAGCGGTGAACATGGTGCCCCGCAGCGACTGGTCGACTAAAGGCATACGGGAAAATTTTAAGGACAAACTCTTTCAACAGGAAGGCATACGCGAGATCAGTGACGCTTACCAATACGCCAACGTGCAGTTTGACAGCCTGCGCACCGAGTTCCTCAACCACTTTTTGACCGTTGCCATCCTGCAAATGCAACAGCGCGCAGTACTCATCAAGCCTCCCGGCAAACTCCGGCTGAATGTGCAGTCCTGCATTATCGGGATGGGGCAAACCGAGGTTGATTTCTTATTGAACCTTTATGAAAAGCTACTTCAATTGCTGGACCTTTCCCCCACCCAGGATGATGGCAATGATATTGAAATTGAAGGTTACGGGCTGAGAGCTTTGTTGGAAGGAGAGTCTGGCATCCACCTGTTCTACACCGCCAACCGCACCCCCATTCCTATCAGAGTGACTTTAAATGGGCGTCAGGATCCGGAGTCTGCGCACCGGGTTATCCGGCTGTATGATGCCACGTATACAATCACAGATCTGCGGTCAGGTTTTGCAAATGCGGCAGATATTACGGCTGAAGAGTTTTTATTGCTGGTCTATGCGGGCGTGCCGGCTCAGTTGCGCAAGGCACTTTACCCCCTGTAGAACGCAGAATGAGCGGGAGAACTATTGATTTTTCAGCATCGCTTTTTCCTGCACGGTGGTGCACAAGCGGACCACGTCAGAAAAACGGCCAAGAGGCTGACTATTCCGGTGAAGTTGAAAAGCACCATCGGGCTCAATCGTAATTCGAACCTTCCCGGGTAACAGGAATTCTTTGTCTTTACGCTGCTCCACGGCAATTCCAAAGTGCCTGAGTGCGCAAAGCAACAGTTGAGTTTGGTTAGATGCATCCATAATTGATGGGTTTAATTATGGCAGCTGAGGCGTTGTTAAACTAATCTGTGAAATACGAAAAATGGATTCATCAGTGAGGTTCCCAATGTTTTTGTTTGTTTATAGCTAATGCAGGGAAGCTAAAGGATGATCTATTTTCAAATATACCATCAATATATGATCAATTCATCAGAAATAAAAATTCCTTCAAAGGGATTTGATGTTTTTTCTGTTTTGTTGAATACCAATGGGTTATAGCTTAAACAAAACAGGCGCTACAATCGGGTTGCGGCTTCCTTTTTAATGGCAAGCAGGGCTTTTTCCACAGCCATGACTTCCTGCTGATTGACGTAATTGAACAACATGCCGGCCAGTTCCTTCGCATCAGATTTAGTATCTGTTTTCTCCGCGATAATGGAAATGGCATTAACGGACTCATCCCGGGCGAACTTGATGATTTCCCAGAGTTGGGAGGAGACGTAGACCTGCTGGGTGATATTGTGCTCATACTCCTGCTGAACCGCCAACAGCAAGGACACCCGAAGTTCACCATTGGACATGCCCGGCTTGCGGACCCGCAGCAATAAGTTGGGCAGGGAAATTCGCTCACAGAAAAGGGACAAGCGCTCATAAGCCTGCAAACGGAGGGGAAGGGAAGATTTCTGTTGTTCCTGCTGTATTTTGAGATGCTGGAGCTTTTGCTGGTTTTCCATATAGGTTTTTAGCACAAAATAGGCTGCCAGAAACGTCAGCAGTCCGGGTATAGTGAGCTTGATGATCTCCAAGAGGATTTCCATAGGTTCAATTTATATTGAGTATTCAGGATAGTCTCCGACTGCCTGCCATTTTGATTAGCAAGCCAACTGGCCGGGCTGCAAAACTAAGGACCTTATTCGAAAAAACGCACAGGAATTATCCTGGTTGCCTGGAAACCCTACCCCGGCGCCTGGAAAAATTAAGGGCAAACTGTTTTCAAACCAAACCTGACACCTGGTTGTTACGTTTGGTAAATTATCGCGTAGCACTTAGATTTGCTGCGCAGATTAACCATTAACTTAAAATAGCTTATCCCGATATGAGCGATGTTAAAGTAAAGCAGGCACCCATTGCGTTGACCGAAGGCGCTATCAAAGCGCTTAACCAAATCAAAAAAGATCAGAACATCTCTGAAGACCATGGGCTGCGCGTAGGCGTCAAAGGCGGAGGCTGCTCCGGCTTTTCCTACAAACTTGGCTTTGACCTACCCAAAGAGAACGATCAGGTATATGAGGTGTCCGGCATTAAAATCCTAATGGAAAAAGCCCATGGAATTTACCTCCTTGGAATGGAAATCGACTGGGAAGAAGGGCTAAACAACCGAGGCTTCTCCTTTAACAATCCCAACGCAACAGATACCTGTGGCTGCGGCACTTCCTTTTCTGCATAACCATTCATCCCTGGGAGGAAGCTACGACAACTGAATCAGAAGCTAATTATCCTAATTTTACCGCCAAAAAAACAAAAAAGTGCTTCCGGATGACAATCCTTTATCTTCCGGAGCAGTTTGGCAACTATATGCCTTCTGGTATCGTCTTTCATTTATAACCAACAGCGTCCATCTGCGTCGCTGAGAGACTACCCCACACACAACCCCACCACCAAGCGTAAGAACGAATCTTTTCAATTCAATATTAATCGATCAACTATTTATGAAAAAATCACTACTCCCTTTGCTGGCGCTATGCCTAGTTGCTTTTAGTGGCACAGCACAGTCTGACACTTTATTCCAGGAAGATTTTGATGGTGGCATTCCCGATACCTGGACCATTAGCCCAGGCAACCCTGAGGGTGCAATCTGGCAGTGGTCTGCGGATGGCACAGCAGAAGCTGCAATGGTTGATGGCGAAGAGCTGGATGCCTTGTTTTGGGGCGCAGGAGGGACCATTCAGTCCCCTACCGTATCCAATGGTGCAGCCATGTACAATTCCGATGTGTACGATGGCGGAGGTGTTGGCGTGGGCCAAGGGCCATTCCCAGGTACGCACTCTGGCAGCCTGACTTCTCCACCCTTCAGCTGTGTCGGCTTTGACACTTTGTACCTGGCATTCAATCAGTCTGCTCGGGCTAATGCAAATGCCGTTTCTACCATCCTGGAAGTATCCGTGGATACCGGCAATACTTGGGTGGACTTCCCTATTAATCCGGAAGTAACTGGCAATGGTAGCAGTGGAGCAACCGACCTGGAACTAGTAAATATCAGCGAAGTAGCGGGAGGGCAGCCTCATGTGCAAATCCGTTTCACCTGGAATGGCCGTTATTACTACTGGCTGATTGATGACATTCAGGTCATCACGCCGATGGACCAGGAGCTGGAGATGGGCGACTTTTTCTACCCACCAGCCAGCTTCTCCACGCCAGTTTCCCAAATTGCAACAGACACCTTTGGTTTCGAGGTGGACATCAGCAACTTTGGTAAGGAGATCGTCAACAATGTGGTTGTAAAAGCCAGCATCCTGGAGCGCGTTACAGACACGCAAACAGAACTGGTGTGGGAAGACAGCCTGGTCGTTGCAGAATTCCCTCCTTTCTACCGGGATTCTACCCTTCAATTGCCAAACTCTTTCATACCAGAAGATCTGACACTCGGTGAATATGTGGTGCGGTACGATGTGTATGCACAAGACACTGAGGACTTCAACCCGCTCAACAACAGCAAGCAGGACAACTTCCGGGTTTCTTCTAACCTTTTCGCTAAAGAGCCTGCACTCGAAAGCGGTACCCGCCCTGGCAATCAGGCCGATTACCAGATGGGCAACCTCTACCAGATGAGTTCTATCGCCACTGAGCAGTTTGTGACTAGTGAGGTTTTCTTCGGCGGTACCAAGAATGCAGCAGATGGGCCTATGGGCGGAGAAAACACGACCCTATTCCTGTACAAGGTTGCAGATAACGTAGATGCTAACTTCGATAACTTCGATACTAGCATTGATACTGAAGATTTGCTTCAAATTGGCTTTAGCTTCCACACTTTCGAAGATGATGAAGAAGGCGAGCTCATCTCAGCACCACTGACGGACCTCGATGGCAACCCCATTCCACTTGAGCCTGGTGCCCGCTATATCGTTGTGTCTGAATGGGCAGATCAGTCTACGGATGTATTCTCTGGTACCAACGATGACTTCATGTACTTCCAGATCGCAACTGTCGTGCGTACTTCTGAGTGGTTCCTCGGTGGCTTTGGCCCCGAAACAACTTCGGTAGTACGGATGCGTATTGCCCTGGCAACGACTAATGATGACATCGAACTGCCCGAAGCTTCCATGAACATCTTCCCGAACCCAGTCGCTGTAAATGATCAGCTGAATGTACGTTTTGATCTGGATGGCAACTCTCCGGCTATGCTGGTCGTTGCGGACCTCGACGGCCGCGTCATCAACCTCTTTGAGTACGAAGATGGCCTGACCAACGAAACGGTACAAATCCCAACCAGCAAACTGGCTGCAGGTACTTACCTGGTACGCCTGAGCACGGAGCAGGGTACGAAGACGATGAAGTTCAACGTGGTACGCTAAGCGCGTTGTTCTTATCACAGAATTAAGAAAGCGCTGCTCCGGAGCAATTCCGGGGTAGCGCTTTTTTAGTTTGAATAGTGCCTCATGGCAGCAATCATACCATTCAGACCCGAGCTGGAAACTCGGGGATCGCCTTTCAATTCGCGGCTTCACAGTCAATACCTGGCTCGGACACAAGAAAGGTTTTCCCAGCCGGAGAGGAAAAAAAGACACCGATTTACTCAGGTGGCGATTTTGGACCGGGGCAAACGAAGACGGACTGATAAAAACAAGGGCGGCACCTTTCTTCTGAAAAGCACCGCCCGTATCTGTTTTCAGCTGCCTGCATCAGGCGCAGGAGCTCAAATTACATATTCTCAATAATCTCTGTACCAAACTCAGAACACTTCAGCAGGGTCGCCCCTTCCATCAAACGCTCAAAGTCATAAGTTACGCGCTTGCCTGCGATGGCGCCTTCAACGCCTTTCACAACGAGGTCAGCAGCTTCGTTCCAGCCCATGTAGCGTAGCATCATTTCGCCGGAAAGGATAACCGAGCTTGGGTTGACTTTGTCAAGGCCAGCGTACTTTGGCGCGGTACCGTGGGTCGCTTCGAAGATCGCACGGCCCGTAGTATAATTGATATTCGCACCTGGCGCAATCCCGATACCACCTACCTGTGCGGCAAGGGCATCAGAAACGTAGTCGCCATTGAGATTAAGGGTTGCAATGACTGAATATTCCGCCGGGCGGGTCAGGATTTGCTGCAGGAAGGCATCCGCGATGGAGTCCTTGATGAGCAGTGCCCCTTTGTCAAGGGCTTCTTTTTGAGCCTTGTTAGCCGCGTCTTTGCCTTGCTCCGCAACGATGCGGTCATACTGAGCCCAGGTGAAGACCTTGTCGCCGTACTCCCGCTCTGCCATTTCGTAACCCCAGTCTTTGAATTTACCTTCGGTAAACTTCATGATGTTGCCTTTGTGCACGAGGGTTACGGAAGGCAGCTTCTGATCCAGCGCGTAGTCAATCGCGGCACGGACCAGGCGTTCTGTACCTTCTACTGAAACTGGCTTGACCCCCAGAGAAACAGAATCCGGGAAGCGAATCTGTGTCACGCCCATCTCTTCCATAAGGAACTTCTTGACTTTCTCTGCTTCCGGCGTACCGTTGAGGTATTCAATACCGGCGTAGATATCTTCGGTATTTTCCCGGAAGATGACCATGTCAATCGCGCCAGGGTTTTTTACCGGAGATGGCACGCCAGTGAACCAACGCACCGGGCGTACACAGGCAAACAGGTCCAGCTTCTGCCGCAGGGCCACGTTCAGGGAGCGGATACCACCACCTACCGGAGTCGTCAGCGGGCCTTTGATGGCCACGAGGTATTCTTTGATGGCGTCCAGGGTATCCTGAGGCAGCCATTCGCCGGTTTGGTCAAACGCTTTCTGACCAGCCAGCACTTCCTTCCAGTGGATTTTGCGTTCGCCCCCGTAAGCTTTCTCAACAGCTGCGTCCAGTACGCGCTCAGAAGCCGCCCAAATATCAGGACCGATGCCATCTCCTTCGATGAAAGGCAGGATGGGATCGTTAGGTACGTTTAGTTTTCCATTTTCAATGGTGATTTTTGATCCGCTCATATTCTATTATTCAGTTTTTATTAGTTGGTGACTGTAATTCCCTAAGTAGTGGGACAAAAATAAAATACACTACTTTCAAAAAGCTTTCGCCCCAACGTTGCACAAAACAAGTTGTGTATTTTATTTTTCGAGAAGCCCTGAGGCTTTTTTAGCGGTCCAAAGGTAAAAATTAAATACAAAAAAACAGGTAGTTCTGACGGTCAGAAACAGGCAAAAGCTTGGAATTTAAGGGGCTGACCAAGGACAGTGTGCCAAATCGAACACGGATTTGGTTACTTCCGTTAACAAGATGTAATCAAAATGAAAAATTTATGGATACCATACGCGCAAAAGAAGATGTGCTGGAAAAAATCACTTATGGCTTTCACGTTGTCACTACCCGGGCAGACCGGCAGGAATTATCTACCCGTGACCGCGATTATATTGCAGCGGGGACCATCAGTTGGGCCATGCAGAGCAGCTTTGAGCCTCCAATGGTCACGATCGCTGTAGCCAAGGATTCCGACCTGAACGAAACCATTCCCAAAGCCGGGTCCTTCGCCCTAAATATCTTGGGCAAAGATGATAAAGCACTTGTAGACGATTTCGCAAAAGACAGTGTTATCCGAAAGGATCAAACCATCAATGGCTATGACTTTCTCAATGGAACTGCAACGGAAGCCCCCATACTTGACCGCGGCATCGGCTACCTGGAATGTGAACTTGCTGAACAGGTGAAAACGGATGGTGACCACGTACTTTTCATCGGTAAAGTGGTGAATAGCGACTTGCGGCAACCTGAACACCTGCCGCTGCACGAATGGGAGACGGGCAAGCACTACGGTGGCTTTCCCGCCTGAAGAGCTGATCACCTTTGACTCGTAAAATTAAAAGCGCCCCTACCCTGTTGCGGATAGAGGCGCTTTCGTTGTTTTGCAATGCTATAATCTCCAGTTCTATCTAACTCAACACTTCTTCCTCTCCAAGGATACGCCTTGCGGCATCAAGGATGGCAGTACTTTCAAGGTTGACAATCCCGCCATTCGGGCCAGGTTGAATGTGGGCATCAACAATATCCCCATTCTCAAATTTCTTTGCACCAAAGTAATTCCGGACCGTTTGTTCCTGGAGCCCCAATTCGGTGGCAATCCTTTTTACGCTTCCGGTTGGGAGACGGTGCTTGATCTCCCGCAGCTCATCATACGTTATATGCATGGCTCTGTCATTTTGTGAAAGAATCGAATTTGCCTTAGAAATGTACAAATTCTATCCAAACAAACCAACTTAAAACTCAAGATTTCACACCTTTTTATTTTGGCAATACATCCCCGGACCAAACAAAAAGAATGAACAAAACCCTTAATCGCTTTCCTTCAGCAGGATAACGTCTACAGCCCGGGCCTTTACCGCTTTATTGAAAGCAGGAATTGCCTCCTTTTTCAAGGCGTAAAACCGGTCCAACTGCTCATCGATCTGCCGGGTTAGCGTTTCCTTTACTTCCCGGTCCTGATCAGTAGGTGGGAAGTCACCCGAACCAACCAGTGCATTGATATGTGCCAGCTTGTTAGTCAGCTTTATGGGGAAGTTTAACGGGTCCTGCCGGCTCCGGTTTTTGGTTTGGTATAGAGCCGTCTCTACTTCTGTCATTACAGAATCTATGGCTTCTGCCTCCATAAGCAGGCTCTTATATTCCTCCTGCCCTTTCCAGCGCTGCATAAACGGCTGCATTTGCTTGCGCACTTCCCGGATATCCGTGATCGCCTGATGGGCCTCAGAGACTTTTTCATTGACCGATTGCATGAAATCAAAGCGGGCCTGCAGATCACTGACGGTGGAAGAAATGCGTGGATCTTTTTTCAACTGCCAGGGCTGCTCCAGGGTATCCTGATGCGTCATCAGCCGGACGGTATAGTAACCAGGCACCGCTTCCGGGCCACTCAATCCTGCCCACCAAAGAATCATGCCCTCCACCTCTTTTGCTTTGGGGTAGCGCAAATTCCAGTTGAATGTGTTGGCACCGGCTTCCACCTCCAGTTGGTCTTCTTTTTCTTTGGCATCCGTTGAAAAAGTGCGAATATGCTTACCCGACTCCTCATAAAAAGCCAGAGCCACCGTTTGAGAATCGGCTACTACCCTTTCCGGAAGGAAGAAGTGCACCATTACGCCTCCGGGGTGATTGGTACCGGCCGTTTTTAGGTTTTTGCGCTGCCCGCCATCCATCAGGTAGCTTTCAATAGGCTCAAAAAGATGAACTGTAGTTGTATCCATCTCAGGCGTAAGCTGGTGCAGGGGCGTCAGGTCATCGATCATCCAAAGGCTGCGGCCCTGTGTGGCAGCAATTAGATTCTGCTCCTTTACAGCGAGGTCCGTAATGGGCACAATTGGCAGGTTGAGCTGAAAGCGCGCCCAGGAACCGCCATTATCAAAAGAAAGGTACATGCCGCTTTCGGTCCCGGCATATAGTAACCCCTTTCGGTCCGGATCTGCCCGGACAACCCGGGTGAAGTGCTCCTCTGCAATGCCGTCTACCATGAGCCGCCAGTTAGCGCCATAATCCGTTACGTGGTACAGGTAAGGCTGATAATCGCCCAGCTTGTAACGGGTGCCGGCTATAAAGGCAGCTCCGGGGTTGAAGGGATCGGGGTCGATACTGTTGACCATAAGCCATTCCGGGAAATCCTTTGGGGTGATGTTGTCCCAGTTTTGTCCGCCATCTCGGGACAGGTGCACCAGCCCATCGTCTGATCCGGTCCAGATGAGCCCCCTTTCGTAGGGTGATTCGGTAGCAGCAAAAATGGTACAATAGTATTCGACACCTGTGTTGTCTTTGGTAATGGGCCCTCCTGACGGCCCCAGCTTGGTGGAATCGTTGCGGGTCAGGTCCGGACTGATCACTTCCCAGCTTTGCCCGCCATTGGTACTGACGTGCAGGTGGTTGGAAGCTGCATATAGTTTATCCGGATTATGAGGCGAGAAAAACAATGGGAAGTTCCATTGAAACCGGTACTTCATACCTTCTGCACCATACCCCATCGGATTATCCGGCCAGACATTGACCGCCCGGCGCTCACCAGTTCGGTGGTTCTTCATGGTCAGGTAGCCGCCGTAGCTGCCGCCAAATACGATTTCGTTATCGGTAGGG
This sequence comes from Phaeodactylibacter sp., assembly GCF_022763345.1. Taxonomy (GTDB): domain Bacteria; phylum Bacteroidota; class Bacteroidia; order Chitinophagales; family Saprospiraceae; genus Phaeodactylibacter. The sequence continues at coordinate 75,853 of NZ_JALEGS010000050.1, forward strand.
TCCACCGCAATATGGGCACTCTCTCCACCGGCTGTAGATTCCCAGTCCGACTCCCCTATGCTGCTGCCGTCTGTACGGTGGCGGATCCGTATGGTCGAATTGTCCTGTTGTGCGGCATAGATACGATAGGGGAAGTCATTATCCGTAGTGACCCGGTAAAACTGTGCGGCAGGTTGATTGTGGTAGGTTGTCCAGTTTTCGCCCCCGTCAAAAGTCACCTGCGCCCCACCATCATCGCCAATAATCATGCGGTCGGGGTCTTCAGGAGCAATCCATAAATCATGGTGGTCGCCATGAGGTGCAGCATAGGCTTTAAAAGTGCGCCCGCCATCTTTGGATTTATGGTAGCGGACGTTCATTACATACACCACGTCCTCATCCTGTGGGTCCGCATAGATGCGCGTATAATACCAGGCCCGCTGCCGCAGCGAGCGGCTGTCGTTGATGCGCGACCAGGTTTCCCCTCCGTCTTCCGAGCGCAACACGCCCCCATCTTTTGCTTCCACCAGTGCCCACACTCTTTCTGCATTCACTGGTGACACCGCAATGCCAATAATGCCCAGCGGCCCTTCCGGGAAGCCTTCCTTTTCGGAAAGGTTTTCCCAAGTTGTGCCACTGTCTGTACTTTTCCAAAGGGCAGAGCCTTCGCCACCGCTCTCCAGGCTGTAGGGGGTGCGCCGGATACGCCAGGTAGACGCATAAACCACCCGTGGATTGGCAGGGTCAAGTAAAAGGTCTACCGCCCCGGCATCCGCATTAGCAAAAAGGACACGCTCCCAGGTATCCCCACCATCAATGGTACGGTATACGCCCCGGTCCTCTGCGCTTTTGAACAAGTCGCCCATCACTGCCGCGTAGGCAATATCCGGATTGCGGGGATGTATGCGGATACGCCCAATGTGGCGCGATTTTTCGAGCCCTTTTTGTTCCCAGGTTTTGCCGCCGTCCACGCTTTTCCAAATGCCGTAGCCAAAGGAAACATTACCGCGCACCGTCTTTTCTCCTCCACCCACGTAAATCACGTTAGGATCGTAAGTGCTGACCGCCACCGCGCCAACGGAGCCGCCAAAGTAACCATCGGAAATATTCGCCCAGGTCTGCCCTCCGTCTTTGGTCTTCCAGACGCCGCCGCCGGTGCTTCCAAAGTAAAACAGATTGGGCTGACCGGGCACGCCCGTCACGGCGCAGCTCCGCCCGCCCCGAAACGGTCCGATATTGCGCCATTCCAGCCCCTCGTAAAGGGCGGGGGCGAAATCTGAGGAGGATTGAGCCCAAAGCTCAGGAGTGAATGCCGACAGCAGGAGGGCTGCCAGAAGAAGAAGTTTCTTTAAAAAGTTCATGGTCAATGAATTAGGGTGCAGTAGTACAAATTATTTGCTCGCGGCTACCGTCTTTTCCGGTAAGCCCAACGCTTGTCTCATTTTATAATAGATTTCCGTATTTTCATAAATGCCCTCGAAAAGTTCCGCACCAGGACCGTAGGCAAAAACCGGCACCATAGCAGCAGTATGGCCATTGGTGGTGAAGCTTGCATTTACCGACTCAAAAGAGGACCCAGGATTAAGCGCCATGCCGCCGGATTCGTGGTCTGCGGTGACGATGACCAGGGTTTCCCCATCACGCCTTGCGAAATTCAGAGCTTCCTTCACTGCCCGGTCAAAATCTTTGGTTTCTTCGATGACCAGCCCGCCATCATTGGAATGGCCTCCCCAGTCTATCATGGAGCCCTCTGCCATTAGAAAGAACCCTGCACTGCTGCGCCTCCCCAGGTAACTGACGCCCATGGATATGGCTCTTGGGAGATAGTCCCGCCCGGCGGCTTTGGTCAGGGGGTGCTTATCCGCTGCAAAATAACAAAACCGGCTCATCGGGCTGGGCACCAGGTCTTTCAACTCATGCTCCAGATAATTGGTCACATAGTAGTTCTTGCCCTCCATTTCCCGGATCAGGTCCCGTTCGTCTTTTTCGCGCCGGTCGAAGTAGCGCTTTCCTCCCCCGACCAGGTAATCGATACCAGAAGCAGCAAGGTCTTCGGCAATTTCTTCATAAAACACCCGGATGGGCTGATGGGCAGCAAAAGCAGCTGGTGTGGCGTGCACAATCGTAGCGGTGGCGATAAGACCCGTTGCATAGCCTTGCTCCTGCAACTCTTCTAAAATCGTTTCACAAGCTGCAGAATCTACGGTCAGGCCGATCGCGCCGTTATAGGTTTTCACACCGCAGGCAAAAGCCGTTGCACCGGCAGCAGAATCCGTAATCAAATCGTTAGCAGAATAAGTTTTTTGAAAGCCGATGTGGGTGAACTGTTCGAGGTTCAGGCTGTTATCATTAGCGTATAAAGCAGCTGAGATGTGACCCAGCCCCATACCATCGCCAATTAAAAAAATGATATTTCGGGCAGTGGCATTCTCCGGTGGGGGTAATTGTTGCACCCGGCAGGACTCCAACAGGGTAAAAAGGGCTAACCACAGCCCTAAGTAATAGATAGGCGCAAAATTAATATTTTGTCGTTTCTTCATACTTTGTCAATCCATAGTCCCTTTCCCGACCTTAATCAAATTATACATCAATTGATCAAATCAAGCGATCGATTATTCTGTTAACATAGAATTAATCGGGCAAAAGTGGAATTTTATTTGGAACCACTGTAGCTTTGCCCTGTTAATTTAGAAAACAGAACGCCATTTTTTCACTCAACCGAAAATGAACTATGATAAATCGGCTTTTGTCCACTTTAATGGCGATAATAGGGCTCAGCACATTGGGTTTTGCTCAAGATAAGCAAACTATTTTTGATGCCCTGTATTCATCGGAAATATTAGAGGTCACCATTGAGACAGACCTCTCTTACCTTATAGATAACCGGAAAAAGGATGATTACCAGCATGCCATTTTCTCTTTTGAGAATGCGCAGGGCAGATTGGAGCAGCATGACATGAAGCTCAAGCCCCGTGGCAAATTCCGCCGGAATGTATGCGATTTCCCGCCTATTAAGCTCAACTTTTCCAAAGACCGGCTAATGGAGCGTGGCTATATCGCGGAGTATGACAAGCTTAAGCTCGTCACACATTGTATGGATGACAAGTTTGCATCCAGAGAGAACGTTGCACGGGAATATCTGGCCTACCGCCTCTATAACATCATTTCCGATAAAAGCTACCGGGTACAGTTGGTCCGGATTGACTATATCGATAGTAAAAACCGGATTAGCAAAATCAGGCGCTACGGGTTTATCCTTGAAGATACGGATGAGATGGCGCACCGTGCCGGCGGTAAGGAATGCGAAGAGTGTATCAATGTCCCCGCCAATGAGCTCGCCCTAAAGGAAGAGCACATCATGTCTGTTTTTCAGTACATGATTGGCAATGCAGACTACAACACGGGGATGATGCGCAACGTCAAAATGGTCCGTCCCTACACTGGCACGGGCGTTATTCCGGTGCCTTATGATTTCGATTTTGCAGGTTTTGTTGATCCCTCTTATGCGATTCCCAACTCAGACTACGGGCTTGTATCCGTGAAGCAAAGAGTTTTCCTGGGTAATAAGGTAGACAGCGCGATGCTGTCCTCCACGCTGCAGCATTTCCTGTTCAAACGCATGGAAATGGAAAAAGAGATCGACAATTTCAAACTGCTTGACCGGCAGAGCCGTGCAGAAGTGCTTCGATACCTCGATACTTTTTATAAGGAAGCGGAAAACATCCTAAGTGGCTCCCCGCTGCGCGAAACGCTCCATAAGCAAGCGCTCCGGGACCATGAAGAAGGCAAAGGCACGAATGAGGTTAGGCGGTAACCTGGTCTCCAAGCCGGATTAGTGCGGCGCCCTGCCCTTCCCTTAAAGTAGCATGCAGCCCAAAATTCACCCCCTGTGCATCACGGCGGTACGTAGCCAGTGTTGCCAGGGGTTCCTGATATACAGTTGCAGTGGTTTGGTCTGTATTGATCACCTTGCACCGGGTGCATTTACGAATACCCCTGAAGGGCACATCTGAAATGGTGAAGGATGACCAATCATCTTCTTCAAATGCGGTGCCCCCGGTGAAAACCAGGTTGGGCCGGAACCGGTCCATAGCCACAGGAGTTGCAAGATGGCTGTTCAGGTCCTGCAAGGCGGCTTCACCGGTGATGAGCAAGGGGCAGCTGTCCGCGAAAAGGGTCGCCTCCCCGGGGCGGCCGTATTTTTCAGCAAGCGGTCGGGCATTGGGCAGCGGCAGGTAAACCAACCGGCAAAAAGTCCCCAGCTGATCACTTAGCCACTCATTTACTGCTTCCTTGCAAAGCTTCGCATTAACAGTGTCTTCCCAAACCTGAACAGAAACATCAATGGCTTGCTCCGGTCCACTTAGTGGAGTCGCTACAAAATCCTCTGGGTCCCGGCGGTGCGCCAGTACTAACCGCCCCTCCTGCAAAACTGGCTGTATCAAAGCCATCTTCGGGACTTTGCGCTGAGTGACAAACATGCCCTTCATATCAACAACCATCCACTGACGGTCATAAGCCAGCCCGTGCGGGCCAACGGCAGATTCGCTGAGCTGAACCCCTCCCAGGCTTTTAACGGGGTATATATAAATTCCACTAATTTGTTTCATACGCTCTTATTCACCCTTTGTTTTTGCAACCAAATGTAGAAGAATTCGTACAATTGTTTGGATTTAATGATTTACAATCCTGAACTACCATTGTAAATCCAGCTATCTAACCCGGACAAGATAATCTTTTCCGCTGCTTTCAGATAAGCGTCTGGGCCGGAAAAGGTTTTAGGACACATGGGCATGCTTTAATTTTCGTATGCCTGGACAACAACCGATTTAACACAATTGCTATGAAATTTTGGCCCCTCATTGCGGTGTTTTTACTATCCCTGCCTTCCATGCAGGGGCAGAGTTCCCGCCTAAGCAAAGCAGATTCCTATTTCTCTGAAGGCAAGCTGGAAGCCGCCATCCCCCTTTACCATCAGGTGCTGCAGCGGCAGGATGTACCTCATGCGAAAATCAACCTGGCAGAAGCTTACTACGGCATAGGAGACTACCACTCGGCAGCAAATTGGTTCGCATTGGTGATGCCCATGGAAGAATGCCAACCGGTACACCAGCTCAAGTATGGCTATGCGCTATTGCACAGCGGTAAATGTGAGACGGCTATCAGGTGGTTCAACATCTACCTGGAACAACGCCCCTTTGACCCCCGCAAACCTGACCTGCTCAACGCTTGCGATAAATATCAATCGCTCAAAAACAAGTCAAAAGGCCAGGTAGAGGTAGTCCACCTCCCTTTCAATGCGCCCAGCAACGATTTTTCGCCTGTCCTTTACCGCAGCGGGCTGGTATTTACAAGCGACCGCTATCAGCTGGAGGGGCAGTACCTGGCTCATTTATACCAGGTTAGCCTTACCGCAGCGGATACCATGGTTTATGGAACGCCTAAACCTTTTGATGTTGAAACCCCGCAAAACCTGCACGAGGGCCCGGCTACCTTCAATGCAAGCGGGGATGAGATCTTTTTTACCCGCACCCGCCCCGAGAGCCAGGCGCGCAAAAAGCTAGAGATTCGGACCGGGCGCCTGCTGCCACAGGGGACCTGGAGCGCCCTTTACCCGCTGACTTTCTGTAGTGACGAATACGCTGTCGCCTTCCCTGCCCTCAGCCCGGAAGGAGACCGGTTGTTTTTTGCATCCGACATGCCCGGCGGATACGGGGGGATCGATATCTACGTCAGTGTGCGTATCAATGGAGCCTGGGGCCGCCCGATCAATCTCGGACCGGTTATCAACACTCCTGGTGATGAACTGTACCCCTATGTCAGCCCCACCGGTGACTTGTACTTTTCTTCTAACGGCTTGCTGGGCTTAGGCATGTTGGATTTATTTGTGACCCGCGAAGGCAAGGACGGCACCTGGCAGCGCCCGGAAAACCTGGGCGCGCCATTCAATTCGGCAGCCGATGACTTTGGGCTTGCCATGATGGACGCAACTGAAAGTGGCTACTTCACCTCCAACCGGCAGGGTGGAGCCGGGGGCGACGATATCTACTTTTTCCGGCGTAGTGGCCGGATTGCCGCGATTGATGTCCTTGATCTTACCAATGGCATGCCTGTACCACATGCCGCGTTAATCGACACCCAAAATAGTGACACCTTGCAAACCAACGCAAATGGCCGAATCGTGCTCCGGGTCCCATCCTGCACCACCCTTACCGGATGGCAGGAAGGCTTTTTCCCGAAATCGGTCGATATTTGCCCGGACGATGTACCAAACGGTGCCGACACCTTGTTCCTCGCCATCGCTCTACAACCAGATATACCGCAATCCCTTAAAGGCGTAGTATTTGACCGGACTTCCGGCCGGCCACTGGAAGGCGTAAAAATTAAACTGGAGTCAGATGGCGCTTGTGCTTCTTCTGATCTTGTATATGCGAATGGGCAAGGGCGGTTCACCTTGGAATTGCAAAATGAATGCTGCTACAATATTACTGCCATCCTAGAAGGCTACGAGCATATCACGCAACAGTCTGTCTGCGCCACTGGCCCCAACCGGGAGCAGTATATCAATCTGTTTTTGCAGCCTCGGAGCAATGCCATGCCGGTCTCCTCCCCTGCTGACTCTATGACCTTCGCTGAAAGCCCGGATGATCAGGAAGCGGGAAAAACCAAAGCAGACTTGTTCGAAAATTTTGAGCCTAGCCGCCCGAGCAGCAGAGATACCTCTACTGCCTTGGCTTACAAACTCAATGTCTACTACGATGTCGGCCGTTCAAGCGTTCAACCGGGTTCAGTCAGTGAATTGCTCAAACTCCGTGACCTGCTGCTTAAAAACCCCAGTCTGGTAGTCGAAATCTCTTCTCACACCGATGCGAATGGCAATGCGGTGACCAACGAAGAACTCAGTCAGCGCCGGGCCAATGCCATTGTCCGGTACCTGACGAGCGAAGGTATTGACCGGGCACGCCTGATCCCTGTTGGTTACGGGGAGGCTTTGCTGACCAATGATTGCTCTGATGGTGTAGACTGCCCGGAATGGATGCACCAGGAAAACCGGCGCACAGAATTCAGAATCATCCGGCAATGATAAGAACCCGGAATCCGAAAGCCAGCTAAGTTCAAAGCATACCTTTGGATTCCGGGTCTGATGATTAGCCGGTGGTGCCAATAGCACCAGCAATAGCATTGATCGTCAGCATCAACTCCATTTGCGTGTGCGCGGCCTGCTTAGCGCCCCTGGCTTTTTCCGCCCGCCAGCGCTCCAGTAAGGCAATCTGATGGCGGTGGAGTGGTTGAAGCACAACCGAGCGCATCTCATTAGAACTGGCACGGCGGGGGTGACGGGATTCGTAATCGCCACCCAGCAGTTGATCCAGTTGCTGCCGGACCAGCGACAGCTCCTCCCGGAACATTTTGAGGAAACGTTCGCGTATCGACTCATCCTCCACCAATGCCGCATAGGCTGCCATGATGCTTTCGTCCACTTCCCCAACGCTGTTGTCTACATTTTGCAGGACATATTTGAGGAAAGGTTCTTCCCCGCATTGTCCTTTTAATGCCGTGTAAGCTTCTGGTTTTTCCTTTTCCAGGGACTGCAGGGCAGTACCCAGCCCGTACCAGCTCGTCATATGGTAACGCGACTGCCCCCATGCAAACACCCAGGGGATGGCCCGCAAATCTGCCAGCGTGCTCGCCCCGGTCCGCTTAGCCGGACGGGAGCCGATTTTACTGGATTCGATGGCATCGATCGGAGTGGCCTGCCGGAAGAAAGGGATAAAACCATCGGTATGAAGCAAAGCCGCATAGTGCTCCCGGCTGTCCTGTGCCAGGCGCTCCAGGATGGCTTCCATTGGATGCCCCTCACAGGGTTCCTGCCGGTCCAGTACCGTACGGGCAAAGGTGCCGGCTACCAGTAACTCCAGGTTATAGGCGGCGTTGAGTTTGTAGGCATACTTCTGGGCAATGGTCTCTCCCTGTTCGGTAAGCCGTATGCGGCTGTTCAGCGTACCACAGGGTAAGGCATTAAGGAAAGCGGCGGTTGGACCTGACCCTCGGCTGATAGATCCGCCTTTGCCATGAAAAAACAGGACATCCACTCCCATTTCCGCTCCGGCACGGGAAAGCCGCTGCTGCGCTTTGTACAGGTACCACTGACTTGCCATAATCCCCCCGTCTTTATTGCTGTCGCTGTAGCCCACCATGACTTGCTGACGGGGTTTTTCCCAATGCCGGGTCTTCATGAGGTAACGCATAGAGCGGGTTGTGAAAGGGTGTTCCAGAAAATTGCGCAGGATTTCCGGTCCCCGCTCCAGGTCATCTACGGTTTCCAGCAGGGGCACTACCGGCACTGTACAAACCAGGCCTTCCTCCGTCATTTCCGTCAGCCCGGCTTCCCGGGCAAGCAAGTAGACCACCAGCAAATCAGAGACTGAACGGGTCATGCTGACAATAAATGACCCCAGGCAGTTGATGCCATATTTTTCGGTATGCGACTTTAGGGTACGATAACATTCCGCTACTGCACGGGCATTGTCTTCCAGTTCGGCATCAGGATGGGTAAAGGGCCGGGCGGACTCCAGTTCCCGGCTGAGGAACTCCAGGCGCTTTTGTTCTGACCAGCTGCCAAAATCCGTATCCGGGACTAATGCGGCTTTGAGGAACTGAGACACTGCGTGATCATGAAAAGCACTGTTCTGACGAATGTCTAATGCTGCCAGGTGAAAGCCAAGGGTTTCCACCACCCGCTTTACGACCACCACTTCCCGGTATGCGACTGTGGTGGCACCGTGGGCATCCAAAGCCCGCTGAAGCATCGTCAGGTCTTTCACCAGGTCTTCACTGTGAAAATAACAACCCGGGCGTTCGGACAGCTGAACGGCATGGCCCCGCTGCGTATCCACCGGCAGCTTCACCAGCATAAGGTTGGCCATTTGCCGAAAGGCCTCCCCCTTATTGCGGTCCAGGGCTTCCTCACCGGTTTTTTCCCCTAACTCTTCCACCATTTCCCGGATGCGCTCCTGTGCCTCGGGAATTAGCTCTTCGATCTGACAGGCAAAGCTCAAATGACGGACCAGGCGCGCCAGTTTGCGGCGTATGGCCACGAAGGCATTCAGGCGAAGGCGCAGCAAGGTGTGCTGCGTCACATCGGCAGTGACCAGAGGGTGCCCGTCGCGGTCACCGCCCACCCAGTCCCCAAAGGAGATTTTCGGGTAGGCGTGAGCCCGGGCTAGTGTGCCTGGGGCAATCCCGAAGGACTCGCCCGCCTTTTCCAGCCTGCGGTCCAGTATCTGAATCAAATCCGGGAAAACTTCCAACAGGTAGTGCATCACATTTCGGAGCTCGGAGGTCACATCCGGCTTTTCCAAATAAATTTCGCCTGTTTTCCAGAGTCGGTACAAGTTCTCTTTGATTTCCAGATTCAGCTCTTCCCGCTCCCGGGTGTTGTACATCTGGTTTTCGCGCTGTACCAGCAAGAGGTAAAGCTCCCGGTGGTGCTCCAATACAGTAGTCCGCTTCGCTTCTGTGGGGTGAGCGGTCAACACCGGCTCCACCGAAATTTGCCGTAAGGCTCTGAGGGCTTCCTCCTTTGAGACACCGGCCTCCTGCAGGCGGCGGAAAGCTTCCACCCAAAGCCCGGGCTCCGGATCTCCGGATTCGTCTTCCGCCCGGCGCCGGTGCTGAACAGCGGTATTGATCTCCGCCATGCTCATTAATTGAAAAACCAGGGAGTACAATTGCAGGTGACGGGTGGTCAGTTCATCCGGCACGCCCGCCTGACCAATCCACGGAATCTGCTCTGCGAGCTGGGCTTCCCCACTCTCCTTGAGCACATCCTGCAAAAGCTGCAATAAGTGCTGCAAGTCCTGATAGGTCTTTTTGAAATGCTGTTGGGCGTTAGCCAGGAGGGTCTCCATATTTTCGCTGTTTTGTTTGTTTTCTAGTTTTCCCAAATATCCTGATTCTTACTCTGAGATCAAAGAATTCCTACCACAATAGATAGACCAGCTATTCGGTTTTTACAACTGGTAAGCACAGCCGGGTCAATATAATGCCTATCTTTGAGCATCATTTCATCCCGAAAATTCAAAAATCTGATGAAACAGTTGTTTTATTTTCTAGCGGTTGCCGTAGCCGCCATGCTTACCTCTTGCTCCAGCAATGAAGAGGAACTCTGGATTGAAGCCGATGGCAGCGGGCGGTACGAATCCACCATGGACCTGAGCGGTATTTATCCTTTTATTCTCATGGGGCTCAACAGCGAGTCTGAAGAAGAAGGTGAAGAGGAAGACCCTTTTACAAAGATGATGGAAGGTCTATTGCAATCTGAGTCCGTTGATACGCTGATCCGTTTTTCAGACATGATTGCGCGGGAGCTCGAAAAGGAGGGGAAGGATTTGGACATGCTGATGGATAGCCTTCAGTCGATCAATGTAAAAGAGGCAGGCATCACGGAAGCGGAGAAAGAAGCGAACCTTAAGATGTTCCGGGAGATGACGAATATCCAACTACGTATGCAGGTCAAAAGATCAGAATCTCTATTCAAAATCACCACCATCAACACCTTTGACGATATTGCAGAATTTGAGCAGGGAGGCAACTTCATGGAAACTATGATGGGCATGCGCGATAATGCAGCTATGGGCGGACAAAGCGAAATGATTGAGGATGTACTGGGTGCCCAAACGCAATTCGCGCTGTCTGGCAAAACCCTGAACGTTTCCCGCCGCGGCCAGGACATGGGCGATATGAGCGATGAAGACAAGCAGCAAATGCAGATGGTGGAAGGCATGCTAGGTGATGAGCCTTACCGCCTGACGATCCACTTTCCCGGCAAGGTGAAGAAAAAGCTGAATTCTGAATACGCCACCCGCGTGGACAAGGAGACTGTAGTCATCGAGATTCCCCAGGAAGACCTCAAAAATCCGGATATGAAGCTGGACCTGGGCATTAAGTTCAAGGGGCTTAAGTAGGGACGCTAGCCCCGGTTTATCCGAAGCAACCTGTCCGCCCGGCTAATCGTCCGGGCGGGCAGGTTAATCTTATGTTATTTGACCACCACAAACGGTGCCACGTACTGCTGCCCTCCGTCCATGACGACCGCAAGATACCAGCCTCCGACAAGGGTACTGACATTTGCTTCCACAACGGCCTCGCTAACCTCCAGGCCCGTTGTCTTCAACAGCTTACCGGACTGATCGAATAACCGCAACTGCGCGGCCTGGCTGAGCGTGACGGGTGCTTCCAGCATCAAACGGCCATTACTTACCGGGTTACCAATAACGAGAAGTGATTGATTTGCGCTTACGGGTTGTGGTTTAACTGTAGTAAGGCTTTCCAGTTGTACGCGCTCTGCTATTGGGCGGTGACTGTGGGACAGCCAGAGCACACCATTAGCGTCCAGTCCGACTGCCGTAAGGCGAAGGTTGTCCATAGGGCTGTTTATCGAATTGTATAGTGCCCATTCGCCCTGCGTTTCCACAGCCACTTGTGCATCGTCCCATATGACTTTCCGGCCATCCTGTATTAAGAGTTCCCGGAAGAATCGGTTCTCTGAGGGGCCAAAAGGCAACTCGTATGGATACCAGGCGCCATCCTCCAGATACTGAAGGCTGTTGTAGCCCAGCGCCCAAAGCCGTCCGGTCGCCACGTCGTACTTCAGGTCACTGACCGGCACATCCTCATAGCCCTGATCGCCCTGTTCCAACAGGACCAGTTCGGAGCCATCCCAAAACGCGACATCAACTTCTCCGCCGCCTATCAGCGTGGCCCATATCCCGCCCGGCACTACAGCAATATCACTTATGTAGCGCTCTTCGAAGACCGGGTGCGCCTGTTGCTCCCACTCGCCCTCCGTAAAGCGGTACAAGCCATCTTCATAGGTCGTTATCCATACCTCCGGACCTGACAATCCTGGGTACAACTCCCAACCATAAACCTCAGGGAAGGGGCTGTCTGCCGGGTCATACACCGTCACCTCCGATCCGGACTGATGCACGACTGAAGGGCCAGCAGTGCACCAAAACGACCCATCAGTAGCGAAGGTGTATCGGCTGAAAGACAGGGGCGCTCCCTGCGCATCCCCGATGGTTAGCTCTGCTTCTGTTGCCATGTTCATGACGGAGCTGCTCTGGGCTTTGCCCCAGAGTTGGCCATTGAGCTCATTCCTAAACTGGAAAAGGGGGCCTGCAAATGGATAGTTGCTATAAGCAAGTGTGGTGCTTCCCTCCATTTGCAATTCTTCCCTGCTAATGGTAAGGAGCGCCCCATCCGGCATGTCAAACTGGCAAAGGACTCCTTCCCAGTCCGGGTAATCGCCTAGCTGCGACCAAGTCTCCCCATCCCATAAAAACTGTGCCCGATTGGGGGCTAATACCCGCAGTGCTCCCGGTTCAGGCTCCGTGATGGAAATGGAAGCCCCGAAGATATTGAGTTGAGGGACATGGGTGACATGGTTCCAGTTTTCACCATCGTATGCACCAACAACCCCCAGGTCCGTGAAGAACCAAAGCTGCCCGTCCTGTGCTTCATAAATAGCGCTGCCACCGTAGGCAAAGAAAGGTTCTTCAACCTCCTGCTCATCAGGGCTGAGCAGCACTAGTTCTTCGCCCTCCTTGCGGAACGCGCCATGACTGGCAATCAGCAAGTGGCCGTCCTGGGAAAAGTCCAGCCCCCAGACTGCACCGTAAAGCGGGCTATCTGTATTTTCCCAGCGTGACCAGGTACCGTTGTTGTAGCTCAGTAAGCCAATATTGGTTCCTACCCAAAGCACGCCAGCTTCATCAAAAGCCATGCAATACAAAAGCGGCACTTCCCCCTGACCGGTATTGAAACTTTCAGGATAGGGCAGGTGCTCCCAGGTGGTACTGCCCTGCGGACGGACCATGAGCGCCAGATCGTAGGTGCCTATGTAAAGGTCACTTGTCAGCGGGTGCTGTGCCACAGCTTCTATGGTATTGGAAACCAGGCCGGCGGTGACTTTATTATGAGTAGTTACAGAGGATGTCAACGGCTCGTACTCCAGCAGCCCCGCTGAGGTGGGGATCCATACACGGTCTTCAGTTGCCAAGGGGTGCCCTGCCCGTTCAGCCTGCAGGAAACTCTCCCATTGTACATCTTGCCCGTTTGCCGTGCAGGCCAGGACAAAAAGCATCAAAAAAGTCTTTAGATATTTCATGTGTTTTTCTTTTGATTCAAAAATGGCAGGAATTACCCGGAGCTGCAAACGGAAAGGGAGCCATAAATTAAAACTCTAATTCTCAGAAATTGATCAGAAATTCATTTATTGCAGGCGTTTTAAGTTCTTAAATTAAGACTTCAATGAAATCTATCCAGCCTGATCTCTACCAATTAGTACATGTGCTGACACCGGCGGAGCAACGTACTTTCCATCATTTAGCGCACCGGCATACCGATCAGCGCAAGATGGGGTACTATGAGCTCTTTGAGATTTTACGTAGGCAAGACCGGTTTGACGAAGCTGCTGCGCGTGAGGCTACTGGATTAGAGAAGCCGCACTTTGCAGTGATCAAGCGTCAGTTATACGAGCAGTTGATGCAAGCCCTTTCCTATCACCACCGGCAGGACCACGACCTGGAGAAGGGGCGCCGCCTGCTACAGCAAACCCGCATTCTGTTGGAAAAGGATCTGGTTGACCAAGCTGAAAAACGCCTGCGCAAAGCACGGAAGCTGATTGAAGGGCATCAGTTGACCGCCTTACAAACCGAATGCCTGCTGCTGCGCAAAGCCCTTTTGGAAAAGCGCCTAAACCAGCCTGGCGCACGGCAAACACTGAATGCACTCCAAAAGGACTGGACCATTGCCCTAACTGCGCTCGACCTGGCGGGAGAAGCAGCCATCGCAAGCCTTGAGGCAGCTCTGCAACATTTGCAGAAAATCCGTGCTCAGGGGAATCAGGAGGGGCACAGCCCGATCCCTATAATGGGGCGGCCCGCTTTCCGGGAAGCCCTACAGGCCCCTGAGTGGACCACTCAGCTTGATGCCCGGCGCGCACTTTCCACCTATCATTTTATGAATGCAGAGCCAGCCGCTGCCTTTGCCCAAAACCAGGCCCTGCTACAGCTTTTCCAGGAAGCGCCTTTTCTGAAAGAGCGCTACCCTGCCAGCTACCTGACGGTTCTCCAAAACTTGCTCATTGACCTTTTCCAGCTTCAGAATTGGGGCAAGCTGGAGGAAGGCCTCAGGCAGCTCCGCCAACTGCCCAAACAACACGCCTTTAAGCGGCTGCAAGGTATTACCCCGCGCATTGAAGAGCGCAGTACCTTGCTCGAAGCAAATATGCTGGTCGTCCGAAAAGCTTACGGCCGGGGCCGACAGTTGGCTGATGAATTGATGCCCAGGCTTGAGCACCATACCCTGCGCCTCTCCTACCCCAATCAGCAGTCGCTACTCTACCTGCTTGCCCTCTGCCAGTGGCTGGATGGTACGGCAGACGATGCCCAGTCTACGATCAACCTGTTCCTGGACCGGTACCGCAAAAAAACGCTCGAAGAACTCTACCACTTTGCCCGCCTGCTGCAGTTGATGATCCATTTCGACCTGGAGCACGTTGAGCTCCTCCCCTACCTTTTGCAATCTTTTCGCAGAAGCCATACCGGCTTTTACCCTGAAAGTACGGAGCTTTTCCTGCAGCATTTACAGCAGCTCCTAAATGCCACCAGATCCCGTGAGCACTTGAAAACGCTGACGGGTTGGCGGTCGGCCATACAAAATGCAGGCCTTGAAGAGCGGGAAAGCCGGTTTTATGAATATTTGGACCTTTTTTATTGGATGGATCATTACGCAAGATGAGGAAGTAAGCTTATAAATGATTTATTTTACGCAACAGGGCCTTATTCGGCAACTGCAAGACTGCAATACGACATGGGAGACTCTCCACCGATAACACTCTACGGCGTTCAAATTCTGGAGCCCGTCACCTCACTGACGGACTTTATCACTGCGCTCGTTTGTTTCTATGCCTTTTACCGGCTAAGCAAATTGGAGGGAAAAGGAAAGATGTACCAATATTTCCGGTACTATTTCCTTTGCACCGGTATTGCCACCACTTGTGCTGCCTTTATCGGTCATGCCTTTCTTTACCTGTTCAGCTTCGAGTGGAAGATGGTAGGCTGGGCATTTAGCGCCACCGGGATACTTTTGATGGAATGGGGCACGCTGTTCTTCGTCCGGAGGGAAATCCCTTCAAGGGTGTTTCAATGGACTTTCAGAGGCACTTTGGTTAAATACCTGGCGTTCTGGGCGCTTATCCTCACCACTCAGTCTTTTTTGGCTACCCAGGCACAGGCTGCCATTGGACTGGTAGGGATAGTGCTGCCCCTCCAAGTTTACCATTATCTGCGCACGCGGCACCCGGGCAGCAGAGCGATCATTATTGCCTTGCTATTTTCCTTACTGCCTGCTGTAACCTACAACACCAAATTATCTTTTCATACCTATTTCAACCATCACGACATCAGCCATCTGTTAATGGCCATTTGCCTATTTTTAATCTATCGGGGCGTGCATCAAATTCTTGATTTTAAACCCAATATGATCATAGGGGTAAGTCATTCCCAAGGTCATCTATAATTCGTACCGGAATTTAACCGGGAAAACTGTATTTTAAAGGGCTAAAAAGGCGCTTTCAAACCAATCGAAAAATGGAAAAACTAGGATTTATCGCTTTTCTCATCCCTTTGCTCTTCATAATGGTAGCGGTGGAATGGATACTTGCGCACCGGCAAGGCAAAGATTATTACAACCTCTCTGATGTAGTGGTCAACCTCTGCTGCGGGCTATTGGAGCGGCTCTTCGACTTCTTCTGGATCATTATTTCATTCTTTGTCTTCACCTTTGTTCATGATCATTTCGCGCTTTTTTCTATTCCCAACACAGCATTAACCTTTGTTTTACTGGTTTTTTGCGCCGATTTAGCGGGGTATTGGTTTCACCGGCTAAGCCATGAGATCAACTTCATGTGGGCGGCACATATCGTGCACCATCAAAGTGAAGAGCTCAACCTGACCACCGTATTTCGGGTTTCCGCCTTTGCGGTTATATTCCGCACCCCTTTCTGGTCCATAGTCCCGCTTATTGGTTTTGACCCGGCTGCGGTAACGGTTGCGATCGCCATTATAGGGTTCTACCAAATGTTGGTGCATACCCGACTGGTCAAAAACTGGGGCGTACTGGAAAAGTTCCTGGTTACGCCCTCCAACCACCGGGTCCACCATGCCTATAATGATGCCTACCTGGACACCAACTACGGCGGGATATTCATCATCTGGGACCGGATTTTTGGCACCTACCAACCAGAACAGGAGCCCGTCAAATTCGGAATAACCTCCGGCTTTCGTAGTACAGACCCTTTCAAGGCCCACCTTTTTTACTGGAAATACCTATTCCGGCTAGCCGCTAGAGCCCGAAAGTGGCAGGAGAAAATACGGGTATTCTTTGCCCACCCCAGATGGCTGCCGGAAGGGCTTCAATACGAAGCGCCCGAGTACGAGGTGGACGAGGAGGGCCAACGGGTAAAATTCAAGCCTGTGCTCCCGCTGCCTATTGGCATTTACGTTCTGGTCAATAGTGTGACAACTGCCTTTCTTTTTGTTTACATGATAAGCTTTAGGGAAAGCCTTGCGCCCTTCCAAATCGGCTTGATCACAGGCGTCATACTCCTTTCCATTCTCACGCACGGCAGGGTTCTCGAGCAAAAAAGGGGCTATATCCCATTAGAGTTTTTCCGCCACCTGGCACTGCTTGCTGTTTTGCCAGTTGTTGCCCAGGGCTTTCCTTACCTTCCGGCCCTGGGGGTAGTGGTGTTAGCCATTTGGTTTGCGCTTGTTTTGAGACGGATCAGAACGCTGTCGGCAGAAGTTACTGGGGCACCACGAAGGGAGCGGTAAACCGCTGCCCGCCATCCTCCACCACCGCTACATACCACCCGGCAGCTAAACCCTGAACCCGGGCGCGCAAAAATCCGCCCACTATGCTGGCCGGCTGTACGGGTACCAAACGCCCGGTAGCGTCAAAAACCTGCAAGCTGACATCCCTGCTGAATGCCTGTGGCCCTCGCAGTACGAGCTGTCCATTTTGCAGGGGATTGCCTACCACGGTGAGTTGATCCGGGTTAGTAATTGTCTCAGCTTCGGTCACCGGGAGGTCTAAACGCTGGAAATGATCAACGGATGCGGGACGATAAGCCCAATCATACCAATATGTTATCCAAATTCCTCCTGATGGGTCTATGCCAATATTTTCCGGATTATGGTTGTGCATAGGGCTGTTAGCATAATTATACTGCTCCCAGTTATCCTTGTATCGAATAAAAAGGCCATCATTAGTACCCAGGGCGATAAATTCAGAACCGAATGCAATGTCAAAAATCCGAACATACTGACCTCCATTTATTAGCGAAAGGTCATATTCCTGCCAATTTTCTCCATCAAAGTAGTGCAAAGAACGAGAGGCGACACCCCACAAACGCTCTCTGTATGGATCGTATACAAGCCTGAAAATACCAGTATTTGCCTGCAGAGGGCTCATGTTCAAACTTAGGTTTCCGGGTTCCCATATTGCAGACACGTTAGCACCTGATCCAGCATCCACCAAAAACCATAGTCCGAAAGGCGTTTCTGCCAATCCATTGTATTTATAGTCCGGCAATATCCGGTCAGGATGATGCTGCCAATCCAATCCGTCAAAGATATAAGCTCCTTTTTCCTGCCCCTGGAATACCCCAATTCTACCCTGAGGCAGGGTGTGGAGATGCCCCCACTGCTGGCTGGCACCAGGAAGGATGCTATTGGTAGAATCGAAACGTGTCCATTCCTGCTGCTGGTAACGGTATATAACTTTGTCATGAAGTACCCATAAACTGCCGTCATCGGTAAATTTTGCTGTTCCACGCCCCATTGATCCTCTCAGGTAAACACCCTCCGGATAGGGAATAATTTCAGCAGTTACCGGATTGTAGAGCTTTTCAAGGTCGTACATCCAAAGATGCCCATCCTTACTATTGATAAAACCTTCTACATAGTTCCTAAACAGATATTTCAGACAGCGTAGGGAGTCTCCACTCTCCCAAATCAGGTATGGATTGGCAAGCGCCACACGTTCACCTGACGAAAGGATAATGCCTGTTTCTGGCTGATTGGTGAAAACAGGCTCAGGTTTAGGCTTCCAGCTTTCTTCACTCCATTCGTACCAAGCCTCACCGTGAGCGACAAACTCTATTTCGCCTTCCGGCATTTCAAAAAAGGAAACCATCGAACCCAAAGGTTCAGTATTGTAAGCCATCACCGGGCCCCACTCGCCATCTTTATAAGTTACTATTTTGCCTCTGTCAGGTATCGCACACCAAAGCGTTCCGTCATCATCGATGAAAATTGATTTCTGATTGTGCTCAAACACCATAACGCCTGTACTGTCTCTGGGCCCTCCAAGGTAATCACATTCACCATCAGCAATTTTGTAAAGCCCTTTTCCCATCAGATATACCTCACCGGAATCTGTTATTTCAACATCATAAACTTTCCCGGAATAATGACAGGCTGAATGATCAGGATCCCAAACGCCATTCTTCAGATACTGCATCCCCCATTGGGTTCCCACCCATAGCCCACCCGAAGCATCCATGGTGAGTGCATAAATGTCTAAATCATTTGATGGGGAATTAGGCAGGGGAATATTTTCCCACATTGATGTTCCAGCCCTTCGTACATCTAGCCCACCGTACCGACCTGCAGCGTAGATATCCCCTGTCTGTGGATGAATAGCAGCAGAGGATATGTAGGAACTGCTTAGCCCATCCACCTCAGACCAACGCCGATGAGCGCCCGTCTCCAGGTTTACCTCTATCAGGCCTCCATCTGACGGGATGAAAAGTTGCGTCTCGTATTCCACTATTTCCCCAAACCAAGTTGGATTGATATAGTTGGTCCAATAACCCTCCTGTGCCTCAAGCAGCCCGCTCAAGCTCAGCAGCCCCAAAAACACGATACTCTTTTTCATACATCAGCAGATTCCTTTTCACGACAAATTTTCTGAAAAACGCAAAATCACCCTCTCCCAAAAGTAAAAATAATTGAGGACACAAGCCTTTAGGTTTTTTGAAACCTCATGCTGAATGGTCGAATGCGCCCTCTGAGTAGTTGAAGTACTACTTAAAGCCCACTGATTTAAACATGCTCCATTCCCTGGAACCACACCTGAGTTATTCAGATTCCATCCTGCGAACCCCAGGTATTTGGTTTCCCCAACGGAATTATAACACCGAACCACCTTGATTTCCTGCTCCAAACAGCTCAAATTCCGCACATTTGTTCTCATCTTTACGTTTTTCAGATATGAAACGGCGTGACGGCGGGCAGGGCTTGCCGTCTCAAACCTGAATTGAAAACCACTATGGCCAGAAACAACGATTATCCTTCTTCAGGCAGTCGGTCACGCAATATGCTCCGTGCGCTATTGGTGATTCTTATTGTGTGTATTGTTGGCGTACTGCTGTTCCGCAAATTTGTGGCACCGCCCGGCTATACGAGCGTACCCAAAGAATACCAGGTCAACTACGTGCCTTCTGATTTCCGAATGCCCATTGATGAAGAGCGGGCGCTGTCCGTCCTTTCCGACCCGAACAACAACCGCCGGGGTTTCGATGAACTGGTGTATGACGTCAATATGAGCATCCTGCAGCACGTAGGCCGGCGCATGAACCTGAACGACGAGGACCTCAGCCGCCTGCAGGACGAATACGAAAAACACCACCCCTATTTGAGAGGGCTTTATTTTAATGATTTCATCCAGCTCCGGGATACCACCAGCCAGCTGTACGAGACCTGGTATGAGAATGAAGGCGGCAGTGCCATCGAAGCCCTCCGGGAAGTCGCCGGCAAATACACCTGCTTCCTCGTTACCCAGGTCATCACCACCCTGGTACCGGTAAAAGGGCAAAGCATTTATGCCAAAGGCCAGGAAGTCAATACGCCCTGTGGCGTAGCCATGCAGGAAGCCCTCAATCCCATGCTCAAACGGCTGGAAGAAAGGGCTGCTGTACAAGACTTCAGCCGCTCCAGAGGGCTGTTGCAGGAAAAAGTGGAACGGGTCATTGCCGAACTCGCCACCATGGAAGTCCGCGACAAAAAAGGGCTTAACAAGAATCTGCAGACTCGTTTTCTGGGGTTCTCGGTCTCCTCTTCTGACATTGAGGTGTCAGCCATCAGTATACTTAAGGTTGGCTTTAGGCTCAATGAGTATTTTGACATAGGACTCAATGCCAAACAGGGGCTCGTCACCATTACGCTGCCTGAGCCAGTCATCCTTTCTCACGAGGTTTTCCCTAAAATTGACAAGCTTGATATTGGGTGGATGCGGGAAGTTCAAAGCGTGGACCTCAACAAAAACTTCGATGTGCTGCGCCGGGAGTTTCGCCGGGAAGCCCTGGAAAGCGACATCATGGACGATGCCAAGTCTCAGGCCATCGACCTAATGAATACGATGTTTGACCCCGTCATAAAGGGTATCAACAGCCGGTACAACCTCCGTGTGCGCTTCAAGGAAGTCGAATCTGCCTACCCCGAACCGGAAACCGATTACGCTGCCGACAACCAATACCAGGACTAATGCCAACGCTTGACGCCAACTACTGGGAGGGCCGATACCACGACCACAATACGCCCTGGGACATTGGCTACCCTTCGCCCCCGCTCGTTCGTTACCTTCAGCAGCACACGGAACCAACTGACCGCATTCTGATCCCTGGTGCCGGCCATGCCTACGAAGCGGTATGGCTGTATCAACAGGGATATCGTAATGTCTTCGTGTGCGACTGGGCGCCCTCAGCCTTTGAAATCCTGGAAGCGAAAGCGCCAGACTTCCCCAAAGCGCAATTACTCCTTGAAGATTTTTTTGCGCTGGACCTTGAAGTGGACCTGATTCTTGAGCAGACCTTCTTTTGCGCTATTGATCCGGGCAGGCGGGAGGACTATGCCCGGCAGGCCCACAAGTTGCTTAGACCAGGCGGAAAACTTGCCGGGCTGCTTTTTACCCACCCACTGGAACGGGGCGGCCCGCCCTTTGGAGGCCGGGAAGAAAACTACCGCTCTTTGTTTAAAAAGTATTTTGATGTACTACAGCTTGCACCCTCAACGGAGAGCATTAAGCCCAGAGCTGGCCATGAGGTCTTCCTTGAGGTGCAACGCCGGGATGAAGCGCGCTAAAACAAACTTATTCTCAACGCACTAATCTGAACTAAGTCTAAATAAATTTGTTCTGTTCACGCTTACACCCTAATTTAGCGCAAAGACAGGACAAACAAGAGCATGAACGCTATTTCCATTGTAATCGCTGACGCACAGCACCTTATCCGGGCAGGTCTCCGCCATCTTGTATCACAGGATGACCGCTTTCAGGTTGTCGGGGAAGCGAGCAATGAGGAGGACCTGCGCCAAAAACTCTCCGCGCTTCAACCCGATGTCGTTATTCTGGACTACGATCAGGATGGGTCTTTTTCTATATCCACCATCAACCGCCTTAAGGAGCACCATCCAAACGTGCGCATCATGGTCATGAGCGATGATGATGAAAAGGAACGAATTTACAAGGTCCTTCAGCTCGGCGTCAATGGGTTTCTTACCAAAGGCTGTGGCGAGGAGGAGGTCTTTGACGCCATAAAAGCCACGGCAAAAGGAGAAAAGTTATTTTGCACCCGTGTGCTCGACTATCTTTTAGAAAAGAGCTTCCCAGAACAGCAACAAAAACCCGCTGAGCGGGAATCGGTCAGCTGCGGCCCGACTCCATTAAGCCCGCGCGAAATAGAGATTGTCCGGCTTATCGCCCGTGGGCTGATTGCCAAGGAAATAGCGAGCGAGCTCAACCTCAGCACCCACACCATTTATACTCACCGAAAGAACATCATGAAGAAGCTCAACCTCAGCAGTGCTTCAGAACTGATCCTCTATGCGGTTGATATCGGAATTGTAGACGGCCGGCAAATCCCCTCCTAGCACAACGGACGAGCCAAAACGCTATTCACCCATCGAATAGCCCTTTCCTCATAATATTCCGGACAAAAACACCGTTAAACACTGGGAAACAAATTGGTACAAAAACCGGAAACTTGCAATTGTTGCCGATTTCACTTACATTGAGTGCGTAAATTGACCGGTCTGCGGCCAAACAAAAAATTGGGCCGCGCGGTGAGCCAAATTCAATCATATGAGAACCACTATCCTTACGCTGTTCGCTGTGTTGGCGATCAATGCTGCTGTCTCTGCTGCTAATCTTTACATTTTGTATGATGATGCCTGCATGGACCGGCTGGAATACGCTTACCAGAATGCAGGTGATCAGTCACCTTATATTATGTATCAGGTGAGTACAATGCCCGGAGAGAAAATCATCCTGGAGGTAGGAGCAGAAAGCCAAACGCCACAAGACTTTATGCCGGCGCAGTTCATCCGCTGCAACAACGCGGTGTTTGACGAACAGCTGGTCAATGCCATCAACAGCAATATTGATGAAGTGCATATGGTGGTACGCAAAGGCAGCCGCTACTTCATTTCACCGATCAACTTCGCTGCACGCCTGTTGATCAACGATAACGTGATCCTTTATGACTCGCCAAAGTACCGCTTCCAGTTTGACCGCAAAATGGGCACAATCGGTGAGAACATTGCTTATAACAATCCCAGAGCAGAGGTCTTTTTTGAAGGCAAACTGGAAAATGAATGTTCCGGGGCTTACCTTTTCCACCAGTATGCAGAATTTGACGGCAACCCACATGCGGACATTGTACTGGTACCGGAAGTAGGCATTGTGGAAGAGCGCAGCGGCATCAATGCCGAGGACGCCCTGAATAATACCCTGCGCCTGGAGAAAGTGAATGGCAGAAAACTGGAGCGCCACCTTCGCCGCGTTTGCGATGGCGATTACACGGAGGATGAAGCGGCTCCTGCCGAAGAGGCGTTCGCTGCCCGTGCTGCACAGGGAGATGTGACGGCAAAAGGCGGAACACCGGACTCTTATGGCGCTGAAGCCTACACCCGCCCCCGGGACCCGCTTGCGAACGTTGATACGACGCCTAAGGCGGTAGTTCAAAAGCCCCAAGCCCACAAAGTCAAAAAAGGTGAAACACTCTACCGTATTGCCAAAAATTACGGCGTGACGGTCGACCAGGTCAAAGCTTGGAACAACAAATCCAACAACACCATTTACCCAGGCGAAACACTACAGGTAGCAGCCAGTACAGTTGCTACTGCACAATCGGAAGCCTTAACAGCAAAGGGCGGGCAGGCACAATCACGCCCCACAGCCCGCTACAGTGCAAATCAGCCTGCTGCCAGCAACACGGCTGACAAATTTCACATTGTCCGGGCAGGTGAAACCGTTGCTTCCCTTGCACTCCGCTATGGCTATACCGAATCCCGGTTCCGTCAAATGAACGGGCTGAACCCGAATGAAATGGTGAAAGTCGGGCAGCAAATCAAAATTGACCATTGCAACTGCCCGGATGACGCCCCGTCGGCTTACCAGCAGGCACAACCCCGCATCAATGCGATGGCTGCTCCAACGCCATCCAACAATAACTGGCAGTCAAAAGGCACACTGCCTCAATCCTACAATACCGTGGCTCCTAGGGAACCACAAACCGGCAGCACAGCAAGCGAAACGTTTTCAAATGATCAATTGGGTAGCCGAAGCTCGGAAGAAGAACTACGCAATACGCCGTATTTTCTCAACCGCTCTTCCGTACAAAGTCCGCCACCGGCTTCTTACAGCCGCGAGCAGCCGCCTGCCTACAACAACCCCGACTATACCGCCAAGGGCGGAAATACACCACAGAGCTATGACGCCTACGTGCCTCAACAACAGCAAAACCAGGTGCGTACAGTCTATATTGTAAAGGAAGGAGACTCCCTGTTCAATATAGCCCGCACCTACGGCACTACCGTACAGCGCCTTCGGGAAATCAATAATCTGGAAAAAAACGAAGTCCTCGTCCCTTATCAGCGGATTTATTTGAACTAAAATAAGTGAGGGGTTGTCGAAAAATGGGCTGTTTCTGAAAAGGAATAGCCCATTTTTATTTATCGAAAGGATGTTTACTTATTTTTGACCAAATTATCTGAATCCTATATATGCTGCTGCTATTCTTTGCAATGTCTATCCTCTTCTCCTTCCTGTGTTCCATATGGGAAGCAGTGTTGCTGAGCATTACCCCTTCCTTTGTGGAGGTGACCTACAAGCAAGGTACCAAAACCGGGCAATTACTGAAGAGCTTTAAGGAGGACATTGACCGGCCTTTGTCCGCCATCCTCACCCTCAATACGATCGCCCACACCGTTGGCGCTATTGGCGTAGGCTCCCAGGCTGGTAAAATATACGGTGATCAAAATATGGTACTTGCCGGTTTTGAGCTGCCTTTCTCAGTGGAAGCGTTTGTGGGGGCAGCCATGACGCTTGCCATCCTAATCCTGTCTGAAATTATTCCAAAAACATTGGGTGCCAATAACTGGAAGCGGCTATCTGGCTTCACGGTCAATTCGCTCAATTTTGTAATCTACGCACTATACCCGCTGGTCTGGCTCAGCCAGTTCATCACCAAGTCCATGAAAAAGGATAAAGACAAGAGCGTGCTCAGCCGGGCAGACTTTTCCGCTATGGCGGAGATTGGTGAAAAAGAGGGCATTTTCCGAAGCAATGAATCGAGGATTATCCACAACCTGCTGCGCCTCAATACCATCCGCACCAAGGATGTGATGACGCCACGTACTGTTGTCAAAGCAGCCAATCAGGAACGGACCATACAGGAGTTCTATGACAAAAACGAAAAGCTACAGTTTTCCCGCATTCCCGTTTTTGCCGAGTCCAAAGATCATATCAACGGCTTCGTCCTCAAAGATGAAATCCTGAGTAGTATCATCAAGGACAATGGGGAAGCGCCGTTGCGGGACATTATGCGGGAGATTCTCATCATCAATGAGCAAGTGCCTTTGCCTGACCTTTTCAATCAGCTGATGGAAAAGCGGGAGCACATCGCGCTTGTGGTGGACGAGTTCGGCGGTATGGCAGGGATCGTAACTATGGAAGACGTGATTGAAACCCTGCTGGGCATCGAAATCGTAGACGAGCAAGACAACATCGAGGACATGCAGTTACTGGCCCGTAAAAACTGGGAAAAGCGTGCGAAGGTTCTTGGATTGCTGGAAGAACTGCAAGAGCATTCTGCTAAGGCTAAGTCAGAGGAAGAGCAGGGTTCAAAAGAACAGGAAGGCAACTGAGGTTGAAAGTGGGGGCAAACAATTTTTTAGCCCAGGCACTAATCCGTTCCGAAAGGATGACGGAGTACTTGCATATTTTCAGCAGGTGGCTGCAGAAAGGCTACAATGCGCGGCAGCAGTGTCTGCACAAAAGGGTTAGCATGCTTTAACCAAACCTTTTGAGGTTCCGGGCACCCGCCTACTGAACTTTTAATAACCGTTGCGGTACGGCCGAGGACAATTTGACGGCTGCCAAAATCTTCGATACCCGTCCGAATACAAGCCAGCAGCATGTTGAGGTACAGCTGTGCAGATTCATTATAAGCTTCGTCAAAGCCCAGAAAGTGGACTTCTGCAGTCCCCCCACTACGCAACACCGAGCAGAACCCAACCAGTTCATCCCCATCAAAATAACCGATAACTTTGAAGGAAGCTCCGAAGGCCGACTTGAGCCTTGAGAAATAGCCCGGCTGCAAACGCACCAAGCTGAAATCGGCTCGGTCAGCAACTGCACTATAAAGTTCGTGCATACGCTCCTGATAACCATATAGGTCTGCCAGAGTCAGCGACCGGCAGCCCAGGCTTTCCCCCTTTCGGAACGCCCGCCGCGCCCGCACCCGGTACTTGCTGGTCATCGCTTCCAGAAAGTCCTCCTGGGTGTGCCAGCCTGGATCCACCTCCACGATCATATTAGGCTCAAAATGGAAAGGCACGTAGCCCTTTGCCCCCAGCCCGCTCTGTAACACCTGGTGCGCTGATGCCGGCAGGTCCTTTACCAGGATGGCCCGGGCATTTAACCGCTTGCGCATACGCTCCAATACATGCTGAAGCAAATGCGACTGTTCTTCTGCTTTAATCTCTGGTGCGAACGCAAACCCAAAGGGCCCTGAAACCTGTGCCGCCCCGCAAACCAGCACACGTACCCCAACATTAAGCCATGACCAGCGTGGCAGCGCATCGCTAACTCGAAAGTCTATGACCTGCAAGGCTGCAATGCCCAGGGCTTTGCCCAAATGCTCCATGACAACATAGGCAATTTGCATTCTTCCAGGAAGCGCCTCTTCCCAGGCAAGAAGATAATTGCGGCTTAGGAAAACCCGGCCTCCTCCTGCCAGTTTGTCCCATTCTGCGGGCAACTCAAGAGCAGACCGATAGATGCGGGCCTGGTATTTGCCAATGTCTAAAACCACGGCTTTTTTCTCCGTACCAGCATATTCTTCGGCAGAACGGATACCGCACTCCGAATGCAGCAGCTGCTGTACGGTATCGTAAATTGGGCATCGGGAAGTGAGGCGCTCCATCGTTGTTTTTATCATTGTGCTTTCGGGTGATTTGCTCTTTTTCCTAACGCTTTTGCGGGTTTTTAGTTGTACACCGCCAGCTGAAGCAAAGCGCTGCCAGCTGCCCTGTTTATCGCTTCTTCAAATGAACAGCCCGGGAAGCGGCTGCCCGGTAGCCCCCCCTTTCTAAATTGAAGGGCTCAACCCGCCTACTAACCAAACTGAAATCCATATCTTTAGGCCATAACCAAGCACGACATGCGTTCACCCCTACTGCTACTACTGCTTAATGGCCTGTATTTCTTTGCCGGTGCGCAAGTCGATTCCCTTGTGCAGCCTACCGACCCAGACCAGCAGGTCATTGAGGATTTCCTTCAGAATACAGAAAGCGAAGGCACCTTTGACTTCAACACCATCTTTGAAGAACTTGAGTTTTACCGCGAAAATCCCATCAACCTAAATACCATCACCGAGGGGCAGTTGCAGGACCTCAACCTGCTATCCGATATTCAAATCCTCGAAATCCTTAAATACCGGCAAACCGCCGGAGATTTCATCTCTATTTACGAATTACAGGCGGTCCCCAGCCTTGACCTCCAAACCATACGCCGACTGTTGCCCTTTGTGCGGGTCGGTGGTGACCTCGACGATTATCAAACGCCAATCGGGCAAATGGTGCGCGAGGGCCGCAACGAACTCTACCTGCGGTGGTTCCGTATTCTTGAAGATCAGCGGGGGTATACGCCACTCGGGCAGGACGAGACCGGCTCCCGATATGTTGGCGACCCCAATCAGTTCTACATGCGCTACAAGCATGCTTACAGCAACCGGCTGAGCTATGGATTCACAGCTGAAAAAGACCGGGGCGAAGAATTTTTTAAAGGCAGCAATCCCTACGGATTTGACTTTTATTCTGCGCATATTTTCCTGAAAGACTACAATAAGCGCATTAAAGCCATTGCCCTTGGCGACTATGCGGTCAGCTTTGGGCAGGGATTGATTCTCTATAGCGGTTTCGGTTATGGGAAAAGCTCACTGGTAATGAACATCAAGCGGACTTCACGTACCCTGCGCCCCTACACTTCCGTAAATGAGTCCAATTTCCAGCGAGGGGCAGCGGCCACACTGGCTTTCGGCGACCACATTGAAGTCACCGCCCTGGGGTCCTACCGCCGCCGGAGCGCCAACCTTCTCGAATCGGACACCACCGACCTGGAGGATCAGGTCCGGCAAGCCAGCTCCCTGGACCTCGATGGCCTTCACCGGACTCCCAATGAAATTGCAGATGAAGGCGCCATTGGCCAAACCACCATTGGCGGGCAGGTGAAATGGCACAACCGCTACGGGCATATTGCCGCCAATGCGCTTTATGAAGAGCTGGATGCTGACCTGACCCAATTTCGCCCCACGCCCAACAATCAGTTTGACTTCACCGGCAACAACCTTTATAACCTCAGCCTCGACTATAGCTTTATCTTTCAGAACTTCAACTTCTTTGGAGAAACCGCCCGATCCGCAAACGGCGCCATCGCCACGGTAAATGGCTTGCTCATGGGGCTTGACCGGAAGGTCGATCTCGCACTGCTGGTCCGGCATTACCCCCGCAACTATCAGGCGCTCAATGCGAACGCCTTTGGCGAAACCTTCGGTGCACAAAACGAAACCGGCGTGTATTTGGGCATGGAAGTCCGCCCCCACAAAAACTGGCGGCTGAGCGCCTACTTCGATACCTGGCGCCACCCCTGGCTGCGCTTCACCGTTGATGCCCCCTCCACCGGTTATGAATACCGCGGACGGCTCACGTACTACCTCAAGCGCGATCTGGAAGTTTACGTCGAAATCCGGGAAGAACACAAAGCACAGAATATCAATAAGATAGAAGGCAAAAATGACTTCACTCTCGACCGCCATATTTTCCAGGCTCGTTTGCATGTGGCCAAAAAGGTAACCAAAGAGTTGGAACTGCGCAGCCGCATTGATGTCGGATATACCGATAATGAAATCAACAACCGCCAAAACGGTTTTGCCATTTACCAGGATGTGCTCTACCGCCCCACGGCATTCCCCTTCTCCTTCACTACCCGCTATGCACTTTTCGACACAGATGGGTTTCAGTCCCGCTTTTACTCTTTTGAGAACAATCTTCTCTATACCTTTTCCATCCCCGCTTATTACAACCGGGGCAGCCGCTTTTACTTCAATCTACGGTACCGGGGCATCCGCAACCTGACCATTGAAGGCCGGATTGCGCAGACATTCTGGAAAAACCAGGACACCTTTGGGTCAGGCAACGAGCAGATTGACGGACAGACCCGAACCTCTGTTGGTGCTCAGATCAAGTATAAGTTTTAGTACCTTCTTACCGGCGCAGGTCAAGATTATAAGTTAGGCCTATTTGTAGGTCATGATTCCGCTCGTGCCGCTTTCCATCTGCCTTTATCACGTACTGATTAAGATAGCCCAGCTGAAAGTTCACCTGCGGGTTTACCCGGTAACCCAGGGCCAGGTACAAGCGGTTTTGACCAAGGATATTTGCGCCTACTCCTTTTCCAAAACTAATAAACGGCTCTGCATACGCCGATAGGAAAAAAGAATGATCGGTCAGGTCACGGTGCCCAATGGGGAGTATGGTCATCAACCGGTAGCGGGCTCTCTGCCGGAACACGTAATCATCCGTTCCAGGCTGTTCCAGAAAACGCTGCTCCAGGCGATAGCGATGATTTACATAGAGCCGCCTTACCCTTTGATTTATCACCCACTGTTGCCAGATACGGTGCTCTGTAAAAGTAGCAGCAATCGGTTGTTCTCCATAGGGAAAACTTTCAATCCAGCCGTAGCCTGACGTGAGCATACTGTTTTCCGTCACATAGTAATCAAGCCCCACCCGCATCAGGGATTGCTGCCAGGATTCGATCCATTCGTGCCGCCGCCATTGGTACTCGGTGTGCAGGCCAAGCTTGTCGCTCAGGCGGTGGTTGCCAAAATACATGTACCAGGTATTGTACTGCACCGCGATGTCTTTCTGTGCATTAACAGTAAGTGCAGCTCCTGAGAGGAAGAGCATAAAGATTGTACGCCTCAGGTTCATTTTTGAAGATTTGAATTATAAAATGCTATCGGAATGGGATCAGGCGTTTGAGCTGCAAATTGAGCATTGAGGAAGAGAAGTTCTGTGCACTGCTTCACAGGACAAACGAAAATACTGTACGGCAGTATCAATTATTGTCCTCCGCAAGAAGCCAACTGAGCTAGTATATCTTTGACAGGAGCATTGATATCATCTGATATTGCGTATCTTTGAGAGGCCTACAGTCCCGGGGACAGAACAACCAACATAAACAAATAGTATGAAAAACATTAACCTGGGCATCATTGAAGACGAACCCATTCTGAGAAAAAACATTGATCAGTTTTTCTCCAACCTCCCTGGCTTTGAATTACAGGGCAGTGCTGCTTCTGTTGAGGCTTTCGTAGAATCTGTTGCCGCAGCAACCCCACTCGATATTTTATTATTGGATATCAGCCTTCCTGGTGGCATGTCCGGGCTCGAAGGGATAACATTGCTTAAAGAGCGGTACCAAACGGTGGATATCATCATGTGGTCCTCCTTTGAAGACCCCGATAAGATCTTCCGGGCGCTGCAGGCAGGGGCAGATTCCTACCTCATCAAACGGGAATCCCTGACTACCATCCGGGATGCCATACAAACCGTTGCCAACGGCGGGGCTTTTATGTCGCCTTCCATTGCCCGCAAAGTTATTGATCACTTCGCTACGCAACGCCAGTCACAAAGCAAGGCCACTCCGATATTAACGGACCGTCAGTTACAAATTGTAGATGGCTTGGTGAGTGGGCTGAGCTATAAAATGGTCGGCGCGGAGCTTGGCATTTCAGTCGAGACGGTGAGAGACCACATCAAAAAGATATACAAACGCCTGCACGTAAACAGTAAAGCAGAGGTCATCCGAAAGCGCATGAATGGTGAAATTTGAGACCTTTTGAGTAACCTGCACCGCTCAGCGTCTTCCGATTCAATATTATTGACTATATTTAACGAATTATGTAGTACATTATAAACTACGTTTTGCTTAATGCTTCTTGTAATCAGGTTTAAACCTTTATGCACGATCTTATTGTTGAGCGTTTTGCACTTCGCCGGTAGCGGTCTCATTGCCCAGTCTACCTTGCCCGAGGAGTATTATTCCCTCAATGACGGGCTCTCAGACCGCATGATATCTGAGATCGTAAAGTCGCCAGATGGGATGATCTGGATCGGTACCAGTAATGGATTGAACCGATTTGACGGCTACGACTTCGTCACCTTCAGCAATACCCCTTCCAGCCCCTATAAAATATCAGATGCCAATATCCGTGAACTTTCTTTGGACCGGGAAGGGCGGCTTGTCATCACTTTCTACAGCAGTTACGCACTTTTCGACCTTCTTGATCCGAGTACACACGAACGGACCACGGTGCGCTTGCTGCCAGACAATGACATTCATGGAACTCCACGGGATATCGCGGTAGATCCCAACGGGAATATCTACGCCATCTCGCTGAGCAATACGCACTTTAGTATTTATGCCTACGAGGACGGACAAAAATTTGCAGAGTTATTCCAAATCCCCGTTCACCAGGAAGAACACATTCCCCATTTATCCCTGCTTCCACTCCGGGATGGCACTTTTTTGCTAAACGACAGCCACAATGGCCTGCGCCATTTCAGTGCGAAGGGGCATCTGCTGACGCATATCCAAAAAGAAGACCTTGAAGCGCCCGGTGAAGGAGGCACCTATCCTGGCCTTGCTGCTATCTTCCATCAAGATATCAATGGCAAAGTATGGTATGCGCTAAGGGGACAGCTTGGAATGTATCATTACCTGCCTGATGAACAAAGGCTGGAATATGCGGACCAGCTTCCCACAAAAAAGCGCTACACCCGAATCTGGGAAGACTTAAGCGGGAATCTGCTCCTGGCCAATTCCGGAAACACCAGTAGTGGCTTCCCTCTGGAAGGCCTTACCTGTATTCGCCCTGATGGGAAGCAATTTGATTTTAGTCACTTGCTGAGCACAAGCCTATACATTGTCAACGCAGCTAGCGACGACTTCTTTGAGAACCTTATAATCGGCATTGACACTGGCTTGAAGATCGTTCAAAACCAACAATTCAAAATCCGAAAGCTATTGGCAGACCGGATTGGCTCAGACCAACGGGGAGCGATCATGAGAGGGATTACCGGCAATGGTACCGATGAGGTCTACTTTGCCCGGGAAGTGGACGCCTGGTACCGCTTCAATCCTCAAACGTTTGAACTCGACACGTTGCAAATGATTGACGAGCAAACCGGAGAACAGGTGACCTTGTCTTGCGGGCGGAACATCGAGATTGGTAATGATGGCTATATCTGGGGGCTTTCCTGCATCAACGGGCGGAACGGGCGGCTGCTCCGGTATGACCGCACAACCTGTATGGTGCGCACCTATCTGTTTGACCACAAATTCACGGCTTTCACCATCTCCAGAAGCGGGACGATCTGGCTGATTGCCGAACCGGACAGCCCCAGTGGCCTGCTCGTTTCTTTCGACCCAACTGCCGAGCTATTCGAAGCATACTATGACTGGGAAAGCAGCAACCCACTAAGTGAAGCCACCCCCCGATACATCTTGGAAGCCTACGACGGTACCCTCTGGATCGGCACCGAAAACGGGCTCTACTCCATTAATCCGAATACGCGGCAAACGCGGTCTTATCAGGTCGGCAGAGGCAATGATAATCAACTGGGGAGCAACATCATCTACGCCATTCATGAGGACGAGCAGCGCCGGTTATGGCTGGGAACAACCAATGGATTCAATATTTTTGACCCCAAAACCAATAATTGGAAGCACTATAACCAGCAGGATGCGCTGGCCAGTAATATTGTTTGCGGGTTTGTGCCCACCCCTGAAGGCAAATACTGGATCAGCACCTACAATGGCTTGTCCTACTTTGATCCGGTCCAGCAGACTTTCCGGAATTTTTATAAGGAGGACGGGCTTAGCAACGATGAATTTAACCGGCATTCTTTCTACACCGACCTCCTTGGCAATATTTACCTGGGTGGCGTAAATGGCATGAATATTTTCAGAACGGAAGACCTGGTAAGGGAAGTCAAGACTCCGACTCCAGTGCTCACTTTCTTCTCTCGTTACAATAACGATCAGGATAGCATGATCCGAAGGATTAGCAGCCTGAATACAGACCAAACATTTGTTATCGGCCCAGACGATACCCAATTCACCTTTCAATATACCTTGCCCAACTATACCACTCCGCGCCGCAATCAGTTTAAAACGTGGCTGGAAGGCATTGATAAAGGCTATATATACCAAGGTAGAGATAACACCAGCAATTATTACAATTTGCCCGCCGGTGATTACCTGCTGCATGTCAAAGGGGCTGATGCAAATGGCAACTGGAGCAACGAAGCACTGAAGATCCCCATACACGTCAATCCGCCGTGGTATAAAACTTATGCTGCCATTATTTCTGGTGCACTAGTATTTTTTCTTTTCCTGTATTGGTTTTTCCAGTATCGGCTTAATCGCCGATTGGAGATGGAGCGCATGCGGACCAAGCTTTCAAGCGATTTGCACGATGAAGTGAGCGGACTGCTTGCCAGCATTGCTGTGCGGACAGACATCCTGCAGTTTAAAACCCAGGATGATGAAAACCAAAAAGACCTAAAGTGGATTGGTGAAGTCAGCCGTACCGCCATGTCAAAAATGAGTGATGTCATCTGGTCTATTGACTCCCGGAGAGACAAATTTGATGACCTCTTGACCAGAATGCAGGAACATGCCGCAGAAATCCTGGCTCCACAGCATATCGATTATCGTTTTAAAGTTGATCATCTTGAAGCCAACAGCAGGCTTAAAGTGGACCTCAGGCAAAACCTCTATTTTATTTTCAAGGAAGCCATCAACAACATCGGCAAGCATTCCTGGGCAACAGAAGTGCAAATCCATCTGCATAACGAAGGACAGGATTTTGTGATGAATATAGAAGATAACGGAAAGGAAATCCGAAAACAACGTACCTCGGAAGAAAGCCTCAGGCAGGCCGGGAACATACCTGGAGCAGCAAATACAATGATCCAGGAGCGACTCACTTCCACCAAAACAGGGCAAGGGTTATCTAATATCCGAATGCGGGCGGAGCGCATCGGAGCATCCTTGCAGCTGGCAGAATCAGATCGGGGATTTGTAGTCTGCATCCGGTGCAAGAAATTCGCTTAATGCCCCAATCAAAAAGCCAGTGGTAAGCGCAAACCAACCACTGGCTTCGTCTACATCAGGTCAAACAAAGCCGCCGCTACAGTGCAGGCAGCAATGGCCTAATGCTGTCAGACGCAAAAATGGATAAGGGGGATTAATCTTTTCAAATCAGTAAACGTGCTGGCCACCGTTGATGGCGTAATTGGCCCCTGTGATAAAGGCGGCATCTTTTGATGCCAGAAAAGAGACCAGGTGGGCAATTTCATAAGTACCGCCAAGACGGCCGATCGGGATGCCCTTGACAATTTTTTCGCGTACCGACTCATCCACTGCCATGACCATATCCGTAGCAATATAACCCGGAGAAATGGTATTTACCGTTACGCCTTTTCGGGCCACTTCTATCGCCAACGTTTTCGTAAAACCATGCATGCCCGCCTTGGCTGCAGCGTAGTTGCACTGCCCAAACTGAGCGCGTTGCCCGTTCACAGAAGAAATATTGATGATACGGCCATACCCCTGCTCAATCATAGGGTTGATGACGTGCCTGCAGCAGTTAAAGACGCTGTACAAATTGGCTTTCATAACTGCATCCCAGTTTTCAGGGCTCATCTTTTTAAAGGCTCCGTCCCGGGTAATACCGGCATTATTGACCAGAATGTCAACGGTGCCCAGTTCTGCCTCAATTTGCTCTATCATATTGCCAACCTGTGCAAAATCAGAGACATCCGCCTGAAACAGTTGGGGCTTATAGCCTGCTGCTTCCATTTCTGCCTTCCATACTTCCGCTTTATTGGGGCTTCGGTAATTGGCTGCTACAACGTAACCGTCGTCCATTAACTGCTTGACCATGTCGGTACCCAGCCCGCCTGTGGCTCCAGTTACCAATGCAATATTCTTCTTGTCTGTTGTCATAATACCTGAGATTTTTGGTGTAAAGGTTTTACGCTTTCTTTTTCGAATACAAATATATAGATATCTATATCTTTTTAAAAGTCGTTTGCTGCTGATTTTCATCATCCTGCCAATTGGTCAACCCCATCACTATGCAAAAAGCTCTTCCTGCAAAACCATTGCATACACTAGCTTATGCAGTGCTCATCCACGATGGCATCACTCAAAGTTTCTAATAAACATACTTAAGTCCACCCCGTATTTTTAATTATAAAACCAGGAACTGACCTGCTTTTCATTGGTTTTCTGCTATTTTCATCAAAGAAAATTAGCACTCAATAAATGGCTTCACAGGAACTAGTATGGGCCACCGCAGGCCTGCTCGCCCTCTACGGCGCAGCTATTCTATTCTTTGTCATCCGCGGCGCAATGCAGACGGCCTCAATAGCAGACTATGCCCTTGGCTCAATTCAGTTTTCCCCCGTGGTCGTCGGGCTGTCCCTCGCCGCTTCGATGACAAGCGCTGCAACCTTTATTATCAACCCCGGTTTTATTGCCTTGTATGGCCTGAGTGGACTGCTGGCATTTGGACTGGTGATGCCCATCGGCATTTACCTCTCGCTCATTGTGCTCACCAAAAGCTTCCGTAAGCACGGCGCTACGGTAAAAGCGCTCACTATGGCGCAGTGGATCGGCAAGCGCTATGGCAGTAAGCAATATGCCCTGTTTTTCGGGTTCCTGTCGCTGTTGCTCATCACCTTTATTGTGTTGATTTGTGTTGGCCTGACCAAAGTTCTGGCCAAAGCCCTGAATGCGGAAGAGCTATACGTCCTCATCGGGCTGGTCGTGTTTGTCTTTGGATACATGATGTTTGGCGGGGCCAACTCTATGGTCTACACCAATACCATTCAGGCAGTCCTGATGACGATCGTGGCCTTTATCCTACTAGGGTCCGGGTATGAGCACTTCAGCGATGGGGTCAAAGGATTCCTGGATAAGCTTGCTGCGGTAGACCCACTGTTGGCGTCGCCGGTCAATCCGGAGAGTTTTCTGTTCCGGGACTACTTTGAGATTGTTTTTTGCTCCCTGATTGTTGGTATTGCTATCGTATGCCAACCTCATATCATCACAAAATCACTACTGCTCAAAGACGAGCGCGATGTCAACCGGTACCTGCTCACCGGCATCTTGGTGGAGACTTTGTTTTTTTCGGTTGTACTGGCCGGGCTCTACGCCCGCCTTCGTTTTCCGGACCTTACCGCCGATGGAGCACCCATCAGCATGGATGGTATCATCCCGACCTACGTGGTTACGGAATTTCCTGTAATGGTGGGGCTGGTAGTCATCCTTGGGCTAATTTCTGCCGGTCTCTCAACGCTGGAAGGCCTTATTCAGTCTTTATCTTCAACCATAACGTCAGATATTATTGACCCGGTGCTCGGCCATAAGCTGGGTGCAGGGCATGCCAAAGCAAAGCGGCTTGTTGCTATCAATAAAATAGTCATTGTGGCCCTTGCTGCTGTTTCTATAGGCCTTTCCTATGAGCAGCTGATCAACCCAAGCCTGAGTGTGGGTATTTTTGCTCAGAATGGGGTCTATGCCTATTTCTCTGCGGCTTTTGTACCTGTATTGATGGGCATTTTCCTGAAGGAAGTCCCCCGTCAGGCACCGGTAGCAGCGAGCCTGACCGCTGTACTCGTCCACTTTGGCGTCTACTACGGGCGCATTGGCTGGTATATGCAGGCCGAAGTTCGAAATCCAGCGGTAGCCGTGACCTTTGCTATACTGGCTTCACTGCTCGTTGGCGGATTGGTATACCTCTGGCTGCGGCCAAAAGCAGGTAAAAAAGCGGCTGTACACCCGAAAAGTCCGCAACAAAGTGTAGTTTCGCCCTCCCCCATTTCATCCGCAACCTCATCAGGAATGGCTTCGGCACAAGCTTCAGAATGGCACCGATTTGCAGACTTGCCCAACGGTACAAAGGTTCACTACACGGACCGGGGAAAAGGGCGTACAACCTTGCTGATGGTGCATGGGCTGGGCAGCAATTTGAAAGCCTGGGACAAGGTTATTCCGCAGCTGTCAGCTGATTATCGCTGCATTGCGCTCGACCTGCCAGGGTACGGGCTGTCTGACAAAGGCGACTATCCTTTTGATATTCCATTCTTTGCCGAAACCCTTTTGCAGTTCAAGGAGGCGCTGAAGCTCCGGCAGCCGGTCCTGATCGGGCATTCCATGGGCGGCCAAACCAGCATTTTCACAACACTACAGGCTCAGGAGCATTTTTCAAAGCTCATTTTGCTGGCCCCGGCCGGTTTTGAGCGTTTCAACTCGGCGGCACGGGAATGGCTGCGGGCCTTCTACAAGCCGGCTTTGTTGCGCGCTACCCCTGTAAATCAGATTGAGCGTAATTTCCACGCCAATTTCCATCAGTTTCCGGCCGATGCGCAGTTCATGATCGATGAACGAATGGCACTAAGAGCCGACCCGGAAGCTTACGACCAGTATTGCAATATGATCCCCAGGTGTGTCCTCGGCATGCTTGACCACCCGGTTTTCGACCGCCTCCCGGACTTGGAGCTCCCCACCTTAATCTTATATGGAAAAGAAGATGCCCTTATTCCCAACAAAATGATTAACCCAGGCCTTACCACTGAAAAGGTGGCCCGGGAGGGAGCCGCCCAACTCCCCAACGCCAGGCTTTTCTTTGTGTCTAAGTGCGGGCACTTCATTCAGTGGGAATGTGCGGATGAGGTAGTGGCGCACATCCGGGCCTTTCTCAAATAAGCGCTAAGACTATCGTTGTTTACGAAGCTCCACTGAATCCCGATTCAGCTGCCGTTTTTCTTCGTATAGGATTTCTGCGGATTCCATTCGTTTTTTCCGCTCTGCTTCCCGGGCTTCCTGTAAAGCGGTGACCTGTGCTTTTACTTCTATTGGTTTTTTATTCAAGCTTCGGTGCATAGATCGGATGATGAGCCGCGCCATGTCATCAGGATGGTGCAGGCCCATGTCTTTGAGGGCCACCGAAAGACGGGAGCCCCCGTAAAAGCCCCAGTTGTGGATAATCCACCGCCCGAGGCTAAAGTGTAGCTTGCGAACGGCTTCCTCCTCCTCTGCCATGCGAAACTTTTGGAGCGACTCCTGGTCCGCAAGTTTATTCAGTTGAACGATAGCGTCGCTCAGGTCCTTGGGAATGTATACTCCGTAAAGGTACTCCTGCTGAATGCGCCGCTCATAAGCTTTGTCGTACTCGGCTTCCGTGGCCACCGGCTCCTCCTGTGCCTGTAGTACAGACGCACCGGTCAGCAAAAAGCCCAGGCAGAACAATAACACCTTTTCCTTCATTTTCCTCATTAGTTGATTTGGTAGTGAAAACTGTTTTTGGGCTCTCCGTATTGTCTTTTACAGACAGCTTATCCACAATATTCCTGCACCCCCCGCAGAGATAAAAAGCCAGGGAAGCCAACAAAAAATCCCCGCTGCAATGAACGGGGACCAAAATTAATGTGCTATGAAAAAGTTAATACAACTTCCGTGAATAGAAGATGAGCAGCTAACTTACAAAATTTGGCAGGGAATGCCCAGCATATGGTTGTGAAACCTCCCGTTTGGGTATTCCTGCCGCTTAGAGCCAGGGCTTACCACCTTATTAAGGCTGCGCCCCAGGTGAAACCACTGCCAAAAGCAGCCAGGCACACCAGGTCACCATCCTTGACAGCGCCGGACTCCCATGCTTCGCAAAGCGCGATGGGCACAGAGGCTGCAGTGGTGTTGCCATATTTTTGAATGTTATTCCAAACTTGCTCATCCTTGAGCCCCAAACGCTTCTGCACGAACTGGCTAATCCGAAGGTTGGCCTGATGCGGTACGAGCATATTGATGTCTTCTTTCTTCAGGCCCGCTTTTTCCAGGGCCTCCATGATGACCTGAGGGAATTTCTGTACGGCCATTTTGAATACGAACTGCCCTTCCATATTCGGGTAAATCTGATCGTTGTCGAGCATGTGCTGGTTTAGGAAAATCTCACCAAATTCAGCATCGGAATAGCCGTAATCAACTTCCTCACCGGTATGCTTTTTGTGATAACCTCCGTGGGAACCAGGGTTAATAAACGCCAGTTTTTCTGCATAGGTACCATCCGAGTGCAGGCAGGTCTGTAGCACCCCCTGACCTTCCTCTTCGGTGGGTTGTAGCACAACCGCACCGGCACCATCGCCAAAAATGACGGTCACACCACGGCCCTCTGTGCTAAAATCCAAGCCCATAGAGTGCATTTCTGCGCCTACCAGCAGTACGTTTTTGTACATGCCTGTCTTCACAAACTGGTCCGCTACGGATAACCCGTACACAAACCCACTGCACTGATTCCGGATGTCCAGCGCGCCAATCTCGGTATTAGTGATACCCAACTCGCGTTGCAGCAAAACGCCACAGCCAGGGAAATAGTAGTCCGGGCTGAGGGTGGCAAAAATGATAAAATCTATATCTTCCTTACTGATCCCTGCCCGTTCGATGGCAATCTCAGCGGCGCGGGCGCCCATCGTGGTCGTGGTTTCTTCGTGTTTAGTGCCATACCGGCGCTCTTTAATGCCGGTCCGTTCCTGAATCCACTCATCACTCGTATCCATGACTTTGGTTAAATCGTCATTGGTTACCACTTTATCGGGCACGTAGGAACCAATGCCCCCAATTTTTGAACGAAGCATAAGTTTTGGTTTTAAAGGCCAGGCACCCACTTTTGGGTTACTCCACCTTGTATCATAATTTTGTAGACAATGCGCTGCTGAATAATTATTCAGAAGCGGGCGTTAAAATCGAAATTTTATTACAAATCGCCAAACAGATATGCCCCCATATCGCTCCCAATAGGATTTGGTAGCAGTATTTATTTTATTTTTGTCGAAAACCGCATCTCCTATGCCTGATATAGCCAACATTCTTTTCCTGGATATCGAAACCGTTTCCGGCAAACCGAATTTCGACAGCCTGGGTGACGACCTCAAAGCACTCTGGACTATCAAAGCCAATCAGCTGGCGCGCGGCCAAACCGAGCCGTTAACGGAAGAGGAGGTAGCTGAAGCTTACACGGAAAAGGCCGGCATTTTTGCGGAGTTTGGAAAAATCGTTTGCATCTCAGTAGGTGTCGTCCACCGCGACAAAGCAGAAAAAAAACTCAAAATCCGGCTCAAGTCCTTTGCCAGTGAAAATGAAGCCGAGCTCCTGCAGGGGTTCTCACAGATGGTCTTCAAATACTACAACGATCCCAATAAATTCGGCTTCTGCGGGCACAACGCCAAAGAGTTTGACATCCCCTACATCTGCCGTCGGCTCATCATCAACCGCTTGCCTCTGCCTGCTCCGTTTGATTTATCAGGCAAGAAACCCTGGGAAACCAAGCACATCATTGACACCATGGACATGTGGTCTTTCGGCGACCGTAAGAACTTCACCTCTCTGAAATTGCTGGCAGGTGTGCTGGGCTTCCCATCTCCCAAAGATGACATCGATGGCTCACAGGTAGGCCGGGTGTACTGGGAAGACAAGGACCTGCGGCGTATTTCCTTTTACTGTGAGAAGGATGTCCTGGCAACCACTCAGCTCTACCTCCGTTACAAGCTCATGCCACTGCTGGAAGAGGATCAGGTCGTGCACGTGGACGGGGAGGATTGATTGTTTTGGAAGTCTTCTGCAATTTGTGCTATGAGAAAAATTTATGCAACAATAAGGCTTATTAACACCCGGGATGTCGTTCTGGCAGATGCCAAAGCAATGGACAGAGCGGATATCAGAAGCCTTGAGCTTAGCATTTTGGTCGATAGTGGCGCGTACCACCTCGCTATTAATGAAACCATCAAAGAACAGCTTGGCTTACCGATTATTGATGAACAAGTCTTCGAATTGGCGAATGGGCAACAGGAAAAGTATCCAATCATGGGCCCATTGATATCCAATTTGAAAACCGGGCTACAACCACCAGAGCGGTCTTGCTGCCTGGAGACAATAAACCTTTACTGGGCCAAATCCCCCTGGAGGATATGGATGTAGTGCTTTTACCCCGCGAGGAGAAAATGATTGTCAATCCCAAAACCCCACTCATCGCCCGTAAAGAGCTCAAGTAGACTTAAAGCGCTCCCGCAGCGCCTCGGGCACGAAGGGCGTTGCATCTCCCCCGCCAATAATAATTTCCCGTACGATTGTGGAGCTAATATGGGAGTAAGCCGGCTGGCTGATCAGAAAAATAGTTTCTATCCCTTCGCCGACGATGTTATTCAGTTGGGAAATCGTCTTTTCGTAATCAAAATCAGAGGCATTACGCAAACCCCGCAGCAGGTACCGCGCACCAATCTGCCGGGCGTAGTGCGCCGTGAGGCCGGAGAAATGCCCGACTTCCACCTTGGGCTCATCTGCAAAGACTTTCCGGAGCCACTCCAGCCTTTCCTCCAGAGAAAAAAGGTACTTTTTCTGGCTGTTGACGCCGATAGCGACAATGATTTTATCGTAAAGCGGCAGGGCCCGCTTAATAAGGTCAACATGACCAATGGTGATGGGGTCGAAGGAACCTGGAAAAATGGCGATGTTAGACATGTAGTTGAGCTTGGTGGCTTTTCGTGGTTGGGTACAAAAATAGAAAAATCGGGCGGATTGGGTATCGGGGATGGGAGTTTGGTTGATTTTTAAAGGGCGCTTCAGTGAGGCAAGCCTTGGTGGGATAGATCAGCGTCATCAGTGTACTATTGCCGTGCGTGGGGAGTTGGAACACTGATTGGACGGATTGCGCGGATTTGCACGGATTCCTGGGATGGCCCTCCAGCGGGGCGGGACCAGTACAGCAGATCAGTGAGATCAGTTTGATCAGTGTCATCAGTGTACCAGTGTCATGTGTGGCGCGAGGGAACACAGATTAGACGGATTGCGCAGATTTTCACTGATTTCGAGCAGGGGCATAAGAGCGGAGCATGTTTGTGGGGCGGCACTGGGTTGCAAAGATCAGTGGTTTCAGTCAGATCAGCGGCTTCAGTATGCCAGCCCTCTACCGCCAGGAAAAATTCCACGTTACCGAGGGAATCACCGGAAAAAGCGAAACCTGGTAGGCACGTGCTGCTGCAGTACCAGCATTAGGGTCCGACTCAAAATCGTAGTAAATGAAAAATGGATTCTGCCGGCTGTAGGCATTGTAAACCGAGAAGTTCCAGCTGGACCGGAATCGAGCTTTGGAGTCTGGCTTAGGGGTGTAAGTCGCCGAGAAATCCACGCGATGGTAGTCCTGCAGGCGGGCACTGTTGCGCGGGCCATACTCCTGCACCGGAAACTGATCGATGAAGTACAACCGTTGCACCGGGGTGTAGGCATTGCCCGTACCGAAGATGAATGCCCCACCAAATTCCCACTTTTTACTGAGGGTGTAATTCGC
The DNA here is from genome assembly GCF_022763345.1 of Phaeodactylibacter sp. Lineage (GTDB taxonomy): Bacteria > Bacteroidota > Bacteroidia > Chitinophagales > Saprospiraceae > Phaeodactylibacter. Next base: position 117,932 of record NZ_JALEGS010000050.1, read on the forward strand.
CACCACCGAAAGGTCATGCCGCCGGTCGTAGATCGCCGGATAAGGGTTGCCGTTGTTGATATCCGGGAAGATGCGCTCGGTGCGCGACAAGGTATAGCCAATCCACCCTGTAAAGCGCCCCTTCTTTTTTTGCAGGAAAAGCTCCAGCCCATAGGCCCTGCCCTGCCCAAACACGAATTCCTCTTCCAGATCATTGGCGACATCATCCACGTAGTTTTCCCGGAAGTCAATCTGGTTGTACAAGTCGCGGTAGTAAATTTCCACGGATGCTTCGTAGCGGTTGTCCTCGAAATTGCGGAAATACCCCAACGCGTACTGTACGCCAATTTGAGGCTTGATAATTTCCGAGCTGGGCATCCAAATATCAGTGGGCAAAGTACTTGTGGAGTTGCTGACCAAATGCAGGTACTGATTCGCCACCGTTACCCCAGCCTTTAGGGACGATACAGCATTGAGGTAAAAGGTAGCCGCCAGCCGGGGCTCCACCCCTATGTAAGTCTTCACCGGCTCCCCGGCAGCATACTCGGTGCTGTCTTGTTTTGAGGTGTAAGGGCCAAGTTGCGTAAAGGCAGAAACACGGAGACCGGCATTCAGGCGAATACCTGATCCGATTTTCATTTCGTCTGCAAGGTAGACCGCACTTTCATGAGCATAGCGGATTTCTCCTTCATTGCCAAAAACTTCCTCTCCGTTCGTTGCCGTAGCCAGGCTTGGGGTCAGCCGGTGGTAGGTGTAGTTCGCGCCGAACCTCAGATGATGTTTAGGGTTTGGAAAGTATTCAAAGTCCACCTTTCCATTCCAGTCGCGCACACCGGATTCCAGCCCTATCCTAAAGTCGCCCTGCCCGCCGCTAAAGCCGAAGTCGTAGTCATTGTAGATGGCAGAAACATTCATAAACAGCTTATCGCTAAACAGGTGGTTCCAGCGCAAGGTGGCCGTTGCATTGCCATAGGGCATATCGAAATTGAAGTCACGGGCATTGCTCCGGAACTGCAGCACGTCTCTGCCAAAGTAGGTGCTGAAATACAGCCGGTCCTCATCGCTAAACCGATAATTAGCTTTGGCATTGAGGTCGTAAAAATAATAGTTGGTCCCTGCAAAGGAAGTATTGTTAAGGAAAGGCTGAGCCAGATCAAGAGCGTAGGTCCGCCGGGCAGAGACGATAAAGCTGCTGCGCTCCTCCACGATCGGACCTTCGAAGGTCACCCGGGAAGCCACAAGTCCGATGCCACCTTCCATAGCATATTCCCGGTCATTGCCTTCTTTCATTTGTATATCGACCACCGAGGAAAGCCGGCCACCGTACTGTGCGGGCATGCCCCCTTTGATCAGCGTGGTATTCTTGATGGCATCCGCATTGAATACTGAAAAGAAGCCCAGTAAATGCCCTGGATTGTAGACCACAGCCTCATCCAGCAGGACCAGGTTTTGATCCGGCCCGCCACCCCGGACGTAGAACCCCGCATTCCCCTCCCCTGCCGACAGCACGCCGGGCAACAATTGAATGGTCTTCAGCACATCCACTTCGCCCATAAGCGCCGGCAGCTTTTTCACATTGTCCATCTGCAAGCCCACCGTACCCATTTCGGTACTTTTGACATTGGCGTCATCCGGACGAGCTTTGACGACGACCTCCTGCAGCTCCACACTTTCTTCAGTCAGCTCCACATTCAGGCGCTTCGCTTCATTGAGGGTTACCGTTGCCTCCTCCCCTGCGTAGCCCACGTAGGAAAAGCGCAGCCGGTGCGTGCCTGCCGGTAATTCTAAAGAGTAAAAACCATAGGCATTGGTGACCGTACCCAGCCCTGCTGAATCGGCCACCGCAACCGCCGCGCCAATCAGCGTTTCACCGGTGGCTGCATCTTTCACGTAGCCGCTTAGCACGTATTTTTCCTGTGCAGCGGCAGAAAAAGCAAAAAAGAGAAAAACGAAAGCGAGTGCGCGTTGCACCTGCAGTGATAGGCTCATGCTTCAGTATTTGTACCGGTAATAACCTATGCCCATAAAAAATGTTGGAAAAACACCTCCCTTTGTCGCTCCATTTGCTGAACCGCTTCTGACAACCCCACTGCCGCTTTTTTGTTAAGGATGGTATGAAACACGCAGACTTCATCATCGTGGGGCAAGGCATTGCAGGCACCCTGTTGGCGCACTTTCTGGAGGCAGCAGGAAAATCCGTTTTTGTCATCGATCAGTACAGCCCTAACGCAGCATCTCAGGTGGCGGCAGGCATTATCAATCCCATCACGGGGAGGCGATACGTCAAGTCCTGGCGGGTAGATGACCTCATCCCATTTGCTGTGTGCACCTACCGGCAGTTGGAGGCTCAGCTCAATATTCCAATTTTCCATGAGCGGAATATCATTCGCACCCTGTTCAATCAGGGGGAAGAAAACGATTGGCTTTCCCGTACAGGAGACCCTGGCTACACCCCCTACATGCTCGATCAGCCCGTGCTCGACCAATATGCCACTAAGACCGTACTCGCCTACAGCTATGGAGAGGTCACGCAGTCCGGACAAACCGATCTGGCCCGCCTGACCGGGGCTTACCGCAAGTACCTGAAATCAAAAGACGCGCTGCTGGAGGACCATTTCGACTACAGTCAGCTTACCTTGACGCCGGAGCAAGCCACTTACAAAAACGTAGTTTCTGCTTCAAAGCTCCTTTTTGCGGAAGGGCACCTGGGCAGTCAGAATCCTTATTTCAGCTATCTTCCCTTCGGCGGAGCAAAAGGCGAAGTGCTCATCGTGCGCATCCCGGGAGCTGATTTTGAGAAAATCCTAAAACACCGGGTATTTATCGTGCCCCTTGCAGATCCCGGGCTTTACTGGATCGGCTCTACCTACGACTGGAAGTTTGACGATGATCAGCCCACTTCCCGGGGCCGGGATTACCTCGAACAACGGCTAAAAGATGTCTTAAGCCTGCCCTTTGAGGTGATTGAGCACCGGGCAGCCGTCCGCCCAACGGTCAAAGACCGTCGCCCGTTCCTGGGGCAACACCCTGAATTCCCTGCCCTTGCGATCTTTAACGGTCTAGGCACAAAGGGGGCTTCTCTTGGCCCCTACTGGGCGCATCATTTGGCAGCTCATCTGACCAATGGCAACGCGCTGGATGAATCCGTAGACATTGGTCGTTTCGCGGAGCAATAGCCTGACTGTGCTTTAGGTGCTCATTTTATGCAAGAATTGGCTTTTGCCAACAGGGGACCAATATGCCCGCCGCTCATCTAAGCAGCTTTTTTTACCTTTGTCACCTCATAGTAACCAACAAAAAGCGACATACAATCCACGTGCATGAGCAAAACCCTGTCTATTGTCATCCCAGCCTACAATGAAGGGCCGACCATCCATTTTATACTCGATAAAGTCCGGGCTGTGGTGCTCAGCGGGGACCTTCAGAAGGAAATCATTATCGTCAACGATTGCTCCACTGATGATACCGAGGCAGCCATTCAGCGCTATCAGCAGGAAAATCCCGATTTCAACATTCAGTACTACAAGCACGAAGTGAACAAGGGCAAAGGCGCCGCCCTGCATACCGGCATTCGGGAAGCCACTGGCGATTACATCATCATTCAGGATGCTGACCTGGAGTACGATCCGGAGGAATACAATATTCTGCTAAAGCCGGTACTGGACGAAGTGGCTGATGTTGTGTATGGTTCCCGGTTCATGGGTGGCAAGCCGCACCGCATTTTGTTTTTCTGGCACTCTATTGGCAATAAATTCCTGACCTTCCTGTCGAATGCCATGACCAACCTCAACCTCACGGACATGGAGACCTGCTACAAGCTCTTCCGCCGGGAGACCATCCAAAGCCTGAAGCTGAAAGAACAGCGCTTTGGCTTTGAGCCGGAGGTCACCGCTAAGATTGCCCGCATACCCGGCATCCGCATCTATGAGGTGGGCATTTCTTACTACGGCCGTACCTATGCTGAGGGCAAAAAGATCAACTGGAAAGACGGTTTTCGGGCAATTTATTGTATTTTGAAGTACAATTTGTAGCCAAATGACCGCTCCGAAGCCCCAAAATCGCTCTTTTTTTGCCTTACTTTTCTGTATCGCATTTATTTTAGGCACCCATGCCTACTATCCCAAGTGGCAGATGGCCAAAACAGAAGCCACCATCAGCTGGGATGTTTCCGGGTACTATTTTTACCTGCCTGCCTTATTCATATACAAAGACCTCCGCAAGGTCGAATTCCGTGATAGCATAGTACAGCAGTACGAAATGTCAAGTGGGGGCTATCAGGCGTACGATCATGAAAGCGGCAACCGGGTCATGAAGTACTCGGCAGGTATGGCCTTACAGTATTTGCCCTTCTTTGCCATTGCCCATAGCGTCGCCACTTTTTCCGGGTATCCGGCGGATGGTTTCTCCCGCCCCTATCAGATGGCGATTAGTTTCGGCAGCCTGTTGATGGCTTTTCTGGGGTTGTTTTACCTGAGGAAAAGCTTGCTGCGTTACTTTAGCGATACGGCAACCGCCCTCACATTGGTATTGATCGTGGCAGCAACCAACTACCTGAATTACAGCGCCATCGATAACGCTATGACCCATAACTGGCTATTCTCGCTCTATGCCCTGCTCATCTGGCAGTCTATCCGGTTTTACGAACGCCCGGCTTCCTGGCGTGCCTGGTGCATTGGGGCAACCGTTGGGCTAATGGCACTCACCCGGCCTACGGAAATCATTGCAGTACTGATTCCGCTGCTCTGGGGGCTGGAAGGCAGCAAGCCCTTGCCTGAGCGGCTTCAATTCTTCCTAAGCAACCGCAGAGGGCTGAAGTTTCTTCTGCTTGCCGGATTAGGCGTAGCTATCCTTGGCAGTATCCAGTTGATTTACTGGAAATATGTGGCAGGAGAATGGCTCGTGTACAGCTATCAGGATCAGGGGTTCAGCTGGCTGCGCCCGCACCTCTGGCAGGGCTTTTTTAGTGGCAAGGGAGGCTGGCTGATTTATTCTCCCACTATGATCCTCTCGCTTGTCGGTATTATAGCGCTTTGGCGAAAACAACGCCTCCTTTTCCCCGCAATAGCCATTTTTACCTGCCTTTTTATTTACATCACCTTCGCATGGGATATTTGGTGGTACGGTGGCAGCTTAGGGCAACGGGCGATGGTACAGTCCTACGCCGTCCTTGCCTTTCCAATGGCTGCATTGATACAGTCGGCATGGAAGCAACGTGCATTAAAAATCGGAATAATCACCTTTGGCCTCGGTTGCATCTATTACAACGTCTGGCTGACCCATCAGGCCCACAAGGGAGGATTATTCGTAACAGAACAGATGACCCTGCCTTACTTAAAAGCCATTTTTCTGCGCAGCGAAGTACCCGAGGAAACCATCAAGCTGTTGGATACCAAAGAGCTTTATTCCGGAACGCCCAATATTATCAAATCGCTCGCCTATCTGGATTTCGAATCGGATAGCCTGGCCCATAACTGCCCCATTCCCCCAATAGAAGGGGACCGGTCTCTCTGCCTGTCGGAGGACACCCAATTTTCGCCCCCTATACACATACCCGCCAGTGAAATCAATACCCACTGGATAAGAGTGGAGGGAGACTTCCGCTGCCAGGAAAAAGAATGGGAATACTGGCTCATGGCACAGCTTATGGTGAAGTTCAAAAAGGGTGATGAAGAAATACAGACGCGCTTCCTGCGCCTGTTTCGGCTGCTGCCGCCTAACAGCACGAAGACTCTTTATCTTGATGTACCGGTGCCGAATAGGGACAATGATCAGCTGGAAATCCAGTTCTGGCAATCCAATGGTAAAAAGCCATTAGCGGTAGATCGACTCAAAGTATTGGCTATCGAATGATGCGAGCATTCCAGCTCATGCTACTTCCCCCGGTACACCGGCCCAACCTCCTCCACTGGCAACCACGATAAGCGGTCAAAGCACACCTCGTGGTAATTATTGTAACGCCCGGTGGCTGCGCTCACGCCCCAATATACGACGTCATTGCCCTGGAAAATGGCATTTTTCAAATCGACTTCCGCAGCTATGACTTCCCGGCGGTCAATTTCCACAGACAATCGTTGCTCTGCCGGGGACCAGCGCACTGCCAGTTTGTGCTGCTCGCAGTCTTCGATATTGAGAATAGGCTTTGGCCCGGCCAGATTATTGAAGTGCCCTACCCTGCCATTGGCCATGATTGCCACATGGTCTTCCACTGGATCCAGCAGGTGCTCATTCAGCCAGGTGTCAATCTCGATGCCAATAGAAGGCCGCAGCCCGGCAAAGCCAATGCCTTCTCCCCTCCAGCCTGTCAGGTTGGCGCTGGGTGCAAAAATGAAGACCATCCCATCGGCACCCGTATCGTCCTTGCAGCCCAGATATACGCTCAGCTCGATGGAAAAAGGCTCGTTCAGGCTGATGGGGCGACGGTACCAGATGGAGCCGGAGGAATAGTCCCGCTCCTCGGTCAACCGAAAGCAATCATTGTCGGTACGGTAGGTATCTCCACTGATGGTGAAATCATCAATGACCGGGCGCTGCGCCATTAGGCTTGCGGTCAACAGGAGTGCAGAAAACAGGGCTGGCATTTTCATAGGTAAGCAATTGATGGTCAACTGGATAAAAACCAAACGGGAATTTGGAAAAATGGTTGGCCCAAAAATTCTATCTTTGTCGGTATCTCTGCAAACAAAGAACATTAAAATCATGAACCTCTGTTATTCGAGTGCTTTCTCAATCCATCCTCTCATTCCTGTACTTCTACTTTTGGGCATTTGCCTTATGCCACTGCAAAGTCAGGCACAGCGGCGGGGTGGGAACACCCTCACGGTATCTACCAACTTCAATTATACCCCTCCTTTGAGGCCCTACAGCTTCCGAAAAAGTTACATAAAGGATTTTGAATATACGATATTGAATTTCATTACGAGAAATTCAGGCACCTTTGTCCTTGTAGAGGGTAATTCCTATGAGTTTGTGGAAAACGGTACCTACCACCCACCAAGCAACCTGATTGGATTGGGAGCCAGCTTTCAAATTTGGAATGAAAATGGCTTATTTCAGGATTTCTCGCTAACCAGGCTATCACTAACCCAATCCTCTCATCAATTTCTGGTATCGGTTATTGATGATGAAGGCAACGAAGTCCCCATCCATAGCCAGGGTATTGAAGAGCGCAGCGGTGCTGCCGGGGTCCGATATGAAGTAGGTAAATACTTCGGAGAACGCCGGAGAGACTACCCTAATTTCCGGTTTGGACTATCCGCCGGGCTCGAATCGACTTTCTACGCCCATCGCACGATATCTTTGGGTCCTGGGCCTTTAAGTACCAGAGGGCATATGTTTACCATCGACCTTAGCCTGATTCCTGTCTTGTCCTTCCAACCCACTAAACGCCTGATGATCGACGCTAAGGTCATCCCTAACTTTTTAATCGCAGATTTGGGTACAATAGAGATAGAGGACCCTTCGCTCCCGGAACAGCAGCGGCGAGCCAACCGAAAGTACGATCTGCCGGTCACCAACGTATCCGCCAGCCTCATGGTGCGCTATGTGATCAAAGAGCCCAAACGGGGCAGGCGGCGCAGCGATTAATTTAGAAACGCCTCCGGTCTCTTTGATTCCGGCGCTTGCGTTTGCCGACATTCATGAGCACCAGCCAGATGACCAGCATTAGCGCGATGGGCAAGAGGTAACCGGTAAGTAAATCCTGCATGGCTTAAGGGTTAGGCGTCTGAACCGACAATTGCGCACTCAGTTCAGCCAGTTCCGACCGCCTTTCAGCAGGCAGCATAACGGATAGCTTGATGTACTGGCCGGGGCGTTGTTGTACCCGAAAGTAGTGAAGCTGACCGTTTTCCTCATACAGTACTTCGAACTGGCTTTCCCCAAATTTTTCTTCGATAATATTCAGGTCAGGGTTTTGCCGCAGGTAGTCCTCAAAGTTCATATAGTAGATGTCCTCAAGGCTCCAGTGCGCTGCATTGGCATGACCCGCTATCTCGATTTTCGTTTGCCCTTCATCTGCCACGAATAAGGCAGGCTCATCGGTCGCCCCCTTTGCCGTCAGCATAGAGAAACGCCCGGGGTATTCCAGGCAGAATCCGAAGTCACTGTTGCAGTATTGCTCGGACTGTGCCAGGATTGGATTGATAACGGCAATAAATGCTAAAAATGCCAGGAAAGCTCTCATAATGATGGAATTAGTTGCTGATAAGTTAACCGTATCTTTCCGGAAAAGCAATTACTTCCGCTCTTCCTTAACGGAAAACTGACCGACGAACAGGTTGAAAAAGGACATCACGAGCGCGAAGACGATCGCCCATACCCAACCATCGACATAAAAGCCGTCAAGCATCCAATCGACCAGGAGCACCATAGCGCCGTTGATCACAAGCAGGAACAGGCCCAGGGTCAGTATAGTAATTGGCAAGGTGAGCAGGGTAAGCACCGGCTTCACAAAGAAGTTGACCATACCGAGCAAAAGCGCCACGATAACGGCATCAAAGTAGCCGTCTATTCCAACGCCCGACAGGATTTCAGCGCAGAGGTAAACTAAAAGGCCGTTAACCAATAAGGAGATGAGTAATCGCATGATTTTGGTTTTGTTTAAGTTAAAACGGCTTGCAACTTGGCGAGGTTCGCTACAGTTTTGGCCGAATCGCCCGGCGGATAAGCGGGCCGAATTATATTTCATGTCTGATTTACGTAAATCTATGCCTCTGTTTCAAAGTTTTTTGGACTATCTTTCGGATTCCTACTACGGCTGCCTTACCTTGAGTGATTAAATATCATCAGACAAAACGACTTTTATGGCAACTTCTTCTACTGTTCGTTTCAACAAGGACGATCAGCCCGAATTTTTTCAGGTCCTTCGCAAGCGTGTTAACCAACATTTTTCCGACAAAGGCATTACCAAATACGGCGATGGCCGTATGGTCTTTAAGACGGTGTTTATGGTATCCCTTTACGCTATACCATTACTCCTTATGCTATCCGGACTAATCCAGGCTACCTGGGCAATCGTCCTTATGTGGGTACTCATGGCGCTTGGTATGTCAGGTATTGGTTTCTCCGTTATGCACGATGCCAATCACGGTGCCTACTCTCCCAATCCTAAGGTTAACAGCGCACTTGGCGGCATCCTCAACTTCGTTGGCGGCTATCACATCAACTGGAAAATTCAGCACAATGTGCTGCATCATTCTTATACTAATGTGCATGAGCATGATGAAGATATCGATAAAGGCATTTTCCGCCTTTCACCAGACCAAGAGCACAAGCCCTTTTACCGGTTTCAAATCATCTATGCGCCCATCCTTTATGGGATGATGACGATCTTCTGGCTGGTTGCCAAAGACTTCATGCAAACCCGGGATTACCACAAGCGCGGGCTACTGGAAGCGCAGGGTGTTTCCTATGGCAGTGCAATGATGCATGTCGTCCTTTTGAAAATTGCTTACGTAGCCATCACGCTGGTCCTTCCAATTATGATCTTACCGCTTGCATGGTGGCAAACCCTTCTGTGTTTCCTCATGATGCACTTCATCTCGGGATTGTTCCTGGCACTGGTTTTCCAGGGCGCTCATGTACTGGAGGAGACCCACTTTTTCAAAACAGATGAGCACGGCAGCGTGGAAAACAGTTGGGCCGTTCATCAGCTCAAGACTACAGCCAATTTCGCAAACGGGCGCCACCTTTTCGCCTGGTTCATCGGCGGGCTCAACCATCAGGTGGAACACCATCTTTTCCCAAATATCTGCCATATCCACTATCCGGATATCGCACCGATCGTTAAAGCGACAGCAGAGGAGTATGGCATCCCCTACTATGAGCATCCTACTTTCCTGGCCGCCCTGCGCAGCCACTTCCGGATGTTGTACAAATTGGGCAACAATCAGTACGAGCGGCAACTGGCGGCTTAAACATAGTTTAAAAAGTCCTTAAACAACAGGGCCTTCAATCAGCAATGATTGAAGGCCCTGTTGTTTAAACTACCCAAATTGAGAAGATGCTACAGCAACCCCGCTTCTCTTAATTTATCTGCGGGAGTCGAGCAAATCCGCAACAAGTTGGTTTAACTTTGTGGATTCTTCGGTGCTTAGTTTAATTTCAGGTAGGAACTGCGCCTGAATATAGCCCAAGAGCTCCGGCTGACCGGGAGCAGCTAATTGATCAAATAACCCGATAACCTTTTCGGCCTCTAATTCCGTAATATCAGCCAAATCCACAGCGCTCATCTGCGGGAAGCGGGTGGATGTTTTCAGTAAATTAAAAACCCGGGCTTTTTGCTTCCCTACTTCCTGACCCTGCTGTCGCCCTTCCTTTCGCCCCTTTTCCAATAATTGCTCAAGCGTGCTCATAACTTTTGATTTTGTGCCAAATTCTTTTTGATCAAGTGCCTCCATGACTTCATCGGCGGATCGCTCCGCAACACCGAGAATGTAGACGCTTAACGGTCTTGTGTATGTGGCGCTGCCAACAGTCTTTTATTTACCGTAAAAGTCCTTGATTAACTTATTAAATTCTTGAGGTTTTTCCATATTTGGAAGATGTCCTGATTTCTTTACTAATTTAAATTCAGCATCAGTTATTTCATTGGCAATTTTTTCAACCTCTTCCGCCTTAAAGAAAAAGTCCATTTCACCTGCAATTACTAATGTTGGTGTTTTTATTTTCTTTAGGTAATCTAAGTTATTTCTTCTCTCAGCTCGCCCCCTATGTGATGCAATAGCACCCTCTTTTTTTGTCTCAGACATCATTTTAAATAAATGAATATAAACTTCTGACGTAGCTTCTATTTCATTAAGGTTTATATATTTATGAATATCTCTTTTTGTGTATTCAAGCATTCCTATTTCACTAATTTCATCCGCAAGTCTCAACCTGCTTTTATAGCTTTCTTCTGTTTCTGCATTTGGTAAACTCGCACATATAATTAAAGATTGGACTCTTATTGGAAATAATCTGTGAAACTCCACTATTATTTGCCCACCCATTGACAATCCAATTAAATGGACTTTTTCTATTTTTAATTCGTCTAAAAGAATTGCTAAATCCAAGGCTTGTTCTTCTATGTAAATCTTATCAAAATCATAGTCGGATTTTCCGTAACCTTTTAAATCTGGAAGGATTAATCTAAAGTTATTAAGTTCTTCATATTGATATTTCCACATACTATGATCAAAAGGGTGTCCATGCACCAATAGTACTACTTCTTCTTTTTCAGGATTTATATCTTCATAGAAGAATCTATTACCTCTAATTTTGATTTCTTTCATTTCTATTTATCTTGATTGCTGCCAACAAAGTGGTTTGCGACATCGGCCAGTGAAGAAGCGTAGCTTGTCAGGACAGGCGTAAGCCCCTTTCCAGCGTTTATACCGACGATAAAGTGGTTTGCCGTGGCAAACCACTTTATCGTCGGTATAGGTTATTGTTGCTAATCGCTCATCTTAGTCGGATGCTCCTTCAAAAATAACCTCAAAATATTGAAATATCAAGATGAGAAAAGTCGCCAGAAAAGTTATATTTTAACATGGTCAAACCCATCACCTCAAAATCAGCCTGTATGAACACCTTCAACCACTACTTGAAATACCTATGCCTCACCGCTCTACTCCTTATTAGTCAGGCTGCGCCGGCACAGGACCTCGTCGATTTTGAATTCAAAGGCAGCCAAACCCTGGTACAAATGCAGGCACAATACGGTTTTTTAATGCAAAACGGCATTGAATACTACAAAATCCGGTACACGACACCCGATATTAATGGCGTCACGGATACGGCCTCCGGACTGATCGTTCTGCCGGTGCGGGAAGCCGAATTTCAATACCCGCTGCTGTGCTACATGCATGGTACCGTAGACAGTAAAACCGATGTGCCCTCTAATCTGGCCGGCGGCTGGGAACTCGCCGCCGCCTGGGGCGGACTAGGCTATGTTGCTGCTGCCCCGGATTTCCTGGGGCTTGGCGATTCCCGGGGCTTCCATCCTTATGTACATGCCGATACGGAGGCTTCAGCGGGTATTGATATGCTCTTTGCAGCACGTGCATTTTGCGAAAGCGAAGGGCCAGCACTGAATGATCAGCTGTTTGTCACCGGATACTCTCAGGGTGGGCACGCTGCGGCGGCCGTCCACCGCGAACTGGAAGCGAACTACACCGATGAATTCACAGTCACTGCCTCCGCCCCTATGTCCGGCCCCTACAGTATCTCCGGAGCGATGCGCAGTGCCCTGCTCAGTGACGAGCCCTACTTTTATCAGGGCTACCTGGCTTATACCGCCCTTTCCTATAACGAGGCCTATGGGCTTTTTGACAGCGTGGAAGCATACTTCAAGCCGCCCTATGCTGAGCCGATTGAACAGTTTTATCAGGGCGCTATCACCCTCAGTACCCTGAACAGCACCCTCATCGACTTGCTGACCACCAACGAAGGGGCGCCCATTCCGCGCTACATGCTGCAGGACTCCCTGCTCACTGCTCTGGAGGATGAGAATAGCGACCACCCTATCCTCCAAGCGCTGGAAGCCAACGATGTATACGACTGGGCACCACAGGCACCAACCCGGCTGTACTACTGTACCGCAGATGATCAGGTGGCGTTTACCAACAGTATCCTCACCGATTCGGTCATGAATGCCAATGGCGCACCGGATGTCCTTGCTGTGGATGCCGGCACAACCCTCAACCATACCGAATGCATACAACCAGCTACCGTTGCCGGGGCGATTTTCTTCCTGGGTTACCGTGAACTTATCTCCAATACTTCTGCCTTCACTCCGGACTGGAACCTAAGGGTGTTTCCCAATCCGGTGAGCAATATCCTGTACCTGCGGGAACTCCCATCCGGAGCCACCTTACAACTAATGAATACGAACGGACAGATCTTGTTTGAACAAATCGCAGCCGGACCAACAACGGAACTGAAAATGAGCCCTTACCCCTCTGGTTTTTACCTGCTGAAGGTCAATACGCCGGCTGGCAGTTCTACAGTAAAAGTGTTACGAACCACTAATCGTTAACCGCGCCTGTATCGCCTCTGCAATACGCGCTGAGTCCCGGTACACTACGCCCAGTATTCCTCCGGGCTGATAATTGTCAAACCCGAGGAAGTAGAGCCCCTTGTGCGGTCCCTCCCCTATACAGCTTTTGGGCAGGTGATCCGCATTGAACAAGGACTCGCTATGCGGAAGGAAGGCTTCGAGGCGGGCGTGATAGCCGGTGGCCAGGATGACATGAGTAAAGCGATGCTCACTCCCGTCCTCAAAAATGGCGCCATCTGGGGTGAAGGCCTTTAGTTCAGGCACCACTTTGATTTTACCGGCTTTGATAGCGGCTACTGTGCCGATATCAATGACCGGCGTTTTGCCCGTCTCCCGCAACTGACGCGCAGGCGGCATAGCGGAAGGCTTGAGCCCGTAGGGACGCAGGTCTCCAAATGCCAGCCCCTGTACCTGCTTGCCAATCCAGTCGCCAATAGGCGCAGGCAGCTTTGCAAGAGTGAAGGCCGTCTTTTGAGTGGGGCGCCCCAGGAAATCGCGGGGCACAATATTGACCGGGCCTCTGACGGATAGCAAGGTTGGAATACCTGCTTCGCTCAGGTCCAGCGCTATTTCCGCACCGGTATTGCCCATGCCTGCGACCAGGACAGTTGCCTCCCTGAAGGGCTCCGGATTGCGGTAATCCTTGCTGTGAAGAATAGTGCCCGAAAAATCTTCCTGATCGTCAAAATGCGGGCGGTTGGGCACTCGGTTGACCCCGGTGGCGAAGACGACATGCTCCGCTTTAAAGTGAGCCCCATTTGCACAGGCCGCGACCCAGTGATCGCCTTCCCGGCTTACCCGCTCCAGGCTGTGCCCAAAGTGGGGCGCAATTTTGAAATGGGCGGCATAGCTTTCCAGGTAATCTACCAACTGCTGACGGGAGACGTACTGCGGATACTCCTCTGGAAAAGGAAGATGGGGCAAGTGGGAAAATTCCTTCACGGTATGCAGGTGCACCCGTTCGTAGTGGTGGTGCCAGGCGTGCCCGACTTCCTGGCTTTGCTCAATCAGGTCAAAATCAAGCCCCCTGTAGCGCAACCGGCCGGCAATGGCTAACCCGGCCGGCCCTGCCCCAACGATTAAAATCGGTGTCGCTTTCATACTTGTTGTTCTATAGCCTGTATGCCCCGACGAAGGCTTTCCGGAACAGGCGCCTTCGACTGCTTCACATAGTCGTACGTAACGATTGTGGCATTCGCAATCGCCACCAGACGCTGATACTTCTGACTGTACATTTTGCAATGCATCACAAATCGGTCCTCACTCATTTCCGTAACCTTGATCCCCATCGTAATCGTATCCGGATAGCGGACCGGGAACAAGTATTTACAGTCTTGCTTTGCCAGGATTACGCCCGGCAGCCCCTCCTGCTCCAGTACGACCGGGTAATTCAGCCGGTCGAGGTACACCACACGCGCATGCTCAAACCACCGCAGGTAAACTACATTATTGACGTGGTTGGCAGCGTCCATCTCGCCCCACTGTACGGTGATGTTCGTCTGTACCGGAAAATCTGCCAGTTCTGAAATTGCCGAAGCCATAGTTTGCTTTTTGAACCGGCAATATAGCTACTTTCCGGCGACAATGAAGCGTTGCACGCCCTGACCTTCTGCACCCCATACCCTTAGCTGGTAGACACCGCCCGGAAACTGCTGTACATTGAGCTGAGCGGGGAAGGTTGCCCACTGCCCGGAAGTGATCATTGCACCATTCGCATTATACACTTCGTAGCGGACAGGGATACTGAACACCTTCGCTTCAACCTGCAATATTTCAATTGCTGGGTTGGGGAAAACACGCAGCGGAACTGATCTTCCCTCATCAACCACCCCGGTCAGCTCTTCCACCACCTGGAATTGCACGGGGATGAATGTCGACAGCCCACTGCTAAGGTCTTTAGCTTTAAACCCGATAAGGTAGGGCGCGGCTCTGTCATCCTCCGGCTCCACCATCCAGGAGAAGGCTTCGAGTGGCTGAGGGCCAGTCGTGGTATCAAAAACCGCCGGGGTATTGAAAAAGGCCAGCAGACCGCCCGCTGCGGTCAGCTCCACCTCCCCCCCGAAAGGGATGCTTTGGGCCACCGCCTCCAATTCTACCATATCGCCCACCTGCACTTCCTGCAATGCGGACTCTTCCGAAAGGGTAAGGGCGGGAGGAAGCGCCATCATTTCTTCGACCTCAATCAGCATATCACGGGTTACTTGCTCCCAAAGCGCACCATCCCGGTAGGTGCTGACCATGATGTTGATTAAATACCGGCCAGGCCGCTGTGGGGCGTCCCAGACAAGCAGACCGGTCTCTGCATCTATCATCAACTGATTATTGGGGCCAGGGTTGATCGACGCAGGCTCCTGATAACCCGGGATAGTGCCTGCTTCTGACTTTGGGATTAGCAGCTGATGTACCAACGCATCCCCATCGCGGTCAAAAGCAGCCGATAGGTGCGTGAACACCTGCCCTAAGGCACTGCGGTCCAGCATGGCAGGCTCGTAAAACACCGGGCTATAGTGGGGCGCATCCGACTCGGTGACTGTAGCCAGCGACTCAACATAAAACGGAAAAGGCTCAAGTCCTCCATTCATAGAGATCACCCGGTTGGGCTCGTTGACCGAAAGGGTGTATTGCCCAGCGTCCTCATACGTGTGGGCTACCCGATAGACGCCCAGGAATTGAACCGGCGTTAATTGTTCCCCATCGGGCAGCCCATCATTATCGGCATCTATACCATTGGTAACCCAAGCAGTTGAACAGGCTCCGTCTCCCCAGCACAAAGTAACAGAATCCGGTACGGTAGCCGTGGCATTAGCCTGAATGTAGAGGTGGAGCTCCGCCTCCAGCGTTAGAGGCGCGGTTTGCTGAAAGGTAATTTCTCCGCCCCGGATGGAAGCGGCATTGAGCGATACCCCAAAAAAGATGGATAGAAATAGGAGTAGTATATTTTTCATTTTGAGTGAATTTTGGATTGAAGGCGTGGTTTATGAGCCTACTTATTGCTTGATAAAAGGCAGGGGGCGTTGCTGCCCGTCTGGCAGAAGCACCGTCAGTACATACCATCCTTTAGGCAAAGTACTGACATTCAAAGGACTGCCGGATTGTTGCACAGTACCAGACTGAAGCAATTGTCCCGAAGCCGCCCGGATTTTCATAGCTTGACGATTTAATGTTTTATGACGTAATGCCTATAAGATACAGAAATGCCCCCGCACTATCAACCAAGAATCCCTATTTTGTCGGCAAGCCTAAAATTTTATCCATGAAACACCTTCTACCTTTCTGCCTGCTCGCAATGCTTTGGGCCGCAGGCTGCCAGATTGCCCCCGAAGAACTCGATACCCCGCTCCTTGGCGAAGGCGATTCCCTAACCCAGGCCATAACCCGCCCCGAAGCGCCTCCGCTGGCCGCACAACTGCACGAGGCGTTTGAACAATACCGGGAACCCGTTATTAAGGACCTGCGCTTCAAACATGCGGACATCGAGCCGCTGATCAATGACCTGCCTGACGATTTTGAAGTGGAAAAACTCGGAAGCTCTCTGGAAGGTCGGGCTATCTACGAAGTACGTATCGGGAGCGGGCCGGTGCCGGTCTTGCTTTGGTCGCAAATGCACGGTGACGAGCCCACCGCTACCATGGCTATTATGGACATTTTCAATTTTTTC
The DNA here is from genome assembly GCF_022763345.1 of Phaeodactylibacter sp. GTDB lineage: Bacteria > Bacteroidota > Bacteroidia > Chitinophagales > Saprospiraceae > Phaeodactylibacter. The sequence continues at coordinate 134,605 of NZ_JALEGS010000050.1, forward strand.
AAAGCCAGTGGTGATGGTTTCGATAGTTTGAGGAACCGGATTACCTCAGAACTGACCCTGCACTTTATCCCCATGCTCAACCCGGATGGCGCAGAGCGCTACCAAAGGCGGAATGTGCTCGATATCGACCTCAACCGGGATGCCCTTCGCCTGCAAAGCCCGGAGTCCAAAATCCTGAAAGCTGCCCGTGACCGAACACAACCGGTCTGGGGCTTCAACCTGCACGATAAAAACCGCTATTATGCCGCCGGGGACAGCCCGAAAACAGCCTCGGTGTCCTTCCTTGCTCCTGCCTTCAATGCTGAAAAAGACATCAACGAGGGCCGTGCGAATGCCATGCAGCTCATTGTTTTGATGGATGAGGTGCTGCAACAGTACATCCCGGGCATGACGGGCCGGTACGATGACACCTTCGAGCCCCGGGCCTTTGGCGATAATATGCAGAAATGGGGCACCAACACCATTCTTATTGAAAGCGGCGGGCTAAAAGAAGACCAAGAAAAGCAGTATTTGCGGCAGTTGCACTTTACCATCCTGCTTACGGCGTTCCAGGCGATCGCCAATGGCGGCTTTGAAAGCTGGCCACAGGAAGCTTACGAAGATATCCCCTACAACGACAGCGGGGCTTTTTATGACTTCATCCTCCGCAACGCTACCCGTATGTACGAGGATCAGCCCTTTGTGACTGACCTGGCATGGCGGCACCGGGAAATTGATGTTGACGATGCCCGTGCCTATTACCTGCGGGGCAGCATTAGCGACCTGGGCGACCTCTCCACTTATCACGGTTACGAAGAACTGGATGCCACAGGTTATACCATCGTGCCAGGCAAGCTGTTCCCCCAGGCCCTCCCCGATGTTGGTACCCTGCGCCAAAAGGATATCCGGGGGCTGCTTGCTCAGGGTTATACGGACTTCCCGGTCACCAATCGCCCACCCGACCGCACCTCCGCACAGTGGCCGGTAGCCCTGATTGCGCCGGGCAAACAACCTAATAATTCCCTTTACCAATACGGTAATCCCAGTTTTCTGCTCGAAAAAAACGGGCGGTATGACTATGCAGTTGTAAATGGCTTCGCCTATGACTTAAGGGACGACCTCCCTGCATTCCAACTACCGTAAGCAGCCGATAACCTTGACAACAGAAAAAACTTACGCATGCAGCCTTATCCTTTTCTACTAAGCATCTTGCTTTTATTCTTGGCCACCACCGCCCAAACCCAATCCACTATGTCCAGCGACACCCTACCCTACCGGCAAATCCCTGAGGCTCCGGAATCCTACACCAGCAGTACCGCTGTTGCCCGAATGATTGACGGGCTGGGCTTCCGTTACTACTGGGCAACCGAAGGGCTAACCGAAAAAGACCTGCTGTACAAGCCCAGCCAGGATGGACGCACTACTATGGAAACACTGACCCACATCCACGGTCTTTCAGCAATGGTCTACAACAGCGCCTTTCAGCTGCCCAATAAACGCCCGGCACCAGCCGCTCCCGAAAACTTTGCAAACCTTAGGCGAGCCACTTTGGAAAACCTTAAAGCGGCAAGCGATCAGTTCCGGGAAGCCAATACCAATAACATGGAGCGCTTTGACCTGATCTTTGAGCGAGAGGGCGTACAATCCACTGTCCCCTTTTGGTTTCAGCTCAACGGCCCCATTGCAGATGCACTTTGGCACGTCGGCCAGGTGGTCTCCTTTCGGCGGGCGGCTGGCAACCCGGTTTTCCCCGGCATCAGCTGGTTTCAGGGCAAAGCGATGGAGAAATGAGGCGGGCCATCGTTGTCGGAGCGGGTGTTTCGGGCCTGACCACCGCTGTAACCTTGCAGGAGGCGGGCTACGCAGTCACCATTTACACACAAGATCTGCCCGGTGCCACGACCTCCGCTGTAGCCGCCGCCATTTGGTTCCCCTATGCCGTAGCGCCAGTCCATGCTGCCAATCGCTGGAGTGCAGAGTCCTACCGGGTTTTTGAGCAGCTGGCGCAAACACCAGCCACCGGGGTAAGCATGACCGATTTCCTGGTCCTCACCCGCCCGGGGCTCGATAACAGCTGGCGGGAAGAACTGCCTGAAGGTGCCGTGCGCCTGGCAAAATCCAAAGAACTGTCGCCGGGATATGAAATGGGGTATCTTGCCAAAGTCCCCCTCGCAGAAACCCCCGTCTACCTCCCCTACCTGCAAAGCCGTTTTCTGAAAGCGGGTGGATTATTCCAACAAGAAACCGTACATCACCTGACCGACCTGGCCCGGGAAGCAGATCTCATCGTCAACTGTGCCGGGCTTGGGGCACGGGAATTATGTCAGGATGAATCGGTCTACCCCATTCGCGGGCAAGTCGTAAAAGTGGAAAATGTACCCGGCACCCGGTCTATGGTGGACTCGATGGACAAAGGCAAGCTGGCCTATGTGATCCAACGCGGCGGGGATACGATCCTTGGGGGAACCGACTATGAGCATGATTACAACAACACGACTTCTCCGGAAGACACTCAAATTATCCTCCGGCGCTGCGCTCAATTGCAGCCTTCCCTTACCCAGCCTAAGTTGATCAATGCTGCCGCAGGATTGCGCCCCAAACGGCCAGCCATCCGGTGTGAGCAGGAGCCTGGACAGCCTATTTTCCATAATTACGGGCACGGTGGTGCGGGCTTTACGGTGTCCTGGGGCTGCGCAGGGGAAATTTTGAAGATTATACGTGGTTTAAGTTAGGGCATACTGGGAAAGTCTGCCCTAACCTCAGTACAAGTTAGGGCATGATGGCCCGGTTTCGCTTCGCTACAGCGGACAGAGAAGGGTATACTCTAAAGTATGATTCCTATTCGTTAAAGTTAGGGCATACTGGGAAAGTCTGCCCTAACCTTAGTACAAGTTAGGGCACGATGGGAAAGCGTACCCTCACCTCAGTACAAGTTAGGGCACGATGGGAAAGCGTACCCTAACGCCCGAAGGCGATTTTCGCTACATCGGACGGGAAGAAGTGTACCCCAATGTGTGATTTCAATTAGGGCTTAAATCGCTGGTCTGTCAAAAAGGAAGTATCGGTAAGGGTATGCAAAAAGGCTTCCAGATCAGCCAGTTGTTCGGCAGAAAGGCCCAGTGGGCGAATGCGGTGGTCTTTGTTTGGGTGGGTTGTGCCACCGGTGTTGTAGTGCTCCAGCACGGCTTGCAAATCAGGCAGGCTCCCATCGTGCATATAAGGCGCGGTGAGGGCTATGTTGCGCAAAGTAGGCGCGCGAAAGACGCCATCATCTTCGGGCAGCCCCGTGACGCGGCGGCGGCCCCAGTCTTCATAGGTTTCGTACAGCCCATTGTTGAAAAAGCCATTTTCCGTAAAATTGAAGCCTCCGTGGCAACTGCTGCAGTTGGTTGCATCGCTGAAAAACAGTTGGCGGCCACGCTCCGCAGCAGCATTGAGGCTGGCTTCGCCCATGAGGTACTGATCGTAAGTGCTGTTGGCACTAATGAGGGTGCGCTGGAAAGCTCCAAGTGCCCGAGTGATGGTAAATGGATTGGCTGGCTCGCCGTAAGCTCGTTGGAAAGCATCCGCATATTCCGGATCCGTATTAAGGCGCTCAGCAGCATGAAGGATCGGCAGGTCCATCTCGGCATGGTCTTCGATGGGCACCAACGCCTGAATGTCGAGCTTAGGCACACCTCCATCCTTATTGACTTTGGTGAGATAGGCCAGATTAGCCAGTGTCGGCGAGTTTCTAAAGCCCAGCCGCCCGCGCACACCGGGGCTAATGGGCAGTTCATCGGCAAAGGCAAGCGATTGTTTATGACAAGAGCCGCAGGTAATGCTGGAATCTACCGACAGTGCAGGCTCAAAAAACAGCTTTTTGCCCAGTGTAACCCGGGCTTCAGTCAATTGATTGTCTTCCGGGATACCCGGATACGGGAAGTGCGGCGGTAATTCCAAAACGTAAGGCGTGGTGTCGACCGGAGAGGCCGGCTCCTTTTCGCAGGAAGCAAAAAACAAGAGCAATAAAAGGAATGAGAAATACCGCATAATCGAAAATTTAGGGTTGCCCGCTCTCCGCAGACAACCCTTCCGTTTTAGTGCATCATACTGATCGCAGCCGGGATGTTGTCCCGCACAGCCGCAGCCAGTTCAGGATTATTCATGGTGTGGGTTTGATAATCTGAAGACAAGTCAATGCCCTCAAACAGCTTCGCTACGTCAAATTCCATGTGTAGCATATTACTACCTTTTTCTACGTCTTTGTGGGCGACGAGGCTTACATTCTGCAACATATTATCCGTACCCAAGTGAAAAATCATTGAGTCATCCATCACACCATCTCCATCCGTATCCACTTCTCCGTCCACGCGCAGGAAGCGGTAGCCGGAGTTCCAGTTCCAGTGCATAGCCGGAAACTGAATAGCAAGCGGGTCATCGGCATCACGGGAAGTGAAGTCGTCTTCAGACTGACTGTTGATGGCAGGGTCTACGCCCACAAAGAAGTTCACCATGTGGTAATGCCCGGCAGGGACCGTGGTCACTTCCTGCATGCCTGCTTCCGGCGTCACCAGCAAGTACTTGCCTTCTACGGGAATCGCGTCGCCTTCTTCGGGCATCAGCTCGATACCGCCTACGTAAAAATTAGCAAGGGTGAATCGTACGGAGGTACCATTGATATCATACACCTGCGTCGTATCAAAAGCAGCACCATCAACGGTGTACTCAAACATCATATTCACGGTGCCCTCCTGAATACCAGGTGTTTCGTCATCATTGTCACAAGCTGAAAACGCAAGTGCAAAGACCGCGAGCAGCGCTAGGGTGGAAAATTTGGATTTTGTCATTGGTCAATTTTTATTTAAAGTTATTAGAAGTTGTTTTAAGTCTTATTGCAGATGGACCGTAACAGCAGCATTTGTCGTGTTCTGGTCATGATCATCAGCTGTTACCTGAAGCTCGTAAGTGCCGGGCTCCAGGTCGTTGAGTGGAAACTCCAGGCGTACCTCATGGCGCAGTGCGTGCAAGTGCTGCTTTTCCACTAAAGTGGGCATACCATCCTCGGCAATAAGCCAGATAAAGTAGGTGTGCAGCCCAAGGTTTTCGGAGAAATCCACTTCTACAGGCATCACATCCTCCACCGACAGGACAGCGCCTGCTGTGGGTGCCAGAATGTGAATGTCTGGTTCTACCGTGTCAATAATTGCTTCCTTCTGACAGCCTGTAAAGGCGATCATAAAAACCGGAAGCCAGGTTAGTTTTCACATTTCGTCAAAAAAAGTAATTGAGGTGAAGCGCCACCCTTGAGCGGGCCTCCACCAGTCCGGTATTCCAATCCTGCTGCAGGGGCAGGCTGTAAGTCACCCCCAGATTGTAGCGCTGCCAGAACACCTCGGCGCCGGCATTGGCCAGCCAAGCTTCTCCACCGGTATAAGTGCGGTAGTAGCCATTCTCAATGTCCCAGTCGGCCTGCTCATAGTAGAGCCCCAGATTAGGCATCACGCTGACGCCACCAATCTGCTCCACCCGAAAGAGGCTCAACAGCCCGGCAAAGCGGTTGCCAAACTGATAGCCATTCTCACCAGCGCCATTAAGACGGTAGGTGGCATCGAGCAACAGCCCGGACCGTCCGCTCCGTGCAGTGTAATTGAGGTTGAACAAAGCGTCCCAGCTGCCCGTCCCAACCTGAAAGTTAGGGTTCACCACCTCGTTGGCGGCAGGTTGCTGAAACGCTCCCGTTGGTGCTTTACCACCTATGCCCGCTACGACCCGGTGCCTGACTTTCTGTTGCAGGCTATCGCTATTATCAAAAAAAGTATAGCTGAGCAGCCCAGTCACATCGCCCAGGCCACTGACTGTTCGTGGCCCATTGGCATCCTGCCGCAAATGATAAGCATAAGGGAGCATTACAGTGGCCTGCAAACGAGGGTGGATTTCCCACCTTCCACGAATCTCCAGGGTATTGAAGTATTCATCCTGTGGGCGCGCACCGGCATCAAAAGCTGGGTCCGCGAAGGTCCGGTAGTGCTGATGCTGCCACCAGAACCCCACGAAGTGCCCACCGAGGCTCGGCATTAAAGCGGCATAGGAAGGCGACATGCTACAACCACATGCATCACAGCCCCAAACGGGTGAAGCCAATAGCAGCAGCACCCCAATCCCAATAGATCGGAATAACATGAATGTAAGTTTAAAATTAGAAGCTTACGCCTGTACGGGAGGCACACGTCTGAAGATCGCCACAGGCAGTCAATGCAGACCGGCCTACCCGTTGGGAGCGTACATGAGGAGGCAGAAATGCCTCACAGAGCGTAGGGGCACTAGGCCCGTGGAGGATGAAAAACCCCGGAGGAGAGCAGTTGTGGCCGCAGCGCTGTTGCCGGCGGCAGGGGGTTGAGAGTGTAGAGATCGCGCTCCACAGAAAGGACGTAGTGAGCCGGTAAAAAAGGCGACAAACCGGTGCGCTGATCTTCAACGACTGGCGCTTGTTCGCTGTCCTGCTCCTGACCTATTGCCGCACTTGTAACCTCTTGCACATAGCAGCGCCCGCTGCACATGAGCTCGGGCTCAAAGCGGTTTTCGCAGAGCTCGCTGGCAATGTAGGCTTGGTTATACGACAGCCAGACTGTCACAGCAGGCAGAAACGCCACTTGCGACAGCACCAACAGCAGTAAAGGTATAGCCCACAGTTGCTTCATGCTGTAAAGATAAGGGGATTTTGCACTGCTTTGCAAGAAAAGTTTTGTCACCCGGCGGGCGAAGCGGCAGCCCTGACGGAGTGAGGCTCAAAAATCCGGGATAACCGAGGCTTAACAAAAATTAAATACCTTTAGCTCTGGCTTATGCATCAAATTACCACACCTCAGCGTACATTTCTATTTTAATGGCAATCAACAATGACAGGATACTCGGCTACGATTTTGCACGCGGCATCGCAATCATCGGGATGATCATCGTGAATTTCAAAACGGTCATGGTAGCGGAAAGCGATAGTATTCTCTATCAGGCGTTGGACTTATTTTCTGGTAAAGCCGCTGCTCTTTTCGTGGCATTGGCCGGCGTTGGCATGACCCTGATGTACGAAAGCGCCAAGCGCAAAAACAGCCCTGAAAAGCTAACCAAGGTCAAATCAGACTTACTCAAACGAGCACTTTTCCTGTTTGTGACCGGGCTAAGCTACTACTTCATCTGGCCAGCTGACATCCTACACTATTACGGGGTCTATATGACTATCGGGGTGCTTTTGCTTTCTGCCTCCACCCGTATCCTGCAGTGGATTTCACTGCTTATCCCATTGGGTTACATGGGCTTACTGATAATACTTGATTATGAGGCCGGCTGGGACTGGTCGACACTCGAATACCAGGACTTCTTTACCCCCTCGGGTTTTTTGAGACATCTGTTCTTTAATGGCTTTCATCCCGTTTTTCCGTGGGTAGCCTTTCTGCTGACTGGCATATGGGTAGGCAGAATAAACCTTAGAGATCAAAAGAAGCGTACCCGCCTTTGGATAGGGGCATTGCTTACTTTTATTGTTTTTACCGGCTTGTCTGCTTTTTTGCAATCACGAACCGGCTATTTTCCGGCCCCAGAGGCGGAAGCATTAAACAGCCTGTTAGGCACCGGCCCTATGCCGCCCACTCTTTTTTATATGTTCTCGGCGGGTGGCTTATCTGTTTTTCTAATTACTGTTTCCGTGCAGGTCTGCTTTTTGTACCCGGAGGCAAAATGGATAAGATACCTGGTCAGCACGGGTCAGCTTGCCCTCAGCAACTACTTTTTCCACGTGGTAATCGGTATGGTTGCTATTGAGCTATTATTCGGGCGGCTGGAGCAGTCCTTCTCTACTGGATTTGCTTTTGGTTATGCTATGGCCTTCAGTGTCCTGCTCGTATGGTTCTCCCACAGTTGGCGAAAGAAGTACAAAAGAGGGCCTTTGGAAGCACTTATGCGGCGCGTTACGGGTTAGAAGCGAGTGCTTACTTGACCCGCACATTGATTAACTTCCATAAAAACTTGATTTATGAGACTCCCGATCTTGGTGTTAGGGCTTACTTTCATTGGCTACCTAAACGCTCAGCCCTTCGAATTCCGGCGGGACCTGGATGCGCTGACCCTCTACTATGGTGAACAGCTTTGCTTTGCCTATCAGACCGGCACGCTGGCCTATGCCGATGCCTATCCACGCTCCAATTACCTCCATCCGGTTTATGGATTGGGCGGTGCGCTGCTTACCCAGGACTTCCCGGAAGACCATCGCCACCACCGGGGTGTTTTCTGGACCTGGCATCAGCTCTTTGCGGGTGACGTACGGGTGGGCGACCCCTGGCTGTGCGAGGGCATCCGCTGGGAGGTCAAAGTACTGGAAACCCAGGCCCGCCGTAAGCGGGCAAGCATAGAGGCCATCGTTTACTGGATGGCCGGACCGGATGCACCACAGGGTGTACCGGACACACTGGTTCGGGAGGCTGTCCGCATATATATCCGGCAAAAAGGCCAGGATGTACGCCTGCTGGACTTTGATATTCAGCTTACCGCAATGGCACCGGGTATCCGCATCGGCGGCTCGGAGGACAAGAAAGGCTATGGTGGGTTTTCCGTACGGCTGAACACCACCAACCCACTCACTTTCTCCAACGGCAACGGAACCGTAACCCCACAAACCACCGCAGTGGAAGCCGGCGGATGGGTACGGGCAAGCGGCAACTTCAATGCGCTGCTGCCGGAGCAGACTTCGGTAGTGATGATGTGCGAGCCTGAGGAACTGCCTCAGTTTCAGGGTTGGATATTGCGCAAGCAAAACAGCATGCAAAACCCTGCTTTTCCGGGCGCTATGGCCATTAAATTATCACAACAGGAACCACTGCGTTTCCGCAACCGGATGTTATTGCACCGCGGCCCTATGAAAGATAAAAAAGTAGAGCTGCTGTACCGTCAGTTTTTGCGCAAGCGGTAAATGCCCAGAATCTTAGTCGCTCCGGCGTAGATCGCATGAACCTCCTCCCCACTATAAGGCCCTTCCCGGTTTAAAGCCTGATCCAGCCCTGATCGCCAAACCCGATAGTCCGACAGGAAGTAATCAGCCTGTGCCGGGTCTTCGGTGAGCTCAAAACGAGCCCGAAGCTCGGGGTGCAGGTATTCGTAATTAAGCGTGGCGGGATAAGACTGGTAAGCTACGCTGATCACCGGTCTATCATCCAGCTTAGCCAATGCTTCAAAGCCTTGTTTGTAAGATGTACCCCAGTAATCGAGGTCATACTGCCCGAGTTGATTGCCCCAAGCCAGCGCATTGAAGAAAACGTTTTGGTGCGGATGATTCACCGCCATCCAAATCAGCAGATACCCTCCTTGCAGGCTTAACCCCGCAATAAGCCCACGCCGCCACCACGCCTGCTTTGCCGTCCATTCCCAAACCACCTTTGTACCCAATACAGCTAAATACAGCAAACTGGGATACACAAAAAACAGGTGCCGCCACCCGTCATAAACCACCGATTCTAAAACGATAATTGCGAGAACAGGTGCGATAATCAGCCCCAGGCTGGCCCAGTCTTTCCGATCTTCCGCAGCAGCCCAAATCCCAATGGAGCCCTTTCGCAAATGCTGCCAGGCGCGGGGCAATAAACCTAAAGTACCGGTTAAAGAAAGCAAAAGAAAAAGCAAGGGGGTGGAAATGCCAATCCATACTGGAATGTAGTACCATGGGATTTCCGGGCCGGCGTAGAACTGCCCCTGAAAGAGGACCTTTCCGCCCCAGCCGTATTGGGACATGATTTCAAAAGCTTCCAAAAACTGTAGTTGAGGGTCAGGCCAAAGAAAAGGCCAAAACACCACCATAGCCCAGTAAGCCATTGACCCGAAGACGCCCAGCCCAATGATCCGCTTCCACCAAAGCGGGCGGGTCCCTGATTTACCCAGGAGCACATCGGCGGCAAACAGGAAAACCGTCATCACCGGCATCAGCATACCGATGATCCGCATACCGATCAGCATACCACAAGCCAGCGCATGCAGCAGGGCCGTGCCAATGCCCGGGCGCAACCACAGCCGGAAAAGCGTCCAGGTGCTGATCACAAACAAAGAGAGGAAAGGCAGGTCTTTAGGATTGAAAAAGGCATGCGCGAAGAAGCGCGGGCTGAGCACCCAAAACGCCGCGCCCAGCAGTGCCCACCTCCAGTTGGCAAAACGGCGGAGCAATATTCTGAAAAATACGATCCCGGCTCCCCAATACAGCAGGAAAACAGCCAGGTGCCGCATCCGGAACTGCTGCCGGAAAGAAGTCAAATCCCAGGCTTCCTCCAGCCAGGCCATGGGCAGGGTAAACCACACCCCGTGGTAGCGGTACATATATTCGTGCAATTGCCGCCAGTCGTACTGTTTATCCGTCAGGTGGAACTGCTGATTGACATACTCTGCGGAAACAAAGCCGTGCTGCCGTTGCAGGGCTTCATCCCACGACATGCCATAGTCACCGTACAACGCCAGTCCAAGCACAAAGTAAGCCGCAAAAAACAAGACCGGCCAGCGATAGCCCGGCACTTTCCACAACTGCTGCCATTTTTCCATGGCGTAAAGCTACGAAAATGAACATTCTGCATGCACAACACATCAAAACCAAAACCATTGGAAACATGAAACGTCTGTTATCCCTGATCTTTCCCTTATTTTTGCTTAGCAGCTGTGGCAACATCGAAACCAGGAACGAAGCAACAAAAGCGCCTCTGGATACCGCCACTGCTCCAATACCCGGAGAACGCGAGCGGTCCACTCCACCACCTTCTTCCTCCCCTCCTCCAAATGACAATCAGCGGCCGATTGGCGACCTGTTAAAAATCGAAAAACCACTGCCCAATATGGATATTTCTTCTCCCCTCAAGGTGGAGGGAGAAGCCCGTGGGCAATGGTACTTCGAAGGCGATTTCCCGGTCGTCCTGGAGGACAGGAACGGGAAAATCCTTGCCCGGGGCGTAGCCGAAGCCCAGGGCCGTTGGATGACTTCTGACTTTGTGCCCTTCGAGCTGACGCTCACCTACGATGATGCGCCCGATGACGAACGGGGCTATCTGGTGTTCCAGCGCTCTAATGCCAGCGGCCTACCGGAGCATGACCGGTCTTTCCGATTGCCGGTATTATTCCCGCCGAAGTAGATCAATAGGTACCTCCTACCCGTCTTTTGTTCCACTCAGGATGAGTTTCAAAAGCGGGCAGCTGCGCTGGGACAGCCGTCATCCCGGTAGTATCGGTCAGTGCCTCCATAAAGGCAACCAAATCCTGCACTTCCTGCTCTGAAAGCTCCAGGGGTGTATCCGGCAGGGTTTGATACGGGACTTCTATGCCCATGCCTGCACCACCTCCTTTATTATAAAAGTCCACGACTTCTTCCAGGCTGTGGTAAACACCATTGTGCATGTAGGGCGCAGTCAGTGCGGCATTGCGCACGGTCACCGTTTTGAAGGAATGCAGGTAAAAAGGCGTTTGGTCAATGGGCTTGTAGCTGGCAAAACGTCCAGGGTCGGGGTCTAGAGTAAGGCTGTCCGGACCATGCGCAGCGGCAGGCACACCCAGCACTTCCGACTCGCTTTCCTGAAAGTATGGAGGAACGGTCCCGTTGAATGCTGGTGCAAAATGGCAAGTTCCACAGTTGGCTTTGCCCATGAACAGGTCAAACCCACGCTCTACTTCAGCTGCAATCGCTTCCCGCTCCCCCCGTACGTACTGATCGAAGGGGCTATTGAAAGAGCGCAAATCGGCAACATAACAAGCCAGGGCATTGGAGATCGACCATTTTGAAATCTGATACTGCGGATGTTCCGGGTAGGCACTGGCAAAAAGCGAGCGATACTCCCCGCTTTGCTTGAGCTTTTCTACAATGTCCAGGAAGTCGGTATTGAATTCCTTTTCGTCCCGCACCACATGCTTGACTTGACGTTCCAGGTTCGGCTCCCGCAGATCGTAGAAATAATGTTCGGCGTAGACGCTGTTGATCAAAGTTGGGGCATTGCGCTGAATGCTGCCCTCGCCATTGAGGGCCATGCTCCGGGGCAGCCCATCGGTAAAGGCTTTATCCGGATGGTGGCAGGAGGCACAGGAACGCTCGTTGTTGGCAGAAAGGATGGGGTCGTAGAACAACATCCGCCCAAGGGCTATGCGTTCTTCGCTTTGCGCCACATCACTCAGGTTAGTATAATAACTGGGGTTTAGAAATTCATCTGAGAACAGGTTATCTGCTTCGTAATTCCAGGCCTGCGGACGATCTGTAATTTCGCTGAGGAGTTCTACCTCCAGGGTTTTTTGTGCTTCCAGGGAAAGCTTTAGCAGTGGGTTTAGGTGTTTTTTTAGAAATTGTAGCCGGCGGAAGTCATTGAAATCAGCAGGCTGAGACAAGGCTGCGATAGCCGATCCGAGCTCCAGGCGGCAGTCGGTGGCCAGTTGAGCATCAATCTGCTCTAAAAGCGGGAAATAAGCCATCAGCGCCTTTGCTGCGCCCTCCAGAGACTGCCTGGCTTCCGGCAGGGCTGCCCCTGAGCCCGGCGTGTCAAATCCGGTCAGCCCCAGCGTAAAGATGCGGACCAACTGATACCGAAAGGCTTCAAAAACAAAGCGGTGTTGCAACACTACGCCTTCCTGAAAGGCTTTCACTTTGCTAAAATCTTTGTTGAATTGGCGGACCAGGCGCAGGATTTCTTCCTGCTCCGCTTGCGGATTTTCTCCGTAGACCAGTTCGTCCAGCACCTGCAAGCCTACCGGTTCGATGATGCGGACTTCCGGTACCTTGGGCTCCACACTAAGCAATGGCGGGCCGTTGAGGTACTTTTTGACGGCTTCCCGGTCATTGTATTCCAGTAAAAACTCAAGAGACTTGTAGGCAAGCCGGGTCTGGGAATGTACTTTTTGAAGCGCTTCAGCGTTGGCTTCCCCCCGCACGAAGGCATTCGCAGTGGCCTCATACGCCGCCGCGGTCTCGTCTAGTTTGGTAAGAGCGGTTTGAAATTCAGCACGTACATTGCGCAGTGCCTCAGCAGCAGTGTATGCCTTTGGGGGCACGAAACTGATGAAGTGGGTGGCCATTAGCAAAAGCGTAAGGTAGAGCAAGCCGGTAAGTGTCGCTTTCATGGTCTGAAATGGTTGGTGTGTTGTGGTACTAATGCAAAACCTGCAAAGGCGGCACACCCAAATTTTCGGGCATGCCACCTTTGAGGATTAAAAAGGAGAGATCAATAATTACTTAACGATCAGCTTCTTCGTTTCGCCTTCTGCAGTTTGCAGGAAGTACATGCCCGCAGGCAGGTTAGAAACGTCAATCTGATTGGTGTTGCGGAATACCTTCAGGCGCTGGCCTTCTGCGTTGTACACAGCAAGGTCAGTCATTTCGCTCAGGTATACGGTACGTGTAGTTGGGTTCGGGAAGATCTGCAGCTGGCTGGTAGACTCAAACTGAGGCTCCTCCAGGCTTGTAACCGTTACCTCATCAAAACCATGGATCGCGAAAGTCAGCGAGTGGTTGAATGGGAATGGGTTGTTAGAGTTCGGGTGCTGAGAGTTCACCAGCAGTGACTTACCGTCAGGTGTAGGCATTGCACCAGTGATTTCTGCACCACGTGGCACAGCTGTGATACGGATCAGGTCGTCAACAGTTGGTTGCTCAATGCTAAGGTCAAGCAGCCACAGTTCACAGGTACGGTTGCTGATACCTGCAGGCATACGGCCATAGGAAGTACCATTAAGGTCTTCGCAGATTACCAGGAATGGCTGGCCATCAATCATCATGACGTTCAGGCCATCAGGGTTAGACAGGTGCTTGGTGAAGTAGTCTGCTTCGGATGGGCTGGTTTCTTCGTCCCAGTCCGGTCCACCTTCCAGGAATACGTAGTTGGAATCGATAGCTGGGTCATAAACCCATACGCGGCCGTAGTAGTCAGGATACTCAGAAGAGTTAGGGCTGTCGATGCCCTTCTCAATCGCACGGTTGATGTGATAGGGGTCGTGCACAGCACCTGCTGCGTTTTCGTCAGCCCAGCGAGAGCCCGGACGGTCACGGCCTGTTTCAGTCCAGTAGATTTTACCGCTGGTTGCATCGATGGCTACCCACTCAACGCGGTTGTACATCGTACCACCCAGTTCAACTGCCTGATCAGCAAAGTTCAGCATTTTCTCAGGGTCAGTGTTGTCTACTTCGAGCCACTTTTCAGGAGCATCGTGCTTGTAAATGTAAGTCTTGCCTTTTGTGAAGTCACCTGGCTCATCAGCTACGAACTTCGCCCAGAAAGCAGGCGTTGCATCCACACCGAGGTAAACCGTCTGATTGTCAGCAGCAACTACGCCACCTTCAAAGCCCTGACGGCCCCAGTTGTACTGCTTGCGTACAGCCTTCGCCTGACGTGGGTCGATTTCAACCATCCAGTTGAAGTTCTCGTACTTAGGTACTTCCAACCCATCGAAACCTTCAATGTCAGAAGAGATCAGATAAGTGGAAGTGTCACGTACACCCTGGTTTTCCGAACCGCCCGGAGACTTAGGATAGCCACCAGAGCTGGTAGGAGAAGAGAATCCACCGTTGTAAATAGAGCCGTTGTTGCTACGGAACCACTCCTCAGCGGTCCAGATACGGCCGTCAACGATAGAGCTGATACCACCGCAGTTCATACCGGTTTCACCAACTGTGTTAACAAAGTCTACGTTGAAGAACTCACCTTTACGGCCGTCTTCCAGTTCCTGCTCCACTACTTCCAGCTGACCGGAAACCTGGTCGCGCTCAACACGGAATACGGTCATACCACCACCGTCACCGATGCGGTTGTCCTGGTAGATCATTTCGTGGTTGACAGAAACCCAACCCAGTGATTCACCAGTCTCATCCGGCGTAAAACCGATAAAGTCATGCCACTCCTTGGCGTAAGCCACACCCGCTTCGTAACCGTAAGTAGGGGTAGTTTGTACCAGGTCAACACCGCCCACAAAAAGGACTTGAAGAGAGAGTGGAGAAGGAGGCATCAGAAGGTTGTCAATAACGTAACCTTCCGGGATTTCAATTTCTTCAGAAAAGATGGTTTCCTGAGCACTGACAAAGAGTGCACACATGCTGCTGAGCAGCAAAGAAAGTACTACTTTCTTCATGTTTGAAAAAGATTTAGTGATCGAAATTTGGCTTAATGACAGCAAAGATCACCCCGGGGTGTTAAGTACAGGTCAAATCGAAGTAAGGCTTTTGTTATCAAATTGTGAACTCAATGTAACCTCCCCGCCGACATATTTTATTTGGCGGCAGGATGGAAATCGTAGGATGAACCAGAGATCGATTTGAACAAAGCGGTGGATTCTTTTTGATTTTTTTTAATTTGTGGCAATCAAGATTAGCATTCAATCACCAAATCGTCTATCTAATGCAAAAAAGTCTACATTTACTACTGGCTCTGTTAGCATTTACAGCCTTCAGCCTTCCAGCATTTGCCCAACCGGTAAATGATGAGTGCGAAAATGCCATTCCAATCAGCAGCGGCACCCATGATTTCACAACCGTTGATGCCACAACAGGTGACTCAGGAGCTTATCCTGCAACCTGCCCTGCGGGTGGCAGCAGCAGTTCTGATTCGCTTTACAACGATGTCTGGTTCATCTACACCGCTGACTTTACCGGGCTGGCAGGATTTAATAATTGCGGCACAGCAAATTATGATGCCAATGTTGTCATTTATGCGGGAACATCCTGTCCCCCTTCTCCCGATGATGTAATTGCCTGCAATGAAGATGGCGTAACCCCGGATGGAGAGCCATGCTCAGATTTAGGGTCGACCGTAACCTGGGAAGTTGAAGAAGGCTCGGTTTACATCATCCAAATCGGTGGCTGGGGCTCGGAAAGTCCGGGCGCGGAAGGCACCGGCACCTTCACCATAGAGGAAACCATGCCTGTCACCGGACCGCCCAACGACGAGTGCGAGAACGCCACACCGCTTGACCTGGGCCCACAAGACTCCATCGTGCTTCAGTTCAATACCGTGGAAGCTTCAACGGGGCTGCCTCAGCACGAGGTCCCTCAGTCTTGTTTTGAGCCGAATGAAGAATTTGTCTACAATGACATCTGGTACTCCTGGACAGCGACGTATACCGGTGGGCTTGAGTTTTCCACCTGCGGTACCGCAACCTTTGATTCCCGCCTTGCCGTCTACCAGTCTACCACCTGCCCTCCGGATACCAGTTCTCTGGTGGGGTGTGGTGACGATGAGAATGCCGATAGTGGCGCTCCCTGTGGAGGCTTCACTTCCCGTGCCTTATTCAACGTGGAGCAGGGACAAAGCTACCTGTTCCGCCTGGGCGGCTGGTCTTCCGGTGACCGAGGTGCAGGTTCAGTGCTCATCAAGCGGATCGAGCCCGTTGTACCGCCTGCGAACGACGACTGCGCCAATGCATTGGACGCCTTTGTGATCTCTCAGGAGCAAGCCGACAACTTTGATTTTATCTTTGAGGGCACCAATAAGCTCTCTACCGGGCAGCCACAGTTTGCCACACCGATTTGCAATAATGACGGCGACTTCCGCGATGTATGGTATACCTTTAATTCGGGTGAGAATACAGAGCTGACCCTGCGCTTCAATAAGACCACGACAAACGCCGAGTTTATCATCGACCTGTTCGAGACCTGCGGTGTACAAGCTGATCCTGTGGATGGCCCTTACTTCTGTATTGAAACAGAGGATTTTGACAATACTTTTCTCGAAGTGCCTCTGGAAAACTTCCCCGGCGAACCTACGGAATACCTTATGCGCGTTTCCACCCGTTTGACCGGAGGCGACCTGCCCGGTGACTTCTGGTTTCAGCTCGTTGGTACACCTTTTTCCAATGTAGAAGAACTTCAGCTGGGTAGTTTCCGGTTTTTCCCGAATCCGGTACGCAATACGGCCACAATGAGCTTTAAGGCTCAGGAAAGCCTAAACCTGCAAGCCGAGGTCACCAATGCGCTCGGGCAAACGATTCAGCGCCTGAACTTCGGCCAGATCCCGTCCGGTGACCATACTTTTGATGTCCCAACAGAAGACCTGCAGCCAGGCATCTACTTCCTGCGCCTTTTTGCTGACGGGGCGCAGAAGACGGTACGCTTTATAAAGCAATAATGGTTTGACCTCCCGCGAGGGAGAACAGAAACGGGCTGCTACCGGATTGGTAACAGCCCGTTTCATTTTTTAGGCCAGGCCGTTTGGAGAAGTCCCCTTACTCAATGTACAAATTGAATTCCACCCGGCGGTTCAGGCTCCGGCCCGAACGCGTATCATTGGTTGCGATCGGTTGTTCCTCCCCAAAGCCCTGGAAGGAGATCCGTTTTGGTGAAATCCCTTCGCTGACCAGGTAAGCATAGCAGGCACGTGCCCGGTCTTCAGACAGGATCTTGTTGTTTTCGGCATCCCCTACATTATCGGTGTGGCCATTAATGGCAAGGGCATAGCCCGGGTAGCGCTGCATGATTTTCACAATCTGATCCAGCACTTCTTTGGATTCCTCCTTGAGGCGGGCCTTACCGGTTTCAAACTGAACGGCGCGCATAGCGAAACTCAGCACCTCCTGCTCCTCCTCATTGAGCTCAGGGCAGCCTTTGTTTTCAGCAGTGCCTGGCTGGTCAATACAAGCATCTTTGCCATCGTGTACGCCATCGCCATCTGTATCCGGGCAGCCTTCCATATCACCGGCATCATCCGGGCAGCGGTCTTTGGCATCGCCCACACCATCACCATCGCGGTCCGGGCAGCCCTTAGCCGCTTCTGTACCGGGCTCATCCGGGCATTCGTCCAGACTATCCGCCACGCCATCATTATCCCGGTCTTTGAACGGACAGCCATTGTTCTCAGCAGTGCCAGCCTGATCCGGGCATTGGTCCTTAGCGTCCGCCACGCCATCACCATCGCGGTCCGGGCAACCATTAGCAGAAGCCGTACCTTTCACTTGCGGGCAATCGTCTTCCGCATCTGTGATACCATCCTGATCTGAATCCGGGCAGCCCATCAGGCTTTCCAGCCCTGCCACTTCGGGGCATTTGTCCTCATCGTCCATGATACCGTCATCATCAGTATCCGGGCAGCCTTTGAACCGCTTTTTGCCGGGCCGGGCGGGGCATTTGTCCTCAATATCCGCCACACCGTCCAGATCGGTATCCGGACAGCCATCGGTTTCCGGGCTTCCGGCATCGCGCGGGCATTTATCCAGGTTATCTACAACCCCATCGCCATCAGCATCCATCCGGCCGAGCTTATGCAAATAGCCTACGCCAAGCTGAATGTTGTTTCGGTTCTCTTCCTGTGAAATCCGATATTCGCCCTGCAGGTTGATATAGGAACGCGTGCCGACTTTAAAATTGAAGCCAGCCCCCACCGGAATCTGAACATTGCTGCCCAGTTCCTCCTCCAGGGTAATACCTCCGCCGCCCATCAGGTAAGGGGTAATAAAAGCGGTATCTGATTTTTTGTACTGCAACTGCAGCACGCCATCAATACTAAAAAAGGTACGGTTGTTGATATCGTTGTCCACATCAATCACCCCCACCTTCGCCGGGATAGCAAAATTCAGCCAGGGGAGCAGCTCCCGGATATAGGTCAGTTCCAGGCCGTTAGTAATATTTTGGTCGTCAACGTCATTGGGTGTCCCGTAATCCAGGAACAGCACTTTGGCCGAAAAGGCGTTTTTGTTGGGGTCAGTCTGCGCCTGCAGCTGTAAAGATGCTACGAAGAGCAGACCCAGGCAGAACAATACTTTTCTCATACTTAAATGGTGTTTGGAATTGGTTTTTAAGACTTATGATGTTGCCCAAAGTCACAGGGCGTTTGCTTGAATGTTGTTGATGTTTACGCAAGCTTTTTGGTAAGTGTTACAATTTTGCACAAAATAAGTGACAGGGTGAACATCCTGTAGCTTGGCGAAAGAATTATTTCTTTTCCTTTGCTCAACAAATTTTTATCACTATTTTTCCGCTGAAAAAGAATGAAAGTTCAGCAACAGCCAAGCCGCTTTACTTTTATTTTACATTAGCCACCCGGCACTTCGGATAGTATCTACCTAGATTTCCTGAACAGACCTGTTCGGTTAAGCACTGCTTATCCGTTTAGCTTTATTTATAGCAACGAACATCCATTACTAACCAAACTATCTACGATTCCTATGAAATTTAGCAACCTATTACTGCTGGCGCTTGTCGCTTTCGCCTTGATGACCTGTTCCAAAACGGAGCTCGCAACGCCCGAGAAGGCCCATCAGGATGGCCCGATGACCAAAGCTGAAATGGACCAAATCATCGAGGAGACCCTGTTAGCCACCAATACCGTTTACTACTGGAAGGATGCGTCGGACCGCATGATCTGGAGCGCTTCCGTCCGCTCAGACTCCGTTATGTCGCTCGGTTATCAGCCTGCAGGATTTGAGCGTATCGAGGAACGCATCCATGACATAGACCTCGCATCGGAAGAATGGTCGGCGGTCAAAGAGCAGCTCATCACATTTGTAGTCGAAGCAACGAACGCTGCCTACCCTGATCTGAACGCCAAAGCCGAAGACCTTTTCCTCAACCTGGACGAAGCGTACCTGCCCACACTTGATGTGCGCATTTTCAACCAGGAAATCATCGAAAAGCTTCGCCAGATGCCGGAAGTGCGCTACATCGAGCCAATGAGCTACACCATGGGCGAGATTGACCGCCGCAGCGACAGTGGCTGTGGGTACAGCCCGGCCAGCAGCCTCCCCTCTGCTGACTTCAGCACAGTATCGCCAAGTGCCAAAGTCCCCTGGAATTTCAGCCACCCAAGCATGAACGTACCTGGCGCATGGTCTACCAGTACTGGTTCCGGAATTAAGGTAGCCCTTATTGATACAGGCACCTCTCCCAACCAAAGCAAGCTGGGCAATGAGTTCAATTCCGGCTTCTCTTCCGGGCGCAGCCTGGAGCGCCTGGGCACGCACGTCAGTGGCTGGTGGTGGTGGGCTTCCAATGACGGTCCTGATGATGCCTGCGGGCACGGCACCCAAATGGCCGGGCTGATCGCAGCCCCCCGCAGTACCACAGGCTCTACGCTCGGTGCTGCTTACAACTGCAACCTAAAAGCCTTCCGGGCCACCACCGATGTCATCATCAACTCCGGCAGCGAAAAGGATGGCGTCCGGGATGCGCTGGTGATCTCCGGCAATGACGGTGCCGTAAAAATTATCAGCATGTCGATCGGTGATGTATTCTACAGCAGCACCGTTGCGGATGGTATCTTTTATGCCTTCAACCGCGGGAAGCTGATCTTCGCAGCAGCGGGCACTTCGCTGAGCTGGACGAGCTGGTGGGGCGTGATCTTCCCGGCAAATATGGCTCAGACCGTAGCCGTTACCGGAATTCGGGACAATATGAATCAGCGGTGTCATACCTGCCATGAAGGGCCCGAGGTCGACTTCGTAGCGGTCATGCAGCGCGCTTCCAACACCAGCCGTACTTCACTCACCCTGGCTATGAGTGGCAGTCAGCCGGCGTATGTCGGTGGGTCTTCAGCCGCTACCGCAACAACGGCTGGTATTGCAGCCTTGGTTTGGGCCACCAACCCGAACCAAAGCAGGAGCCAGGTGATGCAGCGCCTGATGAATGCTTCGTCCAATTACCCTGCACGGGACGGCAACTTTGGATGGGGAACCATCAATGCAGCCCAAGCTGTACAGTAACTTACTTTACAACAATCTTTGAAAAGCTCCGGGGCGCTAATGCTCCGGGGCTTTTCCTGTTTTTTGCTGCCAGGCTTTCAGGAGCCACGCCCGATCGGTGAGCAGCGCTGTATCGGCAATCCGCTTTTCCAAACCTTCCAGCTTTTTGCCTTCCCGCCGCACCAACTGATAGAGCAAATCGCAAAAATTCAGGAAGGTCTCTTTTATCGCATTGGACACCTGCCTGTTCCGCTTTAGAAAAATGGTGAAGGCGGCAATAAGGGAAAGTAAGGCTTCCTCTTCATCTTGTTCGTAGTAGATTTTAGCCAGCATCGTGCGCGCGCCGAGGTAGTAGTTAAGATCAGAATAGGCCACCTGCATGAGGTGCTCCTGTGCCTGCCCGTAAGACTTGGTATAGTAATAAAGCTCGGCATAATTGTAGTGCAGGGCATTTTCCTGAAAAGCTTCCGGGAGGAGCTTTCCCTTCTGCGCAATAAACTGCTCGATCCATTGGTAGCGCTTGAGCCGCAGTGCCAGCTTAACGACATTCGTGAACGTCCAGGGCGAAAGATTGTCCTGTTCCATCAGAATTCGCCGCTCAATGCCTTTGGTGTAGAGGTTGAGGGCCTGCTCCACGTAGCGTTCCTGCCCCTGCCTGATTTTACGGGCGCAGTAGTTGATGGCCATAAAATAAATCTCTCGCAGCCGGTCAACAGGTACGGCTTTTGAAATACTGTCGAGCTCTTCCAGAAGCGCATCAAAATGGTACTCCTGTTCTTCATCCGATAGTGCCCTGAAAATATCCACATATAACTTTAGCAGTGGCAGCCCGAAGTAACCCTGGTCTTTAACATATTCCAGCCATTCCGGCGTAATATTGACGTTGTAAGCACCCTGAAGAATCGCCTGCCGGTCAAGCATCGCACAGGCATACTTCATTTTTTCCAGAAAGTAGTACCGGTCCAGCGCATCAGCAGCCTCCTGTAAGTCTTCATTGAACCGGCGCAGGCGTTGCCGCTGAAAATGCCGCTCCCGGGTTTCCGCCCACTCCTGCCGGTGCCTGAAATGGGAAGCATCGGGGGCTTCCACACCATCGAGCAGTTGCTGTAGCTTGCGGTCCTGCTGCCGGTAGTGTTTTTCCAGGCCCCGCTCCGATAGTATCTCCATGAGCGTGGAAAGGTTGCGCTCTTCCCCGGCAGCTTGTTGCTGAACGAGCCAAAATTGTTCCAGCAACTTGTTCAACCAGCTAAGGTGGTAGCGCAGTTGTTTATCGTCGTAGGGCTCCTCCGGGAAAATGGCCTGATACACTTTCTGCTTGCTGATCCCGCTTCCTGAAAAGCTCGGTGCAAAGCCCATCAGGTAGTCCAGCAGGCCAAGCAATGCCGTTCTTTTATTGTAAAACGGAGAAGCGACAAAATCCCGAAAAGCGGCTATTTCTTCCGGTTTAAGCTTCCTTAACGCAATAATCAGCTTGTTTTTTTGCATTTTACCCAGTCTCTTTTTTTGACAAAATACAAAAACAGATAAACTTAGCCCTCATACAAACTGCAAAAACAGTACTTTCAGGTACCTTTGCGAACTACATCACACACCCAGCGTTGACAAATTCCTAATTTTGTAATTGACCTAATAACAAATTGCCCCTAAGTTTGCAGCATAAGAAACGAATAAACAGCTATATGAAATCTCAAATCCCTTTGATCGCGCTATTTTTTGCCACTTACTTTTCTACCCTGACGGCCCAGGAAATGTGGCCGGGCGATGCGAACAACAACGGTGTGGTGAATGCCGTGGATGTACTTTACATCGGCATTGCCCATGGTGCTTTAGGCCCCGAACGAGACGATGCCACCACCAACTGGGAAGCTCAGCCCTTTGAACTTTGGGGGCAAACTTTTGCAGATGGCACCGATTACGGGTACGCAGATGCGGATGGAGACGGTGAGATTGAAGATGATGATATCACCAACGCACTCATCCCTAACTTTGGCATTTCCCTGCCATCCACCA
The DNA here is from genome assembly GCF_022763345.1 of Phaeodactylibacter sp. Taxonomy (GTDB): domain Bacteria; phylum Bacteroidota; class Bacteroidia; order Chitinophagales; family Saprospiraceae; genus Phaeodactylibacter. The sequence continues at coordinate 157,225 of NZ_JALEGS010000050.1, forward strand.
CGGCTGATGGCTATTCCAATGCTGCACCGGGTATCGGTGCCCCCGAAGTCACGTTGACGCCAAGTGCCACACTCGTAGAAGCCGGAGCTACCATTGACATTGGCCTTAGCCTCGGCAATTTGAGCCAGCCACTGGAGAACTTTTATGGCATTGCCCTTGCCATGAGCTACGATTCCGATTTAGTAGAGCCCACCACTGGTTTTGAATATGACGACCTGGACAACTCCTGGATCAATGCAGATGGCGCGGAGATAGAGGATGTTTTTGACAAAGATGAAGTGTCCGGCCTCGCTGAACTGGCCCTGACCCGTACTAATCAAACCACCATCAGCGGTAGCGGACAGGTGGCTGAGTTTAGCATTATTATCGAAGACATTATAGTCGGTCTGACCGTAGACACCTTCCGCTTGCGCATAGACAGTGTGTTGCTTATTGACAACAACTTCAAGCGTATACCCATGGTCCCGGATACAGCTACGATCATCATTGCGGATGACACCACTAAACTTAGCAGCGTTCGTCAATTGTCAACCCTCCCTGCCCGGCTATTCCCCAACCCGGCAAGCGGACAGTGCTATCTAAAGCTCCCACATTCACTCCGTTTCCTGAAGCTGGTAGATGCATACGGGCGTGTGATTTGGCAGGCCCCTCCTACCCTGCTGGAGCCCACCACAGCTCCCCGCCCTATTCCTTTGCGAGGGCTTCCTTCCGGCGTTTATCAGGTACAGGGTGGGAATAGCAATGGTGTTTTTTCCAGAAATTTGGTCGTACAGTGATGCGCTTTGAATAAGGCTCAAAGAAATTTAAGGGAGCTTCTGCATGGGGCTCTCTTTTTTTCTTCCTGCCACTGCACTATTTTCTTAGGTTGACTGGCTGATAACATTGACCTGCCAACGAGACCCGCCCCGCTGGAGGGCCATCCCGGGAATCCGTGCAAATCTGTGTAATCCGTCCAATCCGTGTACCTGCCCTCCAAACAAATCAGTGACGACCCAATCCAATAATCCCATCACAATCAATCCCGCGCTTGTGAGTGGAGGACAAATACCGTATTTTCATCTTTTTATCAATCTAACCCCGAATATGATAACAGGAAAGTACTTTCTCGTTCTGGCACTGAGCTTAGGCAGTATCTGCATTGGCGCTCAAAACCAGCCTCCTCAGCTTACGATACAGTCCGTAGACCTCAACCAGGAAACACAGACTTTGACCATTACGTACGATTTGGCAGACGCTGAAGACACCGAGCTCGAAGTCTTCCTGCGCGCTGCTCCGGCAGGTAGCTCTAACTTCAGTATCCATGCAGAGAATGTGTCCGGTGCTATTGGTTTTCCGGTTGCTCCGGGTGAGGGCTTGCAGATGACCTGGAACTACGCAGGTGAAATCGGCAACAGCGATACGTATGACTTTAAAATCATTGCCGATGATGGCTATGACATCCCTATTCAAGACCTGGTCGCGCAGGTAGACAGCCAATTTTTGCGAACCCGCATGGAGCATATTGCTGGCATCCGGCACTACATTACGAATTCAGATAATCTGAACCGCTGCCGCGATACCCTGGAGCAGGCTTTTCTGGAGTACGGATTGGAGACCTTCCAGCAAAACTTCCCCAATCTTGGTACTACCGGGCAGAATATCATAGGCGATCATTGGGGGCAAACGCAGAGCAGCAACGTGATCATCATCGACGGGCATTATGATACCGTCAGCGACTCTCCTGGAGCTGACGATAATGGGACGGCCACAGTGGGCGTACTCGAAGCTGCCCGCATCCTTTCGCATTATCATTTTCGGAAAAGCCTTCGGTTCATTGGCTTTGACTTTGAGGAAACCGGGCTGGACGGCAGTATGTATTATGTGGAGCACCTGTCCGGGAACGAAGCCATCGAAGGCGTACTCAATATGGAAATGATCGGCTACTACAGCGATGTACCTGACAGCCAGGATTTTCCGCCTGGTTTTGAGCTGGTCTTTCCGGAAGCGGCAGCCGAAGTACAGTCTGATGCCAACCGGGGCAATTTTCTAATCAATGTGGGGCCAGGTTTTGGGAATGCCTTGTATAATGCCTTCAACACAGCAGCAGCAACTTATGTACCGGAGCTACGGGTGATTGGGCTGAGTGTTGTTAATCCACTGCTTGTGCCTGACCTGCTGCGCAGTGATCATGGTTCTTTCTGGGAAGCCAACATCCCTGCACTAATGCTTACCGATGGTGCAGATTTCCGCAACCCGCATTACCATGAGCCTTCAGATACGATTGGCACCCTTAACTTCGCTTTTATGGCGGATGCAGTAAAAGCCGTCATTGCTACCGCTGCTGTGATGGCAGAACCCATGCATAGTGGTGAAGCCATTGCCAGTAATGTTATAATTACGGATGCAGAGCACCTGCATGAACTCCCGTGCAGTTACTTCCTTTCGCCCAATCCGGCACAGGAAGAATTCACCATCCGCTTTGGTGATTGCCAGCCCATGCAGCTTGAACTGCGCTTGTATAATGTGAAAGGGCAACCAGTATGGAGTGGGCAGCATGACTCCACTATGGGCAGCCTCCGTATACCTGTAGGCAATTTTCCCACGGGCGTTTACTGGCTGCAGCTCAGTGACGGGCATCACTTTAGTGCGCAGCGGGTGGTGGTTCGGTAAGTGAAAAACAGTTAGGGTAGGCTTTGCCCTGTCCGCTACAGCTAAGCGAAAGCGGGCCAGCATGCCCTAACTTTAAACGGTACAAATCAGGCGGTTCTGGGCATACCTTCGCTGAGTTGATAGCTACGGCAGCCGATGAGAAGCCCCGCCTAATCCAAACTAATCAAAAAAGGTATCATATCCCTCCTTGCTGCTGCCGCTCCGCTTCTGCTGCTCCGGCTCCGCCACAGGCAAATCAAGGTTTAGCGTATCAGAGCTGGAAGAATCGCCATCCATCAGCATAAGGGTACTTTCCTTTTCCCATTGTTCGAGCATTTTCAGCCCTTCATCTTCGAAGATACCCTGCTGCAGGTCGATGGAGTTCATTACGTTGGAGGACATTTCCATGAAACGCTCCATTTCGCCCACCTTATTGGCCACATCGTCGGTGATAGCCTCCATGGCCGCATCAAACATCGCCCGCTTGTCCGGATCGCCCGACATGACGCTCATGGCAGACTTCATAGCCGAGTGGGAAGTACGGATGGCTTTGCGCTCCTGCTCTTTAAGCTGCACCTGATCTTTGGTATCCTCCAGCAAAATCTCAGAATTCTGGTGCATTTTTTTCAGGATGCGGTACATCACATCCATACGGTTGAGTAGGGACGTATACTTTTCATTGCTGTCCCTCAAACGGGCTGCTTTTCGGGTCGCCAGGACGACCTGACTGTCCATGCCTTTCTCCTTTGCAGCACTTGCCATTTTCATCTGCTCCTCGATGGTGCGGGTATTCTCCTCCACCAGGGTTTGCAGTTTACGCATTTGGCCACGGAGTATGCCGATTTGCTTCCGCATTTTGACCAGGTTGTTGGATAGATCCTCCACGTAGCTCTTCAAAATACCAATGGGGTCGACCTGTACAAAAACCCCAGTGACCTTGCGCATCACGCTCTTGTACATGTACCAGATGAGGTTGCGCATGCGGGGGTCCAGGACCATGTAGACGACCGCTGCCAGCACGGCCAGCAGGATAGCCAGGTAAAGCGTATTTTGGACCAGTGCCAGAATAGCAGCCATATTGACGGCCAGCAAGTAACCGCCACCCAGGATCAGGGCACCCAGGAAAATCGCACCGGTTACGCCTTCCGGACGCTTCCAGAAGGACTTCTGCTTGAATTCAGATTGATCAAAATTTGGCGATGATGTTGCCATAGTTATATCGGTATGGTTTTGTCAAAAAAATTAAAGGTACGACTCCATGCTTTCAATGTCCTTCTGTATCTCATTGGAAATACTCTGAAGGGCATGCTGGAAAGCATCTTTGGTAGAAAGCAATTTGTCTTTGGCAGCCTGAATGTCCTCATCTGCAGAGGCAATGGTCTGCTCCCCCTGTTTGATTTTAGCTTCCAGGCTCTTGATTTTGTTTTCCAGCTCTTCAATTTTGCCCTGAAACTCCGCCACCTGCTTCTTCATCTTCTCCACCTCCTGCATCTTGGCTTTGACGCGCTGCTCCATTTGCCGTTTAAGCGACTCCTCAAAGTGCTCGTTTTCATTGTCCAGCACCTTTTTATAATGCAGGGCCGTTTTCAGGAGTTTTTCCTTGGTCAGCCCCATGGTGGAGGCCGTTGCGTAGGCGGAACGGAAAGCCGTCGGCTCATCCATGTCCATTTCGCGTAGCCGGGCTAGTGCCTGTTTGAACTCAATATAATCGAAGCCTGGGAGGTTTTCATTAGCCAAAGCGCGGGTCAGAGCGCTTACACTTCTTTCATCCAGCCCATGGTGATCGCCAAAAAGCGATTTCAGGTCTTTTTGCATTTAGTCGAAAGTTTTTTACTGTTGCTACAAATTAAAAGAAATTGCCGGAAAACCACAGTATATTTTCGATGATCCCGGATGGAAGTTCGATATAACAATTTTTTTCCGATTTTTTTGAACGCCTGTACAAAAGGCGTGTATTCCCTACCAAACACAGGCACGAAATGCCCGATCAGAAGCAATCTAAGGCTATACCCACCGATGAACAGCTGATGCAACGGATACAGCAGGGGCAGGAGTCTGCCTTCAACGCCCTGTACGACCGCTACAGTCAGCGCATGTACCGGTACTTTTACCGCATGCTGGGGCAATCGGCAGAAATGGCACACGATTTCACACAGGAGCTTTTTCTCAAAATTATTGAACAGCCGGAGGCTTTCGACACCGGGCGCCGGTTTTCCACCTGGTTCTATGCCGTGGCTGGCAACCTGGTTAAGAATGAGTACCGCAGAAAAGCTAAACAGCCACTGCAAGCCTCCCTGCACGATGCCAATCATACGCCAGTTTCCACGGCAGTACTGCCAGATCTTGACGCGGAGGTGCGCAAAACCTATATTGAGAAAGCAGTGCAGTCCCTGCGCCCCCACCATCGGGAGTGCTTTTTGCTGCGCTACCAGGAAGGTTTAACGGTGCAGGAAATCAGTGAAATTGTGGACTGCCCGCCTGGCACCGTCAAGTCACGCCTGCACTACAGTCTTAAAAAATTGAACGAACTGCTCAGCTGCGTGCTGGGCCCAAACGCATAGTTATGGAGCCATTGACCAACAATATCGAAGCCTTACTGGCTGCAAAAAATTATGAGGAACTGACCAAAGCCGAGCGCGATCAGGTTGCCCAATCCTGCGGGCAACAGGAGTACGAACAGCTCCGTCAGGTCGTTCTTTCCGGCAAGTCACTGGGAGAGGCGCCTACTCCGCCGCCATCCCTTAAAGCTAATCTGATGAAGGCCTTCCGGCAAAAGCATCAGCGCCGCAACATCCCGCTGCATACCATCACCATGCCCTTTTGGCAAGCCGCAGCCATTGCCGCCTGTATGGTCCTCATGGGGCAGTTCGTCCGCTTTGGCCCGGTTTACGCTCAAACACCAGCTATGGCATGGGAAGCCCATGATTCCATATGGTTCAAAAAAGTAACGCAGATCGTAGCCGATACCGCTCTGGCGGTATTTACAGCCGATGATCAGCTAAAAGCGCCTAAAGAAGGAGAAGCCGATGTTGCTGCTACCGCTACTGCTCAGTTACCCAGCGAAAAAATGCTGCCCCAGCCTGTTTCTGATACGCCCGGTTGGGCCAGGCGGTCAGCACTGGGCACCGTAGAGAATGGGCCCCTATTGCTGATGGTGCATTAATGCCCGGCCAGGAATTTTCTTAAAGACTTAATTTTCTTATGCCCTGATCAGCCAAGTTTATCTATTTTTAGGACAAAACTGAATCCATGCTCCGTTCATTTTTGATCCTAATTGCAACCAGTATGATCGTGGCCTCCTGCCAATCCGAGGGCTATCAGCCCCCACAGTACGATTCTTATGATGATTACCCGGTTTATACCGGTAATGACCTTGGGCTGACTTACACGCCTGAGTCGTCCGGCTTCCGATTGTGGTCGCCCGCTGCTCAGGCCGTACGCCTCCATTTTTACAGTCAGCCGCTGGGCGGAGAACCCATCCGTACCACCGAAATGGAGCCTGCAGAACAAGGCACCTGGACGGCCTCATTCAAAGAGGACCTCCTGGGTACCTTCTACGCTTACCAGGTCAAGGTAAAGGACAACTGGCGGGAGCCGGTGCCCGGCCCTTATACCAAAGCCGTAGGCACTAATGGCATACGCGGGCAGGTGATCGACCTCAATGCCACCAACCCAGAAGGCTGGAGCCAAGACAAACGACCGCCCTTTGATGCTATCACCGATGCCGTAGTTTACGAACTGCACATCCGTGATGTATCCATCCACCCTGAGTCCGGCATTACCCACAAAGGGAAGTTTCTCGGGCTGGCGGAGACTGGGGCCACCACGCCGGATGGTACGCCCACCGGCCTGGACCATATCGCTGATCTTGGGGTTACCCATGTCCATATTCTCCCTGCTTTCGACTTCCGATCTATTGATGAAAGCAAGCCGGAAGGAGAACGACGCTATAACTGGGGTTATGACCCTCAAAACTATAACGTGCCGGAAGGCAGCTATTCCATGGACCCTGCCGATGGGGCTTCCCGTATCCGGGAGTTCAAAACCATGGTGCAAGCCCTCCATAATAAAGGCATAAGGGTGGTGCTGGATGTTGTCTACAACCACACCGGCTTCACGGAGAATTCCCTGTTCAACGAACTTGTGCCCGGCTATTACTACCGCCACAATGAAGATGGCAGCTTTTCCAATGCCTCCGGCTGCGGCAACGAAACTGCCTCCGAGCGGGCTATGGTCCGGAAGTTCATCGTGGAAAGTGTAAAATACTGGACAGAAGAGTACCATATGGACGGTTTTCGGTTCGACCTTATGGCCATTCATGATATTGAAACCATGAACGAGGTCACGGAAGCCCTTGCCGATATCGACCCCAGCATCATCGTTTACGGCGAAGGCTGGACGGCCGGGGACAGCCCCCTGCCGTTATCCCGCCGGGCCTTAAAAGCTAAAGTCGCTCAGATGCCGGATGTAGCCGCTTTCAGCGATGATATCCGGGACGGGCTAAAGGGTAGCGTTTTTGAACATGAAGAAAAAGGTTTTGTCAGCGGTAAGCCCGGACGGGAAGAAGACGTCAAGTTCGGTATCGTAGCCTCCACGGCACACCCACAGGTGGATTATCAAAAAGTGGCCTATTCGGACAACCCCTGGGCGGCTCACCCCACACAGACGATGACTTATGTCTCCTGTCACGACAACCACACCCTCTGGGACCGGCTGGCATTGTCCTGCCCTGATGCCAGCGAGGAAGAACGCATCAAAATGCACAAGCTTGCCCTCGCTACGGTACTGACTTCTCAGGGGACAGCTTTTCTGCACGCGGGCACAGAATTTCTGCGCACCAAGGATGGCGTGGAAAACTCCTTCGAATCTGCAGACAGCATTAATCAGATGGATTGGCCGCGCAAAGCACAGTACGCTGGCGTCAACGACTACGTTAAAGGGCTCATAGCGCTGCGTAAAGCCCACCCGGCATTCCGGATGCGGACCACGGCTGAAGTGAAGAAGCATTTGGCCTTTCTGGATACAGGCGAAAGCAGTAATCTGATCGCCTATCAGATTGCCGACGGAGCTAATGGAGACGACTGGTCCAATATTGTTGTCGTCCTCAACGGCAATGAAGACTATCAGAGTGTCAACATCCCGGAAGGAGCCTGGACTATTGCCGTGGATGGCGGACAGGTAAGCCCGGAAGGGCTCGGCACCATTGAAGGAGGTGTGCTGCAGATCCCGGGCAGAACCGCCATGGTGCTTTACCAGTAACCTTCTGATAACAAACAAAAAACTAGCGAACTATGCTGGACATGCAAAAGCGGTTGACGAACTTCTTCTATGTCAACCTCAGCCTCCCCGCCACCGCGATGGGCTTTGCCCTTTCGGTACAGATTTCGGCCCTAAGCTGGATTCTCAGCACTCAGTACCACCTGGAAATAGAGGACATTGGACTGGTTTGGGCTGCCGGCCCCATAGCGGGCATTATCGGACAGGTCCTCATCGGTGTAATCAGTGATAATGTGTGGTTTTTGAATGGGCGGCGGCGCCCGTTTATTCTCATTGGCGGTGTACTGGCGGCACTTATGCTTCTGGCGTTGCCTAATATCGGGGTCATTTCAGATGCAATGGGGATGGAGTCCATACTGGGCATTGCTATTATTGTAGCGCTAACCCTTGATCTGGCCATCAATGTGAGCTTTAATCCTACACGCTCCATCATTGCAGATGTTACCCCCGAGGGCAAAGAACGCACCAAAGGCTACACCTGGATGCAGACCATTTCGGGTACATTCGGCGTACTGGCTTATGCCGTAGGTGCCATTTGGAACAACTTCGTACTCATCTATTTCGGAGCTGGCCTGGTGCTCATCCTTTCGGTACTGCCCGTCTTTTTTATAGAAGAGCCCCGGGTACTTAAGAGTTCCGGAGCGGAAGAGGAAAACGAAAAGAAACCAGGCTTTTCCCTTTCGGAAACGCTGAATGCCATACGGCCCCTTTGGGGATTTCTGGTCTATGCCATTTATGCCATGACTTTACGGATAATGGATATTGACCGGGAGCCAGGTTTTGTGGAGGGCTTCTGCCTGGCGCTTACTGCGGTGGTGATGATACAAGCCCTGCTCAAGAGTGAAACCGGGAAGCGTAAATCAGAGGCGGGGCTGATTGGTTTTCAGAAAGTACTGGCAGCTCATTCCTTCACCTGGATTGGGGTGCAAACCATGTTTGTCTACATGTTTTCCTACGTGCAGCACGATGTGTACGGCTTCAGAGCGGGCGATGTGATTCCTGAAGATATTAAAATCGAAATGGGTCGGGTGGTCTCAATTGCTTTCCTGGTCCTTAATGCGGTTGCTGCCATCCTGCCTGCAACTGTTCTGGAGCCCATGGCCGACAAATTTGGGCGCGTTAAAGTACACTTTGCCTGTATTGCTGTGATGGCGGTTGGGTACTTCAGCTTTTTGGTGCCGGGTATCAGCCCAACCCTGATTTATGTGCTGATGGGCGTGGCGGGCGTTGGCTGGGCAGCTACCGTGAGCCTGCCCTTTGCTATCATGTCGCAAAAAGTGGACCAGGCTAAAATGGGGCTTTACATGGGGCTGTTCAACCTGTCGGTGGTTCTGCCGCAGCTAGTCGCCAGTCTGGGCGTGGGCCAGCTGATTGGCAATGCCGAAAACAAGAGTATCACCTTTGTGGTATGCGGCGTGACGCTTGGCATTTCTGCCCTGGCCTGGCTTATGGTCAAAGAGGAACAGACCGGAGACGCGGCAGTTGTTGCGCCGGCAGGGCATTAAAAAATTGGATGCCAGTGGCCTATTAAAGGCTGGCATCCAGTTTTTTATCTACCAGCGATAAAGCTTGGCATCTTCCGTAAACCGCTTACGCACATCTTTAATTGCGGCTTCAATCTCAGCTTCGGATCGGTAAGTCCGCTGCACGCCCACTTTGGTCAGCTTGCCCGCCTTCTCCGTGTAAGGTTCGTACCCGGCATCGTAGATATCGTCTATGAGCTGCTTTACGTTATCGGGATTGCCAAAGACCCCAACGATGATGACATATGACTGCTGTCCGGGCACTGGCGTCGGGCGTTCAGTATCAGCCCCTTCAGCATCATCAGCAGGTGATTCTGCCTGTGCTTCCGTTTCTGCAGGAGCCTCCTCTTCCGGAATAGCCTTAGCAGCCGTGTCATCGCCCGGGCGCACATTCACGCGGGAAGTAGGAACCGTCTGCATGGCCTGCTCCTGTCCCTGCCCCGCTCCAAAAATCAGAAAATATACCGCTACGCTTACCACCACAGTTGCTGCCGCAATAGCCGCTATCAAGCCATTATTGGTAGCCTGGGCTGCATTTGGAGGACCGGCATTAACAGTGGATTTTTTCGGGCGTTCTTTCACCGGCTGCGGTCGGGCGGAACGGGCAACGGGGTAAAAGCTGACCGTAGGCAGGCCGTAGGAATCCACGTCGTAATTATTGCCATCCGGCAGGAACTGCAGGTTATTCTCATAATCCTGATACAAACGCCCCACTTTAGGGAAAACAACGATTTCTCTGCGCCCGATGGCTTCTTTCACTTCATTGACGTAACCCTCCAGCGTTTGAGTGGCATCCTTTGGCGACAAGCCGTACTGCTCCTGAAGCATGCCCGACAGCAAGCCGTCATCGCTTACCAGGTTGGCATTGAAGGCAACGGTCTTGCCCGGAGGATGCAGCTCGCCCTGTACCTGATCGATTACAGCAGGCTGATAGGCCGCTTCGAAACTCCCCAGCCCAGGCAGGGCTACTGTCTTATTTTTGTAAAGAAGTGAACTGATATAATTGCCTATATCCATTTCCATATCTGCTGCTTTTTGCTGTAGCCGTGCGGCCGAGTCTGACGCGCACCTGCAAAGGTACATCTTAAAGGCCTTATCGTGCCAATCTGACAGCCCTGAATATGCCCAATGTCTAAACTAATCAATTTTGGGCAAATTCCAATATATACTAACTTTGGCAACCACAAATTGGGGTATTTGTTATCCTTCTTTGTGACCAATCTATCAAAACACAACGCACCCATGTCGATTCGCGATATACTTAAGCAAAGAATTTTAGTCATTGATGGTGCCATGGGCACTATGATTCAGCAATACCAACTCGGTGAAGCGGACTACCGTGGTGAGGAGTTTGCAGACTGGCCTCAGGATATTCAGGGCAACAACGATATTCTATCCATCACGCAGCCCCAAATCGTGGAGGCTATCCACAAAGCCTACCTGGAAGCCGGGGCGGATATCATTGAAACCAACACCTTCAGCGGCACCCGTATCGCACAGGCTGACTATGGCATGGAGGAATACGCCTACGAGATCAACCTCAAGGCGGCGCAGGCTGCCCGAAGAGCGGCCGATGAATTCACAGCCAAAAATCCAGACCGCCCCCGCTTTGTTGCTGGTGCAATGGGCCCTACCAACCGGACCGCCTCCCTGTCGCCGGATGTCAATGACCCGGGCTACCGGGCGGTCACCTTTGACGAACTGCGCGACAACTACTACGAACAGGCCAAAGGCCTGATGGATGGTGGTGCCGACCTCTTCCTGATTGAGACCGTCTTCGACACCCTCAATGCCAAAGCTGCGCTTTTTGCCATTGACCTGTTACATGAGGAACAGGGCAAGGAACTGCCCATCATGGTATCGGGCACGATTACTGATGCCAGCGGGCGTACCCTGTCCGGTCAAACTGCTGAAGCGTTCTGGATTTCCGTCAGCCATATGCCACTGCTCAGCGTGGGGCTCAACTGTGCGCTGGGTGCACAGGAAATGCGCCCCCATATCGAGGCGCTTTCCGATATCGCAGACTGCTACATTAGTGCTTATCCCAATGCTGGTTTGCCTAATGAATTCGGAGAGTACGATCAGGAGCCCGAAGAAATGCGGAACTACATCCGGGATTTCGCAGACAGTGGCTTCGTTAACATCATTGGGGGGTGCTGCGGGACCACGCCCGAACACATCCAATTGATGGCAGAAGCGGTAGAAGGCTTACAACCGCGTAAGGTTTCCCCATCGCCGGAATACACCCTGCTTAGCGGGCTGGAGCCACTCATCATCCGCCCCGAGACCAACTTCGTCAATGTGGGGGAACGGACCAACGTCACCGGCTCCCGCAAATTCGCACGCCTGATCAAGTCAGGTGCCTACGACGAAGCCCTTTCCGTAGCCCAGCATCAGGTGGAAGGAGGCGCACAGATTATTGACATCAATATGGATGAAGGGCTTCTGGATTCTGAAAAAGCGATGACGGACTTTCTCAACCTGGTGATGGCTGAGCCCGATATTGCCAAGCTGCCCATCATGATTGACTCTTCCAAGTTCTCTGTCATCGAAGCAGGGCTTAAGTGCGTTCAGGGCAAGTGCGTGGTCAATTCCATCTCCCTGAAGGAAGGAGAAGAAGCCTTTATTCAACAGGCGAAAACTGTTCGGCGCTATGGTGCGGCTACGGTCGTCATGGCTTTTGATGAAGAAGGGCAGGCTGACACCATCAAGCGTAAGGTCGATATCTGTGAGCGGGCCTACAACATCCTTACCCAACAGGTAGGCTTCCGTCCACAGGACATCATCTTCGACCCAAATATTTTCGCAGTAGCCACAGGCATTGAAGCCCATAACGAATACGCCATCAACTTTATCGAAGCGACCCGGCAGATTAAGGAGCGATGCCCGGGCGCCAAGGTTAGCGGCGGTGTCAGCAACATCAGCTTCTCCTTCCGGGGCAACAACGTTGTCCGGGAAGCCATGCATGCCGCATTTCTCTACCACGCCATCAAGGCGGGCATGGATATGGGCATTGTGAATGCCGGCATGATTGAAGTCTATGATGAGATCCCCGGCGATTTGCTGGAACGGGTGGAAGACGTACTCTTCAACCGGCGGGAAGACGCCACCGAACGCCTAACTGAATTTGCTGAAAGCGTTAAGGGGGACGGAGGCCGTACCTTCAAAAAGGATACCGCATGGCGGGAAGCCCCCTTGCAGGAGCGCATCAAACATGCCCTCGTGCGCGGTATTACAGACCATATCGAAGCTGATGCCGAGGAAGCCCGGCAGCAACTGCCTTCACCTCTTGATGTGATCGAAGGCCCGCTGATGGATGGCATGAATGTAGTGGGCGACCTCTTTGGGGAAGGCAAGATGTTTCTGCCGCAGGTGGTGAAAAGCGCCCGGGTGATGAAGAAAGCCGTGGCTTATCTTACGCCCTATATCGAAGCTCAAAAAGCAGCGGGCGAAGACAGCAGCAAAGGCAAAGTCCTGCTCGCTACCGTCAAAGGCGATGTACACGATATCGGTAAAAATATCGTCGGCGTAGTGCTAGGCTGCAACAATTATGATATCATCGACATGGGCGTGATGGTCCCGGCGGACAAAATACTCGCCAAAGCAAAAGAAATCGGCGCAGACATTATCGGTCTGAGCGGCCTGATTACACCTTCGCTTGATGAAATGGTGCATGTGGCCAAAGAGATGGAGCGGCAGGGCTTTACCGTACCACTACTGATTGGCGGGGCGACGACTTCCAAAACCCACACCGCCGTAAAAGTGGAACCGCAGTACTCCGGCCCCGTTGTACACGTGCTTGATGCATCCCGGAGCGTATCAGTAGTGAGCAATTTGCTCAACGAAAATGAAAGTCAGCGCAGCAACTACGTGCTGGACATCCGCAAGGACTACGAACGGGTACGTGAACTGCGCGGCAACCGGAAATCCAACAAAAAGTACCATACCCTCAAAAAAGCGAGAGCGCACCGGTTGGAGCTGGATTGGACCGCCACACCTGCCGTTAAGCCTGCACAGCCTGGCTTGCAGGTGATCGAAGATTACAATCTTGAAGATTTAACTGAGTATATCGACTGGACGCCATTCTTCAGCAGCTGGCAGCTCAAAGGCAAGTTCCCGGCTATTTTGGAAGATGAGGTGGTCGGTACTGAAGCTCAAAAACTGTACAACGATGCCCGCAGCATGCTCCGCCAGATTATCGACGAAAAGTGGCTGACTGCTAAAGCTGTATTTGGGCTGTTCCCTGCGAATGCGGTGGGTGAAGAATCTGTAGCTGTGTTTACTAATGAGGACCGGAAAGCGCAGCAAACCGTACTTCATTTTTTGCGACAGCAGCGCCAAAAAGCGCCCGGCCAGCCCAATCTTAGCCTCTCAGACTATATCCGAAAGGCGGAAGACGGGCCCGACTACATCGGTGCTTTTGCCGTCACGGCAGGCTTTGGGATCGAACCCCACATCAAACGCTTCGAAGCGGAGCACGATGACTACCACGCCATCATGCTTAAAGCGCTGGCCGACCGGCTTGCAGAGGCCCTGGCGGAGAGGTTGCATCAGCGGGTACGCAAGGAATTCTGGGGCTATGATCAGTCAGAGAACCTGGATAATGAAGCCCTGATCGAAGAAAAATATAAAGGCATCCGCCCTGCCCCCGGCTACCCGGCCTGTCCGGAGCATACTGAAAAGGGAACCATTTGGGAACTTCTGAAGGTGGAGGAAAATATCGGTATCCAACTGACCGAATCCTACGCCATGTACCCGGCCGCCTCTGTGAGTGGTTACTACTTCGCTCATCCTGAATCGAAGTACTTTGGCCTCGGACAGATCAGCAAAGATCAGGTGGAGGACTACGCAAGCCGCAAAGGAATGTCCGTAGAGGATGCCGAGCGCTGGCTGGCTCCGGTGCTGAATTACGATGTGTAAGGCTACAATAGCCACTGCAAAAGATAAGCCAGCCCGATGCCCAGGTAATTGCCAATGGCGTAGCCCAGCAACCCCATAGCGATACCGGAAAGGATCAGCTGCCGGTTGCCGGTGATACTGGCGATCTGACCGATAAACGGAGGGCCATAGATGGCAGCTACGGATGTAAAAAGAAAGGTATCCCGGTCAATGTGGAAAAGCCGGGCCAGGAGCAGATGCAAGAAGATGGTGCCCATCAGGGCTACTGCTGTGAATTGCACGATGCCAAGCCCCTTGTCCAGGATACTTTGGAAATCAGCCAGCATGCCCAGAGCCACGCAAAAAATCAGTAGAAAGTATTCGCCGGTCTCAAAGGTGTTTTCCAAGTTCCTGACGGTGGGTATAAAGGACGCCGCCAGGCTTAGGCTCGTCAGCATAAGGATGAGGAACGCCAGTTGATCTAATCGGCCATACACCAGCCAGGTAAGCCCCAAAGCGCTGCCTATCACCAGGATCGTCAGGCCTATCGCACGAATGGCATGCTTGTAGTTGAACGAATAGTAAGGGTCTGTTTCTGTTTCATCAACTGCTCCTGTAATGGCGTTCTGAAAACCAGGCAGTACCGCTTTCAGCCACTTGGGCACCACCGAAGTCAGCAGCAACAGGTACACCCCTCCCAGCAGCACGTCTGCGGCGTTAACCAGAATAATGGTTTCCTGTGGTGCATTCAGCGCTAGTCCAATAGCCTGCATATTTGGAGTGCCTCCGGTATAAATCCCAGCCAGCATGCCCGCCAGCCGCCAGGTATCCGGTAGATCATCCAAAAACCAGTAGGCTGCGGCAACCGTCGCCACAACACCACTCAGCACACAAAGCCCAAAGCTCAGCAAACTGCTGCCTGCATGGGACAGCCAGCGCTTCAGGTCGGTGGCATAAAGCAAAAGTGGAATAGCAAACAAAATCCCGACCTCCGTAGCGGTAGTTGAGAACGGCTCGTTGAGCGGAAAAAGGCCAGTATTCTTCAGGAGGATGCCAACCGCATAGCACAGTACCACGGGGCTCAGCCAATCTGGTAACAGCCCACGGCGTACAAGCCTGCGGCTCAGGAAAGGAAACCCCAGCAAGATCGCACCTTGTAGCAAAATCCAGGGCATAAGTTATTTTTTTGGCTGGTAATTTAGGGTAAGCTGCTGACGATCAGACCAGCCGATGATCAACCGGCCGGGGTTGTTTACAGGATTTTTAAGCATCCATCTGGCCACCGGCATGACCACATGGTCTTCCAAAGCCCGCTGCAGCGGCCGTGCGCCATAGCGCTCATCAAAACCAATACTGGCGAGGTGACGGACCAGTTGCTCTTCAAACTGCACCTCCAGTCCGGTTTTTTGGAATCCTTCCCGGCTTTTAAGGCTTTCCAGTTCCTTTTCAGTGATTTTGAGAATATCATTGGCTTTCAGTGACTCAAAGACCACCAGTTCATCGATACGATTGACGAATTCCGGACGGAAGTGGCGCTCTACTGCTGAGCGGTATGCTGCCGCGTCGGGATTTTTATCCCCAAAGCCAGGTACCGAGCGGTTGCTGGTGCCGAGGTTGGAGGTCATGATGACAATTGTATTCCGGAAATTGGTCTCCCGGCCGTAGGCATCCACGAGCACCCCTTCATCGAGCAGCCCGAGCAGCGCATCAAAGATAGAAAGGTCCGCTTTTTCCACCTCATCCAGCAACAGTACGGAGAAGGGGCGCTCCCGGACCTCTTTAACCAATTGACCGGGTTGCCGGCCGGCACCAATTAAGCGCACCAGCTGCTCCGGATGCTGGAATTCACTCATATCAATACGGATCAGAGGTGATTTCCGTTGGCCTTTGCCGAAGAAGTACTCAGAAAGAGCTTTAACGCTTGCTGTTTTTCCCACGCCGGTAGGTCCGGCAAACAGGAAGGAGGCAATAGGACGGTGGGGATTATTCAAACCGGCTTTGAAGATTTTGACTACCCGGGTCAGCGCGTCCACGGCTTGAGGCTGGCCGATAATCCGGGCTTCAAAATGGCTCCGGAGCGCTTCCAGATCGAGTGGCAGCTCATCCCGAAGGAACAGCTCCGGCAAGCCCGTCTGCTGAATGAAATTCCGTATGACTTCGGCTTTTCCAATCTGCCGCTCCTGCCTTGACCGGGCTTCATTCAGAGATTGCCCCAGGAAATTAACGGCCTTGCCTGGAAAACTGGCGTAGGGGTGATAGCGTAACAGCAGGCGGTAAGCTAACACCCGGGCCTCTGGCAAAATGTCCACTTTCAGGTTTTGCGCGGCATAATTAGCCAGCTCATCCATTACTTTACTGACCTGCTGCTCACTCAGTTCCTCAATTTCAATAACCTGAAAAGCTTCGGCAAAACCTGGCAGCAGCCTGCGCATGCTTTCCAGCTCCTGAGGCGTGGCTTCTCCTACCATATGAAGCTTCCCCTGTTGCAGGAAGTTCATCAGAAATGCAGCTACGCTGTCCTCCGGCCCTTCGCCACCGGTTTGCAGCAACTGCACCATCTGTTCCACCCAGATGATGCCATTTGCCATGCTAAGCTCTTCCACCAGGGTTTCTACCGTTTCCTCCCATTCCCCAAGGTATTTAGCGCTTGCGGTAATGCGTTGCGGCATAATGCGCCAGAAGGTGTACCCAAGCTGTTGTTTGCGCGACTGATTACTGATGCGTTTGAGTGCCGCTGTGAGCACCGCGCTTTTTCCGGTGCCGGACCGGCCGACAACAAGTACATTGGACCGGGTACCCACGATTTTGTCCATGGCCTGAGTAACCGCTTCTTCCCGTTCCCATGCGGCATCGGGCAGTGCGCTGAGGCTCCGCTGCTGACTCTTCGTAGGCGGATAAGGTTCTGCCAGACGGTTGAGCACCTCATAGGTCCGCTCGTGGCTCCAGCCTCCCCAGAAGTAATCTCTTTCGTAGTTGACCCGGAGCTCCACCTGGTCCAGGATGGGCTTAGGATAGCGCATCAGGCGGTAGAGCTTTTCCGGGGTGGCCTGATTGAGCAAGGTTAGGCTCGCGTGATGTACTAACGCATCAAACTGTTTGGGCTCGTAGTAGAAAAAATTTTCGCGAAAAGTAGGGATGTGACATTCGTAATGTCCGTCTTCCACGGCTCCGTAGACAATAGGCAGGCGGATTTTCAGTGTGTCCGGCAATGGAAATACGCCCCCCCTCGATCTGTAGGAAGGGCGTACTTGTAGCTCCACCATTTTCAGACGGGGCGATTGAATTTCAGAGGGCGGGTAATCGTCGTATTTTTTGTACTGCTTTTGCAGGTAAGACAGCAAAGTCTTTTTGAGGCCCGTCAGGCTGCTGCCCACCGCTTCTATATCCGTGCCGACCAGCTGTCCAAGCAGGATGTCTTCATTGATAGGGTAGTATAGCAGCGGATATACGATCTTCTCCATACCAGGAATTGTTCCCGGCTAAGATAATTATTTCTGTCAGACCTGAAATAGGGGGTTAAAAGTCATTATCGTGAAGCATAGGTACGGTCTCCATGCGTTCTACTTTTCGGCGCACTTCAAGGATGTGCTGCAGCTGTTTGTTTAGAAATTCGTTGATGTCCTTTGGCACGCCAGTTTGGGCAACGGCTTCGCGGTAGGCTCTGGAAATTTTCTTTTCACTATCCTCGCAGAATTCTACAACCTTAGATTTATTGTTGAGCAGCAGAGCCTCCCGGAAATCGCCCCAGTGCTCGTACAAGTAGGAGCGGGACTGCTTGCTGATGGGCATAGGCGTGGGTGGCAATGCATTCATCCACTCAAAAAGCGGCTCATAGAGGCTGTTCCGGTAGCGAGCGAGGCTTTCCAGGTATTGCACCAGACTCTCATCAGTTGCTACCGCGGCTGCTTCCCGGTAGCGTTCTTCCGCATCTTTATTGCGCATCATAAGGTTGTTAACCAAAGCTATGCCTGAGGCATGCGTATTGGCATCGTATCGTTTTTTATTCCAGGGTTTATCTTGATTGTTAGCCATAATTTGATTGTTGTTTTTTTTGTGATGGAGAAAGCGAGTCACTGAAGAGGTCCGGTAAGGTTATTCCTTACCATTCATAGCGGATGCCTTCAGCATCGTATTCAATTTTTCACCTCCCTTGATACCGAAATCCAGTGTCCGGATCGGGAATGGAATCATGATATCATTCTGGTCAAAGGCTTTCTTAATGGCAATTACAGATTCACTCTGTGCAGCCAGTAAGCCTTTCTGTGTGATGTCGGCCAGCCAAAAGCGTACAATGAAGTTGATGGAACTATCCCCGTAACCATCGTAGTAAAATTCTACTGGGAAACGCTCGTCGTAATCTACGTTATCTTCTACCGCTTTCACGGTCACCGAGCGTACTTTCTCGAGGTCCTCCCCATAGGAAATGCCGCAGCTCAGCGCTAACCGGCGACGACCAGATACGGTATAGTTAGTTAAAGGGTTTTGAATGATGCTTTTATTAGGCAGGAGCACCTCTTCTCCACTCAACTGCTCTAGTATGGTCGAGCGCAGGTTTACTTTCTTGATCTTGCCAAAGTAACCGTTGGTTTCAATCAGGTCCCCCACATTGTAAAGAGACTTGGTTGACATCAGGATACCCGAAAACAAGTTCATAAGTGGTTCCTGAACGGCTAAACCAACTGCAAGGCCTACCACGCCGGCACCCGCCAGCAGGGAGGTTAATGCCCGGTCAAGCCCAAGAATCCCCAAGACGATAAAGAGCATCACAATTAAAAAACCGGAGGTGATGATGTTGGCTAAAAGCCCATTGATGGTCTGATTTCGGGAAAACCTGGACACCACCTTACCAGCATATTTCTTTACGAAACGGGATAAAAAAATGGAGGCGACCAGTACAAGTACAGCCAAAATGATGTTAGGCAAATTAGCGATCAACCCTTCCAGCCATCCTTCTAAAGTGTTCCAAAAAGCTTCCAGCGAGGCATTAAAGTCGTTCAAGGTACAAGTTTGGTTTGTTCAGTCTTTGAACGGGGGCAGCCTCGAGATGTTCATCCTTGTGAGATCAGCCCGCAGGCTTCCACTCAAAGGCCGCAGTGGCTACCCGCCGGCTGATACGCCCATCTGCCATTGATTCTTCCAGGACCAAACTGTTGGCCCGTTCCCGTCCAAACACTTCCTGCATGTTGCGTATGCTGCCCACCGGCACCCCGGCTTCCCCCAGTTTTGCCATCCATGTGGACCGGTCTTCTAGTCCGAATGCGGGGCGCAGCCGATCGCAAAGCACGCTGCGGTACCTGACCCGGCTTTTGTTGTCGGCAAAGCGCTCATCTTCCGGCAGCTCGGGGCATCCAAGGCATTGGCAGAGTTTCAAAAACTGCCCTTCCGTACCGGCTGCGATGACCAAAGGTTTGCCATCACTGCCGTAGAAGATATCCCCATAGGGTGCAATATTCGGGTGCTGCATGCCCATAGGTTGCGGAATGTGCCCCTCCATGAGCCAGTTGGTAGCCTGATTGGCCAGCGAGGCAATGGCGGCATCGAGGAGTGAAGTGGACACAAAACTCCCCTCTCCGGTACGGTAGCGGTGCAGCAGTGCCATAAGCACCGCTTCTTTAAGCTGATGGGCGGCCAGGATATCAATGAGGGCAACGGGCATTTTGACCGGGTCGCGTCCGGGCTCACCATTCATATACAAAAAACCCGCCTCCGCCTGCAATACCACATCAAAAGCCGGCAGGGGTTCATCTGCTCCAAAAGCATCCAACTGCGCATAAATCAACCGGGGATTGTGCTGGGCCAAAGTCTCATAATCCATGCCCAGCCTTTGAGCGGAGGCCCGTTTAAAATTACTTACGACGATATCAGCACCCGCAATTAGCTGTAGCACTTCTGACCGGTCTTCCAGTTCAGACAGGTCGAGCATTCGAACATTTTTTTTGTAATTTACGCTACAATAGTAGGCGGAGTAATCTGCTTCGGCTGGCTCTGTGGGCAGCTTCCAGTGTCGGGTGACATCGCCACCGGTCCGGGCATTTTCGACCTTGATAACTTCTGCACCCAGCTCGGCGAAAAACATACCGACCGCAGGGCCCGCGAGCACACTTGCCAGCTCAATTACTTTGAGCCCTTCGAAAAACTGTTGCTTTTCCAAATGAAATACATTTTATGAAAATCTGTTCTGCTGCTCAAATTCGGAAACTCGACGCATATACCATAAAACACGAACCGATTTCCTCCCTGGAGCTTATGGAGCGGGCGGCGGCCTGCTTTACCCGATGGCTCATTCAAACTTATCCGGACCAACAACAGCCAGTAAATATCATTTGCGGTATTGGCAATAATGCCGGGGACGGCCTTGTGGCGGCACGGCTGCTCCATCACTCCGGCTACGATGTGACGGTGCATACCTGCCAGATCAGCCCCAACCGATCTGAGGACTTCGAAGCCAACCTGAAGCGGCTGCCCGGTCATGGCGCTATCGAAGCTTATCCAATTACCAAAGGGGACCCAATGCCGGAATTGCCGGAAGGGGCACTGATTATTGATGCCTTGTTTGGTTCGGGGCTCAACCGTCCGGTGGAAGGGTACTGGGGCGATCTGCTCCAACACCTGAATGGTCTAAAGGTGGAAAGAGTAGCCATTGATATTCCGTCTGGCGTCTATGCTGATCAATCAACCGAAGGGGTTGCCTTTCAAGCACACCGTACCTTTTCCTTTGAGCTGCCCAAGCTGGCGTTCTTTTTCCCGGAAAATGCAGAGCGGGTGGGTGCCTGGACGGTCCGGTCAATCGGGCTGCATCCCAAAGCCATCGCGCAGGCTGAGACCCCTAACTTTTACCTGACGGAAGAGATAGCCAAAAAGCTGTTGCGCCCAAGAGCCAAATTTTCCCACAAAGGTACCCACGGCCATGCCCTGCTCATTATGGGCAGCTATGGCAAAATGGGTGCTGCTTTGTTGGCTGCGCGGGGTGCATTGCGGTCGGGTGCAGGGTTGGTGACGCTGCACGTGCCCAAAATCAGCTATAATATCGTCCAAACAGCCTTGCCGGAAGCCATGGTCAGCCTGGATGAACATGAGCTGCAATTCACAGAAGTCCCGGAACTCCATCCTTATCAGGCGATAGGCGTAGGCTGCGGGCTTGGGCAGGGCACGCTTACGCAAAAGGCATTGGCCCAACTCGTTGCCCAGGCTGACCAGCCACTCGTCCTCGATGCAGATGCCCTTAATATTATCGGTGCCCAGCCGGACCTACTGAAAGCACTTCCTGCCCAGAGCATCCTCACGCCCCACCCCAAAGAATTCGAGCGCTTGTTTGGCCCTACCCCCAATCACTTTAAACGACACGAACTCCAAATCCAAAAAGCCCGGGAGCTCGGCGTTATCATTGTGCTCAAAGGCGCGCACACTTGTGTCGCCCTCCCCGATGGACGTTCGTACTTCAACAGTACTGGCAACGCTGGCATGGCTACCGGCGGCACCGGAGATGTTTTGGCGGGTATACTCACCGGACTGCTGGCTCAAAGCTACACACCGGAAGCGGCGGCCCTGCTGGGCGTCTTTTTGCACGGTCTGGCTGGCGACTGTGCCTTGCAGCGGGAAAGCGAGGAGTCCCTGATCGCCGGAGACCTCCCGGATGCCTTAGGCTTGGCCTATCGCCAACTGCGGAAAGCCAACAACAACGATTTATCTAAAAATCGGTAAGGTTCAGAGAAAAACAGACCGGAAGAACGCTCTAATTTCTAAATTGCCCTTTCACCAACCGTCCGACCTGCCATGATCGATAAATTCAAGCAAGCGATAAATGATGCTACGGAGGCCTTGCGCGAGCAAGCTGCACAATTTGGGGAAGGCGCCAAAGAAAAAAGCTTTCAACTGATTGAGGAATGGCTAACGGTCTTCCCTAAACTGGAAATTTACGGTCTGGAAATCCGCAGCTTTGCCCTGAGCGTGGCCCTGAGCCCTGCCCTGGAAGTCGAAATGGTAGGCCGGCACGAGGACTTCCGCCCGGAACGCCTGGAAGCTATCATTCAGGAGACACGTAAGAATGCGGCGCTTGTCTCTGTCTTTACCACCATTCGTACCACTTACAACCTGCACCGGCGGACGCTGGCGAACCTCAATGACCCGCTTGTGGTGAAAATACGGGTGCGGCTTTCTCCGGAGATTAAGGTTTATTTGGGGGTACCTTTGATTGAGTAGTTTGGTTGGGAACACGGATTGGACGGATTACGCAGATTTGCACGGATTTCGAGCAAGGGCATAAGAGCGGGGCATGCTTGTGGGACGGCACCGTTTTGCCAGGATTAGCGGCATCAGTAAGATCAATCCTTTAATCAAACACAATCGTCTTATTCTGATACGGCAAAATCTTATGCTGAATCTCCAGCCAAATGGCCCGGGCCAGGACGACCTTCTCCAGGTCCTTCCCGATACGGATCAGGTCCTGAATGGTGTCTTTATGAGAAATCCGGCGGACATCTTGCTCGATAATCGGCCCCTCGTCCAAATCTGCAGTAACATAATGGCTCGTTGCCCCAATCACTTTCACCCCCCGGTTGAAGGCAGAGTGGTAAGGCTTCGCACCCTTGAAAGCAGGAAGAAAAGAATGGTGGATATTAATAACCTGATTCGGGAAAGCGGCCACAAAGTCGTCGGACAAAATTTGCATATAGCGGGCCAGGACGATGAAGTCAATATCCAGCTTACGCATTAGCTCAATCTCCCGCTGTTCCTGCTCCGCCTTATTGGTTTTTGTGATGGGGAAAACCTCGAAGGGAATTTCAAAACGCTCTGCAATGTAGCGCAGGTTCTCATGGTTGCTGACGATTACCGGGATTTCCACTTCCCACTCCCCGCTCATGCAACGCTGAAGGATATCATACAAACAGTGCGACATTTTGGAAACGAAAATGGCCATTCGTGGTTTATGCGCGCTTAGGTGTACCTGCCATTCCATTTGGTATTTTTGCCCTATCAGGGTGCCGAAATACTCATCAATTTTTTCGGCAGGGATATTAAAACCCTCCAGCTCCCACTCTACCCGCATAAAAAAGCGCCCCGCCTGCCGGTCAACGTGCTGGTCCAGAGAGATGACGTTCCCGTTGTTGCGGTGCAGAAAGTCGGTGACTGCCGCGACAAGGCCGGTTTGGTCCGGGCAGTGAATCAGTAAGATGGCCGTTTTTTTCATGGTTCCCGTTTTGGAGGCATAAAAATGCAAATTAATTTTTCATCCGCTTCAGTTCAGCGCTAAAAAGCAGCCAGGTATCCGGGTCCAGCCAAAGCCGGTTGGGCTCAAAGTCGCAGGGCAGGGTCACCGTCTGCTGTTCCTGATCAATATTTACGGTCCAGGTTTGACGGGTGCCATCGGGGGCTTCCGCCGCAATATCCAGGGGAAAAGTATAGGTTGCATCGCTGCGCAATTGCCCGATGTCTAGTTGCAGGCCTTCCTTTTTGCTCCACGACCAGCTCACTCCAATTTCCGGCACGCCGGGCTGATAAAGCCACTCATAAAAGAAGCCGTCTAAATCCTGCCCGCTGGCGATTTCCATCACCTCCTGAAAATCGCGGGTCAGGGCATTGCCGTTTTGGTAGGCTTTGTAATAGGCGCGCAGGCCCGACCAAAATGCCCGCTCGCCCACCTTATGCCGCAGCATGTGCAGCACCCAGTTGCCTTTCTGATAGGCATTGGCATTCAGCAGGCGGTTCCAGTTGGTGATGAGGGTATCAATTACTGGGCGGTTGGACTGACGGGCAAACTGCAGGACTTGCTGACGCTCGGTAATCAGCCGCTTGGCCATGGCATCCCGGCCGTACTTGTGTTCGATGTAAAGGTTAGCGCCGTAGGTCGCAAAGCCTTCGCTCAGCCAGATGTGGTGCCAGTTGCCTTCCGTCACGCTGTTGCCAAACCACTGATGGGCCACTTCGTGGGCGATGAGGTCTTCGTGGTCCTGCCCACCGGTCACGGAATTTTCAAAGTAGAAGATATTACTGGCATTCTCCATCCCTCCGTAGCGGGTTTTGGACTGTACATTGGCCAGTTTTGGGTAGGAATAGGGCCCGATGGAGTCGATAAAAAACTGTAAAACATCTGTAGCCTGCGCGTAATCTTGGTAGCCTTCCGTCCGGTTTTCGGGGTAAACCCAGCTGCTAACGGGTATACCGGCAACTTCACCGGCCCGGCTCACCGCAAACTGCGCTGCTCCAAAGACCGCCACTTTAGTAGGAATGGGCGTGTCTATCCGCCAGAAAGTAAGCTTGGTTTCCTGGTCAAGGTTAAGCTCTTCCAACTGCAAACCAGAACCCACCACCTGATAATGGTCCGGCGCGATAATCACAAAAGCCACCGTCGCCTTATCTGAAGGGTGGTCCACGCAAGGCAGGTAGTGATGGGCGCGATTCGGCCAGTTGTCGCCAAAGAAGGTCCGGTCACCGTACTTGTTTTGGGCGATGATAAGCCCGTCAGCCGGAACACCTTTGTACCGAACGGCAAATTGCCGGGTGGAACCTGCCGCTGCCGGGCTGCTCAGCGCAATAAGCAACTGAGCCCCTTCATGCCGGTAGCTCAAAGGCTCGCCTCCTTCCTTCACTTCCAGGACCTGCATGCCCCCCTGCCCGGCCTCCTCTGCAACCAGGTCCAGCACCAGGGTATCCAATGCCTGCAAAAACCGGATATCCATCAAGGCACTGCCCTGAATGGTGTCGTGCTCATCACTCAGCTCCAGCTGAAAGGTGTAATGCTGTACATCTATTTGGGAAAGGCGGGGAATGGAAGCCTGTGCGAATAGCAGTAAGGGGCACAAGAGCACAAGCGGCAAAAGGAAGGTTCGCATTTTTGATGGTGAAAATACGTTTTTCCGGGAAAAGCAAAAGGTAAAGGGCTGCACCAAAGACAGTACAGCCCTGTCATGCATCTATTGCAGGCCAATCCGCTTCCAGGTCTGCCGCAGCCCCTCTACTTCCACCTCGTAGAGCACCATACCAGCGTGAATGACCTCCGGCAGCCAGGCATTCGTGTGGGTATCATAGCTGCGGAGCAAGCGCCCCTGTACATCGTAGGCGTTGACGCGAGCGGGCTTCATGCCTTCTGCTTTGATGGCAAATTGACGGTCGGCAAACTCCAGTCCAAATGATGCTGAGGGGACTGGGACCGACTCTTCAGCTACCACCAGACCGGTTTCAAGAGAATAAAGCTCCCGCCCTACTGTCTCATCAGTGCTCAGGTTAAAGTACAGCTTACCATCCTGGAAACCAGTCAATAAAATCGACCCTTCAAGCCCGGTACTTTCAGGAAACTGATAAAGCTCTGTAACGGTGACAGCTTCGGTATCTGCTACGTAAATGGATACGGGGTTATTTTCGTTATTATAAACCACTACAAACACATAACGGCCTCTGGCCAGCATTTGCCAGATCATGCCGTTCAAGGGAAGATCACCCAGCTTAACGGTCCCTGGTACTGTTCCATCCGTCATGTAAAGGTCTTTTTCGGTAAAAAATGTAGACTGCCCTAAAAAAACAAGCTTTCCATTAGCTCCAATGTGAGGGTATGGGGTTCCATTAAGCAGAAAAGGCAGAAGGGGCTGCTCATCAAATAAAACCGTGGCCTCGGCCGGGCTGGCGGAAAAGCGGTAGAATGCAATGCCTTCACGGAACCCAACCATACTTACACCATCGGCTCTTAAAAAACGGTCACAGGGAAAAGATAAAACCTGGGTTATCTCTCCTGAACCTTCTTCATAAACGTAAGTACCTCTATTATCTCCACCGATAGAAAAGACTAAACCTCCATCTATCACTCCAAGCCCGTAGGCAGTTGAAAAAGCACCTATGACAGACTCCTCGAAAGTATATAAGACTTCCAGACTACCAGACTCATAATACCAAAGATGAACTTCGTAAGGAGGACCTGTAGGGCTATCAAAAAAAGCAAATCCATTTTGGTATTTGGTGTATTGCGCATTGCCAGCGCCACCACCATCAACATCAAAAAACGGGACGTTGGTCAGTAATTCTTCAAAATTTTCTCCATCGGAAGTCGCATAAAGTCTGCTAGCTCGCTTGAAAAGCAACGCTCCTCCATCCGTCACTACAAGATTAGAGATCGGCGCTGCACTACCCGACAAAGAATATTCCTTAACGGTCCCTTCTTCCGTCCCATCTGTAGACCAAAGCGAAGCAAGGACCTGACCATCATCCGCCACTGAAAAGTAAACTTTGCCGTTATACCGTACAAAATACTGGGGATCAGAGCTTTCATCACCAGGGTTTATGTCTTTAAGCAGGGACAGCTCTCCGTTTTCCAGAATCCCTAATTCCGTACCGAAATCGGGGTCAATCACAGCAAGGATCATCCGGTTGTCATCCAGGTAGACCCCTTCATAGCCCAGGGAGTCTGTCATCCCATCTGCGGTGCCGGGGTTAAAATCTGCAACCAACTGAGGCTGCGCCATTGCAACGGTAGCGGTAAAGCATACCGCGAAGCATAGGTAAAATCTAGTCGTCATCTTATTCAATTAAGTGAAGATATGCGCTCTACTTCTATCTTAAGTACTTTCTGAGAAATGCGGAAAATTTCAATTTCAAAAGCAGGTAGATACAGAACTATAGCGCCTGGTTTAACAATGCGCTAAAGATAAGCCTTCACCTACAAATTGCTGAACCAGATCAAATTATTTTTTCGAGGAAAAACATCATAACGATGGTAGATCTTTCCAGTAAATTGAGATTGAGGTTGAATCATTCGGATTCAGATAATTGTTCTGCTCCAATGTGATCTACACCCTAAGCAGTGTAGTTGGATTCCTTATCTTTGACCCAAACCTATGCACCATGCGCCAATTTTATTTCCTTCTCCTGCTGCTCGGGCTTTCAGCCTGCTCAGCGCCTTCAACTCAACAAGATATGACTGCTGAACAAGCTGCTGATTTCGACTGGCAGGGCCACCGGGGTGCCCGCGGGCTGTTGCCGGAAAATACAGTGCCCGCCTTCCTCAAAGCACTGGAATTTCCTCAGGTGAAAACGCTGGAGCTCGACCTTGCGGTAAGTCAGGACAGCCTGCTGGTGGTGACCCATGAGCCGTGGATGTCCCACCACATTTGCAGCCATCCGGACGGGCGCCCCGTAACGGAAGCGGAGGAAGAGGAGCTGCTGCTCTTTCAAATGCCCTACGCTCAGATCAAAGCCTACGATTGCGGTACCCGCGGGAACGAACGCTTTCCGGAGCAAACCCCCACGCCGGCACACAAGCCCCTGCTTAGCGAGGTGGTACAAGCCGTCAATGCTTACTGTGCTGAGCACAACCGCCACAAGCCCCGCTACAACATCGAAATCAAGCACGACCCGGCTTACGATAACGTCAAAGCGCCCCGCCCGCTGACCTTTGCCCGCCTGGTTTTGCAGGAAATAGAGGGCCTGGGTATAAAAACACAAACCTGTGTGCAATCTTTCGATGTACGCCCCCTACAGGAATTGCACCGGCTTGACCCTGCCGTCACCACGGCCCTGCTGGTTGAAAACCCCAACGGCGTTCAGGTGAACCTCGACGCACTGGGCTACACCCTGGACATCTACAGCCCCTATTACAAAATGGTCACCGGCAACGTCGTAGATACCGTGCACGATCTGGGTATGACCATTATTCCGTGGACCGTCAACGACACCACCGCCATGAAAGCGCTGATTGGCCTGGGCGTGGATGGGATTATCACTGATTATCCCAACAAAATTTCAGCAGTTACTCAAAACTGATACCCTACACTAGCAGATAGGGAATAATAAAACAAGTCGGTGGGGAACCACCGGAAGCTACCAAAGTAAAACGTGGCATTACCGTGCAGCCCGGCATAGAATGGCCCGGCAATTTGGGCCCACGCCCCTGCCGAATAGGCCGGCTTTAGCAGACTAATGGAAGCGTACGGACGTATCCGAAATGTCTCCGGCAGCATATAGCCGACTTCCACATTATAGGAAGTAAAAGTGTCCGTTTCATTTTCATCCGCCAGCTGCCGGTTGGCTTGCTGCACCCCAAGGCGGAAAAAGATGCGTTCGTGCACCCTGGGCATGACCAAAAACAGATCAGCACCGTAGACCAAATGCCCCTGATCCGCGACAGCCGGCGTATTAGAAAACTGCATCAGTCCAAGCCCAGCCCCTAGCAAAGGCTTGAAAAAAGGCGGGACATTTCTGTAGATAATTAAGGGCTGTCCCGGCTCCGCTGTAAGCTGATGGTAGCGTTTGGCCAACCGTACCAATGATTGGTGGCTGGGCTTCTCTATTTTTGAGATCTGCTCCTGCAGTTCCGGAGCATCCTGCAAATGAAACTTCAGCAACCCGATATGCTTCTTCGAACGGAAAAGATAGTCCGCTCTAATTTCCGGTGCGCCCTCAATCTGATTTCGGTCGAAATACCGGATTTCCTCCACATATGGCAAGTGCACAAGTGTATCACCGGTCTTGCGGAAATAATACTGATTAGAGTCGGCTTCATCCCGATGGTAATACACTTCCATCGCCCCGTTAACCAGGCACTCCAGAAAAGCCTTTTTCTCTTCCAGTTGTTCAGCAACAAACAACCGGTCGTCCTCAAACCGGTAGCCTTTGATATCCAGGGGTGAAAAGACCTGTTCGGTGGCATCCGCACTACCTTTGAAGTGGCACGCTTGCCCCAGAGAGAGGTCCCCCCGGTAATCAATCCTGCCATACAGAGTGTCACCTTCTTCCATCCAAACCATGCCCGGGCGGAAATCGGACTGAGCCTTAGTTAGAGAAACCCCTGTCAGCAACAGGGCAGCAAAGAGAAATATTTTTTTCATTGCGCGAAAATTAAAAACCCCGGGCTAAGCCTCCCGCTTTGCGTAAGCCAGCGCCAGCCGGATTTTATGATAAGGAATTTGTTCGTCCAAATATTCAAAGACATCCTTCAGTTTATAAGGCTCCTGAAGGTACCGCAAAGATTTCACCACCTGATCGACCTCTGAGGGCGTCACGAGTTCGTGCAGGTTAATGTCCTGCCCTTTCTCAAATAGGATGGCCAGATGGGAATAGACCGTCGTTTCGGTCAATTGCCGTTTCTGTGCAATTTCGGATACGCTTAGCCCCCGTTGGTACATATCGTGGGTGATTTGATAGGTAGAGGACTTGCCACGGCTCGCCGCCGGCCCCACATGCTCAATGATGGCATCAATAAAGTAGTTGCCGTAGAGGTGCAGTTTGCGCTCCCCCACCCCGCTGATGCGCTTCATTTCATCATCCGTCATAGGCCGCACGGCTGCCATCTCCTCCAGGGTTTTATCGCTGAAGATGATGTAGGGCGGCACACCCCGTTCCTGCGCCAGCTGACGCCGCAATTGCCGGAGTTTTTCAAACAGCTCATCCCGTACTCCCTGCCGCTCGGTGGCTTTTGCTTTGGCTTGTGCTTTTTCGGCTTCCTGCCGTTCTTTAACCGTAGCGAAACGCACCAATGGCACTTTTTCTCCTTCGAAGAGCACCCGGTTGCTCGCCGGGGTCAGTTTCAGCACGCCATGCTCATCGTGGGCAATCTCGATGTAGCCATAATTCAGCAGTTGCAACATGTAGTGCTGCCATTCCAGAAAGGGGATATCACGGCCGGCACCGTAGGTTTTGATGTTTTGGTAGCCGCGTTCAAAGATTTCCTTCTTCCCGCTGCCGCGCAGCACGTCAATTGCCAGCGTCATGCCCACCTGTTGCCGCAACCGGTAGATTGCAGACAGTGCCTTTTGGGCAATCTCCGTCCCATCTATGGTCTTCGGCGGGTTCCGGCAGATATCGCAGTTCCCGCAGTCCTCCGTGGTTTCCTCCCCAAAGTAGCTGAGGAGGATACGCCGCCGGCAGCCTACCGCTTCCGCAAATTGCCGCATACGGTCCAGCTTCGCCAGTTTAAGGTCCACCTGATCGCTGTCGTTTTGCTTGAGGATGTCCTCCATCAGAGCGACATCGTTGTAGCTGTAGAAAAGCACGGTATCCGACTTTGCGCCATCGCGCCCGGCCCGGCCGATCTCCTGATAGTAACTTTCGATATTTTTAGGCAGGTTGTAGTGGATGACCCATCGCACATTGGACTTATCAATGCCCATCCCAAAGGCCACCGTAGCACAAATAACCGGTGTATTGTCGTTGATAAAAGCCTCCTGCACCGCATCCCGCTCCTCGGGGGAAAGGCCCGCGTGGTAATAATCAGCCGTGATGCCGGCGGCCTGAAGTTTTTCCGCCAGTTGTTCGGTCCCCTTGCGGCTCAGGCAGTAGATGATACCAGACTCATTCGGGCGTTTGCCGATAAAACGCAGGATTTGCTCGCGGCGGCGCTGCCCAGGGCGGACCTCGAGGCTGAGATTAGGTCGGTCAAAAGATGAAATAAATACCCGCGGGTCTGGCAAATTGAGCTGCCGCAAAATGTCTTTCCGGGTGAGTTTATCAGCGGTTGCGGTAAGTGCAAGTATAGGCGTTTCCCGGAACTCCTGTTTGAGGAACTTCATGCGGGTGTACTCCGGCCGGAAGTCATGCCCCCAGGAAGAGATACAGTGGGCCTCATCAATGGCAAACAGGCTCACTTTCGCGCGTTTCAGCAGCGGCAGAAAATCCCGGGAAGTCAGCTTTTCCGGAGAAACGTAAAGCAACTGTAGTTCACCGTTAAAAAACTGATCCTCCACGGCCCGCTGATCCGCTTCACCGAGTGAACTGTTGAGAAAGGCCGCCTGTACACCATTGGCCCGTAGTGCTTCCACCTGATCCTTCATTAGAGAAATAAGGGGAGAGACCACTACGGCGGTCCCCGGGAGCGTCACTGCAGGCACCTGATAGCAAATGGACTTGCCCCCGCCCGTAGGCATTAGCACCAGGCTGTCTTTACCGGCAAACACCTGCTCAATGATATCGGCCTGCATAGGGCGGAACGTATCGTAACCAAAGTATTTTTTGAGCGCATCCTGAGCGGCGGGCATATTCATGAACTAACAATTTGTTTCGGGACAAGCTCAAATTTAACAAAAATCAGCAAATGCACCATCTTTGCATTGCGATTGTTGGTAAAAAGAGTAAGGGCTCTCAGCATACGCCGAAAGCCCTTCGAAACTTTTGGGTCCAATGCCCAAGAAAACGGGCACTGAGGATTAGTTTCCCTTCCAAAATAGAGGGCTTCCCAGAGAGGATCGAGGGAAGCCCTCATTTAAACACGCTTCTTGTTTAAAAAGGAAGGAAGATTTATAACCAGGTGGTTGTGTTCAAATTACTGACTAACTCTAACGATTACAAATATAGCCCCCCTGTCACGAAATCTAAACCCCATATTCATGGGGCAAGACATTGTGCATCAAAATGTGCTTAAATCATACAGAAACCTTATATTTGGGTTTAGTCGGATCCTCCCTTGGCAAAAAGTACCTTATTATGAGAATGATACTCCTAACTCTAGGACTATTGGCGCTTTTTTCATCGGCTGTCACTGGCCAGGGGAACGCTCAACTGGAATTATCACGCGAATTGCTCGGGCGCGAACGCTACGAAGATGCTGCAAAAGTTGCGGAACAGGCCTTCCACAGTGGCCGTAAAGCAGACGATCTGGCGATTCAAACCGAGGCCCGGCTGCTGCAGGCTGAGGCTTTTTTTGGCAAACAGACCGCCAGTTCTCTCAACTGGCGGGACAAAATGAAGGTCAAAAGGGCGATGAAGGCAGCTGAACAGCTTCTCGAGAAAGCCCCCAATGACACCTTACAGCTGCGATACCAGCAATTGGCCCGCCGGCTGAACAACCAACCGAAAATGCCCATACAGCCCGGTGGCGTGGCAGAACAGCGCCCCACTCTGGAGCAGCTTAAACAGCGCAGGCTCGATGTCATGCGTGCCGTTGGTGATTCCATCCTCTCCCTCAAAAAAGAACGGGAGGCTTATGAAAAAGAGGTGCAAACCCTCACCGATGAACAGGCACGTCAGGAATTGCTACTCGCCCGCCAGCAACAAACCATCGACTCTATTTCCCTGGCCCGGCTAGAGGATTCCATAATGGTCATCCGACAGGAACAACAACTGCAATCACAGGAAGCCCAGCTACAGCTTCAGCGTACCCAACGCAACCGCAGCCGCATTGTAGCTGGAGCCATTATCCTCATTGCTCTTATTCTGACCTGGCTGTACCTCAACTCCCGCCGAAAAAACCACATCATCGATACCGAACGGAAGCGCTCAGAAGAGCTACTGCTGAACATCCTGCCGGCATCCGTTGCCCAGGAACTCAAAACCGATGGTCAGGCCACAGCCCGGCATTATGAGGAGGCCACGGTACTTTTCTCGGACTTCAAGGACTTCAGCCGGATTTCCAAGGACCTCACCCCTGCCGAATTGGTGGAAGCCCTCGACCGTTGCTTCAAAGCCTTTGATGAAATAGCGGAGGCGCATGGCATCGAAAAAATTAAGACCATTGGTGACGCTTACATGGCCGCCGCCGGGGTACCGGAATCCAACCCGGATGATGCCCAGCGGGCAGTCAAGGCAGCTCTGGCTATGCAGGAATGGCTGAAGCAACAAAAAGACCTGCCCTTTTCCGGAGCGCGCATCGGTTTGCATACCGGACCGGTAGTGGCAGGAGTAGTAGGTGCCCGAAAATTCGCTTACGACATCTGGGGGGATACCGTCAACCTGGCCGCCCGCCTGGAATCCAAAGGGGAAGCAGGAAGGGTCAATATTTCTCAGGCGACTTATGACAGGATTAGCGATACGTTTTCCTGTACGCCTCGTGGAAAAGTTCCAGCTAAAGGGATTGGGGAGGTCGAAATGTACTTTGTCGAAAACACCGTTGCCGCCCCGACAGCAGCATAAGCATCCGAAAAGCAACCCGGCAACTATTAACAAGGCTCCAATTAGAACATCTGCCCCATAGCATGCGCTATAGTTATGTATACCAAACTATATGACCATTCTATCTTGCATCCTGGCGGTAATTATTGCTGGCTTCCTGTCTGCTCTTTTTTATGACAGGCACCGAAATATTGTGCTGTCTTTCGTCTCTTTGCTTTTTTTGGGGATCATCGCCTACTTTGGCTCCCTGTTAGGACCGGTGCTTGATGGAGCAACCATCGTGCAGGAAGTAATCTGGGTGGATACCCTCAATATTCAACTTACTTTCCTCGTTGATGGGCTTAGCCTGTTTTTTGCCCTTCTGGTCACAGTTTTTGGGTTGCTGATCTTTTTGTACGCTCACCGGTACATGAAAGACAGCCCTCAAATCAACCGGTTTGCAGGTTATCTGCTGTTATTCTCCGGCTCCATGCTTGGTCTTGTCCTCTCCGCCAACCTGATCGGGCTGTTTGTATTTTGGGAACTCACCAGCCTCAGCTCCTTCCTGCTCATTGGCTTCAAGCATAAAGAGGAAGACTCCAGGAGGTCCGCAAGGCAGGCGCTGCTGATTACAGCCGGTGGAGGACTGGCCCTGATGGCGGGTTTGATTCTCTTGGAAATCGCCACCGGCAGCGGGTATAATTTAACGGAAATACTATCCCAGCCTGAAGTGGTGGCTAGCAGTGGATTGCAATCTGCTGCCATTATCCTCATCGCGGTAGGAGCCCTCACCAAGTCCGCTCAGTTCCCTTTTCATTTCTGGTTGCCCAATGCCATGGCTGCGCCCACCCCGGTAAGTGCCTACCTGCATTCCGCAACGATGGTCAAAGCAGGCGTTTACCTCATTTTCCGGCTCAATCCCTTATTTCAGGAAGCCCCCCTCTGGCACCATCTGCTTGGAGCTGCCGGGGCACTGACCATGATCTGGGGCGCACTGAAAGCTTTTCAGGAGGATGATCTCAAGCGCATCCTTGCCTACACGACCATCAGCGCCCTGGGTATTCTGTTTATGATGATCGGGCTGGGTGGAGAAGCAGCGGTTAATGCAGCGATGGTGTATGTTCTGGCTCACGCCATGTACAAGTGCGCCCTGTTTATGGCCGCCGGCAATATCGACCACCAAACGGGCACGAGGCGGATTTCGCAGCTATCAGACCTGGGCCGGAAGATGCCGGTAACGGCAACGACGGTAGCCCTGGCGCTGGCCTCAATGGCTGGCGTGCTGCCTTTGCTGGGTTTTGTGGGAAAAGAACTTTTGTACGATGCGCTTTACCACACTGCCGATCCTTTTGCAATGGTTTACCTGGTGCTATTGTTTTTGGCCGGTGCGCTCTTCACTGCAGTGAGCGTAGACATTCTCTACAACGCATTTTTCAAAACCGGCAAGCTTCAGGATCACACTATAAGGGAGGGTCATTTGATGCTTATTTTCCCTCCGCTCCTATTGGCAGCAATAAGCCTGCTGACGGGTATTGCTCCGGGATGGACTATAGCGCCCCTGCTCAAATGGTCGGCTGCCAGCATCCATGATTTTGCCCCCTCTATGAAACTAAAACTATGGCATGGGTTCAATCTGGTGTTCCTCCTGAGCTTAGCCACTTTGCTCACGGGTGTAGGTCTGTACTTCCTCCGCAACTGGCTGAGGCGGGCCCGAAAACCGTCTTGGGCTTCCGCTGATTTTTTGTACGATCAGGTCATTGCCGGCAGTGAGTCCGTTGCGCAGTACACAACAGGCGAAATTCAAAATGGCTACCTCAGAAAGTATATTGCGACCGTTATCGTCACCTTCTCCATCCTGCTTTTAGCTGCAATGGTTCATGGTCAGGTTTTCCAGTCTTTATCGGCTGCCCCGCTACTGGAGGGCTTGCAGATTTACGAGCTTGTCATTTTAGCTTTGATTGCTCTTGCTACAGGCTTTCTTTTCCGGGTCAGGTCCAAACTGATTGTCACGGCGACTTTTGGCATTATTGGGTACAGTATCGCGTTGGCGTATACTTTGTTCAGCGCACCAGATGTGGCCATCACCCAATTCCTGGCCGAAACCCTCACGCTGATATTACTGATCCTAATTATTCACCGGCTGCCTTCCTATACCCTCGAAACATCCATTGCCCGCTTGAAATACCTGCCTATGGCGATCTTGTTTGGGGCGATGATGGCAATTACGGCTTATGTGATGCTACTACAGGAAAAAAATACGGGTTCAAAAGCCTATTTTCTTGAGCAAAGCATATCCAAGGGTAAAGGTCAGAATGCGGTGAATGTGATCCTGGTGGATTTTCGTGCCCTCGATACCCTGGGCGAAATTACGGTGCTTACAGTAACGATGATTGGAATTATTGCACTGCTGAAGTTCAAACCCAATAACAAAAAAGCATGAAGACCCTGATTCTGGCGACCCTACTACGCGCACTGACTCCTTTGTTTATCAGTTTTGCCCTCTACATGTTTTTCAGGGGCCACGATAAACCAGGCGGCGGATTCATAGCCGGGCTGATTGCTTCCATCCCCTTCATGCTGCACGCTATGGTCTTTGGGTATGAGCGGACCAGACAGGTATTTAGGGTAAAACCTTTAATGCTGGCGGCGCTTGGACTGCTCATGGCGCTCCTCAGCGGGTTTTTCGCTGTGCTGAAGGGCGAGCCCTACCTGACTTCGGCCTGGGTAACCCAGAAATTGCCTCTGGTGGGCAAAATTGGCACACCCATTTTTTTTGACTTTGGCGTTTTGCTGGTTGTCTTTGGCGTAGTCCTGCAAATTACTTTTTTACTCACTGAGGAATAACAACTTATGAATCTGATTATACCCCTGATTATTGGCGTTTTATTTTCAGCGAGCCTGTTTCTGATGTTCCAGAAAAGCTTTTTCAAGCTGATCATCGGGGTCATACTGTTTGGCTATGCCACCACTTTTTTCCTCTTCACTGTTGGAGGGGTGACCAAAAATGCGCCCCCACTGCTTTCTGAAGCAAAAGTAGCTGTGGACCAACTTGCAGATCCTTTGCCACAGGCATTAACCCTGACCGCCATTGTGATAAGTATTGGCGTGCAATTGTTCGTGATTGTGCTGTTAAAAAAAGTATACGAGGAAGTTGGGACGGAAGATTTGGATGAACTCAATACAACTGATAAAATAAAGTGACCGATACCATCCCCACCTTATTGCTCTTCCCGCTGTGGGTGCTGCTCGCGGCGTTCATCTTTTGCATTTTCTCCTGGAATCGGGCGAAGGTTCAGGCAGCTATTGCGATAGTCGCAGGGTTCCTGTACCTGGCAGCAGCGGCAGGTCTGTTTATGGAAGTGTACCGAAACGGTATTCAGGTCATACAGATCGGCAACTGGCCCGCTCCTTTTGGTATTACGCTCGTTGCGGACTTACTGGCTGCGGGAATGGTGCTTATTTCTGCCGTGGTCGCCTTTGCCATCATTTTGTATTCATTGCAGGACATATCGGCAGCGCGCAAAAAAAAGGGCTTTTATCCAGTTTTGCTCGTGATGATGTTTGGCGTTTGCGGCTCTTTTCTGACAGGGGATATTTTCAACCTCTATGTTTGGTTTGAAGTCATGCTGGTGGCTTCCTTCGTACTGATCGTTTTGGGCAACAGCAAAAAACAGCTGGAGGGCGCCGTCAAGTACGTCACCCTGAGCTTCATATCTTCGGGCTTCCTGCTTACCGGGTCGGCAATTCTGTATAAATTGACGGGCACCCTAAACATGGCTGATCTGTCCGTAGCGATTGCTCAGCACCCCAATCAGGAGCTGATTACGGTCTCTGCCGTGTTTTTTCTTACCGGGTTTGGAATCAAAGCAGCTCTGTTCCCGTTTTTTTCCTGGCTGCCTGCCTCCTATCCCACGCCTCCAATCTCAGTGGTTGGGCTGATGGCTGGATTGCTGACCAAAGTCGGGGTGTACGCCCTGATTCGGTTTTTCACCCTGCTCTACACTTACGATGTGCCTGCCACGCATTCCGTACTGCTCGTCCTGGCCGGACTTACGATGTTTTTTGGGGTATTGGGGGCCATTGCGCAGCGCAATTTCAAAAAAATCCTTTCTTTCCATATTGTCAGCCAAATCGGTTATATGATTATGGGGCTGGCCCTGTTCACCCCGCTGGCTATTGCCGGTTCCATCTTTTACATTATCCACCATATTTTGGTCAAAACCAACTTGTTTTTGATCAGCGGCATTGTCAAAATCACCAATGGCCATTACGCTTTAAGGAAACTGGGAGGGGTGTATGACCGCTACCCCTTTGTTACGGTTCTGTTTGCCGTTTCTGCCTTTTCGCTGGCAGGCATTCCTCCCCTTTCCGGTTTCTGGGGTAAGTTCATACTGGCTAAGGCGGGCTTGGCGTCTGAAGCATACCTTATCGTTGCGGTATCTCTTCTGGTTGGGCTGTTGACCCTCTTTTCCATGAGTAAAATCTGGGTATCCGTATTCTGGTCTGCAACACCTGAATCCGATAGCAATCCACCTCAACTTGATGGGCGAACGCTCTTCCGCCGTTACTACTGCCTCTTGCTGGCTTCGGTTTTTCTGACCCTTTGTACGCTGGGCATCAGCTTTTATCCTGATTTTTTGATCTCTTTTTCGGAGCAAACCGCTGAGCAATTGCTCAACCCGGATTCCTACATTAATGCTGTACTCAAATAATAGAATGCATGGTCATACTCATCAACCTACTCGTCGCTGTTCTGATGACCTGGTTTACCCAAGCCATCTATCCCGCTATTCCCGGCAATGGATTTGCAACCCTGCTGTTATTTGCCGGCTGGAATGCCTTGATTTGGCTGCTCACCTATTTTTTAAGCGAGCATTCCTTCCACAGGTCACGACTAATCGGCTCCCTCGTCCTCTTTTACCTAAAAGAACTTCTCACCGCTTCCCTGCGCGTCGCTTACGAGGTGCTCACCCCACAGGACCATATGCAGCCTGCCGTGATTGCCATCCCCCTGGAGGCTAAAACCGATTTTGAAATCACTTTGCTGGCCAACTTCATTACCCTGACACCGGGCACCCTGAGTATTGATGTCTCCAAAGACCGGAAAACCCTCTATGTACATGAGGTCTATGTAAAGGCAGGAGATACTGAAAGCGTGAAGCGGCAGATTAAAGAGGGTTTTGAGAAAAGAATCTTGAAAATCACCAGAAATCCGAACCAAGCATGAGCCTTTTCACCACTGCAGCTTACATCGCCATCGCCATCATCAGTATCAGTACAATACTAACGCTGGTGCGGTTTTTCAAAGGGCCGAGCCTACCTGACCGGGTGATATCTCTTGATGTATTCTCGGCCAACCTTCTTGCCGTGCTGGCAATTTATTCCGTACTCTCTGAGGAGAAAGCCTATTTGAACGTGGCCCTCATCATGTCGCTGATTGCTTTCGTGGGCACTATGACTTTTGCTTATTACCTGGTTCAAAAACGGGAAAAATCTAAGAATTATGATCAATGATCTGTTCAGTGCCGCATTTATGCTTGCCGGCTCCATCTTTATGCTCATTGCCAGTATTGGCATGGTTAAATTCCCGGACTTCTACATCCGCAATTCTGCCAGTACGAAAGCCGTGGTTTTAGGCGTTTTGCTGATTTTGCTGGGCGTTGGCATCCACTACAACGATACGATGATCTTTATTGAGATTTTTGCCATTCTCTTTTTCATCTTCCTAATTTCTCCGCTGGCTGCTCATATCGTTTCCCGTGCCGCAGTTATTACCGGCGTGGGGTTCTGGGAAAAAACCGATCTCAAAGAACTTGAAGATTATAAGAAGGAACAGGATAAGGAGGCTAAAATCACAAAAGTGGAGTAACCCTTTGGGATTACTCCACCGTTTGGTCTATGCCGTAACGCTCTACTTCAAATCCGCGTAGTGCGCAAAAAATAAAGGAATCGTCTCAATTCCCTTGTAAAAATTAAACAGCCCGTAGTGCTCATTGGGCGAGTGAATGGCATCGCTGTTGAGCCCAAAGCCCATCAGGACACTCTTTGCATCCAACACCTGCTCAAACAAGGCTACAATAGGGATACTGCCGCCTTCCCGGGTAGGGATTGGCGTTTTGCCGAATGCTTCTTCCATTGCTTTGGAAGCCGCCTTATACTCCGGTGTATCGGTTGGCGTCACGGCTGGCTCGCCGCCGTGGTGGGGTGTTACGGTAACTTTCACGGAAGCCGGAGCGATGCTTTCAAAGTGCTGTTTGAACAACTGCGTGATTTTTTCCGGGTCCTGATTTGGCACCAGGCGCATGCTGATTTTAGCATTGGCTTTGGAAGGCAGTACCGTCTTGGCGCCTTCTCCGATGTATCCGCCCCAAATGCCGTTGACATCCAGGGTCGGGCGGATGGATACGCGCTCCAATGGCGTATAGCCCGCTTCGCCCTGTACATCCCCGATTGCCAGGTCTTTCTTATATTTTTCCAAATCAAATGGAGCCTCATTGAGCTTTTTGCGCTCCGCCTCCGACAGTTCCACTACATCGTCATAAAATCCGGGAATGGTAATGTGCTTACGGTCGTCCATCAGGGAGCTGACCATATCGCAGAGGACATTGATAGGATTGGCTACGCCACCACCGTAGACGCCAGAGTGCAGGTCTCGGTTGGGGCCTACTACTTCCACTTCGAGGTAGCTCAGGCCACGGAGCCCAACTGTAATCGAGGGTACATCGTTAGCGATGATGGAGGTGTCTGAAATCAGTATGGTGTCGCACTTAAGTTTTTCCTGGTTTTCCCGGCAGAAGATTCCGAGATTAGCAGAGCCTACTTCCTCTTCGCCCTCTATCATAAACTTAATGTTGCAAGGCAAAGCGTCCTGTGCCATCATCGCCTCAAAGGCTTTGACATGCATAAAAAACTGCCCTTTGTCATCACAGGCACCCCGAGCGTAAATGGCACCGTCCGGGTGTGCTTCCGTCTTTTTGATGACAGGCTCGAAGGGCGGGGACTCCCAAAGTTCCATGGGGTCGGGCGGTTGCACATCGTAGTGCCCGTAAATGAGTACAGTGGGTTTTGCGGGATCAATCGTTTTCTCCGCATATACGATAGGATAACCGGCGGTCGGGCAAACCTCCACGCTATCGGCACCTGCCTTCCGAAGGCTTTCGGCTACGAAATCTGCCGTCTTCAGTACCTCCTCTTTATAGGCGGGATCTGCACTTACGGAAGGAATCCGCAATAGTTCCAGAAGCTCGTCCAGAAAGCGGTCCTTGTTTTCCTGAATATAGTCTTGTACAGCTTGCATAGGCTTAGTATTTGGCGGGTTGGTTAACGCGCCAAATGTAAGGAAAAAACGGGAACAGATCAGACCGTTTCCTCCTGATCTGATGCCGCAACGGACTCCAGTTCTTCCTCAAGCGGTTCCCGAAGTGTGTAATGCAGGAGCAGATAGCCTGATGTCCCTGCCACAAAGGAGCCGATTAGTATACCCAGCTTAGACTGAGCCAGCAGTGCAGGCATATCAAGAGCGAGGTTGGCTATAAAAAGTGCCATTGTGAAACCAATTCCGCCCAGCAAGCCCAGCCCAACCATCTGCACCCATCCGGTTCGCAGGGGCAAGTCGGCAATCCTTAGCTTTACGGCAAGCCATGAAAAGAGGACAATACCAATGACTTTTCCAAAAAGCAGCGCGACTGCAATATTCACAAACAGGGGCTGACTGAAGACCTCACCGCTCCCACCGATTTTTATTCCGGCATTAGCCAGCGCAAAAAGTGGCATCACAAAGAAGGCTACAAAATCATTGAGCTGATACTCCAGCCGCTGCAGAGGGGGGAGCACAGAGCGGGCCCGGTTTCTCAAGTCCTGCAACTGATGCAACTCGGGGTCGGGTATAAATGGCCCTCCCCCATCGGCTTTCTCCATCCTGAACTCATCCAGAAAATCTTCAATACGGCTCGCAAACCGGCGGGCACGAAGCTTATTGGTAGCAGGCACTGCCATAGCTACCAGCACTCCGGCTATAGTCGGATGGATACCTGACTTAAACATGTAGTACCATACCCCCAGACCGCCCAGCAGGTATACCCAGTTGCGTTTGATGCTAAACGTGTGATTGCACAAAAACAAAAATGCCAGGATACCGCCCGACATTGCCAACGCGCCCCAGTGAACTTCGTGAGAATAAAAGACGGTAATGACAAAAATAGCACCCAGGTCATCTACAATAGCAAAGGCAGTCAGAAATACCTTCATACCCAAAGGTACCCGGCTACCCAGCAAAGAAAGTATGCCAATAGAGAAGGCAATATCTGTCGCCATAGGAATACCCCAGCCTTTCATGCCCGGGCCAGCGTCCTGAAGCAAAAAGAACAGGCCGACCGGTACGGCCATACCGCCCACAGCAGCCAGCAACGGCAATGCGGCTTTACGTGGCGTAGACAATTCACCGTCAATCACTTCCTTTTTTATTTCCAGCCCTATCGTAAAGAAGAAAATGGCCATCAACCCGTCATTCACCCATAGCAGCAACGGCTTGGAGAAGCTGTCTTCCCCAATGGAAATGCTTACCGGCGTGTCCCATAAATCAAAGTAGGCAGGAGCCAGAGGAGAGTTGGCCCATACCAAAGCGACCACCGTGGACAGAATAAGCAAAATTCCACTTGAAGAATCATTACGGAT
This sequence comes from Phaeodactylibacter sp., assembly GCF_022763345.1. Lineage (GTDB taxonomy): Bacteria > Bacteroidota > Bacteroidia > Chitinophagales > Saprospiraceae > Phaeodactylibacter. The sequence continues at coordinate 198,987 of NZ_JALEGS010000050.1, forward strand.
AAATTGTCGAAAGGGCGCGGTAATGGACTGGAGGAGTGTTTTAGGCTGCATGTAGCGATTGACGTGTTAATCAATTGATTTCCAATAATTTTGAACTGTCAATTACTGAACATGGAAATCAAACCCCATGTTCTAACAGTGAAATCAGTAAAAAAAATCTTGATATGCTAAACCGACAAACCTTTCATACACTTGCTCAAGTCAATACTCCTCACTGCGTAAGCATCTATGTACCGGGGTATCCTTCTGAGCAGGGTGTGGAAAGCCGTTCTTTTCTGAAAAAAATGCTTAACGATGCTGCCGACCGGCTAATGCAAAACGGTATGTCAGATAAAAATGCCCGGGCCCACCTGTTCAATGGCTACGAACTGCTCAATGAGGCAGAGCGCTGGCAGCAGCTTGAATCCAGCTATGCCCTGTTCATCGGTCCGGAAACCTTCGAAGCGCTGGAACTCAATCGCCAGGTATCGCCCCGATTGATTGTGGACCAGCGGTTTTACCTGTTGCCATTAATCAGCGAAATGAGTACGGCCAACGAATTCTACGTCCTGGCGCTGGGTGAATCAGAAGCTGGTCTGTACCGCGGCGACGCCAACTCCATACAACCTGTACCTGCTGATGAGCAACTCCCCGAAAACATGGAAGCTGCTTTGGAAATGGATACCGAAATGCGCAACGTACAAATGAACCGGGGCGCTGCTGCCTTTGATACCACCATTTTCGAAGGGGATGAAATGGGGCATGACCATCGCCTTAAGCAGTACAAAAGGTACTGTTATCAGGTGGACCAGGGCGTGCAGGCTATATTGGAGGAGGCCAACGCCCCTGTCGTTTTGGCAACGACCGACCAAATAGCGCCTATCTATAAAGAAACCAGTGACTATACAGACATCGCACCGGTCCACATCAGCGGTACGCCGGAGCAGCTGTCTCATCAGCAGATGCATAAGCAGGCACTGGAAATCATTCGCGACTTCCACCACAACCAGAAAGATCGGAAAATGGAAGGTTTTGGCGATTATGACGACAAAGAGCTCGCCTCTTCATCTGTATTTGAAATCCTGCCCCGTGCCTACAAAGGCGAGGTGGAAACCTTATTTGTAGCGGAAGGACAAAAACGATGGGGTGCTTTCAACCCTAAAAGCGGTAAAGTCGAACTGCACAAAAACCGCCAGAAAGACAGCGAGGACCTGATCAACCTGACCGCCATTTATGCCTTCCTCAGGGGCACAAGTATTTTCCTTGTGAATCAGGACGATCTTCCTAATTCCAGCACTCCGATTAATGCTATTTATAAGTCAGGCAACGAATCCTAAACTCAGGGTATCTACCCATAAGAACAAAGAACTGATTCCCCCCAACCGGTCGTCTGCATCATTCGTGATGTGGGCGGCTGTTTTTTTTTACAAGGCAGCCTTAGCTTTTTGTGCGCCATTGACGGCCAGCGCGCGGCCGGGTCCTCTTTCCTGAGCCATTTCGTACATTTTCAGCGCTTTAGCATAGGATTTCTTCTCCATCAGGTAATCGGCAAAAAATTCGTAAGCGGGGTATACAATCTCCGGTGGTCCGTAGCTGTAGTCAATATTGTGCTGCGTATTGACCGCTCTGACCATATACTTTTCAGCTTTCTTCTCATCTCCCCTCAGACGCCAAAGCAATGCCTTCAGCTCCAGCTCCATCACCTCAGCCTGTTTGACCTCCACTTTATTGGCACTGCCCCAGGCGCTGCTCGTGCTGCACATAGGAGCTCCCCCGGTAGCCATAATAATGGTTGCCTGCTGCCGCTTGTCCGCCAGTGTGTCAATGAAGCCAGCCAACAGCATTTCATCGTTCTGCCGGTAAGCCTGATACCCCTTCAGAAAATACCCGACCGCCTGATGGCTAACATTCAGGTCGTTCAGTTCCACTTCGGTTGCGGCCAGCGGGTGGTCCCAATTGCCTGTCTCTACCAGAAAGTTGCCCAGCATGCGAATCAGGTACGACCGGGCCGTAACCGAAGGCAACTCTGTTGTATAGCCAACCATTTCCGTCAGGATTTCTTCTGCTTTATCAAAATTCCCCTTTTGCAAATAACCATACTGCAACCAGTGGAACGCATGGTAACTCCGGGCATCGTTGTCCAGCCCCTTTGCTTTCATACGCTCCACGCTCGCGTCGTAGGAGGCAATATTCGAGGTAATAACTTCGTCCCACATGCCCATTGCTACATAAATATGAGAAGGCATATGCAGGGCGTGTGCAGCATCGGGGGCAACCTTGGAATAGCTATTGGCGGCATCAAGTGCCAGACGGGCGTGAGCCGGATCATCGTAGGAATGAATAAGGTAGTGCAGCGCACCCGGGTGAGATGGGTTTTCGCGGATAATGCTCTGCGCAATACCGGCGCCTTTCTCAAAGACCGCCTTATCCCGGCCAGCCTGCACACTGCCCAGCAGGGACAACGCGTAAAATGCAGCCACTTCCTGCTGCCCCGGGTACTTTTCGTACAGTTCGCTCATAAATTCAGCGTAAGCCTGATCGCGGTCCGCCTTCTCCCCTTCTCCATACAGCACATTCAGGGAACGGATCAGGTCCTTTTCCAGGTCAGTCCCTGCTTTAGCCAGTCGCTTATCCAGGTTTTTGCCCAGCCGTTCCATCGCACTTCGCCCTTTTTCCGCTTGTTGCCGGTGCCAAATCGGCTGATTGTAGGTCATCGCTTCGCCCCAGTAGGCCATCGCAAAATCCTCATCCGCTTCCTGTGCTTTCTGAAAAGCCGCACGGGCATCTTCGTATTCGAAGCTATGCAGCAACAGCAGCCCCTTTTCGAAGTGCGGCAGAGCTTCAGGAGCCCCGGTCACCTTCATATCTACCTCACCGAGCTGATAAGCAGCAGCAGCTTGTTCATCCGTATCGCACCCCAAGAAAGCAGCAATAGCGAACAGCAAAAAAACAGACTTTCTGAACATAACACCCTTTTTTTCACAAAGCTAAGCATTAATTAATTCTGAAAAACCTCCGGGGATAATTGAATAAAAACTCAAATATCATTAATATTGACATGGAAAGGGGTAACGGACTTTTATTTCCCTTCAGCACGTCCTGCCAAAAGCTCAACAACCTGCGTTAAGCAAGCACTTCGCAATCCTACTACAAAAATTATTTACAGTTCTGCCATCATACGGTTGAGAGGGTTATGCCTGAACCTACTTCTACAGGCATCTCCCGCAGTATCTATCTATACTGTGACCATTCCCGTGTTGGGGGACCTTTTCAATGCAATGAATACGATAGCATATTTATATACTTATACAACCATTTGAACTATGGCGAATCTAAGTCCCAGGCCGGGGCTTCTCGGTAACAGGCTTGCTGCCCATTTGCTCCGGCGGGCGTCCTTTGCGAGTTCCAAAGCGCGGATTAACGCCTTTGCCAGCATGACCGCAACGGAAGCAGTAGAAACCCTCCTGGCTATCCCTCCCCTCGTGCATCCCGAAGGGCCTATCAACTGGATGGACAGCACAACGCCCTGGCTAACCACAGGCCCCTACAGTAGTGGACCGGATACCTTTATGGGTAGAAAGCGGCGTGCTGTATGGCTTTGGGTGGCTAATGAAATGCTCCATGACCCATCAGTGCGGCATAAAATGGCACTGTTCTGGCACAGTATTTTCGTAACAGAGCAGGACCGCGACTGGTCTGAATTTGACCTGTTCAGGCTGTTCCAAATGTACGCCACAGGCAATGTAAAAACGCTGGCGTACAAGGTCACCCTCGACAATAAAATGCTGCGCTACCTCAATAACAACAACAACCGGCGCGACAGCCCTAACGAAAATTACGCCCGGGAGTTCCTGGAGCTTTTCACCATCCTTAAAGGGCCTGTGCAGGGTACCGGCGATTACACCAACTACACTGAAGAAGATATCAAGCAGGCTGCCCGTGTCCTCACCGGTTTCGATGATGAAGGCTTCGAAAATAAAGACCCGGAAACGGGGCTGGCTACCGGGCGGGCCATCTACAACCGCCACCACCCTGGCTTCAAAACCTTTTCCGCTGCTTTTGGGAATCAAACCATCACCGGGGCAACCGATGAGGCGGATATGTTCCGGGAGTTGCAGGACTTCGTGGACATGGTCTTCAACCAACCGGAGACCGCACGGGCTTACGTACGCCGACTCTACCACTTTTTTGTAAAGGATACCATCAATGAGGAAGCTGAGCAGGACATCATAGCGCCACTGGCAGACCAACTCTACAATGAGGGTTATCATATCGAAAACACCTTAAAAACCCTACTTTGCAGCCGTCATTTCTACGATGAAGATGATAGCAATGCAAAGGATGAAGTGATCGGTGGCAAACTGAAAAGCCCGCTGGATTATGTCCTCGGCGCCATCAACCTCTTTGATGCCAATAAAATGGGAGTGCTCAATGAAAACGTGGAGCATTACGACACCACCGCTCAGCGCTTTTTGTACAACCACCTGGAGCACATCGGTTTCACCTTCTATCCCCTCTCTGTAGAAGGCTATCCGGGTTTCTTTAAAGCGCCCAATTACAGTAAATTCTGGTTTGATCAGTCCACCATCGCCTACCGGTTTCGGCTGCCCTATGCGCTACTGGAAGGCAAGACGGTTCAGAACAACCGGGATATTCCGTTTCAGGTCGACCTCGTCCCTTTCTTCCGGGACAATTTCGCCAATCAGGAGTATGCCGGGGAACTGGTCCGGCAATTTTTAGAGCTAACGCTGCCCGAAATGCCACAAGGCCAACGGTTTGACTATTTCTTACAAAAACTGCTGGGCGACCTCAGCCCCATCAACTGGATGTTTGAATGGCAGGGCTATCTGCAGTCTGGCAACGAAGAATCCGTCAAAGTGGCCCTCACCGACCTCTTTGAAGCCGTCGTGGGCTCACCGGAATTCCAATCTTTCTAAAACCGACCAACACCGAAATCATGAACAGAAGAAATTTCCTTCAACAATCGGCAGCACTGGGCATGTACCCTCTCCTGGCCGGTGCGATGCCCCTGAGCGGAATCGCCTCGACCACGCCCTTTCTGCCGAACCCCTGTGAAGTGACTGACCGCAGTGTCGTCATCATATTCCTCAACGGTGCCAATGATATCTTCAACACAGCCGTGCCCCTGTCCCAATTTTCAGCCTATACTCAATTCCGCCCCTCCATTCACTTGCCGGAACAAAGCCTGATCACCCTGGACGACAGCCTCAGCGACGATCAGGCTCTGGGGCTTCACCCCCGCCTTTCGGCCTTTAAAAACCTGTACGATGATGGCTTACTGACGATGGTACAGGGGGTTGGCTATGATCAGCCCAACCGTTCCCACTTCAAATCCACAGAGAACTGGCTGACCGGCAGCGGTGGCGCACTGCAAAATGAAAAAAGCGGCTGGATGGCCCGGTTCCTGGAAGATCGCTACCCGGGCTACAACGGTACGCCCTTTGACGGTGAGCCGGACCCCCTGGCCCTCCTATTTGGCAATACCATCTCTACCGGCTTCCACTCTGCCGCTGAGCACCGCCTGGAGATCAACCTCTCCGGGCAGGATCCTTCCGGGTTTTACATCATGATTTCCTCCCTGGGCGGGGCACCCATTATGGACATTCCCGATACAGACCACGGCGGCATACTGAACCACATACAGACCATCAGTAACAGCGTGAATGTCTACGCCTCCCGGATTTCAGACACCTTCAACAACGGCACCAATTCGGCAGACTACCCCAACAGCTCCCTGGGCAATCAGCTCAAAACCATTGCCCGGATGATGGCTGGGGGCAGCCGCACCAAAATCTATATGGCCAGCAAAGGTGGCTGGGACAACCACAATAACATGGTGCAGTACAACAATAATACAGAGGGCACGCACGCCAACCTCCTCGGTGACCTGAGCGAATCCGTAGCGGCGTTCCAGGAAGATATCCAAAACATGGGCCTCGACAACAAGGTGCTGACTGTGATTTTCTCAGAATTTGGCCGCAAAATCATTCAAAACGGCAGCCGAGGCACCGACCACGGTACCCTTAGTTCCATGTTCCTCATCGGCCGGGGCGTGGACGGTGGCGTAATCGGCAACAATATCAACCTTAGCGATCAGGACAATCCCGGTGCGCCTAATCCCGAACAGATTCAGTACGACTACAGGCAGGTGTTCTCTACTGTGCTTCAGGACTGGCTTGGAGCCAATGACGATTCACTTAGCAGCACCTTCAAGCGGCAGGAATACATTTCCAACCGGCCCAATTTGATCAATGAAAGCAATCTGGTGCCTGACTCCTGCTACTATAGTCCGCAGCCACCGGTGACCTGCGCCTGCATACGAGTGCGCCTTTTCCTCGAAGGCTTCTACGATCCGCAGCTACAGCAAATGCATACCCAACTGCTGGATCAGAATGCATTGCCATCCACTCAGCCCTACAGCGCTGCTCCCTTTAACTATGAAGGCACCGAAACCGTAATAACCTGGCCGGAAGATACCGTTGACTGGGTGCTGGTTGAGTTGCGCAGCGCCAATAACCTGGCCTATACCGTAGCACGGAAGGCTTTCCTCCTTCGCGCCGATGGGCAGTTGATGGGAACCAACGGTACGCCAGGCATCTCCTTCGACGAAGTCCCCGACGGCACCTATCACCTGGCTGTTTTCCACCGCAACCATCTTGCGGTGGTTTCTGCCGAGCCTATTCCCACAGACAGCCCGAACTTCCAGTATGATTTCACAACTAGCGAAAACCGAGCCCTCGGTGACCGGCAGCTCAAAATCACCGGACAGGTATGGGCCATGCGCAGTGGCGATGCCGACCACAATCACGTCATCAACAATCAGGACTACAATCTCTGGACAACCCAACAGGGACAGCCCGCCCATTACGACAACCATGACCTGAATGCTGATGGTCAGATTGATGCCAATGATTTCCAGCTCTGGCGCGGCAACCGCAGCAAACTGGGCCAATTAAAATAACCGAACGATGAAAAGAACGATCACCTATATTTTGCCGCTGGTATTCAGTCTTTTCACCAGTGGCCAGCTCCTTGCCCAAAGTATTGCCCTGAAGCTCGAAGCTTCTAAAGACTGTAACCTTTACCGGTATTGCACCGATATTATCCTGGCATCCGATAGCGGAGCGCCGGTCAGGATGGGCACCTCTTCCCTACTGATGACTTATAATGCAGAAGCGCTGGCTTTCCACAGCTATGAGCCTCTGGCTTACAACGGAGGACAAGACTGCCTGGATGGTACGATGAGCCCCTGGTCCGCTCACGAATACGATGCCTATTCCCACCCCGGCCAATTCAGCCTTACCTTACTGCTCAACGCTGCCATGCCACCCTGTGTGGAGATGGACGAAGCTCCTTCAGTCACCATTGGTACGGTTTGCTTTGACGTCAAACAGCAGGGGAGCGCCCCGGCAATCAGCTTTGATGCAAGCCACACCGCTTTCAACAGCCTGCAGGCTAATAATGGTACGGCAGCATTGCATATCTCCTCCTGGCCGGTCTTATCGGGCACAGGAAGCCTGGCCTGCGACTGCCCCGGTGCAGGAGCAGCGTGCGATGACCAAAACGTGTACACCGTCAACGACCAATTCGACAATAACTGTAATTGTAAAGGCGTCGCACTCGATTCGGATGGAGATGGCATACCTGATGGCATAGATCCCTGCAGAAATCTGGCTTATGAAGCAGAAAGTTTCCTGGAGGGCAATATTACTGTGCGCAACCATATTCCGCATTTCTACGGAGATGGGTTTGTCGACTACACCAACGATACTGCTGAGTTTATCCTCCTCCCAATCGAGACCAGTACCACTGGGGAATACCAATTCACCTTCCGGTACACGTCCAACAACCGCGACCGGTTCCTGCAGCTAGCCATAGATGGAGAAGTCGTTGTCCCCGCTCTTTCGTTCCCGGAAACCGCCGATTGGGAAGACTGGCAGGAAATAACACTTCCACAGACTTTATCAGCCGGTATGCATGAAGTCACGCTGCGACCGGTAGACGGCTGGGGCCCGAACCTCGACCGGATGGTGGTTTCCATTTGTGATGGCTGTGCCGACAGTGGCACCCCTTGTGATGACGGCGATCCCTGTACCCTTGATGATGTATTGGACCGGGACTGCAATTGCGGTGGCCGGGTGATTGATGAAGATGGAGATCAGATTCCTGACCTTTGCGACCCGCACGTAGGCACTGCTGCTGATTTCCCCCTGGAAACCGGCATCGCCCCTTCTGTAACGGAAAACTGGCAGACGATTACCCTGACCGAAACTTACGATTCTATGGTAGTCATTGCCACCGCGCACCTGATACAGAAAACCGACTTGCCGGTGGTTACCCGCATCCGGAATGCACAGGGCAACAGTTTTGAGCTAAGGATTCAGAACCCTGGAGGGACGACTCCTGCCTCCTATGCTGTTTACTACGTAGTGGCGGAAGCTGGTACTTACGCTACTAAGCACGACGGCATCAAAATGGAAGCCCGTCTGGAGCCCGCCACGAAAACAGCGGATGCTTCCAACTGGTGGAGTAACCGGGAGCAACGGACTTTCCGGCAGTATTATGAAAATCCGGTCGTGCTGGGACAGGTGATGACGAGCGAGAATGATGCCTGGTCCGTATTCTGGTCCTCCAGGGGCAATCATTCCGCCCATCCTCCGGAAATGAATAACCTGTCCGCCGGCAAACACAAAGGAGAAGATTACCACACCACCCGAACAGATGAAATGATCGGCTTCCTCATCATCGAAGCCGGTTCCTATCAGGTCCGCAACCGGATACTGGAAGCCGGGCTGGGCAGTGACATCGTCCGTGGCCCCAACAACAATGGCTACACCTATGACCTGAACAATCCTGAAATCCGGGGCGCGGTGCTGAGTGCTGCTGGCATGGACGGTGGCAACGGCTATTGGCCGGTCCTCTTTGGAGAACAGCCCATAGAGCCCGGCCTGATCCGAATGGTAGCCGATGAAGATCAAATCCATGATACAGAGCGGGGACATACCACCGAACAGATTGCCTACCTCGCCTTCGAAGACCGCATTTGCCGATACGATGCTGATATGGATGGTATTTGCGATGCGGAAGATGTGTGCCCCGGCTTTGACGATCTGGCTGACGAAGATGAAGATGGCCTACCCGATGCCTGCGACGACTGTAACGACAACCTGATTGGCCGGCCCTGTGACGACGGCATTGCCTGTACGATCCTCGATGTATACACTGAGGGCTGCGGCTGTACAGGCATCCCTATGGACAGCGATGGCGATGGCGTCTGCAACTGGGATGACATTTGCGAAAATGGAGATGACAATATCGACACCGATAACGATGGCATTCCTGATGCCTGCGACCCAAATGTAGGCGATGCCACCACGATGCCAATAGAAACGGGCTTAATCACTGGCGTTTCAGATACCTGGCAGACGGTTACCCTCAACCGGAGTTTTGAGGATATGGTCGTAGTCGCCACCGTACAACTACCTGGTTATGATTACGCCCCTGTCGTACCCCGGGTACGCAACGCCAGCGGAAACACCTTTGAGCTGAAAGTCCAGAACCCAGGCGGCACTACCGACAGCCTCTACGATGTCCACTTTGTGGCAGTGCAGGCCGGCAAGTACCAGGCTGCGCACGATGGCGTTACGATGGAAGCCGGGTTCGCGAGCGCACTGGAAACCGCCCATTCCGGCAATTGGTGGTCAGCCAAAGAGGAGCGCGAAATGGAACAGCAATATACACAGCCGGTACTGCTGGGGCAGGTCATGAGTGAAAACGATACCCGTTGGTCGGTATTCTGGGCATCAAGGGGCAACCATTCCAGCAACCCAGCTGAACCTGACAATTATGCATTGGGTAAGCATGTCGCTGCCGATACCATCACGGACCGGGCAGTGGAGACCATCGGCTACATCCTTATGGAAGCCGGGCAGTACAACCTTAGCGGTATTATGCTTGAGGCTGGAGTAGGAGCGGCAATCATCGGTGGACAAAACGCCGGAGACACTTATAACACTTCCGTACCTGCCCCCAATGGAGCCGTCCTCAGTGTAGCGGGCATTAAAGGAGGCGACGGGCACTGGCCGGTCCTCTACGGCGCAGCGCCTTTCGGCAACCATGCTTTTGACTTATCGGTAGATGAAGACCAGATTTCAGATAGCGAGCGCTGGCATATGGACGAATCCGTTGCTTTCGTTGCCTTCAATAACACCAATGCTACGATTCCGAACCTGGCGTTGACCACGCCTGACACGCCGGAGCCGACAAGCCAGATTGCAGCAGTTAGCCCAATGCAGGAAGCGCCTGTAATTTCCGATGTTCAATTCCAGGCTTTTCCGAACCCCGTTTATGATGTGGTAACGGTCAATGCGGATATCAAAAACGGCGCTTCATGTACCCTAACCGTGGTCGATGTCATTGGAAAAGTCCGGTTGACCCGTATTTATCCTCAAACCAACAGTGCGGCACTACAAGAGTCCCTGAACCTCAGCCACTTGCCCAACGGCTACTACTTCCTTCACCTGAACGATGGCGGCCGGGACCGAACGATACGACTGGTAAAGGTTAATGATCAGTAAAGAGATTACTCCCCCTTATTTCAACTGAACCCCCGGACCGTATAGCAATATGCGGTCCGTTTTTCATTATAAATCAATCCCAGCGCTCCTCATCGTACGGGATAATGTAAGCCTGAATGGTCGTGCCGTCAAAGTCTTCCTGCCCCTCGCGCACAATGTCCGGGTAGGCAATATTATTGGGGCAAAAGACGAGGTACAGCCCGGTAGTGAGGCCGAGGCTTTGAAAGTAGTAGGCCAACTGCCGTTTGCCGGATTCAAACTTTCCGGGGCTGTAGTAGACCTTCGTCTCAATGACAAATTCCTGCCCCCGGATATTGATGATCATATCGCTTTTACCAAGCCCGGTATCGGCTTCCCGGTAAATTTTACCGCCCAGCTCCTCGACGATAGCATGAATGTAGGTCTCAAAACTGTAAATCAATGCCGCTTCCCGGATGGATTTATAGTTGCCGTCGGCATCTTTTTCCCGGAAAGGGGCAAAACCACGGCGTTTGACGTAGGCCTTGTAGGCAGCGATTAGCTTTTCAAAGTTCAATCCGCCCTCCGGGGTGAAGTACTCCGGGGCATAATGGATCGGGTGATACGCTTTTGCTCCCCGTTGGTGTAGGGATAGAAGGCATCGTACAGGCGCTTTTTGTAAAAAGGCACCCAAAAGGTTACGAATCCGTCTTCATCTTTTCTTATCAAGCCGTTAGTGTGTAAGTACTTAATACTCGGCCGGTCAATTTTAAATGGGATTTTATCCTCAGTAAATAGTAAACGCTCTACAAGCCTGCGCTCTTCTTTTGCCTTGTTGTGAATATTTTCAAAGTTCTTGTCTATCGATTCGGTGAGATACCAATCTTCCACCTCCAAATAAGCAGCCTCATCCAATACCGGGCGATCCGGAAAAAACTCCACCAATTTAGCTGCGAAGCCATTAACCAGACCCGGTTGATTAGCGGTGATAGTGCTGACTTTTTGAATAGTCGCTTTCCTTTCTACAGTGAAATGTTGTTGAGGGTTATTCGGACCTGAAGTATTGAAGTACCGCATCAACGTTGATTACTTTTCACGAAGATAAGGACTTTTCCAAAATCTCTGCAAGCCCCTAAATCCGCTCCACCGCCTGCTCAATCGGCTGCTCTCCCTCCAGCATCTCATAAGAGCCCCGATAGGTATTCGGGCGGTCCAGTATTTCCCGTATGGTGGTAGCCACATCTTCGCGGGGGATTTCACCCATGCGCTCCTGCGTACGCTCGCCGATGTCTACCTTGCCCTTCCCGCTGTCGTTGGTCAGGCGACCCGGCTTGAGGATGGTGTAGTTCAGCCCGGAGGATATGAGGTGGTTGTCGGCGGCAGCCTTGGCTTCGTAGTAGTGCTTCATGGAGTCGGGCCATTCCTTCGGCTCAAAGTCGGCACCGAAGGCGCTGACCATAACGAACCGGTCGATGCCTTTGGACTTGGCTTCGTTAATGGCTTTGACGGCACCCTTCTTGTCTACCAGTTCGGTTTTTTCCTCCCCGGTATCGGCACCAGAGCCTGCAGTAAACACCACAGCGTCTATACCCTGAAAGGCGTGTCCAATGTCTTTTTCCAGATCGGCTAGTACCGGATTCGTCCCCTTTTCTTTAAAGGTATTCACATCTTCTTCTTTCCGCACCATGGGCACCGGCTCGTGTTGGCTGTCTTTAAGTTTATCTACCAGCTGTGTGCCGATTTGCCCGTTCGCTCCAATAATAAGTACTTTCATAATTGCTTTTAATGGTGAAAGGCAGGCGAGCAGCAGATGTTCGTTTACACTTTTACCACCGGCAACTCCACGAAGGTATCCGGGTTCATATCCTGAAGGTGGTCATTGAAGAAGGCATCGCAGTACAGACAGATGTTTTCCAGCTCCCGGGTACGAGCTTTGGCTTCGGCCTCTGTTACGCCCAGGTGTTCGCCCATGCGCCAGGGGTCGCCTTCGTTAAGCTTTTTGAAAACGGGGTGCTCTGCCATGCGCGCCAGCACATCGGCTACTTTTTCCTTCCGGGCATCGCCCATGGGGAATTTCGTTCCCGGGCAACAGGGGTTGATCCGCCACAGCTGAATGCTGATTTCCTGCGGGATATCCTCGTAGCCGCCCAGGAAGTTGCGGGCACCGGAGAGGATGGTGCAGAAATTGTGCTCCGGGTCGCGCTTCCAGATGTCTTTTTCCATTGCACGGCCACGGGCCCAGTTACCGCCCAGCCACATGTCATCGGTAGCGCCCCAGGCACCCCAGCTCAGCGGATGGCCGTGCAGGTAGTTTTGTTTATCCACCAGCGGGTCTTTGTCCTCCCCGTTGACGCCCCGGGATTCGAACAGCTCAGCCAACTCCATCAGCCGGGCGCCGGCCTTTTTGTGGAAACGGTCGATGCTCGCGATGTCGAAGCGGGTTACGCCCTTTTCGATGAGGATGTCCAGGATTTCTTCGGTCAGCAGGTCGCCGTTGGTTTGCAGCATGATTTGGGTGCCCTGATCGGTGTAGCGTTCGCGCAAAGCATCCAGGATGTTGTACAGCTTTTTTCGGTCCGCAATAGGCTCTCCACCGGAAAGGATGATACGGTCGATGCGCTCCGGCAGGTTATCGATGATCATCATGCACTCTTCCTCGCTGATGCGGGCACCGTAGGGGCCGGAATCGTTGTAACAATGGTCGCACTCGTCGTTGCACAATTGGGTAAAGACCCAGTATAAAGATTCGCAATGATTGAAGTCTACTTTCATTTTGTCAGTTTTAAATCATGGAGATCTGTCCAAAACCGGGCCTCTTCCCGGGCACCGGTGGATTCGTCCGCGATAAATTCGGCGCGGCTGCCGTATATTTTTAATTGTCCGCCTTGCATCATGCCGAGACGGTCGCCCATGAGCATGGCTTCCTTCAGGTCGTGGGTGACGAAGATGGCGGTCAGGCCGAGGTCTTTAGCCACCCGCTTAAGCAGTTGCTGCATGCTGCGGCGGGTCTCTGTATCGAGGGCCCCGAAGGGCTCGTCCAGCAGCAGCACCCGCGGCTCGATGATCAGCGCCCGCCCGAAGGCTACGCGCTGCCGCTGCCCACCCGACAGTTGTTCAGGCATTTTGCGGGCTTGCTCCGGCAGTTCGAGCCGTTCCAGCAGTGCGTTTACTTTTTTCTTGATTTCGGTTTCCGGGCGGTGCCGCAGCCGCAGCCCGAAGGCGATGTTCTCAAACACGTTCAGGTGCGGGAACAGGAGCGCCTCCTGATAAAGGTACACAATCCCCCGCTGATTGGCGGGCACGGGCGACAGGTCCTGTGCGTCGAGCAGCAGCTGGCCGCGGTCGGCGGTTTCCAGGCCTGCCAGCACCTTGAGCAGGGTGGTTTTGCCGCTGCCGGAGCGCCCGAGGATGCTGAGCATTTCGTGCGCCCTCAGGGTGAAGCTGAGGTCTTGCAGGACGGCTTCTCCTTTGTATTTTTTGTTGATGTTTTTTATGTTCAGCATTTGCTGTTGTTTACCCATGTTTCGCACCTAAAGGCGCGATATGCTTTTTGCATTTTGTTTTACCTACATTTCGCACCTACGGCGCGATATGCATGTGCATTTTGTTCTACCCACGTTTCGCACCTAAAGGCGCGTTTACCTACATTTCGCACCTACGGCGCGATATGCATATGCATTTTGTTCTACCCACGTTTCGCACCTAGGGCGCGATACGTTCCCGGAAGACCACCGCCCGGTTCAGCCACAATAGCGCCACCGGTGGTAATATCAGCAGGCAGCTAGCCAGGGCCGCCAGGAAGATGTTGGCTTCATTGACGTACTGAAAGACCCGCAGCGTCAGCGTTGGCACCTTCCCCACCCCGATCAGATTGGTGAGCCCGTACTCGAACCAGGAGATGAGAAACAGCTGAAAAAAGCAGGTCATCAGCGCACCTCTTGCCACCGGCACCAGCACTTTGGCGTAAGCCTGAAGGGTACTGCCGCCGAGCGTTTTTACCAGTTCTTCCATACTGCGCAGCCGCTCATTCCAGAAACTGCTGAAGAAGATCACACCGTAGGGAAAGGTGATGAATAATTGCGCCAGCAGCACGCCCCAAAAGGTCCCGTACAGCCCCGCCACTATGAAAAAGAACTGCAGGCAGGCCGCCAGGATGACCGGCGCGAAGACGTACGGGAAATACGCCAGGCTCAGCCAGGCTTCCCGCTTCGGGTGGTAGGCGATGTGCCGGCTCACCCAAAAACTCAGCCCCGTGGACAGCGTAGCCACACTTAGCGATAATAACACAGAAAGCAGCACACTGTTGCCTAAGCCTTCGCTGCCGCCCAGTACCAGCTGCCAGTTGCTCAGCGACCACTGCTGCGGCAAGACCGCCGGGTAAAGCCACTGCCGCCCTACCGACAGCATCAGCAGAAAAGCAAAGGGAAACAGGATTAGCCCGATCAGCACTACTTTGGTCATTCTGCTCATGCGCGGCCCATTTGTTTCCGGTTGTACCAAAGCAATCCGCTTAGCAGGGCCACCACCAGCACAGTGTAAGCCACGCTGATGGCATAGGCTTCCGGGATATCGCCCAGGTTGTAGCGCTGCAGCCGCTGAATGGTCCGCACCGATACCATCTGCACCGATTGGCTGCCGACCAGCAGTGGGATTTCGTAGCTGCCCATGACGAACATAAAGTACAAAAACACCGTAGCCAGCCCCCGCCGCAACAGTACCGGTAACGCCACCCGGAAGACGCGCTGCCATTTTTTCGCGCCAAGCGTAGCCGCCAGGTGGAGGTACTCCCCCAGCCGCTCATTTTCGTACAGATTGGCGAAGAAAATAGTAAAAAAGGGCGTCGCCATGATCACATGCGCCACGATGATGCCGATGCCATAATTGTCATTCACCCAGTCCGGAAACTGCTCCAGCGCGCTGATGAGCCCCAGCTGATGCGACACCCGCGACAGCCAGCCACCTTTGCCCAGCAGCTGGAAGATGAAAAATGCCATCACAATCGCCGGTATGCTCAGCGGCAGGTAGATGAAAAACGACAGCTCTCCCTTCGTGAAAGCCTGAGGCGAGCGGAGCACCAGCGCCAGAGACAACCCCAGCGCAATCAGGATACTCACTGCCGCCACATACAAGCTGAAGCCCAGGGTGCGCCAGAATGCCGCATCGCCCAGTATCTCCTGCCAGTGGGCCAGGGTGAAGCCTTCTGCCATGACACCCGTCAGCCCGAGGCTGTAGAGCAGGGCATAGCTCACCCCCGCTACAATCGGCACGGCCGAAAGCAGGACAAACAGGCTTCTGCCTCCATAAGCTGCCCACCGCTGCTGCATCAGCCTTCTATGATTTCCTTACGAAAATCTTCTGCCAGGCGGATCATATACTCGGGTGCCAGTTCCATCAGCGCTTTGTCCTGAATAGCCTCCCGGTCGGGCGCGTACTGCCGGTTGGGGAGGTTGCGGAACTTGGCCGCCCAGTCATCGGGCAGTTTATCGAGGCTGAGCACGGTACCGTCGCCCCAGATGGCGGGGTCCATCTTGCGGTACTGCGCCTCCGGAGAGATCATGAAATTAGCGACCACCATGGCAGCAGCTTTGTTGCCCGAGTGTTTGACAATGCCCAGGTAATGGGAATTTTGAATGGTACCCGGCTCCCAGACATAGCCGCGGGCGCTCTCCGGGAAGACGCCCTGCAGTACTTTGTTGTCCACTTCGCAGTCGTTATTGCTCATGGTGAAGTGCAGCTCGCCATTGGCAAACATTTGATGCATGGGCGCTACGCCTTCCGGGAAGGACTGCCCTTCCTTCCAAAGGTAAGGCTTGAGCTCGCGCAGGTAGTCCCACAGCTGCGGGGCGTACTGACCGTATTTGGTTTCGTCGAAGTCGCCAGCCAGCGCCTCCCCCCCGCCCGCAATATCAATCAGCAGGGCTTTGAGGAAGGTCAGCCCCGTAAAACGGGTGTCGATAGTAAAGGTGCCGGGATGCTTTTTGGCATAAGCCAGCAACTCCTGCCGGTCCTGCGGTGGATTGGGCGTGCGCAGGGTATCGTAAATGATGGCCATCTGCACGTTGCCCCAGGGACATTCGTACCCGTCCACCGGCTGCTGAAAGTCGACGCCAATAAAGGGATTGTCCAGATCAATGTACTGCGCATTGGGCAGTTGCTCCGTCCATGGGCCATGCAGCCCTTTGATCTGCCGCAGCTGATAGAAGGTCTCCCCGTTGATCCACATCATATCTACTTCGCTCTCGGTTTTGCCGGCCTGCAGCTCTGCCATCATCGTCTGTACGATGGTCGAACCCTGCCCGCTTACGATGTTGAGCTCGATGCCGTAGCGCTCCTTCACCTCCGGCTTCAAGTAGTTCTGCATGTAGTCGTTGATGAGGGGGTCGCCGGTCCACATCATGTGAGTCAGGGTGGCGCCTTTGGCTTCGGCTTCGATGGCTTCCCAGCTCATTTTGGAGAGGTTTTGCTCCGGCTCCCCCGCCTGCTCTGCGGTGCATCCAGCCAATAGCCATAGCAACAATAGGCTTACGCAAAAAGTAATTGTTCTGGACATCATTTTATTATTCTGTTTTTTGGTCCGGTACTGCCGCCGGCTTGTTCCATGCAGCTGCCCCACCAGCCTGAGCATACGCTCGCAGCGTAATCTGCGGCTTGCCCAGCGCATTCCAGGTTTCAGCTGCTTCAAATTTTTCCGGGTAACGGTTCAATGCCTTTACGATTTTCGCGCCGTAGTTAAAGGTATTGGTAAAATTACCCAAGAAGCCGAGTAAACCGTAAGGCAGCTTGCTAATACTAAGCTGCTCCCGCTCAAAATACTGGGTGAAAATCGCTGCGGCTTCATCAGCGGTGTAGGCCTGTGGGCCCTGTATGACGTATTCCCTGCTTTGGCCCTCAAACTGTCGGAATGCCTGGCTCACCTGTCGGGCATAATCCCGCCCGGCGATGAAATGCATGGGATGTTCTGATTTTCCCGCAAGGGTGATCCGGTTTCCCTGCCGATAATTGCCTTGGTCGAAGTTTTCCATGAAGGTTGAAGGATAGAACAACAGATACGGCAGGCCGCTCTCCCGGATACGGCGGACTGTTTGGTTTTTTAGTTCAAATGCCCACCAGTCGAATCCTTGCATGCCTTGGTACCTCTGTACCAGGGAAGACAAATAACCGACCCCCTTGATAGAATGCTTGCCAGCAGCCTGCAGCAGGGCTTGTACGCCTTCCCGCTCTGGCTGATAATCTTTGCGCCCGGTGGCGGGGTCTACCGACAGGCTAATGTAGGCCAGGTCGCTTCCTTCAAGTGTGCGGTTTACGGCAGCTTTGTCTTTCAAGTCGCCTTTTAGGATACGAATGTCAGGATGTAATTGCCCTTCTGCCTTGGAAGGGTCACGCAACAGGGCGCGGACTTCAAATCCCTGTAGTGCGAGTTCATTGGCTACCGGCTGCCCTAACATGCCTGTAGCTCCAAAAAATGCTATGGTTTTCATAACGCTGTTGTGATTGGTTTGAAAACTGCAAGCTAGGGCCAGTAGCATCAACAGACAAGCGATGCGCACGGACAAAAAAGTCCGTGATACAACAGGGGGGCTGCCAGTCAGATTTATTAATTTTATTGCAAACGTTCCTGTCATGAAAAAACAATTCAAATCAAAATATCCGGTCGACCTCTCTATCACCGATGATCAGGGCCGGCCGCTCAACTACTGCGGCATCCGCTGCGCTATGGAAGTCCTTGGCGGAAAATGGAAACTGCTGATCGTGGCTGAGCTGGCAAAAGGGGCTTCCCGATACAGCGAGCTCAAGCGCAGCATTCCGGAAATCTCCGAGAAAATGCTCACCCGATCTTTGCGGGAACTCGAACTGCACGAACTTGTCCACAAGACTAGCGAAGGGGTTTCCAAATACCAACTCACTGAGTATGGCCAAAGCGTACTGCCGCTGCTTAAAGCACTATTCGACTGGGGCGAAAAGCATATCGAATTGCACCACGACCTGATTTTCCATTAATTCAATTCTCCCAGGCTACGCCATAATCCGCCGCCTGCATCTCAAACCGACCCACCGGCTTCACGCCGCACAGCCATTCGGTGAGCTTGTCGACGTAATGATCGAGATGGGTAATTTGTTGAATACCGTGCTCCACAATCGGGTCGAGGGTGGTCACGAAAAGGGTTCCGCCGTAGTGGTTCGTTTCCCAGGAGATGACCTCGCCCTTGCCATTGGTCTGTACGATGCGGGCGTGCTCCGGTATGCGGGTGTATACGCCGTGGGTGTGCCAGCAGGCGTGGCGGGCACTCAACCCTTCGTAGACCGGATGGCTGTAGTCGGTTTGGGATACGGGCGGATTGTTAGGGTCTTTTACCCACCAGTAGTTATTGACCGGGCGGTCCTCCCACTGCGCATCGAGCCAGTCGGCGGAGCTGTCGCCTGCCACGAAAACCTTTCCGCCCTGTTTCAGGAAGTCGTAAATGAGGCCTTTGCGCTCCCGAATCGCCGCCTGATTGGACTGAAAGGGCACGGCGATGGCTTTGAGGCCCTGCAGGGAGGCTTCCGTGAGGTCGTGAATGTACAGCAGCCGGTACAGGTGCTGGTATTTTCCCGCTTTCGCGAAAGCGTACTGTGACCAGACGCCGTTGAAGAGTAATCCTATCATAATACTGGTGTTTTGATGAGTTTGGTGAGTAAATTGTGGTACAGCCGGGTCAGGCCTTCCATAGAGCCTGTATCGTCGGTGGTACCGTAAGCGTAATCGCCCAGCGGGCCGCTGGCGGTGGCGAAGATCGTGCCCGGCGTGGTCTGCTCATCGAGCAGCATAATGCAGCGCCCCCAGGTATCGGCAACCACTACTTCCGCCTGGGGAGCAGGCTGAATGTAGCCGCAGGCCCACCAGCCGCTGATGCCGTTGGAGAAGATGAAGTGGTCGAGGTCCACGCCTTCAAACAGCCCGTAGCGGTCGGCTTTCAGGGTGTAGCGGATATCGATGGTCTTTTTGCTGTTGTCCGCCACCCACTGACTGCCGGGCAGCCAGTGGGTAAACCATCCGTCGAAGCAAAAGAGGGTTTTCCCCTGATTCAGAAAGCGTTGTACAGCTTCCCGCCAGCGGTACATGGCCACCTGATCGGTGCCGTTGGGCACGACGAGCAGGTCGTAGGGGCTGAAGTCCGGCGCGGTGGCCTGATGGGTGGGCAGGAAATCGTACTGCACGTGCGGCTGATCGAGGTAGCTCTCGCGGAGCCCGACGATGCCGTTGTCGATGACGGCTGCTTTGATCATGGTGGTGGTATTATTTTTCAATAATTACTTACATGCGACCTCTACGAGGTCGGTTTCTTTGATGTTAGCCGGGGGTTACTAACGTGGGACTTCTAACGAAGTCTGATTTTTCTCCTCGACTGCGTGAAACCTGTCTACCCAGTAAAGCCAGGTAGAGCAACATGCTACTAAAC